>VSPD01000015.1 GCA_009775125.1 Muribaculaceae bacterium | reverse complement strand
AATATTGTTTTGTAACGGACGCACGAGCCGTGCGTCCCTACACTCAAAGTATTAACTTTCTTTTGTGACATACTTAATTCCCATTAATTAATCATTAATCTTTAATTAGCACTAATTAACGGTTCTTTCATGGTCATTAACGTAAAAAATCCTCGAATTTATTTTTAATTACCGAAATTCAAACGTTAATAAGTCATTAAGACTTTAAACTTACACAAGAATGTTCGATATATCGCCATTCATAGACAAATCGAAGGTCTACACCGACCCGCTGCGCTGCCTGGCATGGGGCACCGACGCCGGATTCTACCGGCTTGTGCCCAAGATGGTGGTGCGCTCGGAAAACGAGACTCAGGTGTCGCACATCCTGCGACAGGCCTGGGCGGCCGGTGTGGCTGTCACTTTCCGCGCCGCCGGCACGAGCCTTGCCGGACAGGCCATAACCGACTCTCTGCTCCTTGTGGCCGGAAAAAACTGGGAGCATTACAAAATAAGCGACGACGCTTCCGAAATCACTCTCCAGCCCGGCATAATCGGCGCGAGAGTAAACGAAATCCTGCGTCCCTACGGACGCATGTTCGCCCCCGACCCCGCGTCGAAGGCTTCGGCCATGGTGGGCGGCATCATCATCAACAATGCCTCGGGCATGAACTGCGGCACACATGCCAATTCCGACAAGATAATACGCTCGGCGCGCATCGTCCTTGCCGACGGCACTGTGGTCGACACCGCCGCCGACCGCTCCCGTCCCCGCGCCGAGCTGCATCCCACCGTGCGCCGCCTCATCGCCGACATCGAGGCCATCCGCGACGAAATCAAGGCCGACAGCGAACTGTGCGAGCGCATCCGCTATAAATATTCCATCAAAAACGTCACCGGCCTCAACCTGCTGCCGTTTGCCGTATTCACCGACCCCTGGGATATCATCACTCATGTAATGGTTGGCTCGGAAGGCACACTCGCCTTCCTCAGCGAGGCCACCGTGGCCACATCGCATCTTTATCCGGCATCGGCGTCGGCAATGGTATATTTCTCCGACATGGCCGAGGCTTGCCGCGCCGTCGTAGCCCTCAAAAAAGAGGCTCCGGTGTATTCGTGCGAGCTTCTCGACCGCAAGTCGCTGGCATCTGTCAACGACACCACCGGTCCCGATCTCACGGCCCTGCTTATCGAGACTCGCGCCGACTCCGACGACGAAGTTGCACGGCAGACGGCCGAAATCACCGGCGTGCTTTCGCGCTTCTCGACATACAAGCCGGTCCGCTTCACATCCGACCCCGACGAAGTGGGCGCCATGTGGAAGATGCGCTCCGGCGTATTCCCGGCTGTGGGCGGAACGCGCCCTGCCGGCACCACGGCTCTGATTGAAGACATCGCCTTCCATATCGACGACCTGCCCGACGCGTCGGTCGACCTGGCCCGGCTGCTCGGCGAGTGCGGCTACGACGACGCCTGCATCTACGGCCACGCCCTCGAAGGCAACTACCACTTTATCATAGCCCAGTCGTTTGACACGCAAGCCGAAATCGACCGCTACGCCAACCTGATGCGCCGCATCGAGCAACTTGTGGTCGACCGCTATCACGGCTCGCTCAAAGCCGAGCACGGTACCGGCCGCAACATGGCTCCGTTTGTCGAGAAAGAATGGGGCGAGAAGGCATTCCGTCTCATGCGCCGCATCAAGGACGCTTTCGACCCCAAAGGCATACTCAACCCCGGCGTGATTTTCAACGACGACCCCGAATGTTACCTGCGCCACCTCAAGCCCCTGCCGCTCACCGACCCCAAGGTCGACCGCTGCATCGAATGTGGCTTCTGCGAGGTGAACTGCGTAAGTTGCGGGCTAACGCTGTCGGCCCGCCAGCGCATCGTGGCCGCCCGCGAGATGTCGAGGCTCGAACGCTCGGGCGAGAACCCGGCCATGCTGGCCGAACTGCGCCGCGGATTCCGCTATCTCGGCAACGAAACCTGCGCCGGCGACGGCCTCTGCTCCACATCGTGCCCCATGGGCATCAACACCGGCGACCTCATCCACGATTTCCGCCAAGCCGCCCTGCCGCCCTCGTCGGCCGGATATAAAATCGGCGACTTCGCCGCCGCACATCTCGGAGCCGTGTGCTCGGCAATAAAGCCGGTGCTCGGAGCCGCCCAGATAGCACACGATATCCTCGGCGACAAGGCCACAAACGTTATAGGGCGCGCCCTCCACGACATAGGTCTCCCGCTGTGGACTGCCTCGCTGCCTCGCCCGCGATTCGGCAAAATACCGCAGACTCCGCCTCAAATGCGGAAAGTGGTATATTTCCCCTCGTGCATCAACCGCACCATGGGAGCGTCGGCCGACGGCAAGGAGGAATTTTCCGGCGACCTGATAAACCATGTCGTACACCTCTGCGAAAAAGCCGGCTATGAAGTGATTTTCCCCTCCGGCATGAAAAATCTGTGCTGCGGCATGATTTGGGAAAGCAAGGGCATGCCCGACATTGCCGACCGCAAGACTGCCGAACTCGATGCCGCCCTGTGGGAAGCCACCGAACATGGCCGCTGGCCCGTGGTGTGCGACCAGAGCCCCTGCCTCCACCGCATGCGCGACCATATCAAGCGCGTGCGCCTCTACGAGACCGCCGAGTTTATCGAGGACTGTCTTGTGCCATATCTCGAATTCAGCCCTGTCGACACCCCGGTAGCCGTGCACGTCACATGCTCAACGCGCCGCATGGGCCTGGCCGGCAAAATAGTGTCGCTGGCATCGCGCTGCTCGTCGCGTGTGCTCGTTCCGCAAGAAATTGGCTGCTGCGGCTTCGCCGGCGACAAAGGCTTCACCCACCCCGAACTCAACGCCTGGGGCCTGCGCAAGCTCCGCTCCCAAATCGAGGCTTTCGGAGCCGTCGACGGCTATTCCAACTCGCGCACCTGCGAGATAGGCCTGTCGACCAACTCGGGCATCCCCTACAAGTCGATAGTCTACCTTGTAAATAAAGTAACAAGTCCTAAACCGGCATCATCACATGACAGCTACACAATCAATCTCGAAAAATAAAGGAGGCCGGTTGCTCGCCCTCGACATACTCCGCGGCATCACCATCGCGGGCATGATTCTTGTCAACAATCCCGGCACGTGGAGCGACATCTACGCTCCGCTTCGCCACGCCGAGTGGCACGGCCTCACGCCCACCGACCTGGTATTCCCCTTCTTTATGTTCATCATGGGCGTGTCCACCTACTTCTCCCTGCGCAAATATGATTTCTCGTTCACCTGGCCCACCCTGGCCAAGATACTTCGCCGCACGGTGGTGATTTTCTTCATCGGATTCGCCCTGGCATGGTTCGGCCGGATTCTCGGCGGACTGCGCAATCCCGACATGTCGCTTACCGACGCCCTGTTCAATTTCAGCCACATACGCATCCTCGGGGTGATGCCCCGCCTGGCGCTGTGCTACGGCGTGTCGTCGCTGCTTGCCATACTGCTCTCGCGCCGGCAGCTTGCGTGGACGGTGATTGTGATGCTTGCGGGCTATTTCCTGATACTCGTTTTCGGCCACGGATTTGAGTTTTCCGACGCAAATGTTATCTCAATCGTCGACCATAAGGTGCTCGGCCCCGACCACATGTATGCCGACACCATCGACGGCCTCCGTCTGAAATTCGACCCCGAAGGGCTGCTGTCGACCCTGCCGTCGATAGCCCACTGCCTCATAGGCTTCCTCTGCGGCTGGCTCATAGTGTCGACAAAAGACAACAACCTGCGCATCAACCGCCTTTTCATCGTGGGCACCATCCTCACCTTCGCCGGCTTCCTGCTCAGCTACGGATGCCCGATAAACAAGAAAATATGGTCGCCTACATTCGTGCTCACCACATGCGGCCTGGCCTCGTCGTTTCTTGGCCTGCTCATATGGATTATCGACATCAAGGGCCACCGCCGCTGGTGCCGCTTCTTCGAGTCGTTTGGCGTAAACCCGCTGTTTATGTACTGCCTCGGCACAGTATGGTCAATCCTGTTCGGATTCATCCGCATCCCCATGGCATCGGCCGAACAAGGCTTCGTCAACCTCCACACCCTCGTGTTCCGCCACTTCCTTGTGCCCCTTTGCGGCGAAAACACCACCTTGGCATCGTTCTGCTTCGCGGCCCTGTTCGTGCTGTTCAACTGGTGCTTCGGCTACATCCTTTATAAAAAGAAAATTTACATCAAGATATGATTCTGATTGCAGACTGCGGAAGCACCAAAATCGACTGGTGCGCCGTAAACAATGGAGAAGTATTAAAACAGATTTTCACGCCCGGCATCAACGCCGTGTTGCTCACCGGCGAGGAAATCAAGGCCCGGTTGGCCGCCGAACTCATGCCCGCGCTTGGCGAATTCCTCGCCGGCCGAAGCGACGCCATCGACGCCGTCTACTTCTACGGCGCGGGGTGCATCTCGCCCGAAGTATGCGCCAACGTGGCCGAGGCTATCCGCGCCAACATCCCGGCCGGCAAGGTGGAAGTGCACACCGACCTGCTCGCCGCCGCCCGCGCCCTCTGCGGCCATGCCCCCGGCATAGCCTGCATCATGGGCACCGGCTCCAATTCGTGCTATTACGACGGCGCGCAAATCGCCTCCAACGTGTCGCCGCTGGGATTTATCCTCGGCGACGAAGGCTCCGGAGCCGTGCTCGGCAAACTGCTTGTGGGCGACGTGCTCAAAAATCAGCTGCCGGCTCGTATCTGCGAAAAATTCCTTTCGCAATACAATCTCGACCGCCTCGCCATCATACGCCGCGTCTATAAGGAACCGGCGCCCAACCGCTTCCTGGCGTCGCTCGCGCCCTTCTTGCTCGAAAACATCGGCGAACCGGCCATCCACCGCCTGGTGCTCGAATCGTTCCGCGCTTTCTTCGTGCGCAACGTGTGCCAATATCCCGAGCACCGCTCCGTAAAGGTGAATTTCATCGGCTCCATCGCCCACCATTTCCGCAAGGTGCTCTCCGACGCCGCATCGCAAACGGGATGCACCGTCGGCGAAATCCTGCAAAGCCCCATGCCGGGCCTAATCCGTTTCCATAGCTAACAACTGTCTAAATTCCACACATTATGTTTGACAAAATCAGCGAAAAACCGTCGCTTTACGATAATCTCGAACAGAAATCTGTCGGAGAGCTCCTCCATGACATAAATAACGAGGACAAAAAAGTAGCCATTGCCGTAGAGAAGGCAATACCCCAGATTGAAAAACTTGTCACGGCCATCGTCGAGCGTATGCGCCGCGGCGGACGCATATTCTATATGGGAGCCGGCACATCGGGCCGCCTCGGCGTGCTCGACGCTTCCGAGATACCGCCCACATTCGGCATGGACCCGGGCTGGGTGGTAGGCATCATAGCCGGCGGCGACTACGCCCTGCGTCATCCCGTGGAAAATGCCGAAGACGACACCAAACAAGGCTGGCTCGACCTGCAAGAGTTCGGCATCAACGACAAAGACACCGTGATAGGCATAGCCGCCTCCGGCACCACGCCCTATGTGATAGGCGCGCTTGAAGAGTGCCGCCGCCACGGCATCCTCACCGGCTCCATATGCTCCAACCCCGACTCGCCGCTGTCGGCGGCCGCCGACATCCCCATCGAGATGGTTGTCGGCCCCGAATATGTCACCGGCAGCTCGCGCATGAAATCGGGCACCGGCCAAAAGATGATTTGCAACATGATCACCACCTCGGTGATGATACAGATGGGCCGCGTGAAAGGCAACAAGATGGTGAACATGCAGCTTTCAAACGCCAAACTTGTCGACCGCGGCACACGCATGGTGGTAGAAGAACTCGGCCTGCCCTACGACGAGGCCCGACGGCTGCTCCTGCTCCACGGCTCCGTGAAGAAGGCCGTCGACGCTTACCGCAACAATCATTGACATGAATTTTTACAAATACTCTAAAAAATTCCTTTCCATAAAAAGCCCGAGGGTGAAATATCTTTCACTCTTGGGCGCCCATTTGACGGGAATGCGCTATATCGGCGTGTACCTCGACCCGGTGATGGCCTGCAACATACGTTGCCAAATGTGCGCGTTTTCCGACCCCGGCAGCCGGCCTCGCCCTCTGCCGAAATTCACGGCTGAACGCCTCTCGGAAGTGAGCCGCGCTCTTTTCCGCCGCACTCTCAAACTGCAACTCGGCTGCTCGGCCGAACCCACGCTCTCGCCCGACCTCGAAGCATTTGTGGCCGAAGGCCGCCGGCAAGGCATCCCCGCCATCGAACTCACCACCAACGGCCAGCTGCTCGACTTCGACCGCCTCAACGCCCTTGTCGACGCAGGCCTCACGGGCATTACCATCTCGCTCCACGGCACCACCCGGCAAACCTACGAGCACCTGATGCAGGGCGCGAAGTTCGACAATCTTCTGCGCCTCGTCGACGCCATCAAACGTGTGCAGACAAAGCATCCCGGCTTCCTTCTGCGCATCAACTACACATTCAACAATCTCAACGTGGCCGAGATGGCCGGCATCCCCGAGCTTTTCGACGGCGCTAAAATATCTGTGCTCCAGCTCCGGCCCATCCAGAACCTCGGCGACAACACGGCATACCACGATTTCGACCTCTCCGATATCTACCGTCGCTACGACGAGCTTATCGCCCCTGTGCGCCGCCGGGCCGCCGAAAGCGGCGTGATGTGCGTGGCTCCGGAGCGCGAAAATCTGCTGGCCCTCGACGCTCACGCCGTCGACTCCGTGGCCGCCGTGGTGGAGCATCTAACCTATTGCTTCGTCACCTCCACATCGGCCTACCATGCCGACTTCGACCCTGCCCGCGAAGATTTCAACGCCTACCATCGCCGCCACGGCCTTGTGCGCCGGCTGGCCCGCGCTGTCTTTACCGGCCGTTTCGACCTCGACGACCTGAAAATAAACGTGACAAAAAAATTAAACTATACAATAAAATGAAACGAATAGCATTTGCCGTCACAGCCTTGCTGTCGCTGCTGAGCGCATCGGCTCAGGAGGCTTACAAGCCCGACGTGTTCTATTATCAGCGCTCAACGCTGTTCGACGTGCTGCCCGTAAACCCGTCTGACATAATCATGCTCGGCAACTCGCTCACCAACGGCGGCGAATGGCACGAACTCCTCGGCATGCCCAACGTGAAAAACCGCGGCATATCGTCGGACGTGATCGACGGCGTGAAAATGCGCCTGCGCCCGCTCGTAAAGGGGCAGCCCGCCAAGATTTTCCTGATGATTGGCGTAAACGATATATCGCACGACCTCACGGCCGACTCCGTGGCCTCGGCTTATCTCGGCCTTATCCGTGAAATACGCCGCGACATGCCCGGCACGAAGCTCTATGTGCAGTCGTGCCTGCCGGTCAACATCTCGTTTGGCCGATACAAAAAGATGGCCGACAAGGAGCAGGTGATACGCGACGTTAACGCCCTCGTCGCCGCCCAAGCCGAAAAAGAAGGCTTCACATGGATCGACCTTTACAGCCGGTTTGCCGACTCCGACGGCCACATGCACCGCCACCTCACCAACGACGGCCTCCACCTCCTCGGCCCCGGCTATCTCCTTTGGCGCGACACCATCCGGCCATATGTAATTGAATAATCGGCTTCTCGACTGCTCGATTATTCGAGTATTCGATTATTCGAAAAATCTCCCAAAACTTCCAAACTTATGCTCGAACTTATACTCATCAACATATCAGGCGCCGACCGCCCCGGCGTGACAAGCGCCCTCACTGAAATACTTGCAAAATACGATGCCGGCATCCTCGACATAGGCCAGGCCGACATCCACCACACGCTCTCGCTCGGTTTCCTCGTGAAAACCAACGGCGACGTGTCGGGCAACCTTATGAAGGACCTGCTTTTCAAGGCCACCGAACTCAACGTGCAGATTCGCTTCTCGCCCGTGTCGATTGAAGACTACGAAAACTGGGTAGGACGCCAAGGCAAGAACCGTTGGATTATCACCACCCTCGGCCGCAAGCTCACAGCCCGGCATATCGCTCTTATAACCAAGGAGATAGCCGAGCAAGGGCTTAATATCGACGCAATCCGCCGCCTCACAGGCCGTGCCCCGCTCAACGACGACGAGCCTAAATCGAAATCATGCGTCGAATTTTCCGTGCGCGGCACACCACACGATGTGGCAGCCATGCAGCGACGCTTCATGCAGGTGTCGGCCGATGAAGATTTCGACATCTCTTTGCAAGAAGACACGCTCTTCCGCCGCTGCCGCCGTCTGGTGTGCTTCGATATGGACTCCACGCTTATCGAAACGGAGGTTATCGACGAACTGGCTATGCGCGCCGGCGTGGGCGACCAAGTGAAAGCCATCACAGAAAGCGCGATGCGCGGCGAAATCGACTTCTGCGAAAGTTTCCGCCAGCGCGTGTCGCTGCTCAAAGGCCTCGACGTGAACGTAATGCAGGAGATTGCCGAAAACCTGCCCATCACCGAGGGCGTGGGCCGCATGATGGAGGTGCTCAAACGCGCCGGATACAAAACGGCAATCCTGTCGGGCGGATTCACCTATTTCGGCAACTATCTCAAACAACGCTTCGGCTTCGACTATGTGTATGCCAACGAACTCGAAATCGAGGACGGACGCCTCACCGGCCGATATGTTGGCGACATAGTCGACGGCAAGCGCAAGGCCGAGCTGCTGCGCATCATAGCCCAGGTGGAAAACATCAACATAGCCCAGACCATCGCCGTGGGCGACGGCGCCAACGACCTGCCCATGCTCGGCACCGCCGGTCTCGGCATCGCCTTCCACGCCAAGCCCAAGGTGAAGGAGACTGCCCGCCAGTCGATATCCACTATCGGCATCGACGGCATCCTCTATTTCCTCGGATTCAAGGATTCTTTCATCACCGAGCCAAACTAAACGCGCCCGGAATTGTTATCGAAATAAATCGACTTAATTCGACTTAAATCGAGATAATTCGATTTATTTCGATTTATTTCGAAATATATCGATTTAAATCGATTTAAATCGAAGTTTTTTAATTTTCAACTATTTAACCTATGAGACGGATATTGGCGGCGGCCGCAGCGGCGGCGATGGCCATTGCATACACCCCGGCGCAAGCCTCGGCCGACAGCCAGTCGGTGGGCCTGGTGCTGAGCGGAGGCGGGTCGAAAGGCATCGCCCACATTGGCGTAATCAAGGCCCTGGAAGAAAACGACATACCCATCGACTATATCACAGGCACGTCGATGGGAGCCATCGTAGGCGGCCTTTACGCCGCAGGCTACACCCCCGACGAGATGATGCAACTCCTTCTCTCGAAAGAGTTCGGATACTGGTCGACAGGGCAAATCGACCCCGACTATATCTACTATTTCGCCACCGAGCCTCCCTCGCCGGTGATGCTGTCGGTGCCAATCTCGTCGAAGCGCGACTCTATCCGGGCCGCAAAGTCAGCCGTGCCCGCCTCGCTTATCTCGCCAATGCCCATGTCGTTTGCCTTCATGGAACTGTTTTCGGGCTACACGGCGCAGTGCGGCGGCGACTTCGACCGTCTTTTCGTGCCGTTCCGCTGCGTGGCGTCCGACTGCGAGGCCAAGCATAAGGTGGTGCTCCGCTCCGGGCGGCTTGGCGACGCCATACGCGCGTCGATGAGTTTCCCGGTAGTGTTCCAGCCCACACGGATTGACTCGATGCTGCTCTACGACGGCGGCATCTACGACAATTTCCCCGTCGACGTGATGCGCGAGGATTTCGCCCCGTCGATAATGCTGGGCGTGGACGTGAGCGCAAGTTCATCCGGGCCGCAGACCTCGCTCATGGCCCAGATTGAGAATCTTGTGATTCAGAACAACAACTACGACCTGCCCGCCGACCAAGGCATAAAGATGCGCATCAATCTCGACCAATTCAGCCTGCTCGATTTCCCCAAGGCGCAGCAAATCTACAAGATTGGCTACGACCATGCCATGGCCATGATGGACTCGATAAAGAGCCGCGTCCACACACGCGTGCCAAAAGAGGCGCGCGAGTTGCGCCGCGCTGTGTTCAAGTCGCAGTCGCCCTATGTGCGCTTCGACAGCATCTCCGTCACAGGCGGCACGCACAAGCAAAACCGCTATCTCCGCTATCTTTTCACCGGTTCGGGACGCCACGAGGCCGACACCTTCGGCATAGCCCGCGCCCGCTCGTCGTTCTACCGCGCCATCTCCCCGGGCCGGTTGCGCGACCTGCATCCGCAGTCGACCTACAACGACTCGACCGGCCTCTTTGCCCTCGACCTCAAAGCCGCCATCAAGGACAATTTCCGTGTCGGCTTCGGCGGATACGTCACCTCGTCCACATCGAGCTATGTCTATCTCTCGGCCGGGTATTCTACGCTCAGTTTCAGCTCGGTGGCGGCCTCGCTCGGGGCGTGGATAGGGCAAAGCTACATGGGCGCCGACCTGTCGACACGCCTCTACCTGCGCACACGCACCCCCTCGGCCATTGAGTTGCAGGGCGTGGTGTTCCGACACAAATACTATCAAGACGACAAACTGTTCTTTGAAGACAAGGCCCCGTCGTTTATCCTCAACCATGAGTATTTCGGACGCGCCAAATGGGCTTTCGCCATCGGCTCGGGCGGACGCCTCGACGCCGGCGTAGGCTTCGGCCACCTGTTCGACACCTACTATGGCGCCAACCTTATGCCCGACGTGGTGGACACGCGCGACGCCACGCGCCTCAACCTTTGGGAAGCATTCGTGCGCTACACCTCGTCGACGCTCGACGACATCAACTACCCCACCCGCGGCCACTCCTACGACATAGCAGCCATGGGCATCACCGGCCGCTACCGCTACACGCCCGGCAACACCGTGCAGACGCGCGAGCATGGCGACACCCGCTGGCTCCAGCTCGAAAGCCGCACGCGCAACTACTTTGCCACATCGCCGCATTTCTCGCTCGGCATCGAGAGCGACATCATGCTATCCACGCGCAAGCTGCTTCCCAACTACTCGGCCTCGGTGGTCGCCGCCCCGGCATATCTGCCCACGCCGTCGAGCAACAACGCCTTCAACCCCGCGTTCCGCGCCAACTCGTTCGTCGCCGCCGGCATCGTGCCCGTCTACCGCTACAACGACAACCTCTCGGCGCGCCTGTCGCTCCACGGCTTCGTGCCCATGCGCGGCATCGTTGCCGAAGACGATTCCTACCGCGCGCGCTACTCGCGCCGTTGGCTCGACAGCCCCGAATTCTTCGGCGAACTCAACGTGGCCTACAAATTCCCCTTCGCCACCGTCTCCGCCTACTGCAACTACGCCTCCACCCCTGCCCGCAACTGGAACGTGGGCATCTCCTTCGGCATCTTCCTCCTCGCCCCCCGCTTCCTCCGCTAAAACAAAAACTTCCAAACTCCAATGAATAAAGTAATACTTATGGGCAATGTCGGGCGCGACCCCGAGATAAGATATATTGATACAAGGCCTGTGGCCACGTTTTCGCTCGCCACCACGGAACGCGCTCGGCGCACGGCCTCTGGCGTGGAGATTCCGGAACGCACCGAATGGCACAATATCGTGATGTTTGATTCCTCGGCCGAGATTGCAGAGAAGTATATCCGCAAGGGCTCGCGCCTGCTCATCGAGGGCAAGTTGCGCACCCGCACCTGGCAGGACCTCAACACGCTCAAACACACCATCACGGAAATCTACGTCGACACCTTCGAGATACTGAGATAACCGTATATTTTTAAGACAGGAGAACAGGAGAGACAAGAGATTTTTACATTAATTATCATTAATTAATCATTAATTTTTTTTGATTAATTAAAAATTAACGGCTCATTCACGGCCATTAACGTAATAATTCTCATGTTTTTCCTGTTCTCCTGTCTAATAATTTCTTAAAAGAATCAAGCGGCTGCGTCCCGGAGGGGACGCAGCCGCTTGGCGTATGGTGGTGATTGTAGATTAATAGACGAAGCGGAGGTCGTCGAGCCAGAGGGTGGAGCCGTTCTGGCCTTTGAAGTAGTCGCCTTCTTTCGAGGCGGAGGCCACGAGGATGAGGCGCGAGGGACGGATGTCGGTGCGGCGGTAGTCGAGGTTGACGGTGAACTCGGCCATGCCGGGGGTAGCCGACGGCTCGAAGATAATACGGCCGTAGGCTATGACGTGGGCGGCATCCTTGCCGTCGGGCTCGAATAACTCGACTGTCTTGGTCTTGACTATCTTGGCAAATGTCTTGCCTCCGTAGGATTCGGTGGCGTCGTCCATAAGGGCGACGTAGACGATGCCAAGGTCGTCGGCAACGCTCTCGTCTTTTTTGGTGCCATTGTATTTCTGGCTGCCACGTTCGTAGCGGGCGTATCCTTTGAGAGCCGCGGGGCGCGATGTCCATTCGCGTCCCCAGCCGAGGATGCCGTCGGTGCCTTGTGTCTCGAGGTATTCGCCTGCGAAGACGTTGCCGGCGGCGAATTTGCCGAAGATGCCCACGCCGACAAACTGCGAGCGCATGCGTATCGAGGCCGAGCCTTCGGTTACATACGCAGCGTCGGTTTCCTTTTCGGTAATGTCCTTGCCGAGAGTCTGTGCGCCCTGGTTGCCGTTGCCCCAGAATTCGAAGGAGCCGGTCTGGGGAATAGCGCCTTTCTTGTCGACGGTAATCCAGTCCTCGAACGAGGCGTTGGGGAGCTGACGGGCGGCTTCGGTGGTGAACTCGACGGGGTCGGAGGTGTAGTCGGCAGTGGCGGCCACAACTTGATAGGTGGTGCCGGGTTCGAGGCCGGTGAGCTCGGCAGAGAAGCCGGTGCCGGATACGGTGGCGGCGGCATCGATCCAAGTCATAGTGCCTTTGGGGGCGTAAGAGAACTTGATTGAGGATGTATCGAGTCCTTCGGCATTGCGAATCACGCCGTCAACGGTGGCTTTGGTGGCCCATACGCCGGCGTCGGCAACGGCCGATATGGCAATTGGCGCGCTGGATATATTCACGGTGAGCGTTTCCGTGGCAGACTTGCCGTTGATGTCGGCGGCGGTAACGGTTACGGTGTGCACGCCGTTGGGGAGGGCTGCGAAGAACTCTTCCTCAAACGAGAGTTTGAGGTTGGAGATGTCCTTGTCTTCCTGATATACATATTCCCAGCGGATGCCGGCTGCGCGGTACTGCTGCTGCACGGCCTCGGTGGCACGCATCAGGTTGGGGTTGTTGTCGGGCAGGCCGAGTGTGGTAAAGGCGTCGCACTGCACGTTGCAGTCGCGCAGGGCTGTGGCGGCTGTGACATAGAGCGATGTGCGCTCGGGGGAGTCGGGATCCATCTGCACGGGGTCGGCGAGGTCGAAGCCCACGCCCTTGATTTCGGGAGCGGCCACAATCTGATATTCTTCCTTTACTTCGATTTCGGTGTCGTCGATTTCTATCTTGATGAAGCCGCCGCCGATTTCGTCGTTGTTTTCGGCGCAGGCAATCTTGAAGGCGTATTCATGGGCGGGGAGCACATTTTCGAGCACGCCGGAGCGGGTGAAGATGGTGCCGTCGGACTTCTTGCCGGTGAGGGTCCACGCAAGGTTTTTGTCGGTGGAGGGCATCATGAAGTAAGCCTTGCGGGCGTCGCGGCCTTCGAAGGTGAGTTGTCCGCGGTCGTGGCCCACGGTGAGGGTGTAGTCGGAGAGCACGTTGTCGATTTCGTCGCCGTATTCCACGGAGGCCACGACGTTGGCAATCTTGCACACGAGTTTCACCTCGGTCTGATTGTTAGGGGTGATGTCGAACGGCACGTAAGCCTTGAAATACTGCTTCTCCCAGTCGGCGGAAGCGGAGTCGCCGGCCCAAGCCTCGGCCACATACGAGCCGGAGAGGAGCGTCACGGGGACGGAGGGCAACTCGGCAGCGCCTATGTACTGGCGCACGACCTTGCCGTTTTGCGAAATCCACACCAGCAGGCTTTCGCCAAGGTCGTCGATGGTGGCGGCGCGCGATGTGGGCTTTACCTTGATGTCGGCGTTGACCGAGGCCTCGATCATGAACGAGCCTTCGCCCGAGAGAGCCTCACGGTCGTCGGAGCATCCGACTGTTGCGACAGCGGCGAGCGACGCAACGAAAAGATATTTGAGATTCTTCATGATCTATCAGCTTTGGAATTCGATGGTTTTTGAAACTTTGTTTCCGGCAGCGTCGACCACGGTGATCGAGAATGTGTGGGTGCCGGGGAAGCCTGCGAGCAGAGGCACAAGGCCGGTGATGTCGAAGGGCACATCGGTTTGGCCGAGCACGTCTCCCTTGACTTTCAGGCCGATCGAGGCGAGAGCGTCGCCAAGTTCGGGATACTCGGCGGTGTCGGGGTTGGCAAGGTCGAACTCGGTGGGCATGAGCTCGCCTACGCTCTGAATAAAGGAGGCGCTGGTCGACTCGATTTTTACAAGCAGGTTCTTGACGCCTTTTTCCGAGTGGATGTTCACTACGTAGTTGTTGCCGGCGACCACGGGGTTCGGTGTCGAATCTTCATCTGCGAAATGCACATCGCCGGACTTAACCTGGATGTATTTCTCGGGGTCGTCGGAGGGGTCGACCGGGGGATTGGGCTTGTCGGGCTCGTCCGGCTCTTCTTTGGGGTCTTCGTGGCCGGGGCGGTCGACTACGTTGTCTGCGGGGTCTTCCTCAACGGTTACGTTGCCGTCGATGTCGACTTTCTCCATGGTGTAGTCCACGTTGAAGCCTTGGTCGGGGCTGATTGTGCCTGACTCGCCGGGCACTGTGGAGTCGCCTTTCTTCAAGGTGAATGTGATGATGCGGTGCTGGCCGGCCTCAATGTCGGTGAGGGGCACGCGGATTTCCTCGTCGTAGCCCTGCACCTTGCCGGTGAAGTTGGCGATAAGGGTCATCGAGGCGTCGACATACTGGAAGTAGCCGGTGCGGGTCTCGTTTTTGCCATATTCGAGGCTGCCCTCGTCGTTGGCAATAACGGTTACTTTTGCGTCGTCGGCCATCGCTTCTTTGAGCTTGTCGTCGAATTTGATGCTTACAGCTATGTTGGCAAACTTGCACACTACGGGCTCGATTTCCGTAATCTTGTTGTTTTCAATCTTAAACGAGCGCGAGCCTTCGTAGTAGCGACCTTCCCACTCGGCTTTCTGCACCTTGTGGGAGTAGGCCTTTACAGAATAGTCGCCCACGGGGAGGGTGACGATTTCGGGCATCGACGAATATGTCCAGTTATAGGCGAGCGCGCCTTGCGCGTCGTAGATTTCGACGAGGAACGAAGATGTGTCGTCGGCCGAGGCACGTCCTTTTTTTGTCTCGATGTCTTTCTGAGCATCGACAACCTCGAGCGCCATAGATTTAAGGCTGAGCTGGCCTTCCTTCGAGGTCTTGGGGTTCCAGTCGTCGTCGGAGCAGGCCGAGAAGCCCAGGGCGAGGGCCGCGGCGGCGAGGCAGGAGAATATCTTGGTGTTCATATTATTCATTTTTATATTATGTCACAAGCCGGAGGCTTATGTTCCTAATAGGTAAGTTCGATGTCGTCGATATAGAGTTTTGAGCCGACATATTGGTCTGTCGTGATATTGCCGTAAGCCGGAGCCTTGATGTAGGCATCTTTCTTCTGGAGAAAGTCGGCGCTGTATGTCGACAGGAATTTCACATATATCTTCGCTGCCTTGGCGGTGTTGAGCGGATAATTGAATTCGAATGTCTTTTGGGTGAATGAATCAGCCTTGGGGAGGTCGATTGTGGCGGAGCCGAGGACATTGCCCTGCGCATCGTAGAGGGCGATTTCGGCAACGCCGTGGTCGGCTTCGTTCTTGGGTTCGTATTTATACCAGAACGAGATTGACGAGGGGCGCGATGCGAATGCAAGGCCGCAGTCGAGATCGGAGGTGGTGAGCGGGCCTACAAGGTCGCTGTATCCTTCGGGGCGTGCCGAGCGGCTCGAGCCGAGGTGGAGCAAGCCTGCGTCAAGGTATTTGAGTTTTGTCCTCGCCAATCCTGTTTCTTTCTCGCATGAACCGACGGCAGTGTTGCCCGAACCCCAGCCCTGGGTGCGGATCACGGCGCAGTTGCCGTTGCGGCCCGAGGCGGACTCGGTGCCGGAAACGCGGCAGTAGCCGTAGTTGCCGCCTTGGCTTGTGGTCATGGGATTGTTGGTGCCCCATACGGAAGATGCGGCATCAGAGGCTGGATAGTAGAGGTTCCAGTGTGAGGCGCCGTCGGTGCGAGCCCACTGCTCCATGTCGCCGTTGGGAATTTGGTCGGCGGCTTCGGTGGTGAAGGCGACGGTGCGGGTCACAGAGCCGATGGATGCGCGCACGGTGTAGGCCGTGGCGGGCTGGAGATTGTTAAGTTTTATGGTCGACGACGAGGCGCGCGATGCCTTGCGGGCCACGGGGGCGAATGTGTTTCCGCCGTCGGTTGAAATCTCGATTTTGGCCGAGGCTGCCACAGCGTCGGCTTCGGAGCCGGTGCAGTCGACGGTGACTTCGGCATGACGGGCAAATACGTTGCGCTCGTCGGCATTGAGCGAGAATTCGGGCACGACAACAGTCACGGGCACTTCGTCGGTGGCGAGGCCCGAGCCGGTGGCGCGGAACACGTGGTCGGCCGTGGCGTCGGGAAGGGCTACGGTGACACGGTAGGAGCCGTCGCCGGCGGCCTCAACGGCTGTGATTTCGCAGTCGGCCCAGTTGCCAAGGTCGTTGAGATACTGTATCTTCACGTTTTTCTGCAAGTCGGAGCCGTTATAACCCACGGTCCACTGCATCGTCTCGGCGCCAAAGAGCAAGGCCGAGGGGTCGGAAAGGGTGAGGTTAAGTTTTTCGGCGTCGATGGCGAGGGTGATTGGCTCGGACACGCGACCGTTGGCGTCGGTGACGGTGAGTGTGAACTCGTTGAGATTGACGCCGGTGTTGGATTCCTTGATGTTGGCGACAACGCCGGAGAAATCAATCACCGCTATCTTGTCGGGGTTCTTCCACAAGCCGCGCACGTTGAGGCCGAGCGCTTCGAGGGCCTGCTGCCGGTCGGCGGAAGCCTGCATGAGGTCGATTTCGGCAGGCCAACCGGCGGCGACGAGGGTCGAGGCTTTCGAAGTCATGGTCACGGCCTTGATGCCCGCGCGGGCTATAATGTCGGCATGGATTGAGCCTTCGAATGTCTCGCCTATGATATATTTAATCGGCTCGCCCGATGTGAAGCCCACGGCAGTGAGTTCGGGACCGGCCACGTTGAAGAGCTCGTCGGAAAGTTCGATTTCCACGGGCTCGGTCTCGAGGGTGTCGTCGAATTCGACAACGAGCACGGCCTCGCCCGCGCCTTGGCCGCCGTTGAGGTCGATTTTTACGTTGTAGTGATGTCGCGCCTCGGCATCGACGGTGGCAACTTCAACGGTTGCCTCCTTGCCGTTGGGCTTGACGATATGCACGGAGATTTTCACTTGGCCGGGACGCACATACACGGGGCGTGTCTCGTCTTTGCCGACGGTGAAATAATTGCCTCCGGCCGAATGTACGTCGGCGCTCCAGTCGGCGACATAGCCGGTGAAAGCGTCGGTGTAGGAAAACGCGAAGCGGCAGTTGGCAAGCGCGGCTGTCACGCCGGTGGATGCTGTCTCGCCGTCGCGGACACGCACCTGCGACTCGCCATAGAAATACGGAGCCTCGAAGCCTTCGGAGTCTTCCGAGCCATAGGAGGCCGCCACGGTGTAGATGCCCACGGGGAATTCGGGGTTGTCGTAGTCGGCAAGCGATGCCCATGTCTTGGAGACCGCGCCGTCGGCAGATTTGATAGTCAGCTGGAGGTCGCCGGCGGAAACATCTTCGGCTTCCGCGCGCGATTTGGCAGACGGGGCGTCGGCGGCAGCGAGAATGCTGCGGTTTACGTCGACGGCAGGAGAGATGCGACCCTGTCCATTGCCGGAGGAAGTGATGCTGTCGTCGGAACAGCCCGCGGCAATAAGCGAGGCGGCGGCAACAGACCACAATCCTACAAGTTTCAACTTGTTCATCAGTAATTATTTATTTGGTTATTAGTTTATTTCACAGAATATATATGTGTCTTGTGGCAATAATATACAGGCTACAAAGTTACGTAAATTTTTGTTAAACACAAAGAATTTGACACATTACTGCCCAAAAGGTTTAAAAATATCAACCTTTTTACCCATCGGGCTTTCCATCAAGACAGGAGGTTTTTACGTTAATGCCCGCGAACGAGCCGTCAATTTTTGATTAATGAGCAATTGCAAACCCCTCATGTTGTCTTTTAACCACAAATCACACGGATTAATTTTTCACGTTAATGCCCGCCAATGAGCCGTTAATTTTTGATTAATGAGCAATTAATGACAATTAATGCCAAACCCCTCTTGCCTCTCCTGTTCTCTTGTCTTTTAACCACAAATTACACAAATTGCACGGATTTCACAAATTTTCGTTAAAGCGGTATAAGCCGAATTTACGGCACATGTATTTAAGGTAGAAGCGGCAGAGCCGCTTAATACGGTAGGCATGGGCGAAAGCCCATGTTATGTTGTGGTGCTGTTATTCGACTGCGGCCGCAGTCGAACCTCCGTGATGCCTTAGAAACACGGGCTTTCGCCCGTGCCTACCGTATTCGACCGCCTTGCGATCCCCCTGTTTTATCAACAATGCACCGTAATTACGGCTTGGCCCGTTAGTGTTCCCGCATTCCCGGCAGGGATAAAAAAAAGAGTTGCCTTCGGGGAAGACAACTCTTTTTGCGCTTCAAGATGGACTCGAACCAACGACCCTCTGATTAACAGTCAGATGCTCTAACCGACTGAGCTATTGAAGCATTTTTGCAAGGCTTTTATCGCTTTTGCGGTGCAAAGGTACGGCGTATTTTTTAATTCTCCAAATTTTTCCGCAACTTTTTTTATATTTTTTTTGACAGGAGCGCTGTTTCGCTCACGCTAATGCCCGCCAATAATTCATTAATGAAAAATTAATGAGTCATTGGCGGGCATTAACGCTAAATTATAATTTGCGTAATTTATGCTATTTGCGTAATTTGCGGTTAGCTAATTTGTGGTTCAAAATCACAACCCGGAGGGTTGTGTTCCTGTTAGCGGATGCGGAGACGCTTGCCGGGGCGGAGAGTTGTCTTGGTGTTGATGCCGTTGAGGCGGCAGAGAGCGGCCACGGTGGTGCCGTTGCGCGAGGCTATGCGGCTGAGGGTGTCACCCTTGCGCACGGTATAGGATTTTGACGAACCGGACTTGGCGGCGTTGGCCGACTTGGTGTTGGAGTAGGCCTTGGCGGGATGCGTCTTCCGATATTCGCGGGCATATTCGGCGTTGGCCTCGGGCGAGAAGTTACGCGCCTGCTGGTATGTGCCTTTGTCGAAGGTGTAGGTGTCGGTATGCGTTGTCTGGTTGGCGAAGTCGAAGATTGCCGAGGGGTTGATGGCGTAGCCCATGTAGCGGGTCTCGAAGTGGAGGTGAGGACCGGTGGATCGGCCTGTGTTGCCGCCGAGGGCTATGGGGTCGCCGGCTTTTACATATTGGTCGGGCTCGACGAGGAATTTGGAGAGGTGGCCGTAGACGGTTTCGAGGTCGTTGGTGTGGCGCACCACTACGTAATAGCCGTAGCCGCGACGTTCATATTTGGTGAGGCGCACTTTGCCGTCGAAGGCGGCGCGGATGGTGTCGCCGATGTTCACTTTCAGGTCGACGCCTTTGTGCATACGGCGGAAGCGTTTGCGGTAGCCGTAGGGCGAAGTCATGTATCCGGGGCAGGGCATGGAGAATTTCGACACGTCGATTGTGGCGGTCTGCGGCACAGACACGTTCTGATAGCAGTTTACCATGTTGGAGTCCCAGCCTTCGGTGTAGATATCGTGTTCGGGTTCTTCTTCTTCCTCGAAGTTGATATAGTTGTTTACGGAGAGGTTTATCTGGTTGTCGATTTTTTCCTGGTTGGCAAGGAGGTCGCCGTGCTGGCGGGTGTGCTGTCCGGGGAGACGATAGTTTTGCGCGGCTACCGTCGCGGTGGCTGCAAAAAGAAATGCTGTAAGAAGTATTTTGATTTTAGGCAAATTCATGATTGCGTTTAATGGTTGAGAGATTCAGGAGAGGTGGATTCTGACTACGCCAAATCGTCGGGAGCGTAGATGGAAGTGAATGTGATAGGTTTGTAATCAAAGATTTCTTCGGGACGGAAGAAGCGGTTGATTTCGATTATGGCATTTTCGGGGCTGTCGGAAGCGTGAACAATGTTTTCCTGGCCGCTCATGCCGAAGTCGCCGCGGATGGTGCCGGGGACGGCTTTGCGCGAGTTGGTGGCGCCGGTCATTGCGCGGACCACTTCAACCACGTCTCTGCCTTCGAGGCACATCACGATTACGGGGGTTGCCGTCATCGATTCGACGAGCGAGGGGAAGAAGGGGCGGTCGACAAGGTGGGCATAATGTTCGCGGAGGATTTTTTCGTCGAGTTTCATCATCTTGATACCGGCGATGGTGAGGCCCTTTTGTTGAAAACGGTCGATAACTTTTCCTACAAGTGCGCGCTGTACGGCCGACGGTTTAAGAATGATGAGAGTACGTTCCATTGCAAAATTATGTTTTCGTTACATTAATTAACGCTTTCCTAAAAGCAGTTCTCAAAGATAACAAAATTCCGCCAAAAATGGAAAAAGAGAAGTGATAAAAAATATTAATTTATATTTATCATTTTTTAACCGGCTGAAATACAGTAATTTGTAAAAATATGTTTTATAACATGTTTTTAAACTATGCACACACTTTGTTTTATGTGTGCAACCGCGAAATGTTAATTTATTTAGACAGGAGAGTTCTCCTGTCTTTAACCACAAATTTCACGGATTACACAAATTTCACAGATTATTTTTCACGTTAATGGCCACGAATGGGGCGTCAATTTTTGATTAAGCAAGGGGGCGCAAGTTTGTCACGGCAAAGCCGTGGCTCCTTGGTTAACCCCGTATGGAGGCGCAGCCGACATGCGGGGTTTGGGCGGGATGGATGGAAAGCACCGCGAAGCGTGTGCCTCGCAGATGCTATATATGGTGATTTTGGTGCGAGGCACAGCTTCGCAGTGCCTGTGTTGTGGATATGCGCTACCGGGCATGTCGGCTGCGCCTCCATACCCGGTTACCCAAGGAGTCACAGCTTCGCCGTGAACGGATTTCGCAAATTGTTTTTTTACGTTAATGGCCGCGAATGGGGCGTTAATTTTTAATTAATGGTCAATTGACGATAATTAACGTTAAAGGACTCTTGTCGCTTCTCCTGTCTTGATTAGCAAAAAAAGTTCCGCCGGGGATGCCGGCGGAACTTTATATTTATTTCGCAACCCGGAGGGTTGTGTTCCTAATCAGTGGATTAGTAAACGATTTTGCGGGCGGTGTCGCCGGCTTTTTCGATTACGATTTGGCCTTTGGCGGGAGCTTTCACTTCCATGCCCTGGATGTTGTAGTAGCGGGCGTTGGCTTTTTCGGGAGCAGCAACTGCGTCTTCGATGCCGGAAACAGTGCCTTTGTCAAAGAAGAAGTAGCCATCGGCTGTGTAGTAGCCCATGAAGTTGAAGATATCGAGGTTGAGATAGGGATCGACAAATTCGAAGTTGGGAACGACATAAACATCAAATGTTTTTTCGTTGGTATCCTGGTTGATACCCATTTCAGGATCGTATGTAGCCACAACGGGGAAAATCGAACGGCCGGTAGCCTCGTCGTAAGAAGCGAGCATAAAGTCGTCGTAGTAAACTTCCTGTGTCGACGAGCCGAAGTTGGGCGACTGGAAGCATTTCGAGTTAAGGGCAACGAGGGTGTTGTCTTTCACTTCGAAGTAGGGCATCAAAGAATCGCCGAAGGGGCTGATACCGCCGACAAAGCAGATATCGGCATTGGAATCATCGTCGTGCTGAACAATGGCGAGAATATCCATACCGAGCTGTTGAGCCTGGCCACCCTGCTGCTGGGCGGGGAACAGGAATGCGCCGTTGGCTTTGGAGAAGAAAGGCTGAACGAAGATGCAATAGTAGCCTGCATGCTGGGCGTTGTCTTTAACGGCAACAGACAGATAACCGTCGGTTACAAACCAGTCGTTGGCACTGTCGTAGGTGAAATAGAGGGCACCGGCAGCCTCGTCTTCGTCGGTGGCAGCCTCGAATACATATTGACGGGTTGTTGTGCCCGATTTTTGTGTCAGAAGAATCTGGCCGAAAGGAAGGGTAATCTCGCCGTTGGAGGCCATGGTGCCTTTAAGGGGCTGAACACCGTTGACATTAGAGGGAAGAACACCGGAGACGGCTACTTCTGCATCAGCATCGGCGGTAGCTTCTTTGGTGATGGTGATTTCATATTGGCTGGAGCAGAACTGTTCCTTTTCGAAATAGTCGACGTATGTAAACATGTAGTAGTCGGCAACGTTGCCTTCGAAACCGCCGAGCACGCGCGAACGGGGATTCACAGCCTTGGCAGCGTTAATGAAGTTCTTGCCGGTGAAGTTGGTCTTGGCAACCTTGGCAGGAGCATATTTAACGGGAGTGTTTACAGAAAGAGTCTTGGCGGGCGCAAGGCCTTCGGGCAGGGTGAAATCCTGCACGGCACCGAGTTCGGCTGTTTCAATCGAGAGGGCGGAAGCAGAGAGAGCCACTGCGGATGCCATCAGGACGGAGTAGATTTTTTTCATACTTTTTAAGTTTGTTAGTGGTTGATAGCTTTTGTTTTTGAAGCGTACCTATTGAGGCATGGGGAATAGATAAGGCAAAGGTATAAGCAAAAAATCAATTTACCAAACTTTTTAACGAAAAATTTTCAATTTGAACCACAAAATGCACAAATAACAAGAATTTCGCATATCAGCACGGCAAATCGCACAAAATTGTTTTTTCCGAGTAGGGAAACCACAAATCTCACAAATTGCTCGGATTGCACAAATTAATTTTTACGTTAATGCCCGCGAATGAGCCGTTAATTTTTTGATTAAGCAAGGTTTCGCAAGTACTGCACGGCGAAGCCGTGGCTCCTTGGTTAACCCCGTATGGAGGCGCAGCCGACATGCGGGGTTTGGTCGGGATGGATGGGAAGCACCGCGAAGCGTGTGCCTCGCAGATGCTATATATGGTGATTTTGGCGCGAGGCACAGCTTCGCAGTGCCGGTGTTGTGGATATGCGCTACCCCGCATGTCGGCTACGCCGGCCATGCGGGGTTAACATCAAGCGACACGGCTTCGCCGTGAACGGATTTCACAATTAATTTTTACGTTAATGCCCGCGAATGAGCCGTTAATTTTTGATTAGTAGACAGGAGAACAGGAGAACAGAATTTTAAAACCTCTTGTTTCTCTTGTTCTCCTGTCTTTATTATTTCTCTTTACTATTTCGGCTTCTGCGGTCTTTACGATTGGGACATGCGGCGGAGGGTGCGCAGGCCAAGGGCGGTGAGGATGACGGAGGCGGCGAGAATGAGCAGGGAGGAGGGAGCGGCGAGGTCGGCGCCGAGGGTGTCGATGGCGGCGATACCGGCCCAGGAGGCGGCGACGTAGAGGCTGTTGTTGACGGCGTGGAGGATTACGGGCGTCCAGAGCGAACGACCCCACACCAGGGCGTAGCCGAAGTAGGCGCCGAGGAGCATACGGGGCAGGAAGCCGAGGATTTCCATGTGCACGAGGCTGAACACGGCGGCGGCTGTCCAGATGGCGGCATGGGCCGACAGGCCTCCGGTGGAGAGCAGACGCTGGAAGGCTCCGCGGAAAAGGATTTCCTCGCTGAGGCCGGCGAAGACTCCCACGATGAGGATGCCCACGATGAGATTGGGCACGGTGTGGGGGCCTACGAGCATGGCGATCATGGCGTCGGCCTGAGCCTCCATGGCGAGCAGGCTGTCGGCCATGGCGTCGGGCAGGGGCATGGCCTCGTTGAGGGCGATGACGGCGTTCATGGCGGGTACGGCCACGATGAGGGTGGCAATGGCAAGGAGGGTGAAGCCGAGGCGGGGCTTACGGTCGATGGCAAGGAGGGTGGCCGGGCGGCGGGTGACGAGCATAGCCGTGGCCACGGCGGGGAGGATAAACACCACCACGTCTTGCACCACGGTGAGGATACGCGCGGTGGCGGAGGTGAGGCCGACGCGGGCTCCGACCAATCCGGAGATTATCGACACAAAGACGAAGGCCACCATGACGATGCAGCCAAGCAGCCACAGGCGGCGGCCCAAAGTAAGAGACAATTGCATAATGAATGAATTTATCCGGCAAATATAACCGCTAATTTAACCGCAAAATTAACCGCAAATTTCGCAAATTACAAGAATTTCGCAAAAAATTCGCAGATTAGTGTTTATTTTAGCGTTAATGCCCGTGAATTACTCATTAATCAAAAATTAACGAATCATTCGCGGACATTAACGTGAAAGATTAATCTGTGTAATTTGCGAAATTTGCGGTTCTTTCGCAAGCCGGAGGCTCGCGTTCCTAACTGATTTGCTTTTAAGCGTTAATGCCCGTGAATTGTTCATTAATCAAAAATTAACGGATCATTCGCGGACATTAACGTGAAAGATTAATTTGTGTAATTTGCGAAATTTGCGGTTCTTTCGCAAGCCGGAGGCTCGCGTTCCTAACTGATTTGTGGTTCAGTCGGAGTTGCGGGGGTTGTTGTTGAGGGCGCGGGTGTCGGCCTTTACTTCGGCGGGCGTTGTCTTGTCGCAGTCGGCACGGTCGACGGCTACGCCGGGAAATTGCTGTTCGGCCTTTACCTCGGCCGCTGTTTTCTTATCCTTGCATTTCATAATCGGTACGTTTTAAAAGTTGTATGCTTAAAAAACGCTATGCAGGGTCGGAAGGTTCGAGCGGCAGGCGATTGAGTTGTTCGATATAGTCGAGGATTTCATCGCGGCCGCGGCCGTCGGTGGCCGACGACACGAAGACCGGGGGCAGCTCCTCCCACTGCTCGAGCAGAGCCTCGCAATACTCGGCCACCTGCTTTTTGCCGGCCACGGGGCCCATCTTGTCGAGCTTGGTAAAGACGATGCTGAACGGCACGCCGTTCTCGCCGAGCCACTGCATGAACTCCATGTCGATGCGCTGGGGCTTGTGGCGCGAGTCGATGAGCAGGAACAGGTTGGTCATCTGCATGCGCCCGAGGATGTATGACTTTATCATCTTCTCGAGCTTGGCGCGGTCGGTTTTCGAACGCTGGGCGTAGCCGTAGCCGGGGAGGTCGACGATATACCAGGAGTCGTTTACGAGGAAATGGTTGATGAGCATGGTCTTGCCGGGGGTGGCCGATGTCATGGCCATGCCTTTTTTGCCCACAAGCATATTGATAAGCGACGATTTGCCCACATTAGAGCGGCCGATGAAAGCATATTCGTGACGGTTGACGACCGAAGCCGGTATGCGGCTCACGTCGGGAGAACTTACGAGGAAACGTGCGGAGTTGACAATCATTTTTGATGTATTTTTTGCAAATATAACACTTTCACGCCGAAAAATGATTAATTTTGCAGAAAAAGAAGAATCTCTACATGCATCCAGGCAGACATCAAGAGTGTGGCTCTGCCACACCGCCCGTTTATCCCGCATATCACCCCACGGCTGAAGCCGGGGGTTACCTAAAAGACGGTCGCTCTGCGACCGCCTGCCCGGATACGCTCACCCATAATCAAAGACGCCGGCAAGACAGAAGCTCTGCGACCGCCCGCCCGGATACATCCACCAATAAACAAGGCAACCGGCAAGACCGTGGCTCTGCGACCGACTGCCCGGATACGCCTACCGATAAGCAAAGACGCCGGCAAGACCGCAGCTCTGCGACCGCCTGCCCGGATACGCCTACCGATAAGCAAAGACGCCGGCAAGACAGAAGCTATGCGACAACCTGTAACTTCTATCAGCCTAACCCTCTCTACGCCGGGACATGCGTATGGACTATTGAGAAATACCGCCTGATATTAATTGGTTGTCGCAGAGCGACAATCTTTCAGGTAACCCCCGGCTTTAGCCGTGGGGTAAGAATGGCTATCAAACCCGGTGTGGCAGAGCCACACTCTTAAATATAGTAAATATGAGTTACACCAAACTGTACTATCATATAGTATTCCGCACGTATAAAAGCGAGCCTTCTATTCCTCAGGACAAGAAGGCGCTGATGTTTGCGTATATTTTTGAAATGTGCAAGACCTATGGGTGGCATCTTCTACGGATAAACTCATATTTAGACCATATCCACATCCTTCTTGAATCCAAATCGTCTGACAAAATCTCCGATATTGTAAAGGCTATAAAGGGGGCAACATCTTCCGCGTTCAAGCACAGTGAGGATTTTCCCGGTTTCAAAGGGTGGAATAAGGGATATGGCGTATTTTCTTTAAGTTATAGGGAAATTGATATGATACGAAATTATATCATCAACCAGGAACAGCATCACCAAACTTTTTCCACAAAAGATGAGTTTAAAAATCTTCTTTTAGAGAATGGGCTATCTGAATCGGAATATGAGGAATGGTAAACTGAAAGAGTGTGGCTATGCCACACCGCAGCCATATGCAGCATACCGCCCCACGGCTGAAGCCGGGGGTTACCTAAAAGACGGTCGCTCTGCGACCGCCGACAGCGATACGTCACACATACCTGTCGAATATATATACAAGGCTGAGAACGGTCGCTCTGCGACCGCCGACAGCGATATTAGACACGATATCGAGAGAACGTGCGAAGGTGATACCGAGAGACGCAAAAAGGTTGCTTGCTGCGGGAGTTGTCGCAGAGCGACAATCTTTCAGGTAACCCCCGGCTTTAGCCGTGGGGTAAGAATGGCTATAAAACACGGTGTGGCAGAGCCACACTCTTAACAAACCGCTGGCGGGGCAATTTTTGAGGAGAAAGGACGTTATAGTGATATGAAGACGATATATATTATAATAATGTGTATGGCGGCGGCCGTGCTTGCCGGATGCGGAGGCCCGAAGCTGGCCACGGCCGACGAGCAGATGGCGCGCGGAGAGTATTTCGACGCGTCGAAGACTTACCGCAAGGTGTACAATAAGCTCACCAAGCGCGAGGAGCGTCCTCTGCGCGGAGAGGTGGCCTACAAGATGGCGGAATGTCACCGCAAGCTGTCGCAAAACGCGCGTGCGTCGGCGGCTTACCAGAATGCGCTGCGCTACGGGCAGACCGACTCGCTGATTCACCTGCACCTGGCGCAGAGCCTGCACGCCGAGGGCAAATATGCGGCGGCGATAAAGGAGTATGAGGCTTTCCTGGCCTCGGGCTCGAAGTCGGCCGCGTTGAACGAGCTGGCCGAGGAGGGCCTCTCGGGAGCGCGCACGGCGGCAGAGAAGCGTCCCGGCTCGCGCTATGTGGTGCGCACGTTCAAGCCGGCGAACTCGCGCCGCGCCGACTACGCGCCCATGTATCTCGACCGCTCGCTCGACCAGCTGTATTTCACCACCACCAACGAGAAAGCCACGGGCACGCGCAAGAGCGAGATAACGGGCATGAAGAACGGCGACATATGGGTGATGCGCAAGAACGAGCGCGGCGAGTGGCAGCGGCCCGAGGCCGTGGAGGGCGAGCTGAACTCGGAATACGACGAGGGCATAGTGTCGTTCTCGCCCGACGGCACCACGATGTACCTTACCAAAGCGCGGCGGTCGCCCAACTCCAATACGGGCGTGGAAATCTATACCTCGCAGCGCAGCGACGCCTCGTGGAGCGCGCCCGTGAAATTTGAAATCACGGCCGACACGCTGTCGAGCTACGGCCACCCGGCGGTGTCGCCCGACGGCACTTGGCTCTATTTCAGTTCCGACATGCCGGGCGGCTCCGGAGGCAAGGACCTGTGGCGCATCAACCTGAAAGAGCGCGCCGGCTCGCTCGAAAACTTGGGCGAGTGGATAAACACGCCGGGCGACGAGGTGTTTCCTTACATGCGCACCGACTCGGTGATGTATTTCTCGTCGAACGGCCGTCCCGGCTACGGAGGCCTCGACATATACCGCGCCGAAATGACGCGCTCGGGCGGCTGGAACGTGACCAACATGGGCCTGCCGATAAACTCGTCGGCCGACGATTTCGGCATCACCTTCGGCGAGGGCGAGTCGGGTTTTCTGAGCTCGAACCGCGGCGACGCCCGCGGCTACGACCATATCCTGCAATTCGAGTTGCCGGAACTGAAAATCAACATATCGGGCTGGGTTGTCGACCGCGACGACGAGCCTATCCCCAACGCCGTGATACGCATCGTGGGCAACGACGGCTCCAACCAAAAGCAGGTGGCCAAAGACGACGGCTCGTTCTCGTTTCCGCTCGACCGCGGCGTGAGCTATGTGATGCTGGCCGGCGCGCGCGGCTTCCTCAACTCGCGCCAGGAGTTCACGTCGGACACCACGGAGACCGACGCCGAATATGGCATCGACTTTATCCTTGCCTCGATAAACAAGCCGGTGGTGATTGAGAACATCTTCTACGATTTCGACCGCGCCACGCTGCGCCCCGAATCGAAGACCGCGCTCGACGAACTTGTGCAGGTGCTACGCGACAATCCCAACGTGACCATCGAGATGGCGTCGCACACCGACCGCCACGGCTCGGACGAATACAACATAAACCTGTCGTCGCGCCGCGCCCGCTCCGTTATCGACTATCTTATCTCGGCCGGCATCAAGGCCGACCGCCTGCAATCGCAGGGCTACGGCGAGTCGCGCCCCAAGACCATAACGAAGCGTCTTGCCCGCGAGCACCCGGCCTTCAAGGAGGGCGACGTGCTCACCGAGGAATATATCCTCGCCCTCGACGACCCCGACCTGCAAGAGGAGGCCGACCAAATCAACCGCCGCACCGAATTCCAGGTGCTCTCCATCGACTATAAAATGTACTAAGTTAAGGACTTTAAGGACCTTAAAGACTTTAAAGACTTTAAAAATTAATCATTAGTCATTAATTAAGATGAATTTTCGCACAGAAATAAGCGTGCCGAGGGCGCCGTTCGAGATTTCGCACGGCGACGGAATCGTGATGCTCGGGTCGTGCTTCACCGACGAGGTGGGCGCGTTGCTCGACCGCGACGGCTTCATGGTGACGCACAATCCGATGGGACCGCTCTACAACCCCGAGTCGGTGCTCCGCTGCCTGCGCGACGCTGTGATGGGACGCCGGCGCGACGACTATGTGATAGGCCCCGACGCCAAGGTGCATTGCCTGTCATATGCCACGCGCTTCACGGCCGACGACGAGTATGCCCTCGACAGCCGCGTCGACGAGGCCCTTGACCCGTTTGCCGACTTCCTCTACGAGCAGGCCACGACGCTGATCGTGACCCTCGGCTCGGCCTATGTCTACTACCGCGCCGACACCGGGGCGGCCGTGGGCAACTGCCACAAATTCCCGGCCTCGTTCTTCAAGCGCGAGCGGCTGAGCGTGGACCGCACCGCCGACGCCATAGGCGAGATACTGTCCATCATTCCCGAAACCATCACCAAGGTGATATTCACCGTAAGCCCCATACGCCACACCGCCGACGGCCTCCACGCCAACCAGCTGTCGAAAGCCACGCTGCTGCTTGCCATCGACAGCATCGACGACCCGCGCGTGACCTACTTCCCGGCCTACGAGACCCTGCTCGACGACCTGCGCGACTACCGCTTCTACGCCGCCGACATGAAGCATCCGTCGGATGTGGCCGTGGAGTATATCTACGAACTTTTCTCAAACACATATTTCAACAGCGACACCAAGGCCGAGGCCCAGCGCGAACGCCGCCTCTGGCTTAGTGCCCGTCACCGTCCGAACGTAACATGACACTGTCACTTTCCGACTTTGCAAAAGCCATCGGGGCCGCGCTGCCGCCACAGGCCGACCCCGAAATGAAAATAAGCGGGCTGCTCACCGACTCCCGCGACATATTCTTCCCTGCCTCAACGGCATTTTTCGCCCTGCGCACAGCCTCGGGCGACGGCCACCGCTTTATCCCGGCCTTGTACGACGAAGGCGTGCGCGTCTTTGTCGTGGACGCCATCGTAGAGGCTCCGGCCGGCGCCGTGATACTGCGCGTCGACTCCGTGCTCGCCGCCCTGCAACGCCTCGGGGCATATATCCGCTCGGCTCGCCCCGACGTGAAAATCACGGCCATCACCGGCAGCCGCGGCAAGACCGTGGTGAAAGAGCAGCTATACATGCAGCGCAAGGACACGCGCAAGGTGGCGCGCTCGCCGCGCAGCTACAACTCGCAGATCGGCGTGCCCCTGTCGATGTGGCAGATAGGGCCCGACACCGAGGAAGCCATAATCGAAGTAGGCATCTCCCATGCCGGAGAGATGGACTCGCTCGAACGCATCGTGCGCCCCGACGAGGGCATTTTCACCTCCATTACCGACGAGCACGCCCGCGGCTTCGCCTCGCTCGACGAGAAGATAGCCGAAAAGGCGCGGCTTTTCCGCCACTGCCGCAAAATCTACTATCCCGCCGGCGACGCGCGCATAGCCGAGGCCCTGCGCCGCGCCGCTCCCGAGGCCGAGCTTGTGCCGAGCGATTTCAGCGCCGACCGCGCCGTGTCGACGCGCATCGACGTGGCCGACACGCTCAAAAACTGCCATATCGTGTTCGACGGCTTCACCAACGACTACTGCTCGCTGCCCGAGGCGCTCAGCTTCTTGAAACGCCGCACCTCGCCGGGACTTACGTCCACCGTAATCCTCGACCGCCTTGTATCGGGGCGCGAGACACCTTCCGACGTGTGCGCCCGCGTGGCCCGGATGCTTGGCCGCGCCGGAGTGAGCCGCCTCATCACCGTGGGCTGGGAGGAGAGCTGCCTCGACGCCCTGCGCGCCGCCTCTCTCGCTCCCGAGGCCGTGGCCGACGCCGACGAATTCATCCGCCGCTATTCCATTTCCGACTTCGATTCGGAGATGATTCTCGTAAAGGGCGACCCCGACCGCGGATTCGACCGCATAAAGTCGCATCTCGAAGCCCCGCGCCACGAGACTATCCTTGAAGTGAACATCGACGCCATAGTGCACAATTACAACTACTACCGCTCGCTCATACGCCCCGAGACCGGGCTTGTGGCCATGGTGAAAGCCGCGGGCTACGGCACCGGCGCGCTCGAACTGGCGCGCACGCTCCAAGCCCAGGGCGCGGCCTATCTGGCCGTGGCCGTGGTGGACGAGGGCGTGGAGCTGCGCCGCGCCGGCATAACCATGCCCATAATGGTGATGAACCCCATCGGCACCAACTACAAGGCACTGTTCGACTCGCGGCTGGAGCCGTCGGTGTTCTCGATGCGCGAGCTCGACCTGCTGCTCGACAATGCCGCGCGCTACGGCATCACCTCCTATCCCGTACACATAAAGCTCGACACCGGCATGCACCGCCTCGGATTCCTCGAAGACGAGCTACCCGGCCTGCTCGACGCCCTCGCCGGGCAAAGCCACGTGAAGGTGGCGTCGATATTCTCGCACCTTGCCACAGCCGACTGCCTCGACCAGGACCCCTACACCGAGGGCCAGCTCGAAGCCTTCCGCCGCATGAGTGAAAAGATTGCCTCCGCCCTGCCCTACCCCGTGAAGCGGCACACGCTCAACACCGCCGGAATAATGCGCTACGCCGCCCACCAGTACGACATGGTGCGCCTCGGCATCGGCCTTTACGGCGTGACGCCCATCCCTGAAATGAAGCCGCGCCTGCGCACCGTGGCCTCGCTCACCACCACCATCATCTCCATCAAGACCTGGCCGGCGGGCACCACCATAGGCTACGGACGCCGCGGCGTGCTCGGCCGCGAGTCGGTGATAGCCACCATCCCCATCGGCTATGCCGACGGCCTCGACCGTCACCTGTCGTGCGGCGCGGCATCGTTCATGGTCAACGGCAAGCTGTGCCCCGTGGTGGGCAACATCTGCATGGACCAGTGCATGATCGACGTGACAGGCGCAGAGGCCCGCATAGGCGACAAGGTGGAGATATTCGGCGAGAACATCCCCGTGGAGCGTCTTTCCGACACCCTCGGCACCATCCCCTACGAGATACTCACCTCCATCTCTCCACGTGTGAAACGAATTTATTACCGCGAATAACCATGACCGACATCCAACAGCGGATACGCGCCCTGCGCGACGAACTCAACCGCCACAACCATAACTACTATGTGCTGAACGCGCCGGAAATCTCCGACCGCGATTTCGACATGATGATGAAAGAGCTCGAACGCCTCGAAGCCGAGCACCCCGAGTATGCCGACCCGCTCTCGCCCACCCGCCGCGTAGGCTCCGACCTGACGAAGGGCTTCGAGCAGCACGTACACGTGTATCCGATGCTCTCGCTGGGCAACACCTACTCTGTCGAGGAAGTGGACGCGTGGGTCGAACGCACCGAGAAGGCCCTGGCCGGAAGCCGGGAAGCCACGATTGTGGGCGAGATGAAATTCGACGGCACGAGCATATCGCTCACCTATGAGCACGGGCGTCTTATACGCGCCGTGACCCGCGGCGACGGCGAGCGCGGCGATGTCGTGACCGACAACATCAAGACCATACGCTCGATTCCCCTCGTGCTCCGTGGCGAGGGCTGGCCCGACTTGTTCGAGATACGCGGCGAGGTGCTCCTGCCGTGGAAAGAATTCGAACGCCTCAACGCCGAACGCGCCTTCAACGAGGAGCCGCTCTTCGCCAACCCCCGCAACGCCGCCTCGGGCACGCTCAAACTGCAAAACCCGGCCGAAGTGGCCCGTCGCGGCCTCGACGCCTATTTCTACTATCTCCTTGGCGAGAACCTGCCCTGCGCCACCCATTTAGACAATATGATGGAGGCCCGCCGCTGGGGCTTCAAGGTGTCCGACGCCATGCGTCGCCTCCACTCCATGGCCGAGGTGGACGAATACATCAGCTATTGGGACACGGCGCGCAAGGAGCTGCCCGTGGCCACCGACGGCCTCGTCTTCAAGGTAGACTCGCTCAAAGAGCAGCTCAACCTGGGCTTCACGGCCAAGTCGCCGCGCTGGGCCATAGCCTACAAATTCCAAGCCGAGCGGGCTTTGACGCCGCTGCGCTTCGTGTCGTTCGACGTGGGCCGCATGGGCATCATCACCCCCGTGGCCAACCTCGAGCCCGTGCTCCTGTCGGGCACGATAGTGAAGCGCGCGTCGCTACACAACGAGGACATTATGACAGGCCTCGACATCCACCAAGGCGACTGGCTCTACGTCGAGAAAGGCGGCGAAATCATTCCCAAGATAACCGGCGTGGACACATCGCGGCGCGAGCCCGGAGCCGAGCCGGTGCGGTTTGTCGACCGCTGCCCCGCCTGCGGCACCCCGCTGGTGCGCCAGGAAGGCGAGGCCGCTTGGGCATGCCCCAACAAGTACGGCTGCCCGCCCCAGATTACCGGACGCATCGAGCACTTTGCCGGTCGCCGCATGATGAACATCGACGGCCTCGGCGAGGAAATAGTCGAAGCCCTGTGGAAAGCCGGGCTTATCCGCAACATCGCCGACCTCTACACCCTCACCGCCGCCGACCTCGAGCGTCTCGACCGCTTCGGCCAAAAGTCGGCGCAAAACCTCATCGACGGCATCGAGGCGTCGAAGCAAGTGCCGTTCACCCGCGTGCTTTTCGCCCTGTCTATCCCCAACGTGGGCGAGACCACTGCCAAGAAAATAGCCCGCACCGTAGGGTCGGTCGACCGCCTCATGGCCATGTCGGCCGAAGAACTCACGGCCATCGAGGACGTGGGCCCCATGATAGCCAACAACATAATCGAATACTTCGCCACGAAGTCGAACCGCGCCATCGTGGAGCGTCTTCGCTCCTATGGCGTGCAGCTCGAGATGGAGGAGGACACCTCGGCACGTACCGACACCCTCGCCGGCAAGACATTCGTGATATCGGGCGTGTTCACCCTCCACAGCCGCGACCAATACAAGCAAATGATTGAGCAAAACGGAGGCAAGAACTCCGGCTCCATCTCCAAGAAAACCGACTACGTCCTCGCCGGCGAGAACATGGGCCCCGCCAAGCTCGAAAAAGCCCGTTCGCTCGGCATCCCCATCATAAACGAGCAAGAATTCCTCGCAATGTTAGGGATGTAGGATGCAGGAACACAAGCCTCCGGCTTGTGAAATTTAATAATTATCTTAACCTCAATATATTTATCACTTTATGAGACTTTCACTAATATCATGTCTATCGGCCACGGCAGTCGCGGCAATGCTCGCGGGCTGCGGTGCGCCCTCGTCGTCGTCGGTCGAATCGCCCGACGGCAACATCCGTTTCAACTTTGCCCTCGAAAACGACGGCACGCCCTCCTACTCCGTCACCTACGGAGGCAAGGAAGTGATCAAACCCTCCACGCTCGGCTTCCTGCTCGTCGACAGCACCCGCATCGCCGACAGCTTTAAGGTGGAATCCGTAACCTACTCCGACTTCTCCGAAAAATGGGTGCCGGTGTGGGGCGAGAACGACTCCATCGACAACACCTACCGCCAGATGACCGTATGCCTTGCCTCCAACGAGTATAAGATAAACATCGAGGCGCGCGTGTTCAACGACGGCGTGGGCTTCCGCTATGTCTTCCCCGAGCAAGAGGCCAAGACCATCGAAATTGCCGAGGAGCTTACCCGCTTTGCCATGAACGGCGACCACACCGCATGGTGGATTCCCGGCGACTACGACACCCAGGAATATGCCTACAACACCTCTAAGCTCTCAGAGATTCGCGGCATAAACACCAAAATCGACAATTCCGGCAACGTGTCAACCACCGCCTTCTCGCCCACCGGAGTGCAGACATCGCTGCTCATGCGCGACGATGCCGACTCGCTCTACATCAACATACACGAGGCCGCGCTCATCGACTATCCCGCCATGCACCTCGACCTCGATGAGGCTTCCATGACATTCCAGTCGTGGCTCACCCCCGGCATGGAAGTGGCCAAGGCCGAAATCACCACGCCTTTCGCCACGCCCTGGCGCGTGATAATGCTCGGCTCGGCCACCGACATCCTCGCCACCAACATCGTCTACAACCTCAACGACCCCTGCTCCTACGACGACACTTCGTGGATTCACCCCACTAAATACATGGGCGTGTGGTGGGAGATGATCACCGGCAAAAGCCAGTGGAGTTACACACAGATGGAGGACGTTGACCTCAACACCGTCGACTACTCCAAAGTGAAGCCCCACGGCCACCACGGAGCCACAAACGCCAACGTGCGCCGCTACATCGACTTCGCCGCCGACAACGGCTTCGACCAGCTTCTTATCGAAGGCTGGAACATCGGCTGGGAAGACTGGATCGGCAAAGAAAAGGAATATGTGTTCGACTTCGTGACTCCTTACCCCGACTTCGACATCAAGGCTCTCAACGACTATGCCCACTCCAAAGGCATCAAGCTGATGATGCACCACGAAACTTCCGGCTCCATCAAGAACTATGAGGCCCATATGGATACAGCCTACAACCTTATGAACCAATTCGGCTACGACGCCGTGAAATCGGGCTACGTAGGCAACATCATAGGCAAGAGCGACGACGGCTCGCGCCGCGAGACCCACTACTCGCAGCGCATGGTGCGCCACTATCTCGACGCCGTGAAACGCGCCGCCGACCACCACATCATGGTCAACGGCCACGAAGCCGTGCGCCCCACCGGCCTTGCCCGCACCTACCCCAACCTCGTGGGCAACGAATCGGCAATGGGCACCGAATATCGCCAGCACATCCCCGCCGACCACGTTACCATCCTGCCCTTCACACGCCTCAAAGGCGGCCCGATGGACTTCACCCCCGGCATCTTCACCATGAACATGGGCGAATTCGTACCCGGCTCCACCGACCGCCGCATCACCACCGTGGCCAAGGAACTCGGCACCTACGTCACCTTCTACTCGCCCTTGCAGATGGCCGCCGACATGCCCGAGCACTATGCCAAGAAGATGGACGCTTTCCAATTTATCAAGGATGTGCCCGTCGACTGGAAGAAATCCATCTACCTCGACGCCGTCCCCGGTGAGTTTATCCTCGCTGCCCGTCAGGACAAGAACAGCGACAACTGGTTTGTGGGCGGTGTCAACGCCGACACCCCGCGCACCGTCGACGTCCGCCTCGACTTCCTCCCCGCCGGACGCCAATACAAGGCCACGATCTATGCCGACGCTGCCGACACCGACGCCTACACCAACCCCGAGACCTACGTAATCACCACCGACACCGTAACCTCCGAGACAGTCCTTCCCGTCTCCATGGCCCGCGGCGGCGGCTTCGCCATCTCCCTCCACGCCTTATAACCTAAAAGGAGAACTTTAACGTTAATGCCCATTAATGAACCGTAAATTTTCGATTAAGTATTCCACAAGAACGAATTAATGAATAATTAATGATAAATAACGCTTAAATAAAAAACACCTGTTCTCCTGTATTGAACTAAAAAACAGCCGAAGCAATCGTGCCTCGGCTGTTTCTTTGTTTATGTATGGGGATGCGGGGTTATCGGGCACAAGCCGTAATCTCGATGCATTGCGTCTCCGTTAGGAGACAAATATTGTAGCGCAGGGCGACAGCCCTGGGGGGGGGGCGTGGATGTTATTTATTATGGTATTGGAGCAGAGCCTGCCGGAGCGTTCGATAACGCCAACGTTGCCGTGAGGCACAGCTTCGCAGTGCTTCTCATCCATCCCGACTTGACCCCGCATGTCGGCTGCGCCTCCATACGGGGTTAACCAAGGAGCCACGGCTTCGCCGTGACAAACTTGCGAAACCTTGCTTAATCAAAAATTTACGCCCCATTCGCGGCCATTAACGTAAAAAATCTCTTGTCTCTCCTGTTCTCCTGTCTAAAAATAAATTAAAACAGCCGAAGCAATCGTGCCTCGGCTGTTTCTTATTTATGTGGGGATGCGGGGTTATCGCACTACTTTTACGGCCTTGTCGCCGCGCACCTCGATATAGAGGCCACGGTCGGGAGCGGCCACTTTCACGCCCTGGAGGTTGTAATAGACCGCCGGGGCGTCGGCGTCAACGTCGGACACGGCGTCGCCGATACCCTGGGTAGGCACAGCGAAATACTCCTTGTCGCACGGCGCGCCCTGCTGCTTGATTTCGTATGACTCGTTGATGCGGTAAGCCGTGACATAGGCGAAGTAGGTGTCGCCGGCCACGGGAGATTCCACGGTAAAGCCCGTTGTCTCGCCCTCCCAGCTCACTACGGGGAGCGTCACCTCCTCGGCATCGTCGGCAAGAGTAATCTCGGCCTTGATGGAGCGGAAGAACAGATTGCCTTCGTAATCGTAATTCTCATCGCCGGCAGGCATAATCATAAAGAACGAACGTTCGCCGCCGCCCGAGAGCGTGAAGTCGACGGTCTGGAAATCGGCGCCGATGCCGGTCTTGACAAAGCGGTCGGCCACCGTCCATGTGCCGGCAGCATCATTCCATGTGTAGAGAAGCGCTGAGAGATATGCGCCCGTGCCGGAGCATACGTCAATCGAGAAGCGCACCTCGCCGTCCTTGGCCACAGAGAGGTCATATTCGCCGCTTTCGACGCAGGCTGAATAGTTCATGAAATAAGTATAGAAATATCTGTCCTGCACGCCGACTGCGCCGTTGATATAGGTCGGGAGCACGAACAGCGCGCCGGGCATCTGCTCAACCTGGGTGGTGAGGCTGTTGTCTTCGATGGGGCTGTCGAGAGTGCCGTCGCTTGCCATGCCGGAGAAATCGGCGTCGACAATGGCGAAATCAGAGCCGGAAGCCACGGGATGCACACGGCCCACCTCGGCCACATAGTAGTTGGCATTTTCCACGGCCGACCATGTAAGGTCGATATTGCCGTCGGCATTGAGAGCCATTGCAAGGTCCGACACCGTGCCGAGCGGCTCTACGGGAGCGGCGGCGACATATTCGATGTTGAGGTTGCGGATGAGAATATCGTGCTCGTCGCCCTCGCGCTCGGCATATGGCCACCATTGGAGGTAAAGGCCATCGTCGTCGGCGTCATATTCCGTGGTGTCTATCACATAGCGCAGCGTCTGCCACTCGGAGGATACCTCGTCGCAGATAAAATAGTCGTAGGCTCCGCTGTAACCGGCAGCCACAAGGTCGACCTCATAGCCGGTGATGCCCTCCTCGGCCATGCGCACGTCGAACTCGACATAGAGGATGTCGCCGGGCGTCACGTCGGGCGACCAGAGCATGCCCTCCTCGCCGCTTTCGTCGGAATATTTGAGAAGCATCACGCCATCGCCGGCCTCATAGAGCAGGCCGCCGCCGAAGCCGTAGTTGGCCTCGCCGATAATCTCGGCGGGGATGTTCCAATCGTCGTCGTATTCCACCTCCACAGGAGCGGCCACAGAGCCTTGGTGGATAAACGAGAGCACGTCGGTCCAAAGCGGCTGCCAATCATAATCGTCGGCGCGCAGCACAGGCGCTGCGGCAAGCATTTCTTTGGTGACGCCGTTGAATTTTTTCGCCTGCGGCAGACGTGCGCTTTTTCCGGCACGCTCCGTGCGAGAGGCCGTGCGCACGGCCTTGTGCTTGGCCGGGGCGGCCTCCGCGGCCGAGGCGGCGATGGCCACGGCAAAAGCAAGAGTAACAAATTTTTTCATAGGCCTTGTATAAGTGCTTAAATAAAACAAATTTCGAAACTCCGCAACCCGGAATCCCGAAATGAATGGCAAGTCGATGGTTGTTCAAAAAAAATGTACCTCCGAGGGGAATCGAACCCCTATCAAAAGTTTAGGAAACTTCTATTCTATCCGTTGAACTACAGAGGCATTTCACTATGGCAAATGCAAAGTTACATCATTTTTTTCAAACCCAAGCCAAATCATGCGAAAAAAATTCCCGCGCTCCGTCAACAAGCCTTTCGCAATAAGCATTTCAAACCGTTTGCACCGGGTTCTTTCAGCCGCTCTCGGCATCATATCGGGTCGTGGACGGCTGTAATGCCAAGCCCTTTTCGGTTGTCGCAATCTACCGGGTTACACCAACGGATCCGGCCGCTTCCTGCCTGTCGCGCTCATCATTCCGCCCGTTGATAGAGCGCAAAGTCAATCAAGCCGTAATCTTGGTTTCCGTGTATCCGCCGATTCTGATTTTCGATTTCGATAAAGGCCGCCGGCATCGTCTGCCATACGTCGCCAATCTTGCGAACGGGTGCTTTCACAATGCAAAGATACACACTAAATCGTGTTTTTGCAAATTTTTCAACAAAAAAAGCCCTCACGCGCATCAACAACAAGAAATTATCTTTTATCTTTTAATCTTATTATCTTATATATACCTTCACCGCTGCCGCCATCACTACCGCCATCACTACCTCCACCACTACTTAAAAAATTGAAGTAGCAATCCTAATATCGGAGCACTTTGCCAAAGCAGCAGGAACACAAGCCTCCGGCTTGTGAATAATACGCGATGTCACAAGCCGGAGGCTTGTGTTCCTACAACTTCGGTATCACCTGCTTGCTGTTTCTTTTCAAGACGAGGCCTTTAACATATTGATATTCGCTATTTTTGAAAATTATTTTAAATATTGCAGAAAAAAGTTGTCGGATTTTTGGAGGATTACGCTCTATGAATTGAAATAATTCATTATATTTGCATAATCAATAAAATTAACCGTTAAATTTTTACCGAAAATGGCTGATATTACCGCAACAGCGAAACGCTTCCTCGACGAAGCCGAATTCCGCTACACCTTCAACGAAGAACGCAACTCTTATGAGTTCGGCCTCAAACTCGAAAACGGCTCCGCTCAGGTCCGCTTCATCTGCCGCGACGACGACGACTATTTCATGGTGTTCGCTTTCTGGGAAGGCAAAGTGCCCGTCAAGGCTGTGCCCGCCGTGCTCCCCATCATAAACGACATCAACTTCAACACCCGCTTCACCACCCTCACCATCGACCCCGAAGACGGCGAGCTCGCCTGCCATGCCGGCGTGAACATCGACGGCGCCACTATCTCGACCGAGCAGTTCGGCGTGACAATGCACGTTGTGGTGAAATGCCTCGACGACAACATCGACCGCATCATGCGCGCAGCATGGAGCACCCCCAACAACGCCGACGGCAAACTCAACTAAACCAATTTAATGACGAATGACTAATAACTAATTACGAATGACTAATGACGAATAATTCGTCGTTAGTCATTCGTAATTAGTAATTCACCATTCGTAATTCGTAATTCGTAATTCGAAGTTCAACCCATGGACCACTATGTAGTATCGGCGCGAAAGTACCGCCCGTCGACTTTCGACACCGTGATTGGCCAGAAGCCTCTCACGGCAGCCTTGAAACACTCCATAGCCACCGACAAACTTGCACACGCCTATCTTTTCTGCGGCTCGCGCGGAGTCGGCAAGACTTCGTGCGCGCGCATATTCGCCAAGACCATCAACTGCGAGCACCGCACCGCCACGGGCGAGGCTTGCAACGAATGTGAGTCGTGCCGCGCGTTCAACGAAAACCGCTCGCTGAACATTATAGAACTCGACGCCGCCTCCCACAACGGTGTCGACGACATAAAGGCACTTATCGAGCAGGTGCAGGTTCCGCCCACGTCGGGACGCTACCGCGTGTTTATCGTCGATGAGGTGCACATGCTCTCGTCGGCTGCTTTCAACGCATTTCTCAAAACCTTGGAGGAGCCGCCGGAATACGTAGTGTTTATCCTCGCCACCACCGAGAAACACAAGATAATACCCACCATCCTGTCGCGCTGCCAGATCTACGATTTCAGCCGCATCACCATTCAGGATATGGTGGACCATCTCTCTTCGGTGGCCGCCAAAGAAGGCATCGAGGCCGAGGCTTCGGCCCTGAACGTGATAGCGCGCAAAGCCGACGGTGCCATGCGCGACGCCCTGTCGATATTCGACCAGGTGGCGGCCTCGTCGATGGGCCACGTCACGTTCCAAAACACAATCGACAATCTCAACATCCTCGACTCGCGCTACTACTGCCGGCTTGTCGAGGCTTTCCTCGCGGGCAACATCCCCGACGCTCTCCTTATATATAAAGAGGTGCGCGACAAGGGCTTCGACTCGCAATTTTTCATCAACGGCCTCGGCCTGTATATGCGCGACCTGATGCTGGCCTACACCCCGCAGACGCTCACAATGCTCGAGGGCACCGACGACGACCGCACGCAGATGGCCGAGCTGGCCGCCAAATGCCCGCCGCCGTTTATCTACCGGGCCATGTCGCTGTGCAACGACGCCGACCTCAATTTCCGGGCAGCCACCAACAAGCAGTTCCTTATCGAACTCACGCTCGTAAAACTATGCCAATTATGCAGCCCCTCCCCCAGTAGAGGCGACGGAGAGGGGCAGTTGAAACCAATATTCGCCTCACAGCCGGCACCAAAGGCAAAGGAAGCGGAAAAGGCAAGCCAGGCAAAACAGGCGCCCATGCCGCCCACGCCCCCTGCGCAGCCTATGCAACCTATGCCCCCTACGCAGCAGCCTGCTGTGCAGCCTGCCCAGCCACCTGTGCACGCGCCTGCGCCGCGCCGCATGGCCGCCGCCACGATGGGCCTGTCGATACGCCGCGCCAAGGCAGGGCCTGAAAAGCCCGTGGAGACACGCGTCGAGACGCGCCGCGAGCATCGCGCCGAGCCCTACACCATCGAGCAGCTCATCGGGGTGTGGAAGCAGTTTGCCGCCGACCATCCCACAGAAAAAATCCTCGGCTCCACCATGCTCGGCTCGTTGCCGCAGCCTTCGGAGGGCGACATCTTTGACATATATGTCGACGAAAAAATCCAGGTGGAAATCCTCGACCAGTTCCGCCCGGAATTGCTCGCGAAGATACACGACACCTTATCCAACGACAACATAGAGTTCCGGACGCACATCCGCCAGGGCGAGTCGTCGCCGGCGACGTGGACCCAGCGCCAGGTGCTGGCGCACATGCTCGACGAGTGCCCCGAATTGCAAAAATTCATCGACGACTTCTCGTGCACCCTCGGCTGACACCGGACATAATAACCCGCATTTTTACCCCGTTGTAGGGACGCACGGCCCGTGCGTCCGTTGCAAAACAATGATAATCAACTGTATAATGGACTATTTCACGGACGCACGAACCGTGCGTCCCTACACCGTGATTACATTCTCATTCATAATTTGCAAAAAAGTAAAAGAACAGGAGAGACAGTAGGCCAACGCCTCTTGTCTCTCCTGTTCTCTTTTCTATTTTTTTTCGGCTTAACTGATGGAGAGCGACACGGGGCAATGGTCGGAGCCCATTACCGTGGGTAGGATTTCGGCCGAGGATACGCTCGGCATAAGCCGCTCCGACACAAGGAAGTAGTCGATGCGCCAGCCGCGGTTGTTGTCGCGGGCGCGGAAGCGGTAGCTCCACCATGAATAGGCCTCTTTGGTGTCGGGATGCAGGCGGCGGAACGTGTCGGCGAAGCCTCTGTCGAGCAAGGCGCCGAAGCCCTCGCGCTCGGTGTCGGTGAAGCCGGCCGAATTGTGGTTGGCCTCCGGGCGGCACAGGTCGATGTCGTTGTGGGCCACATTGAGGTCGCCGCAGACAATCACCGGCTTTTTCTTGTCGAGGGCGCACACATAGTCGGCGAAAGCCTTGTCCCACTCGGCGCGGTAGGGCAGGCGCGCCAGTTCGGTGCCGGAGTTGGGGGTATATACATTTACGAGGTAGAAATCGTCCATTTCCAGAGTCACGACACGTCCTTCGGTGTCGTGGCAGTCGATGCCGATGCCAAGGTTTACCGACAGGGGCTTGTGGCGCGTGAAAATCACCGTGCCGGAATAGCCCTTTCGCTCGGCATAGTTCCAGTAGCTTTCATAGCCGGGAAAAGCGAGGTCGATTTGCCCCTGTTGCAGCTTGGTTTCCTGCAAGCATACGAAATCGGCGTCGAGCTCGGCGAAAATGTCGGCGAAGCCTTTGCCACACACGGCGCGGAGGCCGTTGACATTCCAAGAAATGAATTTCATATCAATACTGTTCGGAGGCGTTGGGGAAGTCGGACGTCTTCACATCCTCGATATAGCTCGACACGGCCTGGTTTATCACCGTGGAGAGGTCGGCATATCGGCGGAGGAACTTCGGCGAGAAGCCCTTGTTGATGCCCAGCATGTCGTGCATCACCAGCACCTGGCCGTCGACGCCGCCGCCGGCACCGATGCCGATCACGGGGATTGTGAGCTCCGAAGCCACGCGCTTGGCGAGCTCGGCGGGAATCTTCTCGAGCACGATGGCGAAGCAGCCTATTTCCTCGAGCATATGGGCGTCGGCGATAAGTTTCTCGGCCTCGGCCTCGCCTTTGGCACGCACGGCATAAGTGCCGAACTTGTTAATCGACTGCGGGGTGAGGCCCAGGTGGCCCATCACCGGGATGCCGGCGCAGAGGATGCGCTCGATCGACTCGCGTATTTCGGCTCCGCCTTCGATTTTCACAGCCTCGGCATGGCTTTCCTTCATGATGCGGATGGCAGATTCGAGGGCCCCGATGGGGTTGCCCTGATACGTGCCGAAAGGCATGTCGCACACCACCAGGGCGCGTGTCGTGCCCTTGATTACGCTCTTGGCGTGATAAATCATCTGGTCGAGGGTGATGGGCAGGGTTGTAAGATTGCCGGCCATCACGTTCGAGGCCGAGTCGCCCACGAGAATCACGTCCATGCCGGCCTCGTCGATAAGTTTGGCCATCGAATAGTCGTAGGCCGTGAGCATTGCTATTTTTTCGCCGCGTTGCTTCATTTCGGTGAGGCGCGCGGTAGTCACTTTCCGTGTATTGTCTACTGTATTTGTCGACATATCAAATCTTTTTTAAGAATTTCGCCGCAAAAGTACAAAAAAAATCGAAACCGCCCACATTTCCCCGCCGATTTACGTTAATTATCGTCAATTAACCATCAATCAAATATTGACGGCTCATTCGCGGGAATTAACGCAAGAATTAATTTGTGCAATCCGTGCACGGCGAAGCCGTGACTCCTTGGGTAACCGGGTATGGAGGCGCAGCCGACATGCCCGGTAGTGCATAGGCTCAACACCGGCACCGCGAAGCTGTGCCTCGCGCCAAAATCAATATATATAATATCCGGGAGGCACACGCTTCGCGGTGCTTTCCATTCATCCCGACCCAACCCCGCATGTCGGCTGCGCCTCCATACGGGGTTAACCAAGGAATCACGGCTTCGCCGTGGCAAACTTGCGAAACCTTGCTTAATCAAAAATTGACGGCTCATTCACGGGCATTAACGTAAAAAACCAACGGCTTATTTGCGGGCATTAACGTTAAAGGTGGCGAAGCCGGGGGTGGAGCGGAGGGTGTAGGCGGCGGTGTCGGAGGCCTCGACGATGAGGGCCTCGGTCCGGGGGAGCGATTCGACGATGGCAAGGGCCGAGTCAGCCGGCAGGGCCATGCAGGCTGTGGCGAGGGCGTCGGCAAGGGCGCAGTCGGGCGCGACGACGGTGGCCGACAGGGTGGATGTGGACACGGGGCGGCCTGTCACGGGCGATATCGTGTGGCCGACGGTGCCGGAGGATGTGGTGCGATAATTGCGGTAGTTGCCCGATGTGGCCACGGCTAAGTTGGTGAGCGACAGCAGGGTTAGCCGCTCGTGCTCTATTTCATCCGACTGCCGTGGCGCGTCGATCTGGATAATCCAGTCTTGGCCGCGCGGATTCTTGCCCTTGACGGCAATCTCGCCGCCCACTTCCACCATATAGTCCTCGACACCGGCACGGGCGAGGGCGCGCGCTATGCAGTCCACGCCATAGCCCTTGGCCACGGCGGAGAAATTGAATTGTGTGCCGGGATGCTTCTTGCGCACGGTGCCGTCGGGGAGGATTTCACAGGCCGGAAGTCCTACAAGGGCAAGAGCGGAGTCGACCTGCGCGCCGGAGGGGCCGTCGGAGGCCGCCGTGCCGGGACCGAACCCCCAGAGAGAGATGAGCGGGCCGAGCGTGGGGTCGAAGGCACCGCCTGTAAGGCTGTTGACACGTGACGAGATTGAGAACACGTCGGCAAAGAGGCTGTCGGCTCGCGCCGACGAGTCGCCGCGGTTGATGCGGCTTATAAGGGAATTTTCGCGGAATGGCGACAGCGACGCATCGATACGCCCAATCACGGCCGCGATGGTGTCCGACAGGTCGGCGTCGGCGCGATATGTGATATGGTAGGTCGTGCCCCATGCCGACCCTGCTGTCTGCCGGTATTCGGGGGCGTGCCGGCAACCGAGCGTCAACACCGCCACAAGGCAAACAATGGCATATACCGAACGAAAACGCATATTATTCTCTCCTTTTTATACAGTGTAGGGACGCACGGCTCGTGCGTCCGCATAAAAAATATTTGACACAATAAATTAGCATCATTTCGCAACGGACGCACGGGCCGTGCGTCCCTACACTATACATATTTTTGCAAAAATAAAAATTTATTTTGAGATTAGGATTAATTTCTATAATTTTGTTTTTTATAATTCCTCTTATCCTCCAAAAAGTACAATCCCCCTATGGACAGCGCGACTATTTACACTCCCGAGCAAGAAGAACAGATGGTGCAGGACGCCTTCCGCGAGGTGCTCGACGGATATCTTGCATCCAACCACCGCAAGAAGGTGGAGATAATCGAACGTGCATTCAAATTTGCCAAAGAAGCCCACAAGGGCATACGCCGCCGCTCCGGCGAGCCTTATATACTCCACCCGATAGCCGTGGCCAAGATTGCCTCGCAGGAAATCGGACTCGGCTCCACGTCGATATGCGCGGCGTTGCTGCACGATGTGGTGGAAGACACCGACTATACCGTCGAAGACATCGAGCGGCATTTCGGAGCCAAGATAGCCCAGCTGGTGGGTGGCCTCACAAAGATTTCAGGCGGTATCTTCGGCGACCGCGCCTCCGCCCAGGCCGAGAACTTCCGCAAACTGCTCCTCACCATGAGCGACGATATCCGCGTGGTGCTTATCAAGATGGCCGACCGCCTCCACAATATGCGCACCCTCGGGTCGATGGCTCCCAACAAGCAATACAAGATTGCCGGAGAGACGCTCTACATCTACGCTCCCCTGGCCCACCGCCTGGGGCTGTTCGAGATAAAGACCGAGCTCGAAGACCTGTCGTTCAAATACGAGCACCCGGCCGCCTACGCCGACATCGAGGCAAAAATCAAAGACACGGAGTCGCACCGCAACGAGGTGTATGCCGATTTCTCCACCCCCATCGTGGAGCGTCTCAAAGCCATGGGCCTCGAATTCGAGGCAAAGGCTCGTGTAAAGTCGGTGTACTCCATATGGAACAAGATGCAGACCAAGCACATCCCCTTCTCGGAGGTGTACGACCTCTATGCCATGCGCATCGTCTTTGAATGCGACCGCGAGGAGGACGAGAACGAGATGTGCTGGAAAATCTACAATGCCATCACCTCCATCTATCAGAAGCATCCCGACCGCACGCGCGAATGGCTCTCGACGCCCAAGTCAAACGGCTACAAAGCCCTGCACGTGACGGTGATGGGCCCCGACGGCAACTGGGTGGAGGTGCAGATACGCTCGCGCCGCATGGACGAGACCGCCGAAAAAGGCTTCGCCGCACACTGGAAATACAAAATCGGCGAGGGTGACGAGGAATCGGAGCTGCAAATATGGCTCCAAACCATCAAGGACATCCTCGAAGACCCCGAGCCGTCGGCCATTGACTTCCTCGACACGCTGAAACTGAACCTTTTTGCGTCGGAAATAGTGGTGTTCACACCCTCGGGCGAACTGTGGACCCTGCCGGCCGGAGCCACCGTGCTTGACATGGCATTCAACCTCCACTCCGAACTAGGCTCGCACTGCATAGCCGGCAAGGTCAACCACCGCCTTGTGCCGCTGAGCCAGGAACTGAAATCGGGCGACCAGGTAGAGGTGCTCACTTCCCAGTCGCAGATGCCGCAGCCGCAGTGGATGCAGTTTCTCGCCACGGCAAAAGCCAAGACACGCCTGCGCAAGGCTCTCCAGAAATCGCGCCAGCCAACCGTGCTCAAAGGCAAGAAAGCACTCGACGCGTTCCTTGCCGAAAACGGCATCGAGGAAAGCAACAATATCGTCACCAAGCTGCTCGGCCTTTTCCATGTGTCGAACCTCGACGAGCTGCACTATCAGCTCGGCTCCGAGCAGGTAATTCTCAACGACTACGTGTTGAAGACCCTCAAACGCCGCTCCGAAAAAGAATCGTCGGAATCCTTCCTGAAAAAAATCCTGCGCATAGGCCGCGGCTCGTCGGCCAACAGCAAAACCGAAGCCAAAGAGGCATCGGAGCCTGCCCTGCCCGAGGCCATGCCCGTGAACATGAAGGAAACCTACATCTTGCGCTACGACAGCGACGGCGCCAACTTCCTGCTGGCCGACTGCTGCTCGCCCATCCCCGGCGACGAAGTGCTCGGCTTCGTCGGCGACGACAACCGCGTGACCGTGCACTCGCTCACCTGCCCCCGCGCCGCCGTGCTCAAAGCCTCCTACGGCCCCCGCATCGTGGCCACACGCTGGGAGCGCGTCGAAGGCAAATTCCTGGCCCATGTGCGCATCCAGGGCATCGACCGCCACGGCATCCTCCAGGAACTCACCCAGATGATTTCCAACCACCTCAACATGGACATCCGCCGGCTCAACATCGCCGCCGAGGACGAGGTATTCTCCTGCGACCTGTGGGTGCGCGTAGCCGCCGCCACCGTCGTGGAAGACCTCTGCGCCAAACTCCGCAAAGTCGACGGCGTCACCTCCGCCGCCCGCATCTACTGACGATTAACACCGAATCCATTCCCCGTCGAAGTTTTAACGTTAATTGCCATTAATTTTTCATTAATTTAAATATATGTCACAGGCGAAAGTTAATGTTTTGAGAGCAGGGACGCACGGCTCGTGCGTCCGCGTGTCAAACGAGAGCATCCGCAGCAGAAGCGCGTATGCGCTTCAAGACAGTAGCCGTGGGTGGAGCGAAGCGTAACCCACGGTGTGCAAATTGGCTTCCTGCGGGGTATTGGAGCGGAGCCTGCCGGAGCGTTCGAAAATGCCGTCCATAGCACGAGGCACTACTTCGCAGTGCTTTTTTACATACATCACAATCCGGGCTTGTCGGCTTTTGGCCTCCAAACCCGGTTAACAAAGGAACCACGGCTTCGCCGTGCCTAACTTGCGAAACATTTAATTAAAACTCCATGAGTAAATTCAGCATATATGGCAATGTTATCCTGGCGGTGATAGCCACGCTGGTCATTGTGTATTTTTATCCTCATCCGCAGGCCAACCACTACAAGTTTGAGGAGGGCCGGCCGTGGAACTATGCCAAACTGATTGCCCCGTTCGATATCCCGATACGGCCCGACTCGGCCACGGTGCTGCGCGTGCGCGACTCGCTCGACCGCAAGTTTGTGCCCGTGTTCGAGCGCAAGGAGGCTATCGCCGACTCGGTAATCACCGCCCTGATGGCCTCGTGGGTGCGCATTGCCGGCGAGGAAGCCCCGGCGCCGGAAGACGCCGCCATGCGCAAGCGCGCCATCTCGTTTCTCAAAAACGCTTACAGCCGCGACGTGGTAGAGGACCACTACGGCGCGCGCATTGCCGAGGGCTCGCTGCCAAATGTGAAAATCACCAATGAAAATACCGTACGCCAGTACTCGTCGACGGGCATCTCCTACCCCGAAAAGGTATATACCGAGATGATACGCACGATGAACGACTCGGCGGCGCGTCCCTGGGCCGAGAAATACAAAATCCGCGAAGTGCTCCGCCCCAACCTGCTGTACGACGCCGAGACATCGGGACGCCTCTACGACTACGACCTCTACCGCCTCACAGCCATACGCGGAGTGATACAGCAGGGCCAGACCATAATCGACAAAGGCGCGGTAATTACTCCCCAGGACTATACCAACCTGCTCACCTACGAGCGCATGGTCGAGGAACAGCTCACCGCCGGAGGCCAGAGCAAATGGATGGTATGGCTGGGCCAACTGGTGTATGTGGCCCTGCTCATGTGCGGGCTCATGGCTTTCATGCGCTTCTCGGCCCCCGACATATGGAAAAGCCGCCAGGCAATGACCTTCGTGATATCCCTTGTCGTGATTTTCTTCCTCATATCCACAGCCATGGATTATTTCATCGACCAGGGAATCTATCTTGTGCCCATGGCCATAGTGCCGGTGCTGATGGTGGTGTTTTTCGACGCCGCGTCGGCGCTGTTTGTATCGGCCACGGTGACAATGCTCTGCGCCGGCATCACCTCGTTCACCCTCGAATTCATCATGCTGCAATTTGCCGCCACCACGGCCGCCGTTTACTCCCTGCGCCAGCTCTCGCGCCGCACCGAGCTGCTGCGCACGGCAGGATTTGTCGTGGCCGCCTACTGGCTGGGATATGTGGGGCTCGAAATGATGCTCAACGGCTCGTTCAGCGGATTCTCATGGCGCATGATGGCATATCTCGGCATAAGCGCGGCTCTATGCTCGATGGCTTACATTGCAATGGCCGCCGTGGAAAAACTTTTCGGATTTGTGTCGGTGGTGACGCTCATCGAGCTGTCGGACACCAACAACCCCGTGCTCCGCGAACTGTCGGAACGCTGCCCCGGCACATTCCAGCACTCGATGGCCGTGAGCACGCTCGCCTCCGACGCCGCCGCCAAAATCGGCGCGAACGAGCAGCTTGTGCGCGCCGGCGCCCTTTTCCACGACATCGGCAAGCTCGACCAGCCCAATTTCTACACCGAGAACCAGCACGGCGTGAACCCTCACGACCCCCTGCCTCCCGAACGCTCGGCAGAGATTATCATAGGCCACGTAAAGGCCGGGCTCAAACGCGCCGACAAAATAGGGCTGCCTTCGGTGGTGAAAGATTTCATATCGCAGCACCACGGCAAGGGCAAGGCCAAATATTTCTATTATAACTATTGCAAGGCGCATCCCGGCGAGGATGTGGACCCGGCGCCGTTTACATATCCCGGCCCGAACCCGCGCAGCCGCGAGGCCTCGCTGCTTATGATGGCCGACAGCGTGGAGGCCGCCTCGCGCTCGCTCAAAGAGCCCACCGCCGCGTCTATCACCGAACTTGTGAATAAAATCATCGACGGCCAGATTGCCGAGGGCCTGCACAACGACAGTCCCATCTCGTTCAGCGACGTGCACACGATAAAGAACGCCTTCATCAAGCGTCTGCTCACCATCTACCATTCGCGCATAGCCTACCCCTCGGCCAAATAGTCGGTAGGCGACACGCCAAACTGCTTCTTGAACGATGTAGAGAAATGGCTTAGCGTGGAGAAGCCCGTCATGTCGGCAATCTCCGAGATGTTGTGGCGGCCTTCGCGCAGGAGTTCGGCGGCACGGTTCAGCTTGTAATTCTTGAAAAATACAGAGGGATTCATTCCGGTGAGTCCCTTTATTTTGTAGTACAGTTTTGTGCGCGAGATAGCAAGTTTGTCGACGAGCGAGCTTATGTCGAACTCCGAATTCGACAATTCTTCCTCCATCAAGGCATAAAGGCGGTCGAGGAAAGCCTTGTCGATGGGCGAAAGGTCGGCCTGGGCAGGGGTGTCGTCGAGTTTTGTCGACGATGATATGATGCGTCGCATCTTCTCGCGGTTTTCCAACAGCGACTTTATCAACGCCAGCACATACGTGGGGTCGAAAGGCTTTGTCACATATGCGTCGGCCCCGGAATTGAGGCCCTCCACCTGGTCGGCCACAAGGCTCTTGCCCGTGACAAGAATCACGGGCGTGTGCGACAGCTGAATGTCGTCCTTTATTCTGCGGCAGAATTCGAAGCCGTCGGTGCCGGGCATCACCACATCGGAGATAATGAGCGCGGGATGCGTCTCCGAGGCGATGCGGAACCCTGACTCGGCGTCGAAAGTGGCTATTATATTGTAATGCGGGCGCAGGAGGGCGCGAAGGAAGTGGACCACCTCGGTGTCGTCGTCGACAACAAGCACCGTAGGGCGTTCGTTGAGGTCGTCGGCAGCGGGTTCGTCTTCGTTGATTTCCGGGCCGTTGTAGACCATCGCTTTCGGGCGGCTCACGCGCTCGCTTTCCGTGTAGCAGCCGTCGCCGACAGGCAGGACGAGGGTGAACACAGCCCCCGAAGCCAATTCCTCGGATTTATCCACAGTAAGATTTCCGTGATGCAGACGGGCGAGCGCGCGGGCATAATAGAGGCCGATGCCCGTGCCCCAGTTGTAGTAGCCCTTGGTCTGGCGGTCGAGCTGATAGTAACGCTCGAAGATGCGCTCGCGCTGGTCGGAGGGCACGCCGGGGCCGGAGTCGGCCACAGATATTCGCGCCGTGGAGCCTTCGACTTCGAGCACAAGCGCGATGCGTCCGCCAGCCGGGGTGAATTTTACGGCATTCGACAGCAAGTTTGTGACTATTTTTTCAAGTTTGTCACGGTCGAAAGTGGCCTCACACGGCTGTTCGAGTCCATAGGTCACAAGCTGTATTCCTTTCTCGCGCGCGTTTATGCGGAATATGTCGGATATTTCGGCAAGGGCCAGGGCAAGGTCGGCGCGCTCCACTTCGAGGCGCAGGGTGTCGTTTTCAAGTTTGTGGAAGTCGAGCAGCTGGTTGACCAGACGTAGCATACGGCGCACGTTGCGCTGTACGATGCGCAGCATCGAGTCCTGCTCGGAGGTGAGGTTGCCTCCGTGACGCATCTGCTCGAGCGGCGCCGAAATCATGGTGAGCGGCGTGCGGAACTCATGCGAGATGTTGGCGAAGAAACTCATGTTCATCTCATTCACGCGCTTTTCCTGCTCTTTTTCGTAGAGGGCGCGGCCGGTCTTGGCTTTCTCGATGTTGAGGCGGCGGCGATGGCGCATAAACAGCCATACAAGCGAGGCGAACGCCAGGATATAAATTGCGATTGCCCACCACGAGAACCAAGGCGCGGGCGCGACATGCACTTTCAGCGATATTTCAGCCGATTCATCCCCTCCGTCCTGCGAGCGCACGCGGAAGGTGTAGGTGCCGGGGGCGAGGTTGGCATAATATGCCTCGTGCACGTTGCGGGCGTCGACCCAGTAAGGGTCGTGGCCTTCGAGGCGGTAGACATATCGGGCGTTGTTGCCCTGGGCATAGTCGAGCATGGAGAACGAGATAGAGAAGCCGTTCTGGGTGTGGTCGAGAAATATTTCAGGCCGGTGGACGAGCGCGCGCGATATTATTTCAGGATTCTCGGCGGCGTTCACCACACGGTTGTGCACTTTCAGGTCTTCGAAAACGAGCCGGGCAGGCCGCACGCGGTCCACTTCCAGAGGGTCGAACACCGTGAGGCCGTGCGAGCCGCCGAATACAATACGGCCGTCGTCGAGACGTGCCGCCGCACGGTCGTAGAATTGGTTGCCTCCGATTCCGTCCTCGGCGAAATAGTTGGTGAACCGGCCCGATGTGCGGTCGTAGCGTCCGATGCCATATTGCGTCGACACCCACATATGCCCCTGGCGGTCCTCGACAAAGGCGGCGATGTCGGTACACGGCGCGCCGGTGACACGCTCTACGGCCTTTGTGACGGTATCGTACACGATGGCGCCGTTGCCTATCGTTCCGATCCATATCTTGCCGTAAGAGTCGCTTTTAAGGTCGGAGGGAATGAACACGCCCCGGGCTATCGCCTTCTGCCACGCGCCGTCGGCAAGCCCGGGCGAGGAAAATGTCATGGTGGCCGGGTCGAGAGAGGCGAGCGGCTGCATCAGCGCGCCCACAAGCATTTGGGCGCCGGCGTCGGGCGCTATGCCCGACACGAAGCCATGCGTGCCCACCTGCACAAAACGGAACTCATCGGCTCCGGGAGCGAGCGCGCCCACAAAGGGGGCGCCAAGCCCGACATATACCGTGCCGTCGGGACCCTCCGACATGGCATGCGGGGCGTACATGTCATAGGTCCAGACAACGGAAAGCGACGCGCCGTCGAATCTGCACTTGAACAATTTTCCACCCATGAGCGAGGCCAGCCACAAATAGCCGTCGGAAGAGGCGAACACGGTGCTTATCTTGCGGTGGGGCGACTCGCCGAACGGCAGAAAAGATGTCTCGAAATCGCGCACCTCGGAATTTGCCGAATTATATACCGACACGGTATAACCGTTTTTCACAATCCACAGCCTCCCTTGCCCGTCGACGCTGACAGAGCTCACCGGCTTGCCTGCAAATTCGGTGTTGAGAATCTTCACATTGTTGAACCGCCCGCGTATGGCTGCGCGCACGGCCACGCCCGAGTCATATGACCCGAGCCAAAGGTTGCCGTTGGAGTCGGTGAAAAAACCCGTCACGTTAAATGTCGGGGCGTCGAACGGGAAATCGTTGTCACGCTCGGTAATCACCCGCCCCGACAGGGCATCGTAAAGCATCAGGCCCTGCGAAAGCGTGGAGATGATTATGCTGCCGTCCTTGCCATAGGGATGTATCACCGAGAAATGCACGTCGGCAATGGCCGGATTGTCGGATATGGCGGCCGGAGCGGCCACAAACCGGCGCGCGTCGGTGTCGTAGAAGTCGATGCGGCCTTTGCTGCCGAGCCAGATGCGGCCCTTTGCCGCGTCGAAATAGTAGGCATATGGATTTGCCGGAAGCGGTATGGAGTCCTCCATGGCAAATGTCTTGCCGTTGAAGCGGCGCAGGCACCGGGGGTTGGCCACCCACAGCGAGCCGGAGCGGTCGGAGTAGACGGTGGAAAAATTGGTATATTGACTGTCGAGCACGGGAACCACCTCGCGGAAGCACCCTGAGGTGTCTGAATACTCGAGCAAGACGCTGCGGGTATTGAGCAGAATCCTGCCGTCGGGCATTTCCACAAACTGGTATCCGCAATTATTTGGTCCGATTACAGGTACCCTCCTGAACTTTTCGCGGTCGTCGAGAATGGCCACGCCGCTGATGGTGGCCACCCAAAGGCGGTTGCGCCTGTCGCGCAGCAGGGCATTAATCTGATTGTCGGGAAGGTCGAGAGAGTCGTCGGTGCAGAAATAATGGTGCATCTCATGCACATTATATTTATTGAGGCCGCGGAAAGTGCCAATCCAAACATGACCCGCCGAATCTTCGGCAAAAGCCTTGATATTTTGGTTAGACAAATCTTTGTCCACTATCATTGGCGCAATGGACTCCTCCGACACCGGAGCAGAGCCTCCCCTGCGGCATGCCGTGGCCACTGTCAATAAAATCAAAAATAGAGCAAGAATATTTTTCATGGATTTGATTTTTCTAACGCGAAAATAACACTTTTTCACGATAGAAAGAGGTGAAATTTGACGTTTTGAACAAATAAGAAAACATTTGAACATTCAAGAAAGCCGACTTAACCCATTGAGAAACACTTTTAAACATATCCGAATCCCTGCCGCTTTTTTTCAAGCTAATTTTGCATCGTAGAAAATACCTAAAATCTTCCATATGAAAACTAATCTAATCCTTTGTGCTTTTATGATTGCCGCCATGGCCTCGTGCTCGCCGGCAAAGACAGAAAAGACCGCGACCGGCAATCCGGAAATTCAGGCTTCGGAATCTACCGCCGTGGTCGACACCGAATCAGGCAAAGTGGCCGGATACGTGGCCGACGGCATACATATATATAAAGGTATCCCTTATGCCAAGGCCGCCCGCTTCATGGCTCCCGAACCGGCCGACAAATGGGACGGCATCCGCTCGTGCCGCCACTACGGCCCGACTTCGCCGCAAGGCGCGCGCCAGGGCTACGCCTCCGACGAGACGGCTTTCGCCTTCGACTGGGACGACGGCTACACCGGCGAGGACTGCCAAAGAGTAAACATCTGGACTCCCGGCATCAACGACGGCAAAAAACGCCCCGTGATGGTATGGCTCCACGGCGGAGGATACTCCGCAGGCTCCGGCCAGGAACTTCCCTCCTACGACGGCACCAACCTCGCCCGCAAAGGCGACGTGGTGGTGGTAACGCTCAACCACCGCCTCAACGTGCTCGGCTTCCTCGACCTTTCAGCTTTCGGCGACAAATACGCCGACTCGGGCAACGCCGGCCTCCTCGACATTATAGCAGCATTACAATGGGTACATAATAATATTGGTAATTTCGGAGGCGACCCCGACAACGTGACCATCTTCGGTCAGTCGGGCGGTGGCAGCAAAGTGTCGACACTTACTGCCACCCCTGCCGCCGCCGGGCTTTTCCACAAGGCCATCGTGCAAAGCGGCTCTACCCTCCGCTCCATGTCAAAGGACGACTCGCAGGCCATAGGCATCGCCATACTCGACGAGCTCGGCATCGCTCCCGCGCAAATCGAGAAACTCAACGATGTGCCCTACGCCGAACTGCTCGACGCCGGCACCCGCGCCATAGCCCGCGCCAAGGCCGACTATGAAAAGAAAAACGGACAGGCCAACATCCTCTTCGGTTGGGGTCCCAATGTCGACGGCAAGACCCTCCCCGCC
>VSPD01000014.1 GCA_009775125.1 Muribaculaceae bacterium | reverse complement strand
TGGGTGGCGTTGACGGCGCGTTGGGCTTGGGCGAGGTGGGCGCCGGGGACGGGGGCGCCGGGGGCGAGGGCGGCGATGACGGCGTCGAGGGGGAGGAGGGCGTCGGCAAGGGCCTGGCGGTGGCGGGCGTTGGTGACGATGATGTCGGATTGGTCGAGGTCGTGGCCGGCGGCGCGGAGTATGGCGGCGCGGAGTGTGTCGAGTCCTTGGCTTGTGGCTGCGCTTATGTCGACGGTGTCGACGGTGCGGTAGATGGCGCGCAGGGTGTCGAGGCGGCGCAGGAAGTCGGGGTTTTGGCGCAGGGCGTCGGGGGTGGCGATGTCGGTTTTGTTGATGGCGATGATGAGGTGGGTGTCGAGGGGGGCGTCGGTGGCCGGAAGGGTGTCGGTGTCGAGGGTAGGGGAGGTGGGGTCGAGGACGAGTATGATGATGCGGGCTGTGTCGATGGCGCGTCGTGAGCGTTGGATGCCGAGTTGCTCTATGGTGTCGGTGGTGTCGCGGATGCCGGCGGTGTCGATGAATCGTATTGTGTAGTCGCCGATTGTGGCGGTGTCTTCGATGATGTCGCGTGTGGTGCCGTGGATGTCGGAAACGATGGCGCGGTCGTCGTCGAGCAGGGCGTTGAGCAGTGATGATTTGCCGGCGTTGGTGTGTCCTACGATGGCTGTGGGTATGCCTTGGCGGATGGCGTTGCCGGTGGCGAAGGTATGCTCGAGGCGGTTTATTTCTTGGCGCAGGGCGGTGGCGCGCCGGAGGAGGTCGGCACGGTCGGCGAATTGGACGTCTTCTTCGGAGAAGTCGAGCTCGAGCTCGAGCAGCGATGCTATGTCGATAAGGGCGTCGCGGAGTGTGCGCAGGCGCGCGGAGTAGCCTCCGCGCATTTGTGTGTCGGCTATGCGGTGTTCGGCGCGTGAGCGTGCGGCTATTATGTCGGCCACGGCTTCGGCCTGGGGAAGGTCGAGTTTTCTTGCTGCGAGTGCGCGCCGGGTGTATTCTCCGGGGGCGGCGAGGCGTGCTCCGGCTGTGGTGAGGGATTGCAGGAGTGTGTGCTGGATGTATGTCGAGCCGTGGACGGATATTTCTACGGTGTCTTGGCCGGTGTATGAGTGGGGAGCGCGGTAGATTGCGGCTACGGCGTCGTCGAGGCGTGTGCCGTCGGGGGCGTCTACTGTGCCGTATCGCAGGGTCTGGCCCGGGGCTTGCGACAGGGGGCGTCCGTGCCATATTTTGTCGGCTGTGGCTATTGCGTCGGGGCCGCTTATGCGTATTACGGCTATTCCTCCTGTGCCGGGGGGGGTTGAGATTGCGCAGATTGTGTCGTTTATGTCGTGGATTGTCATTTGTAGTGGTTTTGGGAGGCGCTTTTGTGGCGAGCCATATGATTATAGAAGAATTCTCCTGCAAAGTTACATCAACAGCCCTCTTTAATGCTACGGTTGATGGCTTCATTAACAATTATTAACAAATGGGGGGGGGTAATTGATATTTTCTATATACCTTTGCACACCTAAAAATATTTTCAACATGACTAAAATTTTTAAATTCATGTCGATGGCGGTGATTGCCGCCACGACCGCTTCCTTGGCATCGTGCAGCGACGACAAGGACGAGCCTACACCCACTCCCGACCCTAATCCCACTCCCGGGACTGAAATCACCGTAGACCCCTCTACTGTCTTCCCCAGTGGCGTGCCCACGCAGGTTGGCGACTATGTAATAACCAAAAACGCCGACGGCCTTGTCTCCAAGATTGTCGAGAAAGACGGTGATGAAGATTATAAGACTGTCACTTTCACATACGGCGGCCCTGCCGCATCAAAAGCACGCTCTGAGGTGAACATTCCCTCCGACTACGACATGACCATGAACGTGGAATGGGGCAACGATGAAGACGGCGTCGACTTCTATATCACTCTCAACAATAAAGGATATGTCGAATACGCCTATGAGGTCGATGAGGACAAAATCGACGGCGACCAGGCGGAAGAATGGTGGTTCAAATACGATGGCGAGGGCCGCATGATCGAGATGAAGCGCACCGAAGGCGGCAATGAGGTAACAAAAATCACATACAATGCCGCCGGCGACATCACGACCGTAGTCACGACCGATGATGATGGCGATGAGTCCACCACTACCGTCGCATACACCGACGCCGAACATAAGGCCCCGGTTGCAAACAAAGGCGGAATGATGCTTTATGACTATACGTTCACCATCGATATGGATGAAATGGCTCCGGCATATTTCGCAGGCCTGCTCGGGAAAGGTACCGCAAATCTTCCCCTCTCCTACGTGGAAAAATACAAGAATATAATGGACAGCGGATACATAGATGAAGGCTTATATGAGTATTTTTGTACGTGGATTCTTGACTCCAATGGCATGCCCGAGGAATTCATCGGACAGAACGCAAAAGGCTATGACAAGACTGAAAAGTCCTTCAAATGGTAATCTGCCGGCTTCGGTATGACCCGATTATAAAGGGCGCACGGAAAGTGCGCCCTTTGTTGTTTCTGCTCCACAGGGCAGAAGTCATTGCAACAGAAAAGAGTGCTTGTTTGTGTCGTTGATTGTTGTCATCGGGAGCGTTTTTTGGGGGTGTTGTTCCATTGGGGGAGGTTGGATTGTGCCTCGATGGTGTTTTCGATGTGATCGGGGAGCGTGGAGAAGAAGTCGTATCCTGTTATGGCTTCTATTTCGTCGATTGTGGTGGCTGCGGCGGCCATGCCTCCTTCTACTTTGGCGTTTGGCATTATGAATCCGATGCCTCTTGGCGGATTGGCGAAGGGCGCGATTATCACTTTGAAGTATCGTTCGGGCACGGGTATCCGGCTTTTGCCGATGGTGCGGGTGAGTCGGTCGGTGAGTACGGGGCCGCATATGATGGTGATGGCGCTGTCGCGCGCGGCCCATGCCCGGCTGCGTTCTTCGAGGCGTCCCCAGGCTCCGGAGTTGAGGCTGTTGTCTTGCGGACTCATGTTTGTGAGGAGGAAGCATGCGTCCATGGCTTGTTGGCTCCAGCGCATGTCGGCGGCGGGGGCCATGTGGCCGCGTGTGTAGCCAGAGCGGCGGTAGTCGGCGAGTTGGGCGCATCCGTCGATGTCGGGGTCGGGAGCGAAGTCGGCCGAACTGCGTGAGGTGAATGTCGACGCTGCTTCTTCGGCGGTGAGTTCCCATGCCACCCAATTGGGCTGGTGTGCCTCGGGGTTGAATGATACGGTGAATCCGGGATAGTGGATTATTTGTTGGGGGATGTCGGCGGGTATTATGACATGGCGCAGGGAGTCGGCTGTGGTGACGGCTGTCTGCACGGGCGATGATGCTGCTGTGCGCCAGGAGTCGAATGCGGCTGCTGCCGCGGCTATGATTACGACGGCGTAGATTATGTTGCGGAGGGTGTTTTTGGTTCGGCGAGGGATGCGCCGCGATGTATTCCGTGACCGGTGTTTTCGGGTTTTTGCCATTGTTTTGTTTTTTCGTTGTGCAAAGTTACGTTTTTTCGTCAAGATGCACAATAAGGCATGGCGTTTTTGCATATGGCGACAAGCCCGATGCGTGATTGCGCATCGGGCTTGTCGTTATGATGTAGAGGTTGGGGTTATTCGGCTGTGGCACGGGTTACTTCCACATCGGGAGCGATGAGTTTGTATCCTTTGCCGTGGATGTTGATGATTTCGATGGAGGGGTCGTCTTTGAGGTGTTTGCGGAGTTTGGTGATGTACACGTCCATCGAGCGGGCGTTGAAGTAGTTGTCGTCGATCCAGATGGTTTTGAGGGCGAAGTTGCGCTCAAGTATCTCGTTGACGTGTGCGCAGAGCAGCGAGAGGAGTTCCGACTCTTTGGTCGTGAGCTTGGTGATTTTGTCGCCGATCATGAGCACTTGTTTCTGGGTGTCGAAGGTGAATTTTCCGATTTTGTACATCGTTATTTCCTTGCCTTTCTTGCCTTTGACGCGGCGGAGGATGGCTTCGATACGGAACACGAGTTCTTCCATCGAGAAAGGTTTGGTGATATAGTCGTCGGCTCCGATTTTGAAGCCGTCGAATATGTCTTCTTTCATGGCGCGGGCCGTGAGGAAGATGATGGGCACTTCGGCGTTGACTGTGCGTATTTCACCGGCAAGGGCGAATCCGTCTTTTTTCGGCATCATCACGTCGAGGACGCAGATGTCGTATTTGCCTTTGAGGAATGCCTTGTATCCGGCTTCTCCATCGGGGAAGAGGTCGGCGTTGAAGCCTTTGGCCTGGAGGTATTCACGAAGAAGCATGCCGAGGTTCTCGTCGTCTTCGCAAAGCAGGATTCTCATTTTGTCGTCCATAATTGTATTTGTTAGTTTTTAGTTTTTTATTCGTCGATAAGTGGGAGTGTTATTATGAATTTTGTGCCGCGCCCGAGTTCCGACTCCACGGATATGCGGCCTTGGAATTCTTCGATTATCTTTTTTACGTAGGCCAGGCCCAGGCCGAAGCCTTTTACGTCGTGGCGGTTTCCGGTGTTGACGCGGTAGAATTTTTGGAATATGCGTTTCACGTCGTCTTTGCGGATGCCTATGCCGTTGTCGGCTATCTCTATGCGCAGGCGGCGGTCGGGCAGGTCGCGCGACGACACGGTGAGTTCAAGCGGACGGTCGGGGTCGCGGTATTTTACGGCGTTGTCGAGCAGGTTGAATATAACGTTGGTGAAGTGCATCTCGTCGACATTTACTATGGCGTCGAGCGCGTCGAGGCTGGCGGTGATATGTCCGCCGTATTTCTCCACTTTCAGCTTGAATGTGTTCACAATATTGTATATTGCGGAGTTGGCGTCGACTTCGGCGAGCTTGAATGTGGCTTTCTGCCTGTCGAACATCGACATCTGCAATACTTTCTCCACCTGGAACCGCAGCCTCTTGGTCTCGTCGTTGATCACCGTCGATATCTGCTGGAGCATTGTCGGCGATTTGCGCACGCTCTGGTCGTTGAGCATCTGGGCCGCCAGTGATATTGATGAGATGGGGGTCTTGAACTCGTGGGTCATGTTGTTGATGAAGTCGTTTTTCATCTCGGTGAGTTTTTTCTGACGGAATGCTATGATTATCGTGCAGATAAACACCACGAGCAAGATAAGTGTAAACGCGATGGTGGGGAACATGAACGAGATCGACGAGTAGATGTAGTCGTTTTTCGTCGGGAAATATACTTTCAGGAAAGTCTGACGGTCGCGCGGGTCGTGGGGAAAGAGTGTCTGCACGAATGCGCTTTCGCCCTTGGATGCGGCCTCGTTGTAGCCGATGGAGCGGTAGAGCGGGGTGCCGGCGCGGTTGAGCACGGCAAATTCAAACGGAATTGTGAGGCCGAGGGTGTCGAGCTCCTGGCGCAGATAGTTGCGTATGGTTATTGTGTCGGCGCGCTCGAAGATTGGCCGGGCTGTTGACTGGCTTATGATGTTGATTATCACCTCGTCGAGCACGTTTTTCTGTTGAAGGTAGCGGTCGCGCACTTCGGCACGCGCGCTTTGGTAGGGGTTTGCCGACATGTCGGTCGACGATTGCAGGCGTGTTATTTCCGATGGGTCGCCTTTGATGTTGATGTCGGCCTCCAGGCCTGTCGATGTGGTGAAACGGTAGCGCACGCCACCGAGCTGAGGGGTGGGGGCGCCGAGATACTGGGCGTAGACCGACGACGACGACACGTCGGACACTTTTTCTTCAAGGAAATACCGGGCCTCGTCCTGGGCCAGCCTTAGCGACACGGCGGTGAGGCTTCGGCGGGCGCCCACCGAAAATTGGTCGTAGCGCATTTTGAGCATGTTGTGCATGTAGAAAATTTGCATGCACAGCAGGCCGATAAATGTCACGGCCATGAGAACGACTAATATCCAGATTGTTGACTTTTTCAATGTCTTGTTTGGGTTTTCTTTTATAAGTTAACAAACAAATGTTAAATTTAGTTTATTTTGACCTCATTTCTTTTAAAAAGGCACTTTTAACATTTAAATGCAAAATTAACATAAATATTTTCGCACTCCAAATTTTAACAAATTAACTCTTACTAAAAACCGAGCAGGAATTGTTAAATATAATTAAATTTTAACGGTTGGCGCTTTTGTTATGAAATGAAAACGGCAAAATTTCTTAATTTTGCAAATTAGAACATCACAAATATTCACTAAAAGTAAAAATTATATCATGAAAACAAAGCCGGATTTAGGGTTTTGGAAACTCTGGAATCTAAGTTTCGGGTTCTTTGGTGTGCAGATTGCCTACGCTTTGCAGAGCGCGCAGGTGAGCCGCATTTTCTCCACCATTGGCGCCGACCCCCACGATTTAAGTTACTTCTGGGTGCTTCCGCCTCTTATGGGGCTTATTGTGCAGCCTGTGATAGGGTCGATGTCCGACCGAACATGGAACCGTTTCGGCCGCCGTCTGCCGTATCTGTTGGTGGGCGCGTTGGTTGCTATTATTGTAATGTGTTTCCTTCCAAATTCCGGGTCGCTCGGGCTTTCGGTGTCGTCAGCCATTATTTTCGGCCTGATCATGCTCATGTTCCTCGACACATCTATAAACATGGCCATGCAGCCTTTCAAGATGCTTGTGGGCGATTTTGTGAATGAAAAACAAAAAGGCCTGGCCTATTCGATACAAAGTTTCCTTTGCAACGCAGGTTCTGTCGTTGGATACGTGGTCCCGTTTGTGCTGGCATGGATTTTGCTTCATGTGTTTGGCGTCGAGGGCGACACGGCTCCCGAGGGCGAGGTTCCGGCCACGGTCACATGGTCGTTCTATCTCGGCGCGGCAATCCTCCTTCTCTGCGTGGTCTACACCATGGCTAAGGTAAAAGAAATGCCTCCGAAGGAATATGCCGAATACCATGGCATCGTGCAGCAGCCCGACGGCTCCGCAAAGAAAGAAAACCTCTTCGCTCTCCTTGGCAATGCACCGAAAGTGTTCTGGACGGTGGGCCTTGTGCAATTTTTCTGCTGGGCAGCGTTCCTTTATATGTGGACTTATTCCACCGATGCCATTGCCTTGCAGGCCTTCGACGCGCCTTCGGTGCAGAAAGTGACAGGCGTTACAATCAACGGCAAGACATATTCCGACAAATATCTTTTCAACGGCCAGGTACCCCTTGTCGACGACGGCAAACTTACTATCGCCGGCATTGAAGTCGACGGCAATTTCTGCACTCCCCGTACCGTGGTGATGAATGGCGATACGCTCATCCATGAAGGCCAGATACGTTACGAGCAAGGCGTGGCAAAAGTATCGCCCGATGGCGGAAGCATTGCCGAAGGCTCGGGCGTGATAGCCATCGACGGCAACGTGGTGGAATACAGCAATACTGTCGTTACTGTTGCCAACTATCGCCTTGCGCAGCCCGGCGCCGAGCTCACGCTCGCGCACATTGCCCGCCCCAACGGCGACGGATCTTATGAACTCGAACAGACAACCACGCTTCCGGCCCTCACCGCCGTGGAAGATATTGTGGTGAACTACACCACCGTGCTTAACGCCGCCTCCGCTCCCTACCAGGCCGCCGGCAACTGGAACGGCGTGCTTCTCGCCATACAGGGCATCGCCGCCGTGCTTTGGGCTCTTGCCCTCTCACGCTTCCGCAACCGCCGTCTCGGCTACTCTGTAAGCCTCCTTATCGGCGCTGCCGGTTTCGTGTCCGTCTTCTTCGTCCACGACCAATATCTGCTTGGCATAAGCTACGCCCTGATGGGATGTGCATGGGCCGCTATGTTGGCTATGCCGTTCACAATCCTCACCAACGCCCTGTCGGGCAACCATATCGGCACTTATCTCGGCCTGTTCAACTGCACCATCTGCGTGCCCCAGATTATCGCAGCCCTGTGTGGCGGCTTCATCCTCGGATTCTTCCCCGAGGCTGCCAACGGAGCGCCCATGACAGTGTGCATGCTCGTTGTGTCGGGCGTATTGCTCGCCATAGGAGCCGCGGCCGTTTGGAATATCCGCGAGACCTACGGATCGGCCTCGGCTGAAAGCTGATAACTCATTGAAATATAAGCAAAGGAAGCCCGGTGCGAGCAATCGTGCCGGGCTTCTTCGTTTCCGAACCATAGCCGTGAGCTATTCGTTATAAAAAATAAAAGAAATGATGCTTACATTGTCGATAATATGTTCGCTCACATGCTGCATAGGCTATATGGTGCTGTGGGGAGTGCGCGGGTATCTCGGATTTAAAAACCGCAATACACCCGACGCCATGCGGCGTTACGCCCGAGTGTTCGGCATCGCCCGCTGGTTGCTTTTGGCATTTGCCGCACTTGGCGTTATTTTTCTTGTCATAGATCTTAAAACAACCGGAAATGGACCGTCCTGATTTCAAAAACAACCAAGTGGTGCGCATCGGCTCGTGGGTGGTTGCCGCCTTGTTCTGCGTCCAAGTGTTTGTGCCGATGCTCGCCGGCACCGGCTGGCGTATGCCTCTGTCCGTGGCATTTGTGGCCTCGGCGTTGGTATTATGCGTATATATGCTGATTGTGGCATGGCGCGGCGGCTACCGCAAGTTTGCCGTCCGCACCGGCATCTATCTTGTAATTCTCGTCGCCATCATCGCCCTGCTCGCATGGGCGCACCTCACCACGCCCGGGCTTAATTTGTAAATAGAGAAATTAATTGCTATATTTGCAGAAAAATCAACGCCATGGAATCAATCAAACGGTTATATAAGATAGGGTTTGGCCCGTCGAGTTCGCATACAATGGGGCCGAGAAAGGCCGCGCAAATGTTTCTTGAACGCAATCCGGGAGCAACTCGCTATGAAGTGACGCTCTTCGGGTCGCTTGCAGCCACGGGCAAGGGGCACTTGACCGACAAGGCCGTTGTCGATGTGCTGTCGCCGGCCGCTCCGACAGATATTATATGGAAGCCCGACGTGGTGCTTCCCACTCATACCAACGGTATGGAATTTGTGGCTTATGACGCCGCCGGCAATGCCTCCAAGCCTTGGCGCGCATATTCGATAGGCGGCGGCGATATTATCGAGGAAGGGCAGGAACGACAGCCCTCCGAGATGGTCTATCGCATGAATAAAATCAAGGACATCCTTAACTGGTGCACGGAGACAGGCCATAGCTATTGGGAATACGTCGACATGTGCGAAGGGTCTGACATCTGGGACTATCTGCGCCAGGTCTGGACCGTGATGAAAGCTGCCGTGCAGCGCGGTGTCGAAGCCGAAGGCGTGCTTCCCGGCGGTCTCGGCGTGCGTCGCAAGGCCGTGAGCTATTTCGTGCATGCCGCCGGCTACAACAGTTCGCTCAAATCACGCGGCTTGGTCTATGCCTATGCCTTGGCCGTGAGTGAGGAAAACGCCGCGGGGGGCCGCATCGTCACCGCTCCCACATGCGGCTCTTGCGGCATTGTTCCCGCCGTGCTCTATCACCTTCATACATCCAAGGGATTTTCCGAAGAACGCATCCTCCGTGCGCTTGCCACAGCCGGATTGTTTGGCAACGTGGTGAAATTCAATGCCTCGGTATCCGGAGCGGAAGTGGGGTGCCAGGGCGAGGTCGGAGTAGCCTGCGCCATGGCCGCGGCTGCCGCCTCACAGCTCTTTGGCGGCACTCCGGCCCAAATCGAGTATTCTGCCGAAATGGGTCTCGAGCACCATCTCGGGCTTACATGCGACCCCGTGTGCGGTCTTGTGCAGATACCATGTATAGAGCGCAACGCCTATGCCGCCGCCCGAGCTCTCGACGCCAACCTCTACGCCGCCTTTTCCGACGGACGCCATTCGGTCGACTTCGACCGTGTCGTGCAGGTGATGAAGCAGACCGGTCACGACATACCCTCCCTCTACAAGGAAACGGCCCGTGGCGGCCTCGCCGTAATAAAATAATCTTGATATTGCGTCAAAAAAGCCGGCTATGCCGAAAATGTAAGGTCGCACGGGACGAGAAATGCGGTTCAAATAAGGGCGTATCACAGAATCGCGTAGCGATTCAAGAGTGTAGCCGTGGGTGAGGGAGTGGCGAAGCCACGACCGTAACCCACGGAAAAAGGTTGTCGGTAACCGGGGATTTGGAGCGGAGGCCGGCCGGAGCGTTCGGCTATGCTAGCCGTGATGCAGAACGCTACGCTGTCGCTCGCTCCAATACCACGGGTGTATACAATTCGCATTACCGGGGGTTACGCTATCGGCTCCACCCCCGGCTACTTTCTTGAAGCGCATACGCGCTTCTTCTCCTTGGAGATAGGTTATTTGAACCGCATTGCACGAGCCGTGTGGCCCTGCAATATAGGCATAAATCGCCTTTTTGACACACTCTCTTCTATTTGATGTCGAGCAATTTGTGCAGGAGCGCTGACATGTCCGAAGGTATCGACAGGCGGATGTCGTCCCAAGGCCCGTCGGCTCCCACGGCCTGCATGAAATGGCGGTTCTCGCGGGCGTAGACAGCGGCCATCATGTGATTTTTAGTGTTGCTTCCCGAGGTGGAGTATGATGCGTTGGCGAGACGGTCGGCCATTTTCACCAAGGGAGCATAGGCAGTGGTGCGGATGCCGGCATAGTAGCGGTCGTCGGCGCGTTCGGCGCGTGTCCGTCCCTTCTCGTTGGTTAGCGCATAGGCTATTTCTGCGGCCATAAGTGCCGTAGAGTGGGGAAGGAAGGATTCGGCTATGCGCACCACATCGTTGTAGGTGAGACGGGCATCTTCAATTGAATCATGAAAATACGCGCCAAATATTACAGCCGGCAGGTCGGCCGGGTCGGGACATATTTCCGCGACAAACCGGCAGGTGAAGTCGGCCACCATTTGCAGGTGGAATCCATAAGGGTGCACACGGTCGTAATGCTGGTTTACGTCGGCGTGGATATCGAAAGCTCGTTTGCGGATGCTTTCGATGAGCGGAGCGTTCCGGCGCATCCATAGGTTGAATTCTTCCTGCGTCATGGTGTTATAATTTGGTGGTTTCGGCCGGAATCTGCATTGTGGCGCAGTGGAGAGAACCGTGCTGGCGGATTAGTTCGCGGCAGTCGACGGGCACTATGTCGTAGCCGGGGCAGGCCTCTTTCATGCGCTCGATTGCGATGGTGTCATATTTATCCGAGCCGTAAACAGGCAGCAGTATTGCGCCGTTTGTTATCAGGAAATTGGCATACGTGGCAGGGAGGCGTTCGCCGTCTTCGTCGAATATCGGTTCGGGTATCGGCAGCTCGACGATGCGGTAGGAGAGTCCTTCGGCAGTGCGGAATGTGCGGATTTGGTCGCGCATCTTGGCAAGCTCGTCGAAATGCTCATCGTCGGGGCGGTCGCAGGCCGTAATGGCTATCACGTCGTCGGGGAGGAAGCGGGCCAAGGTGTCGACATGGCTGTCGGTGTCGTCGCCGCGGAGAAAGCCGTGGTCGACCCACAGCACGCGCTCTGCCCCGAGTCGCCGGCGCAGTTCGTCTTCAAGAACTGTTTTGTCGGCTGTGCCGTTGCGGTTGAGCGAGCACAGGCATTCCGACGTGGTCATTATCGTGCCTTTGCCGTCAGACTCTATCGAGCCTCCTTCGAGCACAAAATCGAGCTCGGATACATATTGCTCCGGTTGGCACATCTCTCTTTCGAGAAGCAAGTGGCGGTTTACCATATTGTCGAGGTTGGAGGCGAATTTCAGTCCCCATCCGTCGAACTTGAAATTGTGGCAACGGAATTCCTTGCCGTGAAGCGTGGTGATAAAGCCATAGTCGCGCGTCCACGTGTCGTTTGTGGGGCACTCTATGGCCTTGATGCAGAGGGTAGGGGGGATGTCGGATGGGCGCGGCGTTACGGCTATTACGTCGGCACGGTCGGCGATTGCCCGAGCCATTGCGGCATAGGTGGCATGAACCTGCGGCAGACGCGGAGCCCAGTCGGTGGCTTCATGCGGCCAGGCTATCAACACCGCTTGTTGCGGCTCCCATTCGGCGGGCAGACGATATTTCTCTTTATTCATTGTCATAGTCATTCAGGCTGTCCCAGATCGACTCCTGGGATTCGATATATTCCCGGCAGAAATCCCTGAATCCGTTGCGTTCGGAATTTCCGACGGAGTGGCACCATTCCCGGTAAATCTCGCGGAGACCGGGATCCTCCGCTACAAGTTTCTTGAATTCGGCTTCTGCTATATCGACGCTTTTGTGTTGAATTATGAGGTCTTGAAAAAACTCTTCAATATTTTCCATTGGTATTGATGATGCAAGAGTACAAAAATTTGGCGACAAAAATAACAAAATATATTTAAATACCAAAATTGTTTTGCTTTTTCAAGGAAAATTGTTACCTTTGCTTTGCAACCAAAACTTCATATAATATACCATGGGATTAAATCTTGAAAAAGGCGAGAACAAAAAACTCGCCAACGGCCTCAGCCGCTTCCATATCGGTCTGGGCTGGGACGTGAGGGAAGATTCCTCTCCATACGATTTCGACCTTGATGTGTCTGCGTTCATGATTGGCGCCGACAAAAAAGTGCTCGGCGACGCATACGTTGTATTTTATAACAGTGATAACCGCCTTCGCGTCGACGCCGACGGAAATCTGATAAAACCGTTGAAGATTGTCGATGCCTCTGCTTGGACGGATAATGACAAGATGCGCGACGAGTCGCGCCCTGTCGATCCCGAGCTGTCGGTAATCGGCTCGCTCGACGATGAGGACGGCTCCACATCTGACGACGGCGATGACGAGACCATGGACATCGACCTCTCGCTCGTGCGTCCCGACGTGAAAGAAATAGTGATATGCGTGAGCATCTACCACTATGCCGAACGCCGCCAGAATTTCGGCCAGGTCGAGCGCGCCTATGTGCGCCTCTATCGTCCCGGATGCGAGCGCATGGGCGCCGAGGAATACATCTACGACCTCACCGAAGACTTCTCCGCCGACCACTCCGTAGAATTCTGTCGCCTCTACCGCCACAACGGCGAATGGAAAATCCAGGCCCTCGGCATAGGCCATAAGGGCGGCCTCGAAGAACTCGTCGCCAAATTCACATAAGCAGGAACGCAAGCATAGGCAGGAACGCAAGCCTCCGGCTTGCGCCCGTGATTGCAACGTTGCAAGCATCGTAAAGCCCGGCGGCTGCGATTAATCTTATAATATTGCAAAGATTGCCGAGATATAAATATAAAATGGTAAATTTGCAATGTAAAACAAAACTAAAAACGATATTATGATAAATCTCGAAAAAGGACAAAGAGTAACCATCGAACTCTCAAAATTCACAATAGGCCTCGGCTGGGACACCAACCAGACCGACACCGGCTTCGACTTCGACCTCGATGCCTCCGCTTTCATCCTTGGTGAAAACAAAAAGATTCTCGCCGACGAATACTTTGTGTTCTACAACAACCTCAAATCACCCGACGGCTCCGTGGAGCACACCGGCGACAACCTCACCGGCGAAGGCGAGGGCGACGACGAAAGCATCCGCATCGACCTTACCCGCATCGACCCTCGCGCCACCGAGATATGCTTCGTGGTGACGATACACCAAGCCGCCGAACGCCGCCAGAACTTTGGCCAGGTGCGCAACTCTTTCATCCGCATCTACAACAGCGAGACCGGCGAGGAAATAGCCCGCTACGACCTCGAAGAAGATTTCAGCGTGGAGACAGCCGTGGAATTCGGCCGACTCTACAAGAAAAACGGCCAGTGGCGTTTCGAAGCCATGGGCGTAGGCTACAAACACGGTCTTGATAAATTCCTTGAAAAATATAACTAAGCCATGGCTATAAAACTTGAAAAAGGTCAGCGAATCAACCTTGAAAAATCAAATGGTTCGCGCATGACGCAATTCTGCGTGGGATGCAACTGGGGAGCAATCGTGACAAAAGGCTTCCTCGGCCTTACCAAAAATGTGCAGGATGTCGACCTCGACCTCAGCTGCGTGATGCTCGACGCCAACGGCAACCTCTGCGACCATATCTACTCGCCCCTCTATCGCACCGACTTCCTCGGACGCTATGGCATGCCGGCGGGTAAAGTGGATTCCAACGACTTTGCCCTCCACCACTCGGGCGACGACCTCAAAGGCGACCAAAGCGGCGACGACGGCCTCGACAACGAAATCATCACCGTCGACCTCAATCGCGTGTCGCCAAACGTGCAGCAAATATTCTTCTTCCTCAACAACTGCGGCCGCGAGGACTTCTCGCAGATTCCCTACGCATCGATTCGCATGTACGAAGGCACGCCCACACGCGTCAAGGAAGTGTTCGCGCAGTACGACGTGGCAGCCGAGCCCCGCTATGCCGGTGCCACTGCCGTGATTATGGGCAAGCTCTACCGCCACAACGGCGAATGGAAATTCTCGGCCATCGGCGACGCATATCCCGACCCCAACCTCTGCGAGACAATCCGCCGCATAGTAATGAATTACAAATAAGAAAATGAGAAAACTTCCCGTATATCTTCTGCTCGACACTTCCGGCTCTATGTTCGGCGAACCGATCGAAGCCGTGAAAAACGGCGTGCAGGTGCTCGTAAGCACTCTCCGTTCCGACCCTTACGCCCTCGAGACAGCATATTTGAGCATAATCACTTTCAACAGCTCGGCGCAGCAAATCACTCCGCTTACCGAACTGGCCAACTTCCAGCAGCCCAATATCGACGCAAGCGGCTGCACTGCTCTCGGTGAGGCTCTCTCGCTGCTGGCTCACAAGGTCGACACCGAAGTGACAAAAACCACTCCCGAGAAAAAAGGCGACTGGAAGCCCCTGGTGTTCATCATGACCGACGGCGTGCCCACCGACGATATTCGCAAGGGCCTCGAGGAGTTCCGCAAACGCAAGTTTGGCATGGTAGTGGCATGTGCCGCCGGCCAGGCTGCCGATACCAACGTGCTCAAACAAATCACCGAATGTGTCGTATCGCTCGACACAGCCGACTCCGCCACCATCAAGTCATTCTTCAAGTGGGTATCGGCATCGGTTAGCGCCGGCTCCATGAAAGTGGAGGAAACAGGACGCGAAATGGGCACGCTCAGCGAATTGCCGCCTCCTCCTCCCGAAGTGAATATAGTGGTATAATTCTAAAAAAAAGAAACATTATGGATTTTAACGAACTTAAAAAATCACTCCTCGAAGACGGAGTAATAGACGCGGCCGAAGTGGCCACACTGAAAAAAGAACTCTATGCCGACGGAATCATCGACAAGGACGAAGCCGAATTTCTCTTCGAACTCAACGATGCCGTTTCAGGCCACGAAAACGCTCCCGAATGGAACGAATTCTTCGTGCGCGCAATTTCCGATTTCCTTCTCGCCGACGAAGTGTCGCCCGGAGAGATTGATGCCGACGAATGTGCATGGCTTATCGAAAAAATCGGAGCCGACGGCAAGGTCGACGGTGTGGAAAAGGCTCTTCTTGCCAACTTGAAAAAGGAAGCCAAGGCATTCCCCGCCGCACTCGAAGCCCTGCTCGGCTAATTACCCCATACCGATATCCGGTGCAAAATAAGTATATCACAGCAGAGCGTTAATGCTTTGAATGTAGGGACGCACGGCTCGTGCGTCCGTTGCAATAATATTATTAAGCGGACGCACGAGCCGTGCGTCCCTACATCGTGATAGTCACCGGATATTATTATCCGAAAAACAAGTAACACTGAAAGAATGGGACGCAGACTGCCCGTATATTTGCTGATAGACACCTCCGGCTCGATGAAAGGAGAGCCGATAGAATCGGTGAAGGTAGGCATCGAGGCCATGCTCAGCACGCTTCGCACCGACCCCTATGCCCTCGACACCGTGAGCATAAGCATCATCACCTACGACAAGGATGTAAAGCAGGTGCTTCCGCTCACGCCGATTGACCAAATACAGATGCCCGAGATTGTCACACCCGAAAGCGGCCCTACACACATGGGTGCCGCTCTCGAAATGCTGTGTCGCAACGTAGAGCGCGAGGTGGTGAAAGGCACCCCCGACCAAAAAGGCGACTGGATGCCGATTCTGTTTATTATGACCGATGGCAAGCCCTCCGACATTCAGCTTTACAATCAGATGGTGGGAGAGGTGAAAAAACACCAGTTTACCAACATTGTGGCGTGTGCCGCCGGCCCCAAGGCTCAGACCGAGCCCCTGCGACTGCTCACCGACAAGGTGTTTCAGATCGACACGCTCGACAGCACCACCTTCATGAAATTTTTCAAGTGGGTGAGCGGCGTCATAGAAGAAGGCGGCAAGTCGATGGGTGCCACCGACGACATAGCCCTGCCGCCCCCGCCCGACGAAGTGAATGTCGTAATCTGATTCCCGGCTTATGAACGTAAAACTGATAGGAAATTTCATCCAGCACCTCGAAGTGGAGCTGATGCCAGGCGAGGACTTTTACGCACAGCGCGGCGCGCTTATCTATCTCGAACAAGGTGTCGAGAAAGAAACCGTGGCCAACACCGGCGGAGCCTCCGGAGCGCTCGGGGCCATCGGCAACATGATAGGAGCCCGGCTCTCGGGCGAATCGATACTTGTCGTGCGCTATTTCAACCGCTCGGCCATGCCGCGCCGCATAGCGCTTGGCGGAAGCTACGGCCTTCATCCCGTGAAAATCGTCGGCGAGACCATAATATGCAACAAAGGCGTGTATGTGGCGTCGAACAACCGCGTGAGCGTATCCACCCGCATCTCGATAGCCGGTATCACCGGCGGCATGGGTGTATTCCTGCAAAAGATTTCCGGGTCGTCGACCGTGTTTCTCGACTGCAAGGGCCAGCCGATTGTAAAGGAACTTGGCCCCGGTGAGACCATTGAGGTGGACGAAAATCATATTATAGCGATGCAGGGCATCGACGACAGTCGCCTGTCGTCGGCATGGTCGCTTAGAAATATTTTTGGAGGCGAAGGCCTGAGCATGCTCCGCATCACCGGCCCCGGCAAAGTGCATCTCAGCCCCGGTTCGATAATTCCGCCCGTCAGCGCTCAATAAAAAATGGCAAACAGTGTAGGGACGCACGGCTCGTGCGTCCGTAATATAAGGCGAAAATCACAAGTTTAATATGCGAAGACTCCCGGTATATTTCTTAATCGACGTGTCCGAGTCGATGGTGGGGCAACCCATAGCCTCGGTGCAAGAAGGCATGCGCACTATAATTCAGGAATTGCGCACCGACCCATATGCCCTCGAAACTGTGTTTGTGTCTATAATAGCCTTTGCCGGAAAAGCGGCTACGCTTTCTCCGCTTACGGAATTATACATGTTCTATCCTCCGTCGTTCCCGGTCGGAGGCGGCACATCGCTCGGCGCTGGCCTCAATTGCCTGATGGACTGCCTCGACCGAGACATACAGAAAACCACGATGGAGCAAAAGGGCGACTGGAAGCCGATTGTATTCCTGTTTACCGACGGCAATCCAACCGACGACTGTTCGGCTGCTTTCCGCCGTTGGAACGACCGATATCGCCGCCACTGCAACCTTGTGGCCATATCCATAGGCACGAACATGAACACCGCGCTTTTAGGGCAGATTACCGAAAACGTGCTTATGCTCAACCGCACCGACAACGAATCGTTCCGTCAATTCTTCAAGTGGGTCACCGACTCGATTCGCACATCGAGCATGTCGGTTTCCGACACCGGCAGCGAAGAGCTGAAACTATCGTCCACTTCGGGAATCAACCTTGAAAAAGTGAATCCCGAAGAGACACGCCGTGTCGACGAAAATTTTGCCGTTCTTCTCGGCAAATGTCAGACAACCGGACGCACCTACCTTATTAAATATGCCCGCCGGTTTGGCAATGTCGACGACATGGAGCACATCCTCGGTCGCGGTTTCGGACTTGTCGGGGCATATCCTGTCGACGAGAATTCCTACCGCAAACTCTCCGACGGCGGCTACGGCATCGGAAAAAATATAAACACCAACCTGCTTTACGGCAGCCCCACATGCCCGTGTTGCGGAAACCAGCTGGGGCTTGTGATCTGCGAGTGCGGCGGCGTGTTCTGCGCCGGCGAGAACGCTAACGACCACTGCCCGTGGTGCGGCATGCACGGCGAACTTTCGGCTGCCGGCGAAGGCGGCATAGACGTGACAAGGACACAAGGATAGACCTATGGACGACAAACTGCACAATACTCCCGATTCAGCCTCGGCTCCCGACCTTGCCGACCGTGTTGTCGACGCTCTCGCCGCACGGAAAATCTCAACGAACCGGCCGGAAGCCCTCGATTTCATCGACTGGATGTTGAAACGCTCGTGGGCCGATTATCAAAAAGACTGTATGGATATACGTATAATCATAATGAACCGTATCAATGGCCTCGACATCGCCATTGCCAACGGAACAAAGGGCAAGCCATATGCCTCGGCTCCCATAAAGCTGCCCACCGACATAGCCTTCGATTATCAATTCGAAGGCCTCGAAGAAATTGGCCTGAAAGCCGTGCCCGGCGAGGAAGAAGGGACGTTCACCATAGAGGGCACCCCCTCGTGCGCCGGCGATTTCACTATCGTGCTGAAATATAAATACGACGGATGGCTCGAAGGCCGCGACCTGCTCGAGCGGAGAATACCCTTCGCCGTAAATGCCGACCCAAGGGAGATTATGGAGCAGTCGCAAAAACCCACGCCGACCGACATTCCATATTTCAAGCCCGACCGCGTTTGCGAGTATGTGAAAGTGGAAGTCGCTCCCGACGGCTCGCCGCGCAAGGACATGGTGGCCGCAAGCGTGCGTGGCCGCAGCCACGGCCGTGAGGGCCGTCCGCGCGACGACCATTTTCAGATTTCCTATGACCCGTCCAGCGAATGGTATGTCATGGCCGTAGCCGACGGCGCCGGTTCGGCCAAGTATTCGCGCAAAGGTTCGGAAGTGGCATGCACCACTGCGGTGGACTATTGCCGCGAAAAATTGGCATCCAACGGCGATTTTAAGACAATTTTTGAGGCAATGATTGCCTTTTACCACACCGCCACCGACGAAGCCGCAGCCCGCAAGACACTCGGCAACGGCATATATCAGATCGTAGGCAACGCCGCTTTCCAAGCTCACAAGGCCATCACGGAGGTGTCGAAACTGATGCCCGACAGCCGTCAGCGCGACTTTGCAACCACACTCATGCTTGCCATATGCAAAAAATTCGATTTCGGATGGTTCATTGCCACATTTTGGGTGGGCGACGGTGCCATGGGCATCTATGACAAGGAAAAACAGACATTCCGTCTCCTTGGTGTGCCCGACGAAGGCGAGTTTTCCGGCCAGACGCGTTTCTTGACCATGCCCGAGATATTCAGCGACCATGCAGCCCTCTACAAGCGTCTGCGTTTTGGATTCTTCGACGATTTCACCGCGCTCATGCTCATGACCGACGGCGTGAGCGACCCGATGTTCGGAACCGACACAAACCTCAACAGCATCGACTGCTGGAACGATTTCTGGACGCGCTTGCAGACAGGATTCCCAGCCGACGGCATCGGCGGTGTCGACCTTTCCGACGACAACGAAGCCGCCAAGGACCAACTCATGCGCTGGCTCGACTTTTGGATGCGCGGCGAGCATGACGACCGTACAATCGCAATACTCTATTGACCATGGCAAAGACAGTTTCGATAACGGCTACCGACGGTACGCCCATCCAATTCATCGACGAGATATTCAGCCAGGGAGGCGTGAAAGACGCCTATTGGAGTCCCGACAAAAAATATGTCGTGCTGTTTTTCCGCGACAAGGCAGCCAACAATCCGGCCAACAAGGACCGCCTCGAAACAATATGTTCGACCTACGTCCGCCAGATTTTTGAGGCCGCCGGAGGCGACTATTGGCGCAACCTCTTTGCATGGCCTGAGCATGTGGTGATATGGGATGGCAAAATCGGCATCACCGTACCCACCTACCAAAGCAAATTTTTCTTCGAGGGCGGCAAATTCAAAGGCAAGGAGAAAGAGGGCAAATGGTTTGCGTCGGCCAAATTGCGCAACCGCTTTGTCGAAGCCGAGTTCAAGGGCGACTGGCTGAGGCATTTCCATATGCTCATCCAGATAGCGCGCGCCGTAAAGCGGCTCCACGCTGCCGGCCTTGCTCATTCCGACCTCTCATATAAAAACGTGCTGGTCGACCCCAAGACAGGCTCGGCTTGTATCATCGACTGCGACGGCCTTGTCGTGCCGGGCAAATATCCGCCCGAGGTGCTTGGCACCCCCGACTTTATCGCCCCCGAAGTGTACGCCACAAAAACCTTGCCATTGACCGACCCCGCACGCAAACTTCCGTGCATCGCCACCGACCGCCACGCCCTGGCGGTTATGGTGTATATGTACCTTTTGTATCGCCACCCCCTGCGAGGCGGAAAAGTTAACGACCTCGACGCCGCCCGCGACGAGGAACTGTCGATGGGCACCAAGGCCCTCTTTGTGGAGCATCCCACCGACAAGAGCAACCGCCCGAAGATTGCCAACCTTGCCCCGTCGGAACTGCCGCAGGGCGACGTAACCAAACTGCCGTACACCATTTGCGGTCCGTATCTCAAAGAGCTTTTCGACCGTGCGTTTATCGACGGCCTCCACAATCCGGCCATGCGTCCCACCGCCGACGAATGGCTCACCGCGCTTGTCAAGACCACCGACCTGATGCAGCCTTGCCAAAACTCTTCATGTGAGGCCAAATGGTTTGTGTTCGACAATTCCACCAAGCCGCGCTGCCCATTCTGCGGCACCGAATATCACGGACAGCTCCCCGTGCTCAATCTCTACTACTCGCCGAAGCAAGGCGTGTTCAAGCCCGAAAACTACCGTCTGATGGTCTACAACCGCCAGTCGCTCTACATGTGGCACGTCAACCGCTTCATATTTCCCAACGAGAAACTCTCGGCCGAGGAAAAGCGGCCCGTCGGCGATTTCCATTTCCACAACGGCAAGTGGATACTCATCAACCGCCGTCTGCCATACATGTGGGACAAGGACACCGACACCAAGATTGAAATAGGGCAGGCCGTCGAACTCACCGAAGGCAAGAAAATCCTCCTTGGCAAAAACGACGGCGACCGCCTCATCATAGTCCAGCTCGTCAACAATTAACCCTTTAAGTATGTCTCAGGAGAAAGTTAATGCTTTGAGTGTAGGGACGCACGGCTCGTGCGTCCGTGGCAAAATGGCGGCAATTTATCATGTAAAAGATATTTACGCGGACGCACGAGCCGTGCGTCCCTACTCTGTGATTACATTAGCTTTTTAATCATTGAAACTGATCCTATGGAAGAATACCGAATCAATCTTGAAAAGGCAGGCGAAGCCGAAGTCAACTCGGGCTATTACGAAGAAACGCCGGAGATAACAAGCGAGTACCTCAAACAGACCACCTCGATAGGCGGGTGGCTGTCGCTGTTCCTGTTTGCGGTAGGACTTGGCGGCCTTGTCTCCGCTATTTACCCCATTGCAACGTTCGACATCGCGGAATACGGCGGAAGTTATTTGCTCGCGTCATGCGATGTGTTTCTCGGATTTATGTGCCTGTTTATCGGCATATACACCATTTACTCTTTTGTGCAGCGCAAGCCCAACGCTGTGTTTGTGGCGAAGATATATGTGGTTCTCATTTTTGTGATGAACCTGACAAACCTTATCACGGGAGGCTTGGAAACCGGAAATGGCATCGGATCGGCCAATCAGGTTGTAAAAGGCGTGATATGGGGTGTGATTTGGTATCTCTATCTCATTAAATCCAAAAAGGTCGCCGAGGTGATTCCACATGATTTCCGCAGCCGTAAATCGTTTGACTATTATATTATTGTGGTGCTTGTGATTCTTCCCGTGATAATCCTCACGGTTGCATTGCACAAAGCATTTGCCGACAATGAAAGCCGACGTGCCGAGATGATAGAGAATGTAGTGCTTGGTCCCGACGAGCACACCGACGGCGTGGCCGTGTTCCGCGTGCCGGATTATTTTTCGTGTGAATGGGAAGAAGTGGAACCTGTGCTGGGAAATAAAATCCGCGTCTACACCATCGATGCTCCCGGCATTATCGCCAACATATGCAGCGACTTCGACGGCGACACCTCCTACAAAAATTTCAAGGAATATGTCGACAGCTGGCGTAACGATGAGTTTGCCGGCGATTCATCGGAATTGGTCTTTGATGAGGAAGGCGAGATAAACGGCAACCAATATCGCTATATGGTCACAAGATACTATGACGAGGAAGGCGAGGTGGCATGGCGTTACGCCCTGGTCTATGACAAGGACAACGACAAGCTGACGCTTATCTCGGCCTACGACGGCTATCCCGGTACTGACTATAAATGGGGGCCGGACGATTATTTCCACACGCTTGTCGAAGGCATAAGATTTCGCTGATGGTATATATTGAACGAAACGGCAACAGATTCGGTCCTTATTCCGACGATACGCTCCGCGGCTATGTCGACGCGGGGCAGATTTTGCTTTGCGACAGGGCCATAGATGCCGCCACCGGAGAAACTGTCACCGTGCGCGCCTACCTGAAAGCGCGAGGCATAAAAGTGAGGATACGCAATGCAGGCGATTTCGTCACGCAGTTGCGCAATATAGGCTCCGACCTTATATTTCCGAAATCGTCGTTCCGCAGCCAGTGGGCACAAGACAGCCGTCTTGTGCTTCTTGCGCTTGTGGGGCTCACGCCGTCGGTGTTGATGTTTTTGCCGGTCGATGGTGTGCTCGTGTTCTATTTCATAGCAATGTACTTTTCGCTCATATGGGGCCTGTTCTTCTACTATCTCTTTAAGACTCCGCAGGTTACGACGCGCACCACCGTGGCCATATTCTTTGCCGTGCAAGCCTTTGTCTTTCTTGTGTGGGACTTATTGGGGCTGGCCCATATGAATCCGTTCTACATCCTGCTCAACCTGTCGTTTCCGCTCGATGCCCTGGGCTATATATTCGGAGTGGGGCTCACCGAAGAATTTGCCAAGGCCCTGCCGTTGCTCATATTGGCGCGAAAGGCAAAGCAGCCGTTGCTTCCGCAGACGCTCGTCTACTACGGGCTTATGTCGGGAATCGGATTCGGTGTGTTCGAGGGCGTCGAATACCAGACCACCGTAAACATCGACCTCGATTACACGTCGGCCTTCTTTATGAACATAGCCAGGTTGACGAGCCTGCCGTTTCTCCACGCCATATGGTGCGGAATCGCCGGCTATTTCATCGCGTTTGCCAAGCTCTATCCCAAATACCGCATATCGCTCTATGTGCTGGCCATAGCCATCCCGGCCGTGCTCCACGGCATCTACGACACCTTCTGCGGCTCGACCCTCGGCCTGCTTGTGGCTGTGCCCGTAATGGCCGTGAGCGTGCTTCTGCTCATAACCTACCTCAACCGGAGCGTGAACTACCAATCAAGACTGAGACAATGAAAAGTAACGAACGAATAGCCTGCATAAGAATATTTTCCGACCTGATTATGGCCGATACGGTGATCGATGCCGGCGAGATGCAATATTTCGACGAGCTACGGTCGGTTTTGAAATTTACCCGTCAGGACGAGATAGATGCCTCGGCCATGACGCTTTCCGAGGCCGTGGAGATAATGCGTGAGGCCGATGCCGAGACACGTGGCGAGCTTGTGCGACGCTGCCGCGAACTGTCGTTGAGCGATGGCTTTTGCGCCCGGTCGGAAGCCTTGCTTATTATGGCCGTTACCAAGGCTCTCGACAATTTCTGGGGCGAGGTGAGCCATGTGTATTCCTTTCCCAAGCAAATGTTCAATATCCCCACCTCGTGCATTATTTACATCGAGGGGCAGCCGACAGAATATATCGATTCCATTGTCGAGCGCAACTATCGCGCGCTTTTCTCCGAGTTCCGCCTTGCCGGATTTGAATTTATCTATATTCCCCACGTCGTGGGCCACTACCGCGACGCAGAGCCCGGGCTGATGGATAGCATCGTGGGCTTTGTTGCTCCGAAGCTGTCGGAGGAGGGGAGACACGCCTCGGTGGAGAAACTGCTGAAAATGACCACCGCCGAGTTCACCAAAGACATCCTCTGCAACAAACTCGGCATGGAAGCATTGCGTGGCACCACTCCGGCGCTGTTCCTGAAAACCGGCATCTCCTATGTGGGCGACACCGTATATTCCAATTATCTGAAAATGGACATCGAGGGTGACCTTTTGAAGGATGTGCACAATTTTCTCGACGAATTCACCTCGATGCTAAGCTCCGATGTGGTGATTATGAGCAACAACAAGGAACACCGCAACCAGTTTCTGTACACAGGATTCTATAAGTTGCTGATGGATACACACTTGATGCGTCGCCACGTGCGCAGCCGCGTGTTCATCAACCCCTTCAAGGAAGAAATATTCTTTCCCGACATCGACACGGTGCTTCGCGGGCTGCATCGCCGCGAGAAGGCACTGTATCTCACTTTGCTTGTGCTGTCGGGGGAGGGTGGCGTCAACTTCTCGTCGCCCGACGGGGCACGGCAAATTGCCGCCTGGAACAAGCGCATGGCCCGCGTGCAGGAACTCTATTGCCGCATCTACGGTTTATTTGGCGGCGACAGCGACAAGGCTCCCGACCTCACGCAGTCGGATATTCGCAGGCCAATGCTTAGCCTGATAAAGCGTCATGTCGGCAAACTCGCCGACCAGCTGCACGACGTGGGCGACTATATGGTGAGCCGCGACGACGACGGCAACATGGCCGTGCATCTTTCTCCCGACTTGGTGATGGTGAGAGACACGGCCACGGGTGAAATGACTCCGCTCGCCCTTTGGGCCGCGTCGCTTGCAACGTTGCAAGGCTGACACATCCCGGCGGGGCGTAAAATCGCTGTCACGTTGCAACAAATTCCGGCATCAATCAAAAAAGATTAGCTTTGCATTGTAAATTCCAATTAATAAACATGATAAAATATGAGTTGATATAATAAGTGTAGGGACGCACGGCTCGTGCGTCCGGTATTCGTTGAGGCCTTTTTATTTGAGCTTCGACGATTTAGGCGCGGACGCACGAGCCGTGCGTCCCTACACTGCGATTACATTACCTCAAAAACAAAAATCTATAACATTCAATTATTTGTTTATATGTATAATCAGAACAACAACATTCAGGTTACGCCAAAACTCATCAAATGGGTTGTGACGGGTGTGGCCGCCCTCGTGGTAGTGATTGTAGCCATGGCTTTTATCACTCCGTGGTACAACGTATGGTCGCAGGAAATGGAAGGCAAGGCCGAGTTTGCAAAGGCCGAGCAGAACCGCAAGATTAAAATAGAGGAAGCCAAGGCCAACCTTGAAGCCGAGAAGCTGAACGCTCAGGCCGAAATCGAGCGCGCAAAAGGCGCCGCCGAGGCAATCCGCATCGAAAACGGCTCTATTACGCCCACCTATATCCAATATCTGTGGGTGCGCCAGCAGTCCGACCTCAGCAACAAGACCGTGATCTACGTGCCCACCGAGACCAACCTTCCCATCCTCGAATCCACCCGCGCCCTTTCTATTCCGCAAGAATAATATCATTTAAAAATAATGGAAAATAATAAAAAGACGCATCTTACAGGCTTGACCGAGGCGCAGGTTCTCGAAAGCCGCGCCAAGCATGGGGCGAACATTCTCACGCCCCCGGCAAAGGATCCGCTGTGGAAGAAATTCCTTGAAAAATTCGGCGATCCGCTTATCATCATCCTTCTTGTGGCCGGTGTGCTCTCGATTGGCATATCGTGCTATGAATTCTGGGGTCTCGGCGAAGGCTTCGGCGTGTTCTTCGAGCCGATTGGCATCTTCATCGCCATCTTGCTCGCCACCGGCCTTGCTTTTATCTTCGAATTGAAAGCCGACAAGGAGTTTTCGCTCCTCAACCAGGTAAACGACGATGAGCCCGTGCGCGTGCTCCGTAACGGCACCACAATCGAGATTCCCAAAAAAGACGTGGTGGTTGGCGATGTGGTCTACCTCTCCACCGGCGACGAAGTGCCGGCCGACGGCACGCTCGTCGAGGCAGTGACCCTCACCATGGACGAGTCGACCCTCACCGGCGAACCGGCTTGCCACAAGACAACCGACCCCGCCGATTTCGACAAGGACGCTACCTATAAGAGCAACTTTGTGCTCCGCGGCACCAAGGTGATGGAAGGCCACGGCATATTCGTTGTAGAGAAGGTGGGCGATGCCACCGAAAACGGCAAAGTGTTTGAGGAAGCCCAGATCGACGACAGCGTGAAGACGCCGCTCAACGAGCAGCTCGACGGCCTCGGCGACCTTATCACCAAGGTTAGTTACGCTTTTGCCGCCCTCATCATCGTTGGCCGCTGCGTAATGTTCTATTTCGACCCCAATTTCGGCGAGGTGCCCGGAGGATTCTTCTCCGTCAACTTTGGCGCCTACCTTTTGCAGACCATCATGATTGCCGTTACGCTCGTTGTTGTGGCCGTGCCCGAAGGTTTGCCCATGGCCGTGACTCTCTCGCTGGCCTACTCGATGCGCCGTATGCTCAAAACCAACAACCTTGTGCGCAAGATGCACGCTTGCGAGACTATGGGCGCGACCACTGTGATATGCACCGACAAGACCGGTACGCTCACCCAAAACCGTATGCAGGTGGCCGAGGCAAACTTCTACGGCGACACCCCTCAGGCAATCATCGAGGAGGGTATTGCCGTGAACTCCACCGCCACGCTCGACCTTTCCGGCGCTACGCCCAAGGCGCTGGGCAACCCCACCGAGGGCGCTCTTCTTCTCTGGCTCAACGCAAATGGCAAGAATTATGAGGAAATAAAGGACGCCGCTACACGTGTCGACGAGCTTCCGTTTACCACCGAGCGCAAGTTCATGGCCACCATCGTGCGCTCTGCTGTCACCGGCAAGTTGATGCTTTATGTTAAGGGCGCGCCAGAAATCGTGCTCGGCCTTTGCCGCAACATTGCAGGCGGAGTCACCAAGGAAGAAATCGGCAATCAGCTGCTCGCTTTCCAGAATCGTGCCATGCGTACGCTCGGTTTCGCATATCAGGAACTCGAATCGGCCGACGGCGTTATCGACAATGGCCGCATCCATGCCGACAACCTCACGTTTGAGGGTATCGTGGCTATTTCCGACCCTGTGCGTGCCGATGTGCCCGACGCTGTGAAAGAATGTCTCGACGCCGGCATCAACGTGAAAATTGTAACCGGCGACACACCTGCCACTGCCCGCGAGATTGGCCGCCAAATCGGCCTTATCACCGATGCCGACGGCAAGGAATGTATCATCACCGGTCCGGAATTTGCCGAACTCTCTGATGCACAGCTGCGCGAGCGTGTAGGCGATTTCAAGATTATAGCCCGTGCCCGTCCTACCGACAAGAAGCGTCTTGTCGAGGCTTTGCAGGCCAACAATCAGGTTGTGGCCGTGACCGGCGACGGCACCAACGATGCGCCGGCGCTCAACGCCGCCCACGTGGGCCTCTCGATGGGCGACGGCACATCCGTGGCCAAGGAGGCGTCGGACATTACGATTGTCGACAACTCGTTCTCGTCGATTGGCCGTGCCGTGATGTGGGGCCGCTCGCTCTTCCAGAACATTCAGCGTTTTATCCTCTTCCAGATGACCGTGAACGTGGCAGCCTGCTTCATCGTGCTTGCCGGCGCATTCATGGGCACGGAATCGCCACTTACCGTAACGCAGATGCTGTGGGTAAACCTTATCATGGATACCTTTGCCGCCATGGCTCTTGCCTCGCTGCCTCCGTCGGAGAGCGTGATGCACGAAAAGCCGCGCGACCGCAACGCCTTTATCATCTCCCGCAAGATGTGGACGTCGATTGTGGGCGTGGGCGGCCTGTTCTTCTTCCTCCTTCTTGGGCTGCTTTATATCTTCGAACATGCCGACATCACCTCTATGAGCCAGTTGGTCGGTTTGCAGCTCGGCGTCAAGGATGCGCTCACGCCCTACGAGCTTAGCCTGTTCTTCACAATCTTCGTATTCCTTCAATTTTGGAACATGTTCAACGCCCGTGCCTTCATGTCGGGCAAGTCGGCTTTCCATTTCAAAGGATGCAGCGGCTTTGTCACCATCGCGCTTGCAATCCTTGCCGGACAGATTGCCATTGTTGAACTCGGCGGAGAATTTTTCAGCGTCACCCCGCTCCGCTTCATGGACTGGGTATGGATCATAGCCTCTACCTCGTTGGTGCTCTGGATTGGCGAGCTAATCCGCCTGTTCAAGAAGTAAGCATAATATCTTAGGATATAATATTATGATGGCCCGGGTCTTTCGTCCCGGGCCATTTACTGTATCATTGCAGATCCAATGCGATGAAACTATGCAAAAGATTTATGTGAGAAACTTCGGTAGTGCGACGGCTCGAGATTCAACTTGCCGATGGCACGTAGCATTTTCCGCAGCGAGGTTACAAGTTCCTGGCTTTCCTGAAGGAGATTGAGATAAACATATGCCACGGTCATGTCTGCGGTGTCTCCATTTTGCAATAGGTCATATACCTCCTTTGAGTTCCTTGAAAGTTCTTGTTTCACTGCCTCGCAACGCTTTCTTAATGCGTCAATTCTTTCCGGGTTGTTCTCATCAACCGAACCGGCCGCATCACTGAAAATGGCACATACCTCGTCGCGGATTGCTGAAAGCGAGTCATGGAAACGGACGGGGAGCGGTGTGAAATTGTTGTCGACATGCTCCTTGCACACTTCGTTGATGCGCCGGAGGTTGTATGTCATTGACATGGCCATGTTGTTGCTAAGGTGAAACCATGTGCTTTTTTCCATTGCGATTTGCGGTGATGCCTTTCGGAAGCAGAGTGTGAGTCTGCGTCGCTGGCTTTTAAGGACATCCTTTTCCGTTACAAGTAATTTTTCGGAAGATGAGAGCAGTTTTCCCTTATCGTTGATAAAGCCCGTTATAACATCTTGATAAACAGCCGCGCCGAAAGCCAGGAACATCTTCTGCTTCTCATTTATATAAATTCGGAGCAATGGCCATACCTCGGTGGTGTTGTCTGACGAAAGGATTGTCTGGAACAGAGTGTCGTTCAATACCTCTTTTTCCTTTTTGTTGAAGCGGATGTTGCTCCTTATAAGCATTATGAGGGCGATTACACCTCCGGCAATCATCACCGGCACTCCTCCAAGGTGCATCAGACACACCACCATTCCGGCGCCGATAAAGGCAACTCCGGCAGTGATGAACCAGCCGCCGATTACGGAAATGACACCGGTGATGCGGAACACCGCGCTTTCGCGGCCCCATGCCCGGTCGGCAAGAGATGTTCCCATGGCAACCATGAAGGTGACAAATGTGGTGGAAAGCGGGAGTTTCAATGACGTTCCCCAGGCTATAAGCATGCCTGCGAGCATAAGGTTGACCGAGCCTCTCACGAGGTCGAATGCGGCGCCGTCTTCCGGCTGCTGCACGGTGGTGTTCATTCTCCGTGAAATCCATCTTTTCATGCAGGCAGGAGTCCTGTCGCTAACCCATGAGAATGTGTTTATGGCGCCTCTCACCAGAGAACGTCCGATTCTTGAAGACCCGAAAAGTTCATCGCCTTGACTTTGCGAGCTGAGGCCCACCGTAGTCTGTGTGACCTGACGTGCCTTTTTCGATGTGGCAAGCGACACCACCATTATCATGCCCGCGCCGACAAGGAAATAGAACGGCGTCCGTGCCGGCCCGTTCAGACTATCCATCATGAACCCGTGAAGATTGCCTCCTCCATTGGCGGCATAGTCCTGATAAGAAGCGAGCGAGGTAAGTGGCACGCCAACGAAATTCACAAGGTCGTTTCCGGCGAAAGCCATGGCAAGCGAGAATGTGCCTGCCAGCACGACAACCTTAAATACGTTTACCTTCAAAAAATGAAGCAGTTGCATTATGATTGTAAAACCGACAAAACAACCTCCGATAATCATGGCCGTGTTGTCGCTTATCCATGCCTTGACATCGGGAGTCATTATTGTGAGATCCTTGATGCCCTTGATGAGCATGAAATAAACGATGGCAGTGGTGGCTATGCCGCCGAATAATCCCACCTTCCATTTCATGCGGCTTTTGTATTCAAATGTGAAAATAAGCCGGGAGAGGAATTGGACGACAGTGCCGAATACAAATGCTATTGCAACGGAAAGGAATATGCCGAAAATCACGGAAAGGGCTTTTTCCGTGTTGAGCAAATCTCCGATTCCAAGTGTATTTTCGGGAGCGGCCAGTTTAAACAAGGCCACCACGAATGTCGCTCCGAGAAGTTCAAATACCATTGACACAGTAGTGGATGTAGGCATCCCCAATGAGTTGAATATGTCGAGGAGAATAATGTCTGTGACCATTACAGCCATGAAAATGGCAATCACATCATAGAACGACAGGTTTTCAGGCCTGAAAATGCCATGACGGGCAATATCCATCATGCCGTTGCTCAATGCCGCGCCAATGAACACACCGATTGCCGCAACTGTCATCACCCGCTTGAAGGTCGCGGCCTTTGAGCCTACCGCCGACGACAGGAAATTGACGGCATCATTGCTGACTCCAACAGAAAGGTCGAATATTGCCAGCAGAAAAAGGAATATTACTATCCCGAGAAATATAAGATCCATATAATACTGTTATTTTTGGAGCAAATAACGGTATTATATGTTTCTGAAAAATGAACTATTTGTTGCGTTTTTGTTAACTTATTTTAAAGTCAAACCGCAACCCGTTGTCGTTTGTAGCCTTGATGCTGCCGCCGTGAATGGCAATGGCGTTTTTTACTATGGCAAGTCCGAGCCCCGTGCCGCCTTTTTCACGTGACCGGCCCTTGTCAACGCGGTAGAACCTCTCAAATATGTGAGGAAGGTGTTCTTCCGGAATACCAAAGCCGTTGTCACGGAATATAAAATTGCCTTGCGTGTCGGCTTTTATCCATATTTCAGTGCCGCCACTATATGAAATGGCGTTGTCTATAAGATTGCGGAATACGGATTCAAGGAGTTGCCGGTTGCCGGAAATCTCAATATCCGGCACATCGAGGTGAATGTTCATGTCCGTTCTCAATCTTTCGTTCTCAACCACGTTGCCTGTGATTTCCCGCAGATTAACGCTCTCTTTTTCTATTACATTGGCGCCGTCGTCCATTCTTGTAATTGACGACACATCTTCAAGCATGGAGGTCAGCCGTTGGGTGCCGGAGCAGATACGGTCGATAAATTCCGCTTTTTTGCTCTCGGGCAGTTCCGGGTGGTCTCGCAGCAAGTCTGCACAGATTTTTATTGATGCGACAGGAGTTTTCAATTCGTGGTTTATATTGTTTGTGAGCTGTTTTTTCAGGCGTATCTTATCTCTCTCCTGTTTGATGGCTTCCTGATGGCTCCGGTCTCTCTGCACATAGAGTTTCACTATGTTCGCCGCAATGTTTCCGAGTTCGTCATTGGGGAAAGACCAGGCCTCATATATTCTCTCGCCATTTTCGGCTTTCTCCGCGAAACGGTTTAGATTGGAAATGCTTGTCGATATTCTGCGGGCAATAAAGTAGCCCGCAATGCTTGCTGTAATTGTAACGGCGAGCATTATCCATAGGAACGAACTGTCAGCTTTCAGAAAGTCGCGGAGCACATGGTCGTAGCGTGCCGCGCTCCTTACCACTCCACCGTCCGGCATGAGAGTGGCTGAATAGAAGTAGTCCATATCATCGCTTTGTGAATGTCTGCCGACAGAATATCCGCTGCCATTCTTGCGGGCTTTGATTATCTCCGGACGGTTGTTATGGTTTGTTTCCGGGAAGGGCGTCAGGTTATTATTGTCGTATATTACATTTCCATTATTGTCAATCAGTGTAAGCCGGAGATTTGGAACCGGTGTTCCGATCCGGCTTGCAACGGATGCAATATCTTCGCCTTTAACTATTTCGTCGATAATACGGTCGTTGTGCATCTGCAACTCCATATTCATCAGTTCGGAACGGAATGTCTTTTCCCTGTGATACTGAAATATGGTAAACGCTGAGACAAGCCCCCAGGATAATGCGAGGAGCGAGAGAAACACCTTGTGATGGAACGAGAATTTAATCCTGCCAGCCATAGCCATAGCCTGAACGGTTCACGATATTCTTTCCGTATGGAGCGATTTTGCCGCGCAGACGGGTAATGTGGACGTCTATGGACCTGTCGGCAATCACGCTATGCTGCGGCCATATTCGGTCGAGGAGTTCTTCTCTTGTGAAAATGCGCCCCGGATTTTCCAGGAATAACGCAAGCAGTTCAAATTCCTTCTTTGGCAATCTGACCGTAGTTCCGTCCACAGTGCAAATGAGAGTTTCCCGGTCGCAATTAATCGTGTGTGCTCTCTTTGGCGTTGTACGGCGCAATACAGCGGCGATGCGTGCGAGCACGTTCTTTATGGAATACGGTTTTACGATATAGTCGTCAGCACCGAGATTCAGTCCCGAGACCATGTCGTCGTCCGAATCCTTGGCGGTAAGGAATATTATGGGAATGTCGGCCGTGCCGGGGGTATTTTTCAAAACCTCAGCCATTTCCGTGCCGCTCATCCCGTCCATCATTATGTCAAGCAACATCAGATTATATTTCTTCAAGTCGAGAGACAATGCCTCCTCCGCGCTGCATGCCGCATCAACCTCGTAGCCTTCAAGTTCAAGATAAGTTTTAAGCCCATAGCGAAGAGCCTCCTCGTCGTCCACTATAAGTATCTTGTGTCTATCCTTAATCATTAGCTGTTAATCATATGCTTTTGTTATATTAACGTCGGGGCGTTGCAATTAGTATATTGCGTGCCTGCAATCGCATATCTGAGGCCGTTTATTGTCGGAAAACGGCTTAAAAACGGCTTTGGATGCAAATTTTTCGATAAGATTAAATCAGATGTTAAAATAATTTGTAACTTTGCAATTCAAATCAACCATTCTATTTTTTAACGATATGAGAAAAAATATTGTAGCCGGCAACTGGAAGATGAACACCACTGTTCCCGAAGGTGTTGCCCTCGCTAAGCAGGTCTGCGACGACCTCAAAGGCTTCAAAGCCAACTGCGATGTAGTGATCTGCGTTCCCTTTACACATCTTTGCCCTGTAAACGACGTAATCGACCAGGCAGTCGTAGGTCTTGGCGCAGAAAACTGTGCCGATCACAAATCCGGAGCATACACCGGCGAAGTTTCCGCCGCCATGGTTGCTTCCACCGGAGCCAAATATGTAATCCTTGGTCACAGCGAACGTCGCCAATACTATGGCGAGACAGCCGAGACACTCCGTGAGAAAGTGGCTCTCGCCCTCGAAAACGGCCTCACCCCCATCTTCTGCATCGGCGAAGTGCTCGAAGAACGCGAAAACGGCACATTCAACGAAGTAGTAAAGGCTCAGATCGTCGACGGCCTCTTCAACCTCTCTGCCGAAGACTTCGGCCGCATCATCCTCGCATACGAACCCGTATGGGCTATTGGCACCGGCAAGACTGCCACCCCCGACCAGGCTGAGGATATGCACGCACACATCCGTGCCGTCATCGCCGACAAATATGGCAAGGAAGTTGCTGAAAACACCTCGATTCTCTATGGCGGTTCGTGCAAGCCCTCCAACGCAGCCGAACTCTTTGCCAAACCCGACATCGACGGTGGCCTCATCGGTGGCGCTTCCCTCAAATCCGCCGATTTCATGGGCATCGTAAAGGCATTCTGATAACCAATTTTATATAGAAGTCCGGAAACCTCGTCCGGAGGCTCCGGACTTCTTCTCTATTTATATGCGTCTGTATTCTGCAATAGCCGTTACGGCATTTTTATTTTTCATGTGTCCCGCCATAGGGGCGCAGAGCCTGTCGGAGCAGCCCGATTCAACGGCTGTCGGCAGCATAGTCGAGGCTATCAATAGCCGCGAGAGCGGAACGGTGTCGGTGATTCAACCCGAAGGATTGGATGTGCGCATGAGAGCGTCTGAAACCGGCCCGGATGCCGGGGCATCGGAGCAATCTGCCTCCGGCCGGCAGTCGACACGCCGCGCAGGCTATCGTGTGCAGGTGTATTCCGACAACAATGTCACCACGGCAAAAGCCAATGCCGAATATCGCCGCAGGGTGATACAGCAGCGCATGGGCGGAGTACGTGCATATATATCATTTGAATCACCTTATTGGCGCGTACGCGTCGGCGACTATCGCTCACAGGCCGAGGCTCAGGTCGCCATGCAGGAAATACAGAGCGCGTTTCCGGCTTTTGCCGGCGACTGCCGCATTGTGCGCGAGCGCATCAACAACTAAGAAAAAATAAAAAACAAACAAAAGTGACCTCTCAGGATACAATAAACCAACTTGCCGACCATTACAGGGAGATACTCCGTCTGATTGGCGAGGATCCCGACCGTGAAGGCCTGGTCAAAACTCCTGTGCGTGCCGCCAAGGCGTTATATTATATTACGCAGGGCTACCGTGAATCTGCCGCCGACGTGCTCCGTCAGGCTGTATTCGAATATTCCGGTTCCAGAATCGTGATTGTGAAAGACATCGAGTTCTATTCGATGTGTGAGCATCATATCCTGCCTTTCTTCGGCAAGGTCACAGTCGGCTATATTCCCGACGGCGAGATGATCGGGCTTAGCAAACTGGCCCGTCTCGTAAATGTATATGCCCGCCGCCTGCAAGTGCAGGAGCGGCTTACGGCCCAGATTGCGGCCGAACTCACGGCCAACCTTCGCACTCGCGGAGTGATTGTGACCTGCACCGCCGAGCATCTGTGCATGAAAATGCGCGGCGTGGAGAAGCAAGAATCGGCTACCACAACTGTCGACTATACCGGCGACTTTGCCTCCGACCCCTCGCTTCGCGCCGAATTTTTCTCCAACCTCAACCTTTGATAAAAAAAATAATCACAGGCCGTAGCCTGTGATATATTCATTAGGAACACAATCCTCCGGATTGTGTTCCTGCATACTTGATGTTAGCGCAGGGCGATGACTTCGATTTCGACGAGCACGTCCTTGGGAAGGGTGCGCACAGCCACGGCCGAACGGGCGGGGTAGGGCGCGTTGAAGGCTGCGGCGTATACTTCGTTCATGGGCGCGAAATTTGCCATGTCGGAGAGGAATACGGTGGTTTTCACCACATTGTCCATAGTGAGGCCGGCTTCGGCGAGGATAGCCTTTACATTTTCGAGCGACTGGCGGGTTTGTTCAGTGATTCCTTCGGGAATCTCGCCTGTGGCGGGATTGATGGGAATTTGACCGGAGGCGTAGACGAAAGAACCCGTGTCGATGGCCTGGCTGTAAGGACCGATGGCTCCGGGAGCGGCAGTGGTTGCAATTACTTTTTTCATGATTGTTTATTTGGTGTTTTAAAGGCAAGTAAGATGATTATTTGCCTTTGGAATTGTTGATTTCAATATCTTTAAGCAGCAGTTTTGAATATACGGAGTCGACCGTCTTGTCCATATTTTCGATTGTGGCGACTACGCCGGGGAAATTGTTGCGGAATTCGGGGATGAATCCGGCCATGCCATAGGTGCGCAGGCGTGTGCGCAGGTCTGCCACGGTGATTGTGTCGGGATTGAGGGCCGGCGCATAGGCATATTGCTGACGCTGCCTGTCGAGCACCACGCGCGACACCACGCCAATGCGCATAAGCACATCGATAATGTCGGTGACGAGGCGCGATGGAAATCCGTAGGTGCGTACAATCCAGTTGGACTCCACGGCCGGCCGATTGGCGGAAAATTCCTTTAATATCACAGCGGCAACGGCCAAAGTAACTTTTTCCTTGTATCGGACAGATATTGCGTTGATTTGGTCGGAAAATGAGAATTGGAAGATGTTTTGCGACGCATAGCATATCAGTGCTCCCGACAGGCATATCACCCATACAAGTTGCATCCAAATCAGAAGCAACGGCAGGAAAGAGAACGAACCGTATATCGCATTGTATTTGGATACATATAACTGTCCGGATACAAACAGCCATTGCAGAATCATAAATGCCGTGCCTGTGAACACGCCGGCAATGAGGGCGTTGTAGAACCTCACCTTTGTGTTGGGTATGAGCATGAACACTGCTGTGAAGAAGAACCATGTGAATACGTATGAGCCTATCTCAAACACAGCGGTGATAAACGGGGTCATGAAAGAGAAATCGAAAATGGTGTTTATCGTCGAGCTTACAAGGATTGAAAGTCCCGAACCGCATATCATGAGGACAGGCAGGATGAGGAACATGGCCGTATAGTCGGTGATCTTGCGCCATATCGAACGGCCTTCCTTTACATTCCAAATAAGGTTGAAGGCATCTTCGACATTGCTCATAAGAGAAATTAACGTCCAGAGCAAGAATACGATGCCGACTCCGACGAAGATTCCCTCCGACGCCTGGTTGAGGTAGGAGTCGACAAACACCATTGCTTGTTCCACGGCGGTCTTGTGCCCGGGGAAAAGCCGGTAAAGCTCGTTGGTGAGCACGGCTTGCGAGCCGAAACCGCGGCCAATGGCCACAAGCAGCGCCAGAGCGGGCACGAGGGCAAGCATGGTGCGGTAGGTCATGGCGCATGCCTGCGACTGGATGTCGGTCGACAGAAACGACTTTACAGTTATGTTCAGCGTCTTCACCACGCTTATCCACCATTTCTTGCGGCTGTCGAGCCACACGCCATGGGTGCAGTATTCCCAAAAACCGATTGCACGGTTTTTGAGGCGGACAAGCCTTGATGTCGTTGCGTTAGTATTCATAATACAAAATTAACACACGAAAACGTAAAAAAGAAACATCCGCCGCAAATTTTTTTCTATTAAAAGAAAAGAATCGGTTATATCAAAAAATACGTTAAAAAATTTGGAAACCTCGGAATTATGCCTTTACTTCGCATATATAAATGTAAAACCCGCCAAGCGGCCCAATCAAAGAAAATATGATTTTTAACTTTCGCATAGTATCTGATGAAGTAGCCAACTTCAAGCGAGAAATAAGCATTGACGCATCCGCCACATTCCTTGAATTAAAGAACGCTATATGCGATTCTGTCAATTTCGACAAGGGCCAGATGTCGTCATTTTTCATTTGCTCCGACAGCTGGGAAAAGCTGAAAGAAATAACATTTGAGGACATGATGAACGACTCTGACGAGGAAGTCCTTATCATGGACGAATGTGAGCTCGGCGACTATCTCGAAGACGAAGGACAGAAGCTCTTGTTTGTGTTCGACTATATGACCGACCGCTGCCTGTTTATGGAGCTTCGTGACGTGGTGACCGGCAAGACCCTTCAAGACCCCATCTGCACCCTCGCCGCAGGCGCGGCTCCGTCGCAGAATGTAGACCTTGACGAGTTTACCCGTTCGCTCGACGACAAGGCTACCACGGCCGCCGCAGCTGCCGCTATCTCTATTGATGACATGGACGACGACTTCTACGGATCGGACGACTATTCCGACGACGAGCTTGAAGCCGGCGGATACAGCGATTTTGACTTTGATAATTAATATGTATTTCTCCAAGGATACTTATATTTTGCGCCGCCGCCTGCTTATGGACAGGCTCGGCCATGGTGTTGCCGTGATTTTCGGCAACAACAATTCGCCCATCAACTATCCCTCCAACGCCTATCATTTCCGCCAGGACAGTACTATGATGTACTATACCGGGCTCGAGCGTGACGGGCTGGCTCTTGTTCTCGACTGCGACAACCGCCGGGAGATTCTTTTTGGCGACGACATCGACCTCGACGATATTGTGTGGATGGGGTTCACGCCTTCGGTGGCCAATCTTGCCGAAAGCACGGGAATTGAACATTCACGCCCGATGAAAGACCTTGCGCAATATCTTGTGCCGGGCATTGCCAACGGCACCACAAGGATATTGCCACCGTATCGTTATGACAATCTTCTGATGCTTGTCGAGACAACGGGTCTTTCTTCGCAACAGATTCGTGAAAAGGCTTCGGTTGAATTTATAAAAGCCGTTGTTGACCAGCGCGCGGTGAAGACGGCCGATGAAATAGTTCAGATTGAAAAAGCCTGCGAAATAGGCCACGAGATGCACGTCACGGCCATGCGCATGTGCCGCGCCGGAGTGACCGAGCGCGAGATTGCCGGCGCTATCGAAGGCATATCGCTGTCGAAAGGCGGAGGTTTCTCTTTCCTGCCGATAGTGTCGACTCACGGCGAGATTCAGCACGGGTTTCCCAAGTCGGAACCGATGGAAGCCGGTCGGCTGCTGCTTGTCGACGCCGGCGCGGAAACGCTCAGCTGCTATTGTTCCGACAATACGCGCGTGACGCCTGTGAGCGGACGTTTCGATTCCCGTCAGCGCGAGATATATTCAATAGTGCTTGCCGCACACGACCGCGTGGCCGAGATAGCCCGTCCGGGACTGAAATGGCGCGATGCCCATTTCGAGGCAGCCCGTGTAATTACGGAAGGAATGAAGGCTCTCGGCATTTTCCACGGCGATACGGAAGAAATCCTCCGCGCCGGAGCGCATGCCATTGTTTTTGTTCACGGCCTTGGCCACATGATGGGCATGGACGTGCACGACATGGAGGGGCTCGGTCAGGTATATGTCGGTTTCGACGATGAGGTGCGTCCTCAGCTCGACCAGTTCGGCACCAACTTCCTGCGCTGCGGCCGCCGCATGCAGCCCGGTTTTGTAATGACCGATGAGCCCGGCATTTATTTCATTCCGCATCTTATCGATGCTTGGCGCGCCGAAGGCAAGTTCACCGATTTTATCAATTACGACAAACTCGATACATACAAAGATTTCGGAGGCATCCGCCTGGAAGACGACCTGCTTATCACCGACAGCGGTTGCCGCTACCTCGGGCCGCATATCCCCATCACAATCGACGAGGTGGAGGCCACAGCCGGCACGTTGTAAAGCAAGATTCATAAACCTACAAAAAGAGCCGTATCGGATTCGATAAAGAATCGAGATACGGCTTTTTTTGCGGATATTATTTTTTTTACAATCCGGAGGATTCTTTGCCTGTGGCAAAGCACTGCGCGATTAGTGTTCCTGCCGGGCTAATTGAGAAGCCGGAAGGCTTCTGTGGCATCGTCGGGCGAGGGGAATGACTTTACGGGTATTATGAGCGGGCGGAGTGGGTCGGAGGCGGCAATGACGAGCGCGGAGCCGGTGTCTTCCACCGAGCGGACGTCGGCTTTCAATATCCGCAGTGGAGGATAGTCGGTGTCGGGCCATGTCACGGTGATAGTGTCGTCGGCAAATGTCACGATGTGGGGCAGCGTCATTTTTGCCGCTTCCGGCGACAGGGCATGGCGGAAATAGACCAGCGCGAGGATGCCGGGCATGACGATAAGCAGCCAAGCCGCGGCCACAATGAGAAACCGCAAGTCGTAGCAGCCGGCAATAAGGCACGGCACCACCGGCACTGCAATGGCCCACCAATAGCGGCAGACACACTCGGTCATCAGCCTGGAAGCATATGCTCCCGGGGTGATGGCATGTGGAAGGGTGGCTATCATTTTGCGTTTTCTGGGCGGAGAGTGCGCACGGTCTCTCCTGTGCGCCATATCTCGCTTTCGCGCATTTGGCGAAGCTCTTCGTTGAGGCGGTCGCGGTAGTCGTCGGCAGAATTTGAGTCGATGGATACTTGCGCTTCGTGTCCGCTTTCAACCGATTGGTACAGACGTTCTACCACGGGCTTTATGGCATCGTGGAAAGGCATCATCCAGTCGAGGGCGCCGCGCTGGGCTGTTGTGGAGCAGTTGGCATACATCCAGTCCATGCCTTTTGCCGCAATAAGGGGCATGAGCGACTGTGAGAGCTCCTCTACGGTTTCGTTAAACGCCTCGGAGGGAGTGTGGCCATGCTCGCGGAGCACTTCGTACTGGGCAAGGAATAAGCCCTGGATGGCGCCCATGAGGGAGCCGCGTTCGCCGGTAAGGTCGGACACGGCCTCGCGTTTGAAAGTTGTTTCGAAAAGATAGCCCGAGCCGATGCCGATGCCGAGGGCAAGAGTGCGGTCGAGCGCATGGCCGGTGTAGTCTTGATATACGGCAAACGACGAGTTGATGCCGCGGCCTTTGAGGAAGAGCGAACGCACCGACGCGCCCGAACCTTTGGGGGCCACCATAATCACGTCGATATTTTCGGGGGGCACCACGCCCGTGCGGTCGGCCCAGGTGATTGCAAATCCATGGGAGAAGTAGAGTGCCTTGCCTTCGGTGAGATGAGGCTTTATCACTGGCCATTGGCTCATGACGGCAGCATCGGAGAGCAGGCACATTATGATTGTGCCGCGTTTGCAGGCTTCTTCAATCGAGAAAAGAGTCTCGCCCGGCACCCATCCGTCGTTGACGGCTTTTTCGAATGTCTTGCCTTGACGTTGGCCCACGATAACGTTGAAGCCGTTGTCGCGCAGGTTCAGGCCTTGTCCGGGGCCTTGCACGCCGTAGCCGATAACGGCGATAGTCTCGTTTTTGAGCACTTCGCGGGCTTTGTCGAGAGTAAATTCCTCGCGGGTCACGACGGTTTCTTCAACACCGCCAAAGTTAAGTCTTGCCATATGTTATATTTTTTAAGTTTATTCATTTTTGGGGCGGACGCACGGGCCGTGCGTCCCTACATTTCCGGTATATAAATAGTCGCGCTTAGAGGCGGGGACGCCAGCGGATTGAGGAGGACACGGCCGGATGGCTCGAGTCGGGAAGGATGATGGAGCAATGCGAGATGTTGTCGGCGGTGCGCACTGCGATGTCGACGGTCTGACCGAACAGACATTCGTGGTGGAAAGTTACGTCGAAGCGGTCGATTGCATTTGCGTCGTAATGGTCGAGAGTCCAGCCGTTGAGAATCAATTTTATATATTGTATGGTATTGACATGGCGGTTGAAATCGAGGTCGCAGAATCGAAAAGTGTACTGACGCTGAATGTCGTCGGCTCCCATGGGAGGCACTTTGCCGGGGCGCGACACCGGACATGCCCTGGCAGATACCGGAAAACATTCCTTTTCAATCTCTCCGAGGTCGGCGCCCTCTCGTGTGGCGAAGTTGATTGCCATCCACATCGAGCGGATGTGGCCTATTTCTTCGCCGTCGGCGTCGGTGATTACATAGCAACGGTCGGAGAACCTGCGGTTGTAGCCTTCTATCCAGGTTGTCACGGTGTATGTGTCGTTGATTTTTGGATAGCGTTTCATTTCAATGGAAAGGCGGGTCAGCACCCATCCGATTCCGAATTTAAGCAAATCGGAATAACCTATCGAGAGAGAATTTGCATGTTCGATAGCCGTCTCGATAGCGCGCTCGGCTATAAGCCATATGGGCATCAGGCCTTGCGCGTCACATTCGCCGGCGGTAAGGAAATATGTTTTTGAAAGTTCGTCGTTGATATTTTCCATGGCTGCTCTACTTGTTATTTTCTATTTTATGGCGGCGAATCTGCTGCTCGTCGAGGTAGCGGTCGAGCACTTCTACGGAAGATTTGGTGACACATACGCGGCCCGAACGCACAAACTGGCGCACGTCGTATGGGCGCAACTGGTCGAGCAGGGCTTCCGTTTCCCACGGCTGTCCTGATTTCTCGATTACGGTGAAGTCGGGCGTTATGTCGAGCACGCGCGCGCCATGATGGCGTATGATGTTTTCGAGATATTGCTCGTCGATGAGTTTGCGGGTGTCGACTTTGTACAGGGCTATTTCCTGGTATATTATGTCGTCGTCGGTGTAAAGGAAGGCGCGTAACACGTCGATGCGTTTTTCGATTTGCGCCACCACCTTTTCCATAGTCTCGCGGTCGGACCAAACGGTAATGGTGAGACGGTGCACGCCTTCGAGAGTGGTGCGCGACGCCGACACGTCCTCGATGTTGAGGCATCGGCGCGTGAATATAATCGACACCTGGTTTAGCAGGCCGACACAGTGCTCGGAATAAACGGTGATTGTGAAAAGTTGCTGATGAGTTGCCGGTGTCATTGCTGATTGTTTTGTCGGTTGTCGGGATATACGAAATGGGTGTCTTTGTCGAGCATGATGTTTTCGAGGTGGCCTCCGGCGGGAATCATCGGGAACACCTTGTCGGTTTCGTCGACAAGCACGTCGAGGAGGAACGGGCCGTCGAAGGCTATCATCTCGGCTACGGCGTCGGCGAGTTCTTCGCGGTGCTCTACGCGGCGGCTTTTTATTCCATAAGCCGAGGCAATGGCGCAGAAGTCGGGATTCACCATCGGAGTTTGTGAGAACCGGCTGTTGAAGAAGAGTTCTTGCCATTGGCGCACGTTGCCGAGGAAATTGTTGTTGAGCACAATCATTTTCACGGCTGTGCCATATTGCATGATAGTGCCGAGTTCTTGAATTGTCATCTGGAAACCGCCGTCGCCGCCGAAATAGCACACGGTGCGTCCGGGCTCGGCCATCTTTGCGCCTATGGCGGCAGGCAGGCCGAATCCCATTGTGCCCAGGCCTCCGGATGTGATGATGCTTCGCGGGCGGGTAAACGAGAAGTAGCGCGCCGCCATCATCTGGTTTTGTCCCACGTCGGTAACGAGCACGGCATCGTGGTCGACTTCGCGGGATACGGCGTCGATTACCTCGCCCATTGTAAGGAGGCCGCCGTGGTTTAGCTCACGAGATTTTACATAATCGGCCTCGACGCTGTTGCATATGTCGAAACGTTCGGTCCAATCGTCGTGGCGAGAGCTGTCGACAAGCGGAATCAATTGCCGCAGGGCGTCGCGGGCGTCGGCGTGGATGGTTTTCGCCACTTTCACGTTTCGGTTGAATTCCGACGCGTCGATGTCGATATGTATTATTCGGGAGTTTTTGGCGTAGGAGTCGGTGTCGCCTGTCACGCGGTCGTCGAAGCGTATGCCTACGGCGAGAATCACGTCGGCTTGGTTGGTGAGGAAGTTTGGCCCGATGTTGCCGTGCATTCCGAGCATGCCCTTGTTGAGCGGATGGTCCGACGGCATTACCGAGAGGCCGAGCAGGGTAGTGGCCACAGGAATACCGGCTTTTTCGGCCAGTTCGGCCAATTCGGCTTCGGCTCCGGAAATCATCACGCCGTGACCGGCTAAGATAAGCGGACGCTGCGCCGAGTTGAGCATCTCGGCGGCGGCGACAAGGTCGGCCGGCGACACAACGGGGCGCGGATTGTAGCTGCGGATGAAACGTAGCGGCTCATAGTGCCATTCGAGTTCGCCTAATTGAGCGTCTTTGGCTATGTCGAGTACCACGGGGCCGGGCCGGCCCGTGCGGGCAAGATAAAAGGCGCGGGCCACAGCGGCCGGAATGTCTTCGGCCCGGCGCACTTGCAGGGCCCATTTCGTTATAGGCTGCGTGATGCCCACCACGTCGGTTTCCTGGAAGGCGTCGGAGCCGAGAAATCGAGCTCCCACCTGGCCGGAAATAACCACCACGGGCGTTGAGTCCATGAGAGCGTCGCTAAGGCCTGTGATTACATTTGCCGCTCCGGGGCCGGATGTCACAATCACCACGCCGGGGCGGTTTGTGGCCCGGGCATAGCCTTGGGCGGCGTGTATGGCACCCTGCTCGTGGCGCACGAGCACGTGCTGCAATTTGTCATTGTGGTCGTACAGGCGGTCGTAGACAGGCAAGATGGCTCCTCCCGGGTATCCGAATACAAGGTCGACGCCTTCCGCTTCAAGTGAGCGTATAAGCGCTTCTGCTCCTGTGATTCTCTCTCTCATATATATTATTGTTGAAGTAGTGGATGATAATTTAACATTTTTATGATAAAAAATGTTTAGAGTGAGCGTACGCCGCCTTTGTCGGCCGATGTCACCATCGAGGCGTATGCACGCAGCGCGCGCGACACCTCGCGAACGCGGTGGCGCGGCTTGTAGGCGTCGGCGCCGCGAGCTTCTTCCTCGGCGCGTCGTGCGGCGATTTCTTCTTCGGAAAGGCGCACGTTGATGGTGCGGGCCGGGATGTCGATGTCGATAATGTCGCCGTCGCGTACCAGGCCGATTTCGCCTCCCGACGCGGCTTCGGGGGAGACATGGCCGATCGACAGGCCCGACGTTCCGCCGGAGAAGCGTCCGTCGGTGACGAGGGCGCATGCTTTGCCGAGATGCTTCGATTTCAGGTAACTTGTGGGATATAGCATTTCCTGCATGCCCGGGCCTCCCTTGGGCCCTTCGTGGGTGATTACCACCACCTCGCCGGCTTTTACGCGGTCGTGGAGGATGGCATCCACGGTGTCGTCCTGGCTCTCGAACACGCGAGCCGGACCGGAGAACCGGAAAATCGACGGGTCGACGCCGGCAGTCTTGACCACGCATCCATTGCGGGCAATGTTTCCGTGAAGCACGGCGAGGCCGCCGTCGCGGTCGTAGGCGTGTGCAATGTCGCGTATGCATCCCTCGGCGCGGTCGGTGTCGAGCTCCGGATAATACTCGCTTTGGCTGAACGCCTTGGTGGTGCGTATTCCGGCAGGGGCGGCATGCCATTGCTTGCGGGTTTCGCCTCCGGCATCGGTGCCGACGGCATATTTCTCGAGCATCTCGCCGAGTGTGAGTCCGTCGACGCGCACGGTAGATGTGTCGACCAGGCCTTGCTGAGCGAGCTGATATAATATGGTGGGGATGCCTCCGGCGCGGTTCACATCTTCGATATGATATGTCGAGTTTGGCGCCACCTTGCACAGCACCGGCACTTGGCGCGACAGGCGGTCGATGTCGTCGATGGTGAAGTCGGCGCCGGCTTCGGCGGCTACTGCAAGGAGGTGGAGCACGGTGTTGGTGGAGCCGCCCATGGCTATGTCGAGGCTCATGGCGTTGAGCATCGAGGCGCGCGAGGCGATGGAGCGCGGGAGCACGCTCTCGTCGCCGTCGCGATAGTATTTCCAGGTGTTTTCAACAATAATTTCTGCGGCGCGGCAGAAAAGATTACGGCGCATCACGTGTGTGGCGACAATGGTTCCGTTGCCGGGCAGGCCGAGGCCGATGGCCTCGACGAGCGAGTTCATGGAGTTGGCGGTGAACATTCCCGAGCACGAGCCGCATGTCGGGCATCCGCCGCGTTCGAGGCGCGATATATAGTTATCGGTATCGGATTCGTCGGCCGAATGTACCATAATATCCACGAGGTCCACTTTTTTCCCGTCGACGTCGCCGGCTTCCATCGGGCCTCCCGACACGAAAATCGTGGGTATGTTCAAGCGCATGGCTGCGAGGAGCATTCCGGGCGTCACCTTGTCGCAATTGGATATGCACACGAGGGCGTCGGCGCGGTGGGCGTTCACCATATATTCCACGGAGTCGGCGATAAGGTCGCGCGAGGGGAGCGAGTAGAGCATCCCGTCGTGTCCCATGGCTATGCCGTCGTCCACGGCTATTGTGTTGAATTCCGCGGCAAAGCAGCCAAGTTTTTCTATTTCTTGCTTTACGAGCTGGCCAATGGGATGAAGGTGGGTGTGTCCGGGCACAAACTGTGTGAAAGAGTTGGCGATGGCTATCACGGGCTTGCCCATCTGCGCTTCGGTCATGCCGTTGGCGCGCCAAAGAGCCCTGGCTCCGGCCATGCGCCTGCCGGCTTGCGTAATTTCGCTCCTGAGGTTATATTTCATAGAAAATTGTACCATTTTGTTGCAAAATTATAACCATTTTTTATTATATCCAAATAAATGCGCACATTTTCATATTGTGTGTATTATTTGTGGGAATAGATGTGATTTTAGCGTTATGTTAATTTTTTTTTGCGTGTTGTCGTCCATTTTTCGTTTTTATGTGTTATATTTGAAAAGTTTTAAAAACCCAAAACAACGATAACAATGAAAAATTTCAGCATCATCTTCGCCGTAATCGGCGGTGCCGTGGCAGGCGCGGCTCTCGGTTTGCTTTTCGCTCCCGAGAAAGGTACTGACACCCGTGACGAAATCAAGCGTTTCATCAAAAAGAACTGTCCGTTTGTAAAACAGAACAAACTCGACGAACTGGCCGAACGCATTGCCGAAGAAATCAAACAGGCCTAATCTCCCTAACTTCCAAACTTCCCAACATTAAACTCATTAACTCACAACAATATGAAACATCTGTTTGCATTCCTTGGTGGAGCAATCGTGGGAGCGGCCGCAGCCCTGCTCTTCGCTCCTGAAAAAGGCGAGGACCTGCGTGAACGCATCAAAGAAGTCCTTCGCCGCAACGGCCTTTGCCCTGTCGACGACGACCTCGATGAAGTGGTAGAGCGCATAGCCGCCGAAATCGAAGCCGTGCCCGAAGCTGTGGCTCCGGCTCCCGAACACCACCACAAGAAAAAATAATAATGCACACCTTATAAAGTCGACCGGCGGGGCCCGTCCCCATTGGTCGGCTTCAATTTATCTATTTATCACATGAGTGAAAAGGGATCTGTAAAAAATCTGTACGAAGTGGGCAAGCGCATGCTCACGCTATATATCGACAACGCGCGCCTTTCCGCCGCCGAAAAGCTCACATTGCTGTTCTCGGCCGTGGCCTTGTACTCCATTGTGCTGGTGCTTGCCATGGTGATGATGGTGTTTGTGTCGATGGGCATCGCAACAATGCTTGCCGAATATATTGCCCCGTTCTGGTCGTATTTTATAGTCGCCGGCGTGTTTTTGGCGGTGATAGTGCTTTTGTTTGTCTTCAAGACGCCGTTGCTGTTGAATCCCATCGCCCGATTTATCTCCTCCCTGCTTGTTTCACCCCCTAAGACCGACGAAGCCGATGAAAGACAATAGCCAATGGCGGGGTTATACCCTCGACGAAATCCGCTTCCAGCGTATGCTCACCCTTATGCGTATCGAAATAAGCCGGCAGGACATGATTAAACAGGTCGAACCCTACACTTCCGGCAACCGCATTGCCGGCACTCTCGTCGGCCGCATTGCCGGCGCGCTCAATTTCATGGACTACGCCATGCTCGCCATCACGGTCGGGCGTCGTCTCTACTCAATATTCCACCGCAAGAAATAGCCCGCATGGCGGCCCGAAATGATTGTTTCCAAATTTGGTTATTCGCAAAAAAATTCGTAGCTTTGCAACCGATTTTGGAAAGCAATCTTTTATGAATATTCTTATCACCGGAGCCAACGGACAACTTGGCAGCGAATTACGTGGCGTGCTGGAAGAAAAAATGCCCGGCATCACTACTTATATCGATTATCAGGATCTCGACCTCACCGACCGCGCCGAAGTGGAGCGTTGGTTTGCCGGCCGAGAGTTCACGCATATTGTGAACTGCGCAGCCTATACAGCTGTCGACCGTGCCGAGGAAGAATCAGGAAAATGCGCGGCGGTGAACACCGACGCCGTTGAAAACCTCGCCCGCATAGCCGCCGACCGCGACATAAAGATGATACACATCTCCACCGACTATGTGTTCGACGGGCACGCCTATCGCCCCTACACCGAGAGCGACAAGGTGAACCCCACATCGCAGTATGGCTCGACCAAACGCAAGGGAGAGACAGCCCTGCTTGCCCTCGTGCCCGACAGCATCGTGATACGCACGGCATGGCTCTACTCGCCGTTTGGCAACAATTTCGTAAAGACAATGCTCCGCATCGGCCGTGAACGTGGCGCAATCAAGGTTGTAGCCGACCAAATCGGAACCCCCACCTACGCCCTCGACCTTGCAAATGCAATCGTCTCGATACTCTCCGACCATCGATGGGTTGGCGGCATCTACCATTTCACCGACGAAGGCGTGGCTTCGTGGTACGACTTTGCCGTGGCCATCCACCGCATCGCCGGCAGCGAGAACGTGAAAATATCGCCCATCCCCTCTGCCGACTATCCCACACCGGCCACTCGCCCGTTCTATTCCGTGCTCGACAAATCACGCATAAAGGCCACCTACGGCATCAAAATCCCTCATTGGGAAACATCTCTCCGCCACTGCCTGCAACGCCTCAACGAACTGCCACAATAGCATCCGCCAATGTCAGAACTTACCGACGAAATCCAACGCCGGCGCACCTTTGCGATTATCTCGCACCCCGATGCCGGTAAAACAACCCTCACAGAAAAATTGCTCCTTTTCGGCGGCGCAATCCATATTGCCGGTGCCGTAAAATCAAATAAAATCAAGAAAACCGCCACTTCCGACTGGATGGATATCGAGCGCCAGCGCGGCATCTCCGTTGCCACCTCCGTTATGGCGTTTGATTATGGCGACTACAAGATAAATATCCTCGACACCCCCGGTCACCAGGACTTCGCCGAGGATACATATCGGACGCTGACCGCCGTCGACTCTGTAATTATCGTTGTCGACGTGGCAAAAGGTGTCGAGCAGCAGACACGCCGGCTTATGGAGGTGTGCCGTATGCGCTCCACGCCCGTAATTATCTTCGTAAACAAACTCGACCGCGAGGGACGCGACCCGTTCGAGATACTCGACGAACTCGAATCGGAACTTAAAATTGGCGTGCGCCCCCTCTCATGGCCTATCAACATAGGCGCGAAATTTAAAGGTGTTTACAATATTTACGAAAACGGCATCGACCTGTTCACGCCCAACAAGCAGCGTGTGTCGGAACGTGTCGAAATCGACGATATCAACGACCCTCGTATCGACCGGGCCGTTGGCGAAACCGATGCAGCCAAACTGCGTGACGACCTCGAACTCATCGAAGGCGTATATCCCGAATTCGATGTAGAGGAATATCTTGCCGGACGCATGGCTCCCGTATTCTTCGGCTCTGCCCTCAACACCTTTGGCGTGAAAGAACTTCTCGACTGCTTCGTCAAGATAGCCCCGTCGCCTCGTCCTGTCGCCGCCGAGGAACGCACAATCAACCCCGACGAAAACACCTTTTCCGGATTCGTGTTCAAGATTCATGCCAACATGGATCCCAACCACCGCTCGTGCATTGCCTTTGTGAAAATATGCTCCGGCAAATTTGAGCGTAACGCCAACTATAAGCATGTCCGCTCGGGCAAGATGATGCGTTTTGCCGCGCCCACGGCTTTCATGGCGCAGAAAAAAAGTATTGTCGACGAAGCATTCCCCGGCGACATCGTCGGTATCCCCGACACCGGCAACTTCAAAATCGGCGACACTCTCACATCCGGCGAAGATATGCAGTTCAAGGGCCTCCCGAGTTTCTCCCCCGAGATGTTCAAATACATCGAGAACACCGACCCCATGAAGTCGAAGCAACTCGAAAAAGGCATCCAGCAGCTTATGGACGAGGGCGTGGCCCAGCTTTTCGTCAACCAGTTCAACGGACGCAAACTCATAGGCACGGTAGGCCAGCTCCAATTTGAGGTAATCCAATACCGCCTCCTCCACGAGTACGGCGCCCAATGCCGTTGGGAGCCTATCTCTCTTTACAAGGCCTGCTGGGTAGAATCCGACGATGCCGAAGCCCTCGCTCAGTTTAAGAAACGCAAGCACCAATACATGGCCCTCGACCGTGAAGGCCGCGACGTATTCCTTGCCGACTCCAACTACGTGCTCCAGATGGCTCAGGCCGACTTCCCCAAAATCCGATTCCACTTCACCAGCGAATTCTAATGCAGGAGTTGGTGTGTCAAAAAGGCTGATGCCGAGATTGTAGGGACGCACGGCTCGTGCGTCCGCAGATGAATAATTGACTATCAACCAAATACCAATATGATTTCCCGGACGCACGAGCCGTGCGTCCCTACTGCTTGGTATTGTGACATACCCACCCTCACCAAGCGGCAGAGCCGCTTAATATGGTAGGCATGGGCGAAAGTTATGATGAATCGTTGATATTCGACTGCGGCCGCAGTCGAACTTACGTAAACCAAATAAACACGGGCTATTGCCCGTGCCTAACGTATTCGACCGCAACTGCGGTCTTGCATTTCTTTTCAAATATGGGTGAGGATTGTGCTTTCGCCGGGCTGCGCGCGAGATAAAAGATGGTTCATTTTGGTTCTTTCATAGTTCATGATGGTTCGAGCCAAGCGCAGCGTCATGTAAAGTTCACTCTTGTATAGACAATGGATTGGCGAGGATTAGCTCGTAGATTTGGCGGGCTTCGTCGTCGCGGAGGCTGGCGATGGAGAAGGCGGAGCCGGAAGTAGCGAGCAGGAGGGTGACGCGGCGGGTGAGTTTCGTAAAGGGCGTCCGGCGGATTCTTACCACTTCGATGTCGCCGTATTTAATGTAATTGTCAATCTCGGCGAGCCGCCCGGCATGTATGATAAGATATTTGTCTTTTAGCACGATACGGCTGTGGCGCATCGCGCTTATGCCCATGAGCACCGACGCCGCAAAGTATGCAGCCGGAAGCAGGAGCCAGATATACAAATCGAACGATATAAATATTATTGTCGCCACGACTATAATCGGCATGTCGGGCAGCATGGCGCGTATAGCCGCCCCGCGCCCCGATTTTGCTTCGGTTATGGTGGACGCGTCCTCGTAGCCCTTGCCGAGCCACCAATCGAGAAAGAACCCGGAGATGTCGCGTGAATACAGTTTCAGGTTTTCGTTCTCTTTCATGGCAGTGGCGTTAAGAGCCTGTCGGAGTGCCAATGTGCACAGTCCCAGTTTCTTTTCGAGGAAATTTCGCTTGACCCATATTGTGCATATTTTGTCGAACGCGAATCGGCAACTCGACCGTGAGAGCAGGCCGTGGGTGAACGTGAGCAGGCGGTTGTCGTAGACGAGCGTCATGTCGCCATAGCGCAATATAGCATTGCCAAGCCAAAGAATAAGGATTATGCCGTAGATGGCGGCCAGAAATACGGCCAGCCGCAATGTCGACACCATCAGCGACTCGAAAAACGATTCGGAATAGGTGAAAATCGTTTCCACCGTTTCTTCCGTAATGTTGTTTGCAAAGTCGTTTGCCAAGGCCAGCACACCGCCAAACAGAGCCATCCCTTTTAGATGATTTTGGCACAAGGCGTCCATAATCAGATTCTTATACCCGAACCGCATGGTCGATGTCGGATTATAAGGCGGTGGCTCATGCGCCGATACGGTCGCTCCTGATTCGCCGCGCTCAATAAAGTAAATAAGGCTTTGCCAATCGGGCTCGTCAAGAATCAGCTCCAATTCTTCGCCTTTCGAAGCGAGGGTATCGACTACGATGCCTTTCATGCCCAGCAGCCTGTACCATATTCCTTGCTTGGTGCGCAGCGAGTGGATGCGGTCGAGGGGTACGGTCGTGGTTTCGCGGCTCAGCACTCCATGGGAGAAGATGAGGTTCCGGTCCTTGATATAGTATTTTTTAGGGAAATAAGCCATTGCCGCCAAAATCAGCGAAGCGCCTATCAGTATCCCTATGCTTACGGCTATTGTTACCAGAGCGTCGCGGCCATTAATTCCAAGGTCGGCAAGATTGTAAACGAAAACCGCGCCGAACAGAGTTTTCACCATCTTTATAAAAATAATAAAGAAGGCGGCCGGGCTCATCCTTTGCGGCACAGAGAAATCAGTCATGGCTATTTCCGAGTTTTCCGGTGATGATTGTTTTGATTTGCTGGGCTTTTTCTTCCGACAGGCCCGGGATTGATATTGACGAGAGCGTCTGCGCCCCGTTTTCCACATCCAGTGAGCATAGGCCGAAATGTTTTGAAACAGGGTTCTGTCCGATGCTTACCTGCTGGATGCGCGCGTATGGAATAGTGGTTACTTTCGGAAATATCGCCCCTGTGCGGTATGTGAAATCCTGCTCGCGGAGAGCATAGCCTTTGAATTGGAAAGCCTTTCGCAATATGGCGATGTTTACCGCAAACGCCACGGCGATAACTGCCTCTGCCGCGATGCACCACCACGGGCTGTCGGCCAGCAGAAGAAGCAGGGCAAGCGCCATCAGGGCTATATATGCGATTGAGGCGCTGATAATCTGCACATTTTTGTATTTTTTGCTGATAGGCTCGAATTCCAGATTTTCTACCGGTGTTGTGTCGTCGAGATATAATTGATGATTGGTCATAAGTAAAACTTTATGCAAAAATAGTGGTTTTTCTCCGAGCAGGGGCTTTCTTTTACGGTAAAACACATTTTTTAACATAAAAGTGCTTAATTGTTGCCCGTGTTTGGCGCTACTTTTGTCAGTACGGAAAAATTGGTCGTTTATCATGGACGGAGCACGGATATACATAGCCATTGACCTCAAATCGTTTTACGCATCGGTGGAATGTGTGGAACGCCGCCTCGATCCGCTCGACACGAATCTGGTGGTGGCCGACATAAGCCGCACGGAAAAGACGATATGTCTGGCCGTGTCGCCATCGCTTAAAGCTCTCGGAATAGGAGGCAGGCCGAGACTGTTTGAGGTGGTGCAAAAGGTGCGCAAGGCCAACCGCTGGCGGGGGCGTATGTGGAAATCGGTCTCGGGCCGCCTGTTGGCCGAGCGTCAGGATTTTGCCGTGGACTATATAGTGGCGCCGCCGCGCATGGCGCTTTACATCGATTACAGCGCGCGCATCTACGAAGTGTATCTGAAATATATAGCTCCGGAAGACATCCACATCTATTCTATCGACGAGGTGTTTATCGACGCTACGGCTTATCTGAAAATGCACCGCATGACGGCACACACTCTGGCCATGACCATGATACGCGACGTGCTCGCCGCTACGGGCATCACGGCCACGGCCGGAATAGGCACAAATATGTATCTGGCCAAAGTGGCAATGGACATCGTGGCCAAAAAACAGGCTCCCGACAGCGACGGTGTGCGCATTGCCGAGCTCGACGAGGACAGTTACCGGCGCACGCTGTGGAGCCACATGCCGCTCTCCGATTTCTGGCGCGTCGGCCACGGCATAGAGGCACGGCTCGCGCCATATGGGATACGCACGATGGGCGACATTGCGCGCATGTCGCTTGCCAACGAGAATGTGCTGTTCTGCCTGCTGGGAATAAACGCGGAATTGCTCATCGACCACGCATGGGGGCGTGAACCCGTTACTATGGATTTGGTGAAGGCATATCGCCCCGAATCGTCATCGTTAGGCACGGGGCAGGTGCTCACCGAAGCATACACCACGGAAAAGGCCGAAATAGTGGCGATGGAGATGGCCGAGTCGCTCGCCCTCGACTTGTTCGGCAAGCATCTTGTTACCGAACAGCTTGTGCTCACCATAGGCTACGACGTGGAAAATCTTAAAAACAAGGAGCTGCGCGACAGTTACGATGGCGAAATCGTTGTCGACAGATTCGGTCGAAAAGCGCCGAAGCATGCCCACGGCACGGTATGTCTCGGCCGGCAGACATCGTCGGCACGTCTTATCACGGAAGCTGTCAGGAAATTATTTGGCCGCATCGCGCGCCCCGGTTTGCTGATAAGGCGTATCAACCTTACAGCCGGCAAGGTGATGCACGAAAGTCTTGCCGGCAAAGAGACAATGCCGCTGCAACTCAACCTGTTTGTCGATTACGACACCCTGCGGCGGCAACGCCGGCAAGAAGAGGCCGAACTCGCCAAAGAGCGCAGGCTCATGGCGGCCACCTTGGCCCTGAAACGCAAATTCGGCAAGAACGCCCTGCTCAAAGGCCTTGACTATGCCGAAGGAGCCACGACGCGAATACGCAACACCCAAATAGGAGGACACAAAGCATGAACAATTACGACGACATAATAAATCATCCCGCCTGGGAGCCACGCTATCGCAAGCGCATGTCGCCCGCCGCAAGAGCCGCGCAATTTGCGCCGTTTGCCGCGCTGTCGGGCCATAAAGAAACCCTCGACGACACCGCGCGCCGCTCGCAAACGCAAATCGACACAGCCGGCGCATACGATTTTTCCGAAGACGTGTGAGCCGGATTCCCGATAAAAAAATGTTAAAAGAGAGTTAAAGTTAACACTTGACGAGGCCTGCCTGCGCTTTTTTTGTAAATTTGTGACCATGAATTGCGCCAGGTATCTGATAATCGCATTTTTTGCACTCTTTGCCATGAACCGTACTGCCGCTGTTGAAGACAACGACGGCAGCGCATTCGATTTCCTGTTCTCAAATATCGACGATCCCACAAACGCATTCCTCCTTCCCGACGAGCAGTCGTCGCCGATGCTCGCGCCGGCAAGCCCTATGGCGTCGGAAGTGATAGACTATGCGGCGAAATTTCTTGGCCGGCCTTACCGTCGCGGAGCCAAAGGCCCGAAATCGTTCGATTGCTCAGGATTCACAAGCTATATATTCCGTAATTTCGACATATTGCTCAATCCCTCATCGTCGGCGCAGTACACCCAAGGCATTGGGGTGCCCATCGGCGAGATTCGGCCGGGCGACCTGCTTTTCTTCGGCGGACGCCGTTCGGGCAAGGCAAGGGTAGGGCATGTAGGCATGGCCGTTGATGTCGACGAATCCGGCACAGTAACATTCATACATGCCGCCACATCCGGAGGCATACGCTACGACCGCTATCCCGACGGCGGATACTATTCCAACCGTTTCATCGGAGCGCGCCGCGTCCTCGAATAATCTCCTTCTCAACTTCCCAACTTCCCAACTCCCCCAAGACTTATCTTTCACTAAAATTATATCATCCATGAAATTTTACCATCTCGCGGCAGCTGCCGCCGTAGCCCTTACGGCTTGCAACCCCTCTGCCACCGACGACAACCCCGGAGCTCCCTCCGAAGACGAAGTAATCCTCCATGCCTGGAGCTGGAGTTTCGACACCATCGCAGCCAACATGAAGCAGATAGCCGATGCCGGTTACGCCATCGTGCAGACCTCGCCTGCCCAGACATGCTTTGTGGGCGAAGACGGAGGCATGGCGCTTTTCAGCCAGCCCGGCGACTCCGTGCGTGGCAAATGGTACTACTATTACCAGCCCACCGACTGGAAAGTCGGCAACTATATGCTCGGCACACGCGACCAGCTCAAAGCAATGTGCGACTCCGCCGCCAAATACGGCGTTCGCGTCATAGTCGACGTGCTCCCCAACCACACGGCCGTCGACCGCTCCGCCATCATCGCATCGCTCGACAGCGCGGTGGGCGGACGTGAAAACCTCTTTCACGAAGCCGGACTCACCCCGATACGCGACTACGACGACCGTCTGCAATGCACAACCGGCGAAATGGGCGGCCTCCCCGACGTGAACACGGAAAATCCCGATTTCCAGGCCTACTACATGCAGTATGTCAACGACCTGCTCTCTCTTGGCGTGCGCGGTTTCCGCTACGACACAGCCAGGCACATCGGCCTGCCGTCCGACCCCAAGGATCCCAAGGCCGAACGCAACAATTTCTGGGACGTGGCCACCGGTCGTGAAGCCGCCAACGGAGTTCAACTTGCCCTTCCCGCCGACAGTCTCTTTATTTACGGAGAAGTGCTTCAAAGCCGCAATGTAAAGGAAACGGAATACGCCGAATACATGGACCTTTGCGCCAGCAACTATGGTCACTCCCTGCGCAAAGCCCTCGAAAACCACAACGTAAACGCCACCGACCTCACCGACTGGCGTCATCCCGTGGCTCCCGAACATCTCGTGACATGGGTTGAAAGCCACGACACATATTGCAATGCCAACGAATCGGCCGGCCTTACCGACGACCAGATCCGCGCCGGATGGGTATGGCTTGCAGCCCGTCAGCACGGACGTCCGCTCTTTTACAGCCGTCCCGCAGGCTCCACACGCGAAAACTACTGGGGCAACAACCGCATCGGCGCACGAGGCAACGATGAATTCTTCCATCCCGAAGTTGTGGCCGCCAACAAATTCCGCAAGGACATGAAAGGCTATCCCGAACAAATCTTCTTCTCCGAAGACGGAGCTATTGGCGAAGTGGCCCGTGGCTCGAAAGGCGCCGCTGTAATCAATTTCACCGATGCCCTGCAGCAGGTAACCATCAAGACATCACTCCCTGCCGGCAAGTACACCGATGCCGTGCACCAAAGCACATTCGAAGTGTCGTCCGACAGCATCCTCACAGGCAATGCCGCACCCTTGGCATCCTACCTCCTCTACCGCAAGTAGACATCTCAACCGAATTTAAGCCCGGCGCGCAATGAAGTGCCCCCCAAAAGTTAGACGGGTTAAACATTATCCGATTAATGAAAGAGTTCGGTATTGCACCGGACTCT
>VSPD01000013.1 GCA_009775125.1 Muribaculaceae bacterium | reverse complement strand
AGAAAATAAATCATCGGTTGGCTCAGTTAGCGGCTTAGCCAAGGCTGAACAACCTCAAATTTTACCGAATCATTGATTAGTAATTCGTCATTAGTAATTCCTCATTCGTCATTAGATAATTATGTTCAGGATTGGAAACGGATTTGATGTGCACCGCCTCGTCGAGGGGCGGCGCTGTGTGATTTGCGGAGTAGACATCCCCCACAGCCGCGGACTTTTAGGCCACAGCGATGCCGACGTGGCTCTCCATGCCCTTGCCGATGCCCTGCTCGGCGCGGCCGCCCTTGGCGACATAGGCAAGCATTTCCCCGACACCGACCCCGAGTGGAAAGGAGCCGACTCGCGCATGCTCCTGCGCCAAGTCGCCCGCCTGGTAGCCGCCGAAGGGCTCCGTCCTGTCAATGTCGACATCACAATCATAGCCCAGGAGCCGAAGATGGCACCGCACATCGGGCAGATGCGCGAAAACGTGGCCTCCGACCTTATGTTGCCTTTAAATTGCGTGTCGGTGAAGGCCACCACCACCGAGCGTCTTGGTTTCACCGGCCGCGGCGAGGGCATAGCAGCCCAGGCCTCGGCATTGCTTGAATCTCTCTAAATGAACCTTTACGAATTCCTTGAACAGACGGCGCGCAACAACAACCGGCCGTGGTTTGCCGCGCACAAAGACGAATACGACCGCCTGCGCGAGCAGTGGCTCAACGGCCTTCAACGCATGCTCGACTGCATGGCCGCGACAGTGCCCGGAATGACGCATCTTACGGCGCGCCAGGCTGCATACCGCTTTTACCGCGACACGCGCTTCTCACCCGACAAGTCGCCGTTCAAATGCTATTTCTCGGCTGCCGCCGGACCCGGGCCGCGTTCGGCTATCCTTGCCGGCTACTACCTGCAAATCGACCCGCGCCCCGAAGAAAATGGCCTTTATGCCGGACTGTGGTGCCCCGATTCGGCCATGCTGCGCAAGTTGCGCCACGCCATTGTCGACAACATCGAGGAATTCGAAGAAATAATGTCGCAACCCGATTTCGTGCGCGACTGGGGCAGCGACTGGGTTGGCGAACGTCTGAAAACAGCCCCCCAAGGCTGGCCCAAGGACCATCCGCAGATAGAGCTGCTCCGCCTGAAACACTATGGCAAATTCCACCCCTGCACCCGTGCCTTTTTCGAAAGCGCAAGCTGGCCCGAACGCTGCGCCGAATTATTTGCCACCGCCGCCCCCCTTGTCGAATTCCTCAACTACTCCATCACCGAAGAATAACCGCCAAAGGACAGTATATCATAATACCAAACAGTAGGGACGCATGGCTCGTGCGTCCGAAAAATCATATCGGCATAAACAGCCTTTTTGACACACCCTCTTATATATAGCAATGTGGCTCCGCTACAAAAAATGCTTTTTCTGTTGTAATGGAATTTAAAACAATCTGCTGAAAATTGATGGCCTAATTTCAGAAGATGTCGGAATGAGAGCCGGTGTCGATTAGGAGCAGGGTAAGCTCGGTGTCGTTTTGTTCCCACACAAGCAGCCAGTCGCTTTTCTTCCCATTTATATGACATTCCCATTGTCCGGCCCTTTTGCCCACTAATTTATGTGGACGATATTTATCAACGGGCAAAGTGCCCGTAAGACGCAATAACTCGATTGCCTCGAAAAGCAATTTCATGGGCAATCCTCGCTTTTCACATCGGCGAAGCGACTTCTCAAAATGACGGGTGGTACGGATCCTATACATTGATGCCGAGGCCTTTGAACATGGATTCGGTTGATTCCCATTCTGTTACACGTCCATTGTCAATATCTTCGCATGCCTGTTCATAGCCCGACTTGCGCTTGCGCGTGGTCTTTGCTATTGTTATGCCATTCATGCGTGATATTAATTTTTTTATGAGATTGACATCGCGTGCGTCTTCAATATTTAGCGTTATTTGTGTCATTGTAGTTTTTTAGATAAACAATATTTATGTAATTTTTGCTTGAAAAATAGTGCTTTCAATCGCAAAGATACTATTTTTTTTATAAATTTGCGAATTGTTTATAAAATTAGATTATGGATTTGTTTGAAGACAAGGCGTTGGGCTGCCTGGTGGGCGGTGCCGCGGGAGATGCGTTGGGATATACGGTGGAATTTTTATCTTTGCGGGATATTCAGCGCAGATTTGGTCCGGAGGGCATCAGGGATTATGTCGTTGACGCCCGCTCGGGAAAGGCTCTTGTGTCCGACGACACGCAGATGACGCTTTTCACCGCCGCAGGGTTGCTTATGGGCCTCACGCGCGGAGCCATGCGCGGCATCATGGGGCGAATGAGCGACTATGTGAGCTATGCTTATCTCGACTGGCTGCACACGCAGACACGCACCTATGAGGATGTGAACATGCGCCGCGGCGCCCCAGGGATAAAGGTGTTTTCGTGGACGGCGCGCGTCCCCGGTCTCTATCACCGCCGCGCTCCCGGCAATACCTGCCTGTCGGCCCTTAATGCCATAGAGGCCGGCGAAGATGTGCGCAACGACAGCAAGGGGTGCGGCGGCGTGATGCGCGTGGCCCCCGTGGCTCTTTTAGGACGGAAATTTACCGACATCGCATCGGCCGAAGGGCGCGACTATGCAGTGAAGACCGGCGGCGAGGCTGCAAAACTCACCCATCGGCATCCGCTGGGCTGGTTGCCGGCCGCGCTGCTCACCGATCTGCTTCTGCGGATTCTCGACTGCGAGGGAGCTGTGACGCGGCCTATGTTCGGGCGTTTCGTCGAAGAAGGGATCGATACAATGCGTCGCCTTTATCCCGAAACGGGCCGTGATATCGATGCTCTTGCCTCGCTTTGCACCCGGGCGTTGCGGCTCGCATCTGAGGATATGCCCGACGCGGGAGCCATCCACCTCATCGGCGAAGGCTGGGTGGGAGACGAGGCTTTGGCAATAGCGATTTACTGCACGGCGCGCCATATCGGCGATTTCGAGGCGGCACTGGTGGCTTCGGTCAACCACGGCGGTGATTCCGACTCTACCGGCTCAATCACCGGCAATCTTATCGGTGCCGTGCTCGGATACAGGGCAATCCCCGAAAAATACATGCGCGACCTCGAATTGCGCGACGTGACCGAGGCAGTTGCGCGCGACCTCGCCGCAGGCCCCTGCATATCTGAATACTGCGATATGTCGACGCCCGAACAACGGCAATGGTATGCCCGCTACTGCTATCACGAGCCGGCGGGGATTGATATTGACGTGCGTCGGCGCATACGCGTCGTTACCGGCGATATCACCGACCTTGACGTGGATGCTGTTGTAAACGCGGCCAACTCGTCGCTGCTTGGCGGCGGAGGCGTCGACGGCGCTATCCACCGCGCGGCCGGCCCCGGATTGCTCGAGGAATGCCGCAAGCTGGGCGGATGCCCTGCGGGCGAAAGCCGCCTTACCGGCGCCTACCGGTTGCCGTCGGAATATGTTATCCACACTGTGGGCCCGCGATGGCGAGGCGGCAACTCGGGCGAGGCTGCTTTGCTGGCCTCGTGCTACGACACGGCTGTCGACCTTGCCGTGGAGGCGCATCTGCATTCGGTGGCATTCCCATGTGTGTCGACCGGCATTTACCATTATCCGCGTCAAGAGGCGGCCCGCATAGCCGTTGACACGGTGGTTAGGCGTATGCTCGCCGATTTTCACGGCACCGTCACCTTCTGCTGTTACAGGTCGGAGGATGCCGCTATATATGAGGAACTGCTGCGCTCAGGCCGGTGAGAGGGTCGACAGGATATGCTCGAGCTCGGCCGACGACACGTTGGTGGTGAGTTCGCCGCGACGGGCCACCGAGATGCGTCCTGTCTCTTCGGACACGACTATGGCCACGGCGTCGGTGGCTTGGGCTATGCCCAAGGCCGAGCGGTGGCGCAGGCCCAGCGAACGGGGGATGTCGTCGGCGTGGCTTACGGGAAGAATGCACCCTGCGGCCTTTATCGTGTCGCCCGAGATGATGAGCGCGCCGTCGTGGAGAGGCGAGTTCTTGAAAAAGATATTTTCGATGAGGCGCGTGTTGATGCGCGCGTCTATTTCATCGCCGGTGTGCTCGTAGGCGTCGAGTGGCATTGTCTGCTCTATCACGATAAGCGCGCCGGTGCGCGATTTGGCCATCGACATGCAGGCGTATACCACCGGCATCACGTTGGCGCGGGCGCGGTCGGCGTCAAGCTCCATTCTGTTGTGGTTGAATATGTTGCGCAGAAAGCTCCACCGCTTGTGCGAGCCAAGCTCCACCAAAAAGCGTTTAATCTGGTCTTGAAAGAGGATTACGAGGATTAGCAGCCCTATGCTCATGAATTTGTCGAGGATACCCCCGATAAGGCGCATCGTGAATATCTCGGAGGCGAGAACCCACACTACGATGAAAGCCATCACGCCGTAGAAGATGTTGAGCGTGCCGGATTCTTTCATCAGTTTGTATATGTAGTAGAGGAGGACGGCTACGAGAATTATATCGATGGCGTCTTTTATGCTGAATTCGAGCATTGGCAGTGGGAGAGTTTGGAAGTTGGGGAAGATTGGAAGTTGTTAACAAGAATCGTATGATTCCTAAGCAGCCTATGATTCCTATATATCAGGATAGGTTGTTGAGGAGTGCGAGATGGATTTTTATGGCTTCGAGGGCCGGAGCCGGGTCGTGGACGCGGAGTATGGCCGCGCCGCGTTCGAGAGCCAGGGTGTTGAGCACGGTGGTGGCGTTGAGAGCCTCGTTGGCGGTGATGCCGAGCAGGCGTGTGGCCATCGACTTGCGCGAGATGCCAACGAGCAGCGGACATTCAAGCGTCCGGAACTGGCCGAGGTGAGCGAGGAGGTTGTAATTCTGGTCAAGGTTCTTGCTGAATCCGAATCCCGGGTCGGCTATTATGTCGGCTATGCCTGCCGAGCGGGCTGCGTCGATGCGGCGGGCTGTCTCGGCGAGGATTTCGGCGGCGGGGTGGGCGTAGGTCTGGGGAGAGTGCATCTCGGCGGGCGACGACCCGCGCAGGTGCATGAGTATGTAGGGCACGCGCAGGGAGGCAACAGTGGGCAGCATCTCGCTGTCGAAGAGGCCGCCGGAGATGTCGTTGATTATGTCGGCTCCGGCTTCGACGGCAGCACGGGCCACAGAGGCGCGGAAAGTGTCGACGGAGACGGGAATGTCGCCGCTTACGCGGCGCACGGCCTCGGCAGCCATGACTATGCGGCGCGTCTCCTCGTAGACAGGGATGTCGCCGGCTCCGGGGCGGGTGGAATATGCGCCAATGTCGATAAACGATGCTCCTTGTTCGATAAGCGCCTCGGCGCGCCGGCTTATCTCGGCGGCCGACGCCGGGGTGCGGCTTTGAGAGTAAAACGAGTCGGTGGTGATGTTGAGAATCGCCATCACCGCCGGCTCGCTGTAAGTGTGGAGGGAGCCCCGTATGTTGAGTGTATAGGGCGTCATAATTTCAGGAGGGCTTAATTTTTGTTGGCGCGTTTGCGCTCGATTTCGTCGAGTATTATCTTGCGGAGGCGCAGATGGTGGGGTGTCACTTCCACGTATTCGTCCTCCTTGATGTATTCGAGGGCTTCTTCGAGGCTGAATACCACGGGGGGCACGATGCGGGCCTTGTCGTCGGCTCCGGAAGCGCGCATATTGGTGAGCTTCTTCGACTTGGTCACGTTCACCACTATGTCGTTGTCCTTGGCGTTCTCGCCCACCACTTGTCCGGCATATACCTCTTCCTGAGGGAAGATGAAGAAGCGGCCGCGGTCTTGCAGCTTGTCGATGGCATAGGCATAGGCCGTGCCGGCTTCCATGGCTATGAGCGAGCCGTTGGTACGACGCTCGATGTCGCCTTTCCAGGGCTGGTATTCAAGGAAACGGTGAGCCATGATGGCCTCGCCGGCAGAGGCGGTGAGCACGTTGTTGCGCAGGCCGATGATGCCTCGCGAGGGGATGTGGAATTCCATATGTACACGACCGTCGGTCTGGGCATTCATCGACACCATCTCGCCTTTGCGGCGTGTTACCATGTCGATTATCTTCGACGAGAATTCTTCGGTGGTGTTGATGGTGAGCAGCTCCACGGGCTCGCATTTGCGTCCGTCTATTTCCTTGATGATTACCTGGGGCTGGCCCACTTGCAGCTCGTAGCCTTCGCGGCGCATGGTCTCGATAAGCACCGAGATGTGGAGCACGCCTCGGCCCGATACGGTCCACACGTCCTGATGGTCGTCCTTGCGCACGCGTAGGGCGAGGTTGCGGTCGAGTTCGCGGATGAGGCGGTCGTGGATGTGGCGCGAGGTCACATATTTGCCGTCGCGGCCGAAGAATGGACTGTCGTTGATGGTGAATGTCATCGACATTGTAGGCTCGTCGATGGCGATGCGGGGCAGAGCCTCGGGATTGTTGATGTCGGCCACGGTGTCGCCGATTTCAAACCCTTCGATGCCCACGAGAGCGCATATGTCGCCCGATTTCACGGAGGATACTTTCTTGCGGCCCATGCCTTCGAAGGTGTGCAGCTCCTTGATGCGCTGCTTCGAGATTGAGCCGTCGGCCTTGATAAGGGCAATGTCCATGCCCTCGCGGATTTCGCCTCGGTGAACGCGGCCTATGGCAATACGGCCTACATACGACGAAAAGTCGAGCGAGGTTACAAGCATCTGGGCGTCGCCTTCGATGGTCTCGGGGCCGGGGATGTGCTCGATGATGGCGTCGAGCAGCGGCAGAATGTTGTCGGTGGGCTTTTCCCAGTCGGTGCTCATCCAGCCTTCCTTGGCCGAACCGTAGATTGTGGGGAAATCGAGCTGCTCCTCGGTGGCGTCGAGCGAGAACATGAGGTCGAACACCATTTCCTGCACCTCGTCGGGGCGGCAGTTGGGCTTGTCTACCTTGTTAATCACCACGATAGGTTTCAGGCCGATTTGTATTGCTTTCTGGAGCACGAAGCGCGTCTGGGGCATCGGGCCTTCGAAAGCGTCGACAAGCAGGAGGCATCCGTCGGCCATGTTGAGCACACGCTCCACTTCGCCGCCAAAGTCGGCGTGCCCCGGGGTGTCGATTATGTTTATCTTGTGGTCTTTGTAATTTATCGATACGTTCTTGGAGAGGATTGTGATGCCGCGTTCGCGTTCGAGGTCGTTGTTGTCGAGGATAAGGTCGCCGGTCGACTGGTTGTCGCGGAAGAGGTGGCCGGCCATCAGCATTTTGTCGACTACTGTTGTTTTGCCGTGGTCGACGTGGGCAATGATGGCGATGTTTCTGATGTTTTGCATTTTCGTCTTTATATTTGGGCGCAAAATTACAAAAAAACGTTAAATCCTACAAGAAAATAAAGTTAAAAAGCGCGTCATCAATCGTTGACGCGCTTTTGCGGAGTTTGGCTGTGCAATGGTTATTTGAAAAGTTTGGGAGCAAAATCAAGGAGATATTGGCGCCAGTTTGACCAAACGTGTCCTTTGGACGACGAATGGAATTCGGTGTTGCCTCCCATGGCTTGCATTTTTTCGGCGAAGGCGCGCGCCGGGTCGTGAATATCGAATTGGTCGTCGACGCCGCATCCCACCCAATACAGCCGGTAGCCTTTTTCCGCCTGGACTTTCAATTTTGCGTCAATGTCACGGACTGCCTCATATTGAGATTCTTTTTTGGGGAATCCGGCGGAGAAAAGTCCTATATAATCGAACATGTCGGGAAAATTGGCGGATATTGTCAGCGAGTGCTTGCCTCCCATCGAAAGGCCGGCTATGGCGCGGTGCTTTTTGTCGGCTACGGTCTTGTAATGCTGGTCGATAAAGGCCACTATTTCCGGGAACGACAGTTCGTACTCTCCGTCCTTGATGCCTGGAAGCCTGTTTGTCATGGCCGGTCGATAGCTGAGGTTTTCAGATGTCTCCCCGGGGGCTGCCTGCTTGCTTGAATTGCCGTTCGGCATCACCACAATCATAGGCTCGGCTTTCCCTTGTGCGATAAGGTTATCCATTATGCGGGACACATGCCCCAGTTCCATCCAGGCATTTTCATCGCCACCGCTGCCGTGCAGCAGATAGAGCACGGGGTAATTGGTGCGCGCTTTGTCGTATCCGGCAGGGAGATATACCTGTATTCGGCGACTCATGTTCAGTCGGTCGGAGTGATACCACACCTGCTCTACATTGCCATGGGGAACGTCATGCACCTGATAGTAGTCGGCTTGCGGGCCGTTGATGTAGAAGATTGAGAATACCGAGTTTACGTCTCGACGAGTGAACGGGTTGGCCGGGTCGATGACAGTCACGCCGTCCACGACAAAGCGGTAGGTGTACATCTCCGATGAAAGCGGCGCGGTAGTCAATGTCCAGACGCCGTCCTTTCCTTTCTTCATCGGGATGTCTGCGCCGGCTTTCTCGGTCCAGTCACCGATCACCGCCACACTCTTGGCCTTGGGTGCTGCAAGACGGAATGTCACTGTGTTGTTTTCGTTGACCACCGGCGAGGTAACGGTAGCTGCCGATGCGGCCGGGCCGACATTCTGTTGCGCCGCCAAGCCTGTCCATGACAGCAATAGTAAAAGGATATGTGCGATAGTTTGTTTCATGTTTGTGAAAGATAAAAAGATACAGGTTACAATCATTGTGGAGTCAACCGTTTGTAACCTGTATGCCGGGAGTTTTAAAGGGATTGCGTTAGAAGTTCACATTGATGCTGAGCTCGGCCTGGAACGGACGGATGTAGGTGCCGGCTATGAGCGAGCCTGCGAATTGCGAGCCGTCTGTCACGAGGGCCGAACCCGGGACGTTGCCGCCGGGGCCTTTCTGGTTGAGAAAGTTTACAATGTTAAGGTTGGCTGTGATGTATTTGTTGAACTTGTAGCCTGCGCCTGCAAATGTTTCCCATTGACCGTTGAACATGATGGAGTTGCCGACGTTTGCATATTTCTTGCTGTTGTAGCGTGCCGATACCCAGATGTTGAAGTTTTTGTATTTGTAACGGGGTGTGATTTCGAGGAGAATTTTGGAGAGTTCGGTCATTTGCATTCCTGCGAAGTCGTAGGTTTTGCCGAAGGCCTCGAACTTGTACATGGCAAGTTTCGGGTTTTGCAAGGTGAAAATCACATTGAGGGAGAAACCTTTGATTGGGTTAAGCATGAAGTCGGTTTTCCATCCCATGGTGCGGATCGACTGGTGGTAGGGCACGTTCACCGACAAGCCTTCGTCGTTGGTCACTGAGATGCGTCCGGAGTCGCCTTTGCGGAAAGAATATGTAAATGAGGAAACTACATTGAAGAATTCATGGTTGTAGAACAGTCCGGCGCGGGCCAAAGTGTGCGGGCGTTCCTTCGACAGGGGAGCGTTGGCGCCGTAGAAGCCCTGGATGTGGCGGAACATGGTAAGGTAGTTGAACTCGCCGTCGAAGCCAAAGTCTTTTGTGAAATTGATGGTCGGGAGGATTGACACGGCGTAATTAAGTCCGCGGAGATTGTCGTGAGTGAATCCGACTGTGCCTTTGCCGTCCTTGGTTGGGCCGCCGATATGGAAACCGGCAAAGCGTTGGTCGGTGCTGTAATCCACGCCGAGGTCGAAGTATTCAAGGCGGCCTCCATACGAAAGTTTGACAAACGGATGGATTTTCCAGGTGTCGAATACGAAGAAGCCTGCTTTGTTTTCATGGCCTTTTGCAATTTGGGCATTGGAGTTGAAGTTGAAGAACTGGTTGCCGTTGAAGCGCAGGCGCAGAGGGTTGGCTTTCACCTCATGGTCATACTGCACGGAGGATGTTGAGAAGTCGGTGTGTTCGAGATAGTTGAATACGGCGAAGTTCCAGTCGTGGGAACGGGTCTTTTTGTTGAGGCGGGTAACGAACATATAATCGTTGATTCGGCCGTCGGCAACTTGGACGAGCCGGCGTTGCACAGGACCGGTGTATTCCCCGGAGCCGTCGAAGTATTCGCGTGTCTGCGATTTGAGGATATTCTGGGTGTTGTCGCCCACATTGGCACGGTCGGTAAACGAAGCCTTGGCACGGATGTATAGTGTGGAAGTGGGATCAAACTTGTGGTCGAGCATGAATTTGGCCTCATGGGTGTGGTTGTGTCCCATGTTGTTGTAGTTGTCGGTGACCATCTCGCCGGTGCGCACGTCCATGTATGTGATCATGCCGTCGTTGTTGCCATAGTTGTCTTTGCCGATTGTGAACCCTTCGTATGCCTTGATCGAGCCGTCGCCAACCCAGTAGAAAGGAGCCTGTTTGATGGTGTTGGAGAGCATCTGCACATCGGTGTAGCGGTAGAATACGGAGAATTTCGAGCCGTTGGGCTTGTATTGGTGGGTTAGGGTGCCGGTGTAGAATTGCGCACGGTCGGCAAAGTGAGTGAATTGGAGCATGACGTTGCCCGGGTCCATGTTGTTGAAGGCGTTCAGCGAGAAAGTGGTGTTTTCCCCCAGGCCGCCCGAGGCTCCGAGTATAAAGTCGTGTTTGCCCAGGGTATTGATAGCATATTTGGCATGGCCTTTGAATTTCTTTTGGCCGAGTTTGGTGTAAGAGTCCACTCCTACGCCAACTTCGCCTTCGAAGACGGCGGTCTGCGACATGGGCATGGTGCGTGTCGCGGCCAGTGAGCCGTCCTGACGCCAGTGGAGGTTTGTGGCATTGGGGTCCCAGAAATATGTTACGGGCAGGCCGTCCTGACGCACTACCGTATATGCTGCGGGCAGGCCGATGGGCACAGCGCGAGGTTCGGAAGCGGAAGAAGCGTTCAGCAGCGCGGCCTCATCTTTTTTTGTGGCGGCATCGGCCTGTACTGATATGCGTGATATTGTGTCGGATGCAGACGTTGTTTTTACCGCCGGTTGCGTGGATGCAAAAACGCTTGAAGCCACGGCAATCATCATGGCGGAAATGATATTCCTTTTCATGAGACAGATTTATTTTGGTGTTGTAACTGTTTTTTTGTTGTTATGGTTATTTCACGTCGAGGTGGTATACGTTGGGATTTTCCTTGGTATATGGTTTCCATTCGCCGCCATCGGGGCCGTTGGGGTTGCCGTACTTTGCGAAGTTGGTCCAGTAGGTCGACATTCTGTCGGCCAATTCGTAGTCTTCTTTTTGCATCGGGCGCATGCTTAGTTTGACCTGGCCGAACATATAGGGGAGTTCGGCGGAGTGAACCACGCCTTTGGCTCCGAAAGAGTCGGCGGTTTCATTTGCACCAGGCAACGCCGGCTGAGGATGGTCGAACGAGTAGACGTATACAGGGCGACGTCCGAGGTCTTGCACCTGATTTTTGGCCCATTTGCCAATAGTTACGGGAAAGTTGGCGGCAGGCACGTCGTCCTTTGTATAGCCAATCATGTAGTCGATGTCGAGATAGCGTCCGGCCTTGGTAGCATCCATCATTTCCTCGCGGAGCACATATCCGTCGACCGAAGGACGGAATTTTGGGAAGAACGCTGAATTTTCATATGCTTCTTGAAGTGCGACGCCGTCGATGGCGCGCATCTGTTCGAGGTTGGTTATGCCTATGCTTTCGAAGAATGCTTTGCCAAGGGCTTCGTTCTCGCTGAGCGGCAGGCATTTGGCATCTGTGCGTATTGCGCAGCCGCTTTGGGGGATGGCGCGTTGGAAAAGTCCTTCCGACAGAGGCGAGCAAATAAGCCCCTGAATGCTTCGTGAGCCGGCGCTTTGTCCGAAGACGGTTATGTTCTCGGGGTCGCCGCCGAACGCTTCGATGTTATCCTTTACCCATTTGATGCCGGCAAGCTGGTCCATGAGCGCGTAGTTTCCGGAGCCATGTCCGCTTTCCTTGCTCAATTCGGGATGTGCGAGATAGCCGAACACGCCAAGGCGATAAGGAATCGACACCATTATTACGCCTTTCTTGGCGTAAATGTCGCCACGGTAGACGGGATCGTCGGTGCCGCCGATATGGAAGCCTCCGCCAAATATCCATACCATCACGGGGAGTTTCTCGTCGCCTTTCTTCTCCGGGGCCCATACGTTGAGGTAGAGGCAGTCTTCGCCGGTGGCCGGGTTCATTTCGTCGGCGTTTTTCCAGCCCTTGGGGTGACGGGCGTTCTCTTTTTGCAGGGGAGCCTTGGCGAATTCGTCGCATATCAAGGTTCCGCGCCATGGCTCGGCCGGTTGCGGCGCTTTCCAGCGCAAGTCGCCGACGGGTGGAGCGGCAAACGGGATTCCTTTGTAGATTTCGACGCCGTCGTCAACGGTGCCTTTCACCATGCCGCCGGCAACCTTTACCGGCTTCGTGTATGTCACGGCTCCGGCAGAGATAGAGCCAAGCAGCAAAACAAGTGCAAAAATCAGTTTATTCATGGTTGTTAAAGATTTGTGATAATTTGATTGTATTCGAAAGATGTCCGGTCCTGCTTAAAGGACAGGATATATGATGTCCCATATGAGGTTCATCTCCTCAGCCATGTCTTTGAGGTCGGCCGTTACGGCCACAACGGCATTCTTGTCGGGAATTACGATTATGTATTGGCCGTTTGCCCCGTCGGCGCGATAGGTGTTGTGGCGTCCGCGCCAGATTTGGTAGCCGTAGCCTTGGAGCCAGTCGTTGTTCTCGGGGTCGCGCTGTTTGTACACTTCGTCGGTCATGCCTCCCGGGCGCGAGGGAACCTGAGCCGAGGATGCCTCGGCAATCCACCATTCAGGGAGTAGCTGCTTGCCGTTCCATTTGCCTTTGTTCAGGTATAATTGTCCGATTTTAGCCATGTCCTCGGTTTTGAGATAGGCGCCCCAGCCGCCACAGTTTATCCCTGCGGGCGATTCGTCCCACCAGATGCCGGTTATGCCGAGGGGGTTGAACAAGCGTGGGGTGAGATAACTGAATATGTTCTCTCCTACTGCTTTTTGTACGATTGCCGACACCATGTATGTGCCGAGGCCATTGTAGGCGTAGAAAGTGCCGGGCTCGTGAGGTACGGGTTCGGCAAGGAATGCTTCGATCCAGTCGTCCTTGATTTGTCGCTGCGCGGTGGTGTTGGCCTTGTCTTGGCCGCAGGTCATGGTAAGCAGGTGGCGGAGCGTCATGTTTTTCAGATTGTCGCTCACATTCTTGGGGAGTTTGTCGGGGAAAAAAGATATAACCTTGTCGTCGAGGTTCAATTTCCCTTCGGCCACGGCAAAGCCGGCAGCCGTAGATGTGAGCGTCTTGCTTGCGGAGTTCATGATGTGGGGCACGTTTGGCTTGCCTCGGCTTACCCATTTTTCGCCTGCGACCTTGCCGTTTTTAAGGACCATGACCGAATGTATGTCGAGGCCTTTGGCATTAGCCGCCTCGATGTATTTGTCGATGGCTTGCGCGGTTTTATTGTCCTTTTCGCGGGGGAGCGATTTTTTGAGCTGGTTTACGGTAATCAAGTCTACATTATTGTCTTCGAGGGCTTTTTTGATGCGCTCGCTTTTGTAGAGGTCGGTTACGCCCTGGCGGTCGGCGGCCACATCCTCGTATCCGATGTGGAATACGGTTTCCATCTCGTCATCGTCATATGCCGGATGGTCGATGAACATGTATTTCTTGCCGGGCTTAAGATTTTGGAGCATCTTTATGAATGAGTTCTCCTTTTCGGCAAGGGTCTTGTGCCGGCCTCGGATCATGCCGTATGCGCCGTCGGCATATCTTGCCTGCGAGTAGTCGGGGTCGGGTTCGCTGAGGTCCATCACCGCCAGATTGTATTCATCGCCAAGACGGTGTATTATTTCCTTGGCCTTGGTGTCGAAGAAGAAGCAACCCATGTGGCCTGTGAGGTGCGAGGCGCGGGGAATGTCTTTCAACACCCGTTCGATCTGGGCGCGGAACTCTGCTTCGAGTTCGGCGGAATCAAAGCCGTTCTCGGCCACCGACTGTCCGGGATAGTTTGCGTTGGCCTTCATCATGGGGTGGAAGTAGCCGCGATCGTCGGTCAGGGAAGGAGCTAAGGTGAGAGGCCTCCATTTCACGTTTTCCCATTCGCTTGTTATTGCAATGTGGATGCCGACATCGAGGCCGGGGGCGTCTTTCAGCATTTTGACGGCTTCGGGATACCATGCGCCCACCGGCATAATTTCCACCGACCGGGCTATGCCGTTGTTGTAAGCGTCCATTACAGATTTGTTGACAGAGTGGAAAGCGCCCATGTCGTCCATCCTTACGGCAAGTTGCGCGCCGTCGCCGGCCGAGGCTGTGAGCGAAAAGGTGGCAATACTTGCAAAAATAGCCAATTTCTTGATAATCATGGTTTGGATTTATTATTTGTTGTTCTGTTTGTTGAGCGCCGGGAGTATGTATTTCCAGACCAGGTCAAGTTCTTCTTGCATCCTGACGGTGTTGGCTGTCATGGCCACTACGGAGTTTTGGTCGGGGAGCACAATAATGTATTGTCCGCGCGCGCCGTCGGCCCGGAACGCGTTGTTCCGGCACATCCACATCTGGTATCCATAGCCTTGAATCCAGTCGGGGTCGATTTCGATGCTGCTGTCTTTCAGGGCGAGTTGCACAAGATTTATTCCCGCGGGTGCGCTCTCGGCTTGCATTCGTGACATTTGGCTTACCCATTCTGCGGGAATCAGTTGCCGTCCGTTCCATATGCCTTTTTGGAGCAAGAGTTGCCCTGTCTTTGCCAAGTCCTCGGTTTTGAGATAAAGGCCCCAGCCGCCGTAGCATATGCCGTCCTTGGTCGTTTCCCAACAAGGGTCTTCTATGCCGAGGGGGGTGAACAGGCGGCTGCGGAGGTAGTCGAGCAGCGTCTCGCCCGTGCGTTTCTGGATGATTGCCGACAACATGAATGTGCCGACGCTGTTGTAGCAGTAGATGGTTCCGGGACGATATTCCACCGGGTACGACAAAAATTGCTTGACCCAGTTGAAGGTGGTGTCGGTCTTGGCCAGGCGTTGCATTTCGTAAGTGTGGTCGGTGGCGTGGCCGCACGTCATTGTAAGGAGGTCGCGTACATCCATATCGGCAAGGTTGCGGCTCACTGTGTCGGGAAGATATTCCGGGAATATATCCACGACTTTTTCGTCAAGTGACAGTTTCCCTTCCTCGATGGCCAAGCCGGCGGCTATCGAGGTATAGGTCTTGCTTACTGAATTGAGGATGTGTTTTGTGTTGGCGTCGGCTCCGTTGCGCCATGATTCGTAGATAACCTTCCCGGCGGTGACAATCATGAGGCTGTGGATTTCCATGCTGTCGGCCGAGGCTTGTTCCCATAGGCTGTCGGCAGCTGCCGAGATATGTTCCGGTGTTGCGGCGCGTTCCAGTGCGTGAGCGTAGCCGTTATCGGCTGTGGTGTTGCCGGAGGAGCACGCACCGGCAATCAGGGCCAATAAGGTTGCAATGGTAATTGAAAAAGTTTTCATCGGTATGATTTTATTTGAGTTATTGTCCGGGCGATTGAGCGTGTGCTTCAATTCTCGCCGGCAAAGTTACGGCAACAGCCCGCCCGACTCAAAAATTATACCGAATATACCTTTTGCAATTATTTATATTGTTGATTTACTGTGTGTTGATGAAATGGAAATATACCTTGTCTAAACCTTTACATTTACTTTAATCTGCATGAGACGGTCGTAAAATTCGTCTTTTTCGTAGAGTGATGAATTGATTACACGGGTTTTGTAACTCTTTATTGTGTTCAACTGATAGTCCATGCATCTGGCAATGCTTTCGTTTTTCTTCAATCCGATGCGCCAAAGCGCAAAAATCCTTACTTCGGTGGGCAATACGCCATTGTCGCACCTGAACCGGGAATCTTCCCTGAGGAGTTGGTTGAATTGCTCGACGAAGTTCGGAAAGAATGCCAAAAGGATTTCGTCAATATCGACCTGGTGTAATTTCATCTCTTTTTGGAACGTGTCGATCAAGTCCGGCAGATTGTCGTATTGGCGGACTTTGATTTTCAGCGACACGTCTTTATGCAATTTTCCCACCAGTTCGCGGCATATCGAGGTGCCGTTCATCATTTTTGACGTAAGAAAGCCGGTGACAGCGTGTATCTCGGAGAGTTTATGGTTGGTCGACTCTATTTCCTGATTGCGCTCCATCAGCGTTTGGTTGAACCGCGAGATCATGTCGGCCTGCTGCTTTACTTTCTTGTGCTGTTTGCGGCTGTACCAAAGGCTTGCGGCAAGCATAATCACCATGGCGGCCATAATTATGGCCGCCACCGATATTGTGTTGTTTTTATGCTCGATTTGCTCCTGGAGCTGCCGGTTGATCATCGGGTAGCCTTTGGCGCTTTCGATAATACGGTATTTTGAATTGTATGCCATTGCATAATCCATAGACAGGTTTATGAGTCTGGACGCGAGTTCAGTGTTACCGGCAATATAGGTCAATTCCGCTATTTTCCGCAAGGCAGGGATGTTGAGCGCTCCTTTGCGCAATGCCAATGTCGCCGACTTCACCATATAGTCCATGGCGGCGACGTAGTTGTGCGCTCCGAGTTTGTTGAATCCCATGTCGCCCAGGGCATTGATATAGTCCCAGTTTCCGGGATCGCTGTTTTTAAGGAGCAATATGTCGCAATATCCTGTGGCGTCGACATATTGGTGCTTGTAGAACGCCATTTTTGTCTTGATCTGATATGTTTCATAGGCATCGTCGGGGAGCAGGCCTATTATTTGTGGATATAACGCTTTCATTCTTTCTTCCGCGACATCGTGGTCTTGGCGGTTCCATGCGAAGAAAAAGCCGTTCTCGAATTCCATAAAGAATTGAGCCAGCAATGCCTCGGCCCTGATTTTAGGGTCGATGGCTTCGTGGTCGATGCTTTCGAGTTGCTGTGCCGCCTCCCTGAAATATCCGCCTTGGATAAACACCCGGGCAAGGTCGATTCTCGATTCCGCTATCATGTTGGCGTCTTTCAAATTGAGGGCAGAGTCGAGGTTGCGCTTTCCGGCGGCGAAGGCAGAGTCGAAACTGAAATGGATGTATTCGTCGATGAGCGCGCGGTTGAGGGCGTGTTTCTCCGCCGGACTCCCGGCCGTGCGGTTGCGAAGCGTGGCTACGCGCCGGTCACGTTGCCCGATATAAAACTCGGCGCTGTCGATTATAGCCTCGAACTTGCGTCCAAGTTCCATTATGTCTGCGGCAATGGCCTTTTGCCGGCTTGGCGACTGCGACAGGAAACTTTCCTTGAATCCCTTGATATATATTTCGGCGGCAGCCCCCGATGTTCCGCTTTCCTTTGCCGGGCAAGGAAAACGGAACGACAAGGCTATAAATGCGACGATAATAATCAATCTTTGTATATATTTCATGGCACCATATATAAGGTTTTGTAAAGTTAGCCGTTTTTTTCAATACAAGCAAGGAAATCAATAGGCTTTGCCGGCGTGGGGCGGGTATGGCGTCAGCGCGAAGTGGAGGAGTAGGTGGTCCAGTCGGCGAGGGTGTCGGCGGCGATGCGGCGCATGTGGGCGGCTTTTTTGCCGTCGAGGCCTTCGGGCACGAAGGTGATTTTTTCGGGCGATTCGCCAAATATCACGGCATATTCGAGGCAGGCGGCGAGGTAGGTGGCGGCGATGGTGGGGTGGCGGTTGTCGGTGTAGAGCTCGGCGAAGGCGTCGGCTCCGTCACGGTTGTAGATCATTTCATAGGCGAGGCCTACGGGACTCACTACCACGCCGGGGATGTCGCGAGCGGCGTTGAGATAGCTGCGTTTCAGCTTGGCGGTCTGGGCTTTTATGTCGTCGGCGTCGGAGTAGGCCCAGTTCATGGGCAGGATGATTGTGGGGGTGGATTCGGGATACTTGTCGAGCAGAGCTTTTTTCCACAGGAGCACCGACTGGGCGAAGGCTTCTTCGGCGGTGCGCGGCAGGGCGCTTTGCTCCTGGAGGATTATGAAGTGCCAGGGGCGGCTCATGGCCATGTCGTGGGAGAGCGGGTCGTTGAAGTGGAATATGAGTGTGCGTCCGAGCTGTGTGCGGGCTTGCCAGCGGGCGTCTTTTCCCATGGCCGCGGCCATGGCGTTGAACATGGCGGGCTGGTTGTTGTAGTCGATGAGCGAGTTGTTGAGCGAGAGGATGTCGATGGCCTGCGCCGAGGCGGCAATGGCCAGCAGGGGCAGCAGAAGTGTGATGATTATTCTTTTCATGTCATGGTATTTGAAAAGCGCGGCCACAGATGCGGCCACGCTTTGAGTTGGAAAATAAGTTCGATTGTCTTATTTTTTGAAGTAGCGGCGATAGAGGCCTTGGAAGCCCTGGCCGTGGCGAGCTTCGTCTTTTGCCATTTCGTGCACGGTGTCGTGGATGGCGTCGAGGTTGAGCTCTTTGGCGCGGCGTGCGATGCGCATCTTGTCGGCGTTGGCGCCGGCTTCGGCTGCCATGCGCTTTTCAAGGTTGGTCTTGGTGTCCCATACGCATTCGCCGAGGAGTTCGGCGAATTTGGAGGCGTGTTCGGCTTCTTCGAGGGCGTAGCGTTTGAAGGCTTCGGCGATTTCGGGATAGCCTTCTCGGTCGGCCTGGCGCGACATGGCCAGATACATGCCTACTTCCGAGCATTCGCCGTTGAAGTGGGCGGTGAGGTCTTTTATCATTTCTTCGTCGCAACCTTTTGCCACGCCGATTTCGTGTTCGGTTACGAAAGCGAGGTCTTCGTCATTGTCGACGAGTTCTTTGAATTTCGACTTGGGAGCGCCGCAGAGGGGGCACTTTTCGGGGGCTTCGTCGCCTTCGTGTACGTAGCCGCAGACTACGCAGATGAATTTCTTTTTCATAGGTGGGTTAGTTGAAATCGTTTTTTGTTGTTTTGTTTCTACAAAGTAACGATTATTTATGCGATTTTCCAAATTTTCCGACGCATTTTTTTATTCATCTGTTGACGGGGCTGATGCCTCGGGCTTGTGGGGCGTTTCTTCTTTTTCGTTGTCGAAGGCTTCGTAGGCCTCGACGATGCGCTGCACCAGGGCGTGGCGGATTATGTCTTTTTTGCCGAATTCTATCTTGCCGATGCCTTTCACGTCGCGGAGCACGCGCAGGGCCTGGATGAGGCCCGACTGGGTGGAGCGCGGCAGGTCGATTTGGGTGATGTCGCCGGTGATGATCATCTTGGCGTTCATGCCCAGGCGGGTGAGGAACATTTTTATCTGGTGGGTGGTGGTATTCTGCGCCTCGTCGAGCACTATCACGGCGTCGTTGAGGGTGCGGCCGCGCATGAAGGCGAGTGGCGCGATCTGTATGGTCTTTGTCTCCATATACTCGCGGAGCTTCATGGCGGGTATCATGTCCTCGAGGGCGTCGTAGAGCGGCTGGAGGTAGGGGTCGATTTTGTCTTTCATGTCGCCGGGGAGGAAGCCGAGCTTTTCACCGGCCTCTACTGCGGGGCGCGAGAGGATGAGGCGGCGCACTTCTTTATTTTTGAGCATGCGCACGGCCATGGCTATGGCTATGTAGGTTTTGCCGGTGCCGGCGGGGCCCAGGGCGAATGTGAGGTCGTGTGTGGCTATTGTCTCCACGAGCTTTTGCTGGTTGGGCGTGCGTCCGATTATGGGCTTGCCGTTCACGCCGTAGATTATGGCCTCGTCTTGCTTTATGTCGCGCGGGGCCTCGCCGTGGACGATGTCGAGGATGGCTTCCTCGGTGAGGCGGTTGAATTCGGCGGCGTGGTTTTCGAGCTGGCGTATGGTCTTCTCGAATTGGGCTGTCTCGGCGTCTTCACCGATTACTTTTATCACGGAGCCCCGGGCGGCGATGCGGAGTTTGGAAAAGAGGTTGCGCACCAGCTGCATGTTGGCGTTGTTGACGCCGTAGAGGGTCACGGGGTCGGTTTTCTCTATTATGATTATTCTTTCAATCATGTTTTAAGGTCATTAAGGACTTTAAGGACTTTAAGGTCGTTAACCTCGTTACGGTTCGGCCATAAGGGCGTCCATTTCTTCGGGCACGATGAAGATGTCGTCGGGCGAGGTGGGGCGCATGCCTGTATACCATTTGAAACGCGGCAGGTAGAAAAGAGTTCGCCGCGCCAGGTAGAGGGGCGTGACCGTGCCCGATGTCTCAGGCCACATTTTGAGCCTGACGATGTTGCGGTCGGCGAATGTGGCCGATAGGAACGATGACTCGGCGTTGAGTATCTTGTTGTAGGTCGAGTCGCTTTCCTGTGGCAGGAGGATGGCTTCGACGTTGCCGCTCACGTCGAGGCGCGTAAGCTCGCCGCCGGTGAAGTAGGCTGTCATTTCCTTGCCGGAGAGCTGGTTGAAAAAGTCGTCTTCTACGAGCTGGGCCGTGAAGCCGGTCTCGGGCAGGTCGGCGCGGTCGATGGTGGAGTCGTTGAGGTGGAGACGGATTATATTTCCGAATATCTGGCGGTCGTCGCTCCACACTATCGGGTGGCGGTACATGTAGAGCGTGGAGTCTTTTTGCTCGAAACGCATCGAGTCGCACAGGCCTTGCATGTCGGAGCGGTAGAAGCGCACGCGCGGGTGGCACACTATCACCTGGTTGGTGTCGGGGCGCAACACCGGGGGGATGTGGCGGTAGGCCACGGAGTCGGGGGAGATGCTGTCGGCTATGACGCGCGCGGCCACGGCCTCGACGGTGTCGATGGTGCGGAACGAGAATATCTCGCGGCCGTGCATGTAGAGGGTGTCGCCTTGGGAGTATTCCTTGGCCAGGGCGCGGCCTGTGACGTAGGCCGAGTCGGTGAGCTCGTTATAGAATCCGTAGTCGCCTTCGAGGGTGGTGTGGCTTGCGGAGTCGGTGAGCACCATCGAGCCGAATGCCTCGCCGTAGCCTCGGGCGCGGTCGTAGTAGAGGGAGTCGCCGGTGAGGGTGGCTCCGGAGTTGGCGCGCACGGTCGATCGCATGTAGAGACTTGCCTGCTCGGTCTCGGTGTTGTATGTGCCGGAGCTGGTGAGGATTGTGGCTTGGGGGTTGACGATGCGCGATGGGGCCGACAGCTCGGCTATGTGGGTGGTGGTGTTGTAGTAGAGGGTGTCGGTGTATATGTCGAGTGTGTCGCCGTCGGATATCGAGTTGAGGCGCACGTCGGTGTAGAAGTTGGCTTCTTTTGTGGAGGGCACGTATTCGCCTTCGATCGACATCAGCCGGTTGCGTTGGTCGGTGAGGGTGCCTCCCACGGTGTAGTAGCCGAGCTCGAGTCGCATGTCGTAGATAAACTGGTCGGTGCGAAGGGTCACGTCGCGGTTGATCATGCGCACGGGCGCTCCGTAGAGTACGGCTATTTCCTCGCGTCCGTCGTAGTTGAGTTCGTCGGCGTAGACAAAGAGGGTGTCGCCCTGCTCCATGCGCACGTTGCCGAATGCGTCCATCGATTCGGTTGTGGGCACGTAGTGGGCCGAGTCGCAGTACATGAGCATGGCTCCGCGCGAGAAGCGCACGTTGCCGGTGAGCACGAGAAATGAGTCGGATGTGGTCTTGTTGAGGCGGTCGGCATGCTCGAGGAACACGCGCCCGGGGGCCGTGCGGCTTGCCGCGGGTATCTGCGGCTCGATCCGGGGCAGGGGAGCGGGGTCGGGCATCAGGGCCTGCATCGCCATTGGAGCGGCGACGGCGCAGATTGCGGCGGCTATGGACAGGCGGCGGCTTGTGGCGGTGTGCATTTTCAGCGCTGTTTTATCCAGCCTTTATGTGCGAATTGGCAGTCGCGCCAGCCGTCTTCGATGCGGATGTAGGTCTCGTCGATTTTTTTCTGCAGCCAGTCTGCTATTATTTTTTGGCTCTGGCTGTCTTCGTACATTCCTTTTATCTGCTGGAAGTCGTCGGCGAGGTTGGCCTTGTGGGCTTCGATGCGGTTGGTGAGCAGCACTATGGCCACTTGGTCGCGGTCGCGCTTGGGGTCTTTCATCACGAAAGGCTCGGAGATTTCGCCGGGTTGCATCGACGCCACCTTGCGGGCTATTTCCTGGGGCAGCTGCGACATTTCGAAGCGAGTGGTGCCGGTGGCCTGGTTCACCATCACGCCCTGGCTGTAACGGGTGTCCTTGTCCTGGGAGATGTAGCGTGCGGCTTCGGCAAATGTGAGCCGTTTGTGGTCGACGATGTCGGCGCGCACCGAGTCGAGGCGTGTAATGGCCTCGGCGAGGTCTTTTTCGGCCACTTTGGGGCGCAGCAGGATGTGGCGCGTGTTGATGCGGTCGCCGCGCTTCTCGATGAGCTGTATTATATGGAAGCCATATTCGGTCTCCACTATTTTCGATACTTTCTTGGTGTCGTTGAGGTTGAAAGCCACCGCGGCATATTCGGGCACGAGCTGGCCGCGGCCCATGAATCCGATTTCGCCGCCGCGCATGCCTTCGGGGGCCTCGGAGTACATGATGGCTAGGGTGGAGAAGTCGGCCTCGCCGGAATTGACGCGCTCGGCATAGTCGCGCAGGCGTGCTTTCACGTCGTCGATTTCCTGGCGGGGAATTGCGGGGTTGAGCGTAATCACCTGCACTTCAACCTGCAAGGGCACGAAGGGAATTGAATCCTCGGGCAGGCGGTCGTAGTAGCGGCGCACGTCGGAGGGCGTGGGCTTGATGTCTTTTGTGAGCTCCTGCTGCACCTGGCGCACACGGTAGCGGTCGCGCATCGACGAGGCGTAGTACTCGCGTATCTCAGGCATGGGCTTGCGGAAATATTGCTCCACTTTCTCGCGCGAGCCAAGGTTGGTGATCAGGTAGTTGATCTGGCCGTCGACCTGCTGCTGTATCATGGCTTCCTGCACCTCCACGGTGTCGATGTCGGCCTGATGGAGAAACAGACGCTGCACGGCTATCTGCTCGGGAAGCACGCAGTAGGGGTCGCCGTTGATAGGCACGCGCTCGTTCTGGTGGTCGATATACGCCTGCTCGATTTCAGATTTGTAGATGGGGTCGTCGCCTATGACCCATGCCACTTCTTCGGCGATATTGTTCTGTGCTGCGGCCCATGAGGCGCAGATGGCCGCGAGGGCTATTATAATGTATGACTTTTTCATCGGATGAATGAGTTTGCGCAAAAGCATATATGTATCAATTTGCAAAGGTAATGTTTTTTTCGGTATCAGTGTGCAATGTTACATTTATTAACATTTGCTCCGAAAGCAAAAAAAATCTGCCATATGTGCGGCATATATAAAAAATTTGTATATTTGCCAAAGTTTTAAGATTGACGACATGTCAGAAATAGAAAATTCACACCGCGCGCCCCACAGCGACGTGGTGATTATACCGACATATAACGAGAAGGAGAACATCGAGGCCATCATCGACGCGGTGCTCGCCCTCGACGGCGACTTCGACGTGCTCGTCGTCGACGACAACTCGCCCGACGGCACGGCCGCGCTCGTGCGCGGCGTGATGCAGCGACGCCCCGGCCGCGTCGACCTGCTCTGCCGCCAAGGCAAGCAAGGCCTGGGCACAGCCTATCTGGCCGGATTCGACCGTGTGCTCCAACGCGGATATGAGCGCATCTACGAAATGGACGCCGATTTCAGCCACAATCCCGCCGACCTGCCGCGCCTGCGCGCCGCCCTCGAAGCCGAAGCCGACGTGGCCGTGGGCTCGCGCTACTGCAACGGAGTGAACGTCGTGAACTGGCCCATGGGCCGAGTGCTCATGTCCTACTTCGCCTCAAAATACGTGCGCCTCGTCACCGGCATCCCCGTCCACGACACCACAGCCGGATTTGTCGGCTACCGCGCCGACGTGCTCCGCACAATAGGCCTCGACACCATCCGCTTCAAAGGATACGCCTTCCAGATCGAGATGAAATTCAAAGCCCACAAAAGCGGATTCCGCGTCGAAGAAGTGCCCATCGTGTTCACCAACCGCGTGCTCGGCACATCGAAAATGAACTCCGGCATCTTCGGCGAAGCCATGTTCGGCGTGCTCCAGCTACGCTGGGAAAGCCTCTTTAAGAAATATCCACAGAAAGCCTCACGCAACGTATAAAAAGTGAAAACACTCTGCATACGCAACGCGCGGCGGCCCGGCCATGATGCCGCGCTCCGCTTCCGGGTAAGCATCGATACCGGCAGCGGCCTTATCACAGCCGTGGAACCCGACACCGGCGCCCCCTCCGGTGCCGACACCGAAGTCGACGCCCGGGGAGCCATGCTCCTGGCCGGAGCCATCGACTGCCACGTCCACTTCCGCGAGCCCGGCCTCACCCACAAGGCCACGATAGCCACAGAGAGCCGCGCGGCCATAGCCGGAGGAGTCACATCCTATATCGAGATGCCCAACACCAAGCCCCCGACAGTCACCGCCGAGGCCTGGCAGCAAAAAATGGACATCGCCGCCTCCACATCCATGGCCAACTATGCCTTCTTCATCGGAGCCACCGACACCAACCTCGACACCCTGCGCCGCACCGACTACACGCGCGTGCCCGGCGTGAAACTGTTCATGGGCTCGTCGACAGGCAACATGCTCGTCGACTCCGACGCCGCCCTGCGCTCCCTCTTCCAAGGCCTCCCCGAAGGCGTGCGCATCGCCATCCACGCCGAAGACCAGGCCACCATCGACGAGGCCAACGCCCGGCTCAACCCCGGCGGCGACGCCCCCGTGGCGCTCCACTCCGAAATACGCCCCGTCGAGGCATGCACACGCTCCACAGCCAAGGCCCTCGCCCTCGCCGAGGAATACGGGCGGCCCGTCACCATCTGCCACGTCACCACAGCCGACGAGCTCGCCATGGTGGCCGCGTGCCCCCAAGCCACAGCCGAAGTGTCGCCCCACCACCTGATGTGGTGCTCCGACGACTACCCGCGCAAAGGCTCGCGCATAAAAATGAACCCCTCAGTCAAAGACGACTACCACCGCGACGCCCTGCGCCAAGCCCTGCGCCGCGGCGTAGGCATCGGCTTCCTCGCCACCGACCATGCCCCCCACGAAGCCGCCGCCAAGGCCACCGGCACCGTCGCCGACGCCTCCGGAGCCCCCGTGGTGCAATTCGCCCTGCCCTGGCTGCTCACGCATTTCCCCGCCGACAGGGTAGAGGAGTACTACTGCCGCCGTCCCGCCGAAGCCATGGGCATCGAAGGCCGCGGCCGCATAGCCCCCGGCTGCCATGCCGACATAGTGCTTGCCGAAGAATGTGATTGGACCGTCGCCGACACCGACGTCCACTCGCTCTGCGGATGGACCCCCCTCGCCGGCGAACGGCTCGGCTGGCGCATAACCCGCGTGTGGGTCAACGGCCACGAAACCTACTCCCACGGCGCCTTCTCCCCCGCCTCGGCCGCCCAACCCCTCCGATTCAATAAAAAACATTAAAGTCCTTAATGACCTTAAAGTCCTTAAAGACCTTATAATAAATAACTGCAAACCTTAAAAACACCCCTATATAAACCAACCATGTTAAATCAGACTCGCGTAAAGACCCTCGACAAAGTCGTCGTGCGATTCTCCGGCGACTCCGGCGACGGAATGCAGCTTGCCGGCAACATCTTCACCAACGTATCTGCCGGCCTCGGCAACCTGGTGTCGACCTTCCCTGACTACCCCGCCGAAGTGCGCGCTCCCCAAGGCTCGCTCAGCGGCGTGTCGGGCTTTCAGGTAAGCGTGGGCAAAGGCGTCCACACCCCCGGCGACCAATGCGACGTGCTCGTGGCCATGAACCCAGCCGCGCTCAAACAAAACGTGCGCTTCCTCACCCACGACGGCGTAATCCTCACCGACATCGACTCCTTCACCCCCTCCGACCTGCGCAAGGCTCTATTCACCACCGACGAGCCCTTTGCCGAGCTCGGCATCACACAGCAAGTAGTGGAAGTGCCCGTCACATCCATGACAAAAGCCGCCCTCGAAGGCTCCGGCCTCGACAACAAGGCCATGCTCAAATGCCGCAACATCTTCGCCCTCGGCCTCGTCTGCTGGCTCTTCGACCGCCCCCTGGAAAGCGCCGAACGATTCATCCGCAATAAATTCGCTAAAAAGCCCGCCGTGGCCGATGCCAACATAAAAGTGCTACATGCAGGTTACGACTATGGCCACAACATACACGCCTCCGTATCCACCTACCGCATCGAAACCGAAGACCCGCGCCCCGGCGTCTACACCGACATCAACGGCAACACAGCCACAGCATGGGGCCTTATCATGGCATCCGAACGCTCGGGCCGTCCCCTCTTCCTCGGCTCATACCCCATCACCCCCGCCACCGACATCCTCCACGAGCTCGCCAAGCGCAAAGACCTCGGCGTGAAAGCCTGCCAGATGGAAGACGAGATAGCCGGCGTGTGCTCCGCCATAGGCGCATCCTTCGCCGGAAACCTGGCCGTGACATCCACCTCCGGCCCCGGCCTCGCTCTCAAAAGCGAAGGCATCGGCCTGGCCGTTATGGCCGAGCTGCCCCTGGTGGTAATCGACGTGCAGCGCGGCGGCCCGTCCACCGGCCTCCCCACCAAAACCGAGCAGACCGACCTGATGCAAGCCCTCTACGGACGCAACGGCGAGTCGCCCCTGGCCGTCGTGGCACCCGCGTCGCCCACCGACTGCTTCGACATGGCCTTCGAAGCCTGCCGCATAGCCATCGAGCACATGACACCCGTAATCCTCCTCTCCGACGCATTCATCGGCAACGGCTCATCGGCCTGGCGCGTCCCCGAAGCATCGGAATATCCCGAGATAAAAGTGCCCTACGTCCCTGCCGACATGGCAGCCGCCGCATCATGGCGTCCCTACGTCCGCAACGCCGAAAACCTCGTGCGCTACTGGGCAATCCCCGGCACCGAAGGCCTCCAGCACCGCCTCGGCGGCCTCGAAAAAGACGCAGCCACAGGAGCAATCTCAATCAACCCCCTCAACCACGAAAAAATGGTCGAGACACGCCGTCGCAAAATCGAGCTCATCGCCCGCGACATACCCGCGCAAGACGTGCTCTGCCGCGCCGACGCCGACACCCTCGTCGTAGGCTGGGGCGGAACCTACGGACATCTCCTCACGGCATGCAGCCAACTCTGCGACGAAGGCACCCCCGTGGCCCTCGCCCACTTCCGCTACATCAACCCCCTGCCCGCCAACACCGCCGAAATCCTCGGCCGCTATAAGCGAGTGATTGTAGCCGAACTCAACACCGGCATGTTTGCCGACTACCTGCAAGCACGCTTCCCCTCAGTCGAAATCCACCGCGTCAACAAGACCCAGGGCCAGCCCTTCCTCGTGAGCGAACTCAAAGAAAGCATAAAGTCAAAGATATAGTCGAAATGTAGGGACGCACGGCTCGTGCGTCCGCCGGCAAAAATAATACCTGATAACAATGTCAACTCAATATACCCCAGCCGACTACAAGTCGGACCAGCCCGTGCGCTGGTGCCCGGGATGCGGCGACCACGCCATCCTCAACTCCCTCCACAAGGCCATGGCCACCCTCGGAGTGCCCCCACATAAGACAGCCGTGATATCCGGCATCGGATGCTCATCGCGCTTGCCCTACTACATGAACACCTACGGCTTCCACACCATCCACGGACGCGCCGCAGCCATAGCCACAGGCTTCAAGACCGCCAACCCCGACATGACCGTATGGCAAATCTCCGGCGACGGCGACGGACTCGCAATCGGCGGCAACCACTTCATCCACGCCGTGCGACGCAACATCGACATCAACATCCTCCTGTTCAACAACAAAATCTACGGCCTCACCAAAGGCCAGTACTCGCCCACGTCGCCCCGAGGATTCGTCTCCAAGTCATCGCCCTACGGCACATGCGAAGACCCCTTCATCCCCGCCGAGCTCGTATTCGGCGCCCGCGGACAATTCTTCGCCCGCTCCATCGACGTAGAACTCGCCACCACCCAGGAAGTGCTCCTGGCCGCCGCTCGCCACAAAGGCACATCCGTAGTCGAAGTGCTCCAAAACTGCGTAATCTTCAACAACGGCATCCACAACGCCATCACCGACCGCGCCGTGCGAGCCGACCGCACCATCCACCTCGTCCACGGCCAGAAAATGCTCTTTGGCGCCAACTCCGACAAAGGCCTCGTCCAAGACGGATTCCTGCTCAAAGCCGTGACCATAGGCCAAGACGGCTACACCATCGACGACGTGCTCGTCCACGACGCCCACACCCCCTCCAACTTCCTCCACCAGCAGCTCGCCATGATGGACGGCGACACCCTGCCCCTGGCCGTGGGCGTAATCCGCGACGTCGACGCCCCCACCTACGACCAGGCCGTGGCCGAGCAGACCGCCGCCATCTCCGCCCGCAAAGGCTTCACCTCCCTGCGCGACATGATCCTCGCCGGCGAAACCTGGGAAGTAAAATAACCCCCCCCCGCCCGCATTCTGCACATTTATAAGACAGAAGAACAGGAGGGCAAGAGATTTTTTTACGTTAATGGCCGTTAATGAGCCGTTAATTTCGATTATCAATAATTAATGAATAATTAATGATAATTAACGTAAAAATAAAAAATCTCTTGTCCTCCTGTTCTTCTGTCTAAATTCTTCCCAACTCCCCAACTTCCACACTTCCCAACTACTTGTAAATGGAGGCGCGGATGCGGCGGCCTTTGATTTTGGAGGCGGCAAAGGCGGCGGTCACGGACGGGGCCGACGCCCGGGGGATGGCGGCGATGGCGCAGTGGTCCTTCACGGCGATGCGCCCCACGGCCTTGCCGTCGAGGCCGCATTGCTTGGTGAGAAAGCCGAGGATGTCGGCCTTCGACAGCTTCTCTTTCTTGCCGGCGGCGATGTAGAGCGTGGCTGTGTCGGAGCGGATAGGGTCGGGGTTGGTGTCGGGGTCGGGCACGAACTCAAAGTCGTAGTCGACATATTCGGGCAGCGACTCGCCCTCGGAGGCGAGGATGTAGATTTCGCCGGTGGCGTCGACGCGCGCGGTGCGGCCGTTACGGTGGGTCCATGCCTCGGCCGACGGGGGGATGTGGTAGTGCACGACAGAGCGCACGGCTTCGATGTCGAGGCCGCGCGAGCCCAGGTCGGTGCTCACGAGTATGGGCGTGGTGCCGTTGTTGAGCATGTCCACGGCCAGTTCGCGGTCCATCTGGTCGAGGCCTCCGTGGTAGAGCCCGGCAGGGAAATGTTGCCGCACGAGATAGGCGTGGACGCGGTCGGCGCTCTCGCGGTGGTTCACAAACACGATGGTGCGCCCGTCGGGCAGGGCGTGGAGCAGGTCGGCGAGGGCTTCGAGCTTGTCGCGCGAGGGGCTTTTCACCAGGGCTATCTTCATGCGCGAGCGGGGAGCCTGGGCGCGTTCAGAGAAGTCGATTACCTTGGCCTGCGACAGGTCGATGAAGTCGGGACGCTCGGCCAACGGCGTGGCCGATGTGAGCAAGAGCCGGCGCACGCGGGGGATGCGGCGGCATATGCGGCGCATCTGGTCGTGGAAGCCGAGCTCGAGCTGTTTGTCGTATTCGTCGATAACGAGCGTCGAGGCCGTGCGGATGTCGATATTCTCGCGGAGGATATGGTCGAGCAGGCGGCCGGGTGTGGCCACCACTATGTCGGCGCCGGCGGCCAGGGAGTTGGCTTCGTCGAGGGCCGAGTGGCCGCCATAGAGGGTCACTGTCTTGTATCCTGCGGCCACGGGGCGGATTACGTCGGCGATTTGAAGCACCAGCTCGCGCGCGGGAGCTATCACCACGGCTTGCACGCGCCCCGAAGCCGGGGCGAGGCTTTCTATCATGGGCACGGTGAAAGCCAGGGTCTTGCCCGACCCTGTGGGGGCAAGGAGCACGATGTGCGAGGCTTTGGCCTCGGCCACGGCCCGCTGCATCGGGTTGAGGCTTTCCACGCCGTGTCGGCGCCCGATGGCCTGCAATATTTCTTTTAGGGTGGGCATAATCAAAAGATCGATTTAAATCGAGATAAATCGATCGGCTTAAATCGACTTATTTCGAAATAAATCGATTTATCTCGAAGATTATTTTATTTCAGATTCTTGTCGAGCACCTCGCGCATGCGGGGGAGGATTATCGAGGTGACTTCCTCGATGTTGGAGGCGCGGTTGAGCTCGGTGTCGGTGGCGAAGGAGTCGGTGCCTACGAAGCGTTCGGTGCGGCCGTCGGGACGGATGAGCACGAAGGTGGGGATGGCTTCAATGCCGAAGGCTTTTGCCGTCTCGGGGCAGCGGTCGATGTCGACAGAGTAGAATTTGACGCGTCCGATGAAGTCGTTGGCCAGGGCGTGGAACGACGGGGCTATCATCTTGCAGGGGCCGCACCATGTGGCGTTGAAGTCGATAAACGTGAGCTGGTCTACTGTCATGCCGGGGCGCAGGGCCGAGTCGTCGGCCAGGTCGACGATGCCTTTGGCGGTGTCTACGGCTTCGATAGAGTTGGCTTGCTCCTTGGGGTCGACGGCGTTGGTGCCTTCGGCTTCGGGAGTGGTCTTCACGGCGCAGCTTGCCATTGTGGCTGCTATTGCCGCGGCTGCTATGATACTGAGAAATTTCATTTGTGAATTTTTTTATGATTAAAAAAGCGGAGGGCATCACCCCTGCGGGTGATAGCCCTCCGTGGTATGTTGTCGCGTCGATTAGATAGCGCCGGCGAGGGCGGCGTTGGTCTTGTGCACGGCTTCGGCGCTCTTGTGGAAGAGGGCTTTTTCTTCTTCGTTGAGGTCGAAGGTGACGATTTTCTCGATACCGTTGCGGCCGATGATGCAGGGCACGCCGATGCAGAGGTCAGATTCGCCGTATTCGCCTTCGAGCAGGGCCGATGCGGAGATGAGCTTCTTCTGGTTGTGGAGGATAGCGGCTACCATTTGTGCTCCTGCTGCGCCGGGGGCGTACCATGCAGATGTGCCGAGGAGCTTGGTGAGCGTTGCGCCGCCTACCATTGTGTCGGCTGCCACTTTGGCGAGCAGGTCGGCGGGAAGGAGTGAAGAAGCGGGGATGCCACGGTAGGCTGCGAAGCGGGTGAGGGGTATCATTGTGGTGTCGCCGTGGCCGCCGATTACGATGCCTTCCACTTCTGTTGCGTTAGCTTCGAGGGCGAGGCTGAGGAAATATTTGAAGCGAGCGCTGTCGAGTGCGCCGCCCATGCCGATGATGCGGTTCTTGGGAAGGCCCGATACCTTGTGGATGAGGTAGGTCATGGTGTCCATCGGGTTGGAGATGCACACGATGATGGCGTTGGGCGAGTGCTTGAGCACATTTTCAGTCACAGATTTCACGATGCCTGCGTTCACGCCGATGAGCTCTTCGCGTGTCATGCCGGGCTTGCGGGGGATACCCGATGTGATCACCACCACGTCGGAGTTCTCGGTCATGGCGTAGTCGTTGGTCACGCCTACGAGACGGGTGTTGAGGCCGAGGATGTTGGCGGTCTGCATGATGTCCATGGCTTTTCCTTCGGAAACGCCTTCTTTGATGTCGAGCAATACTACTTCGTCGGCAACCTGGCCGGTTACCAGCACGTTTGCGCATGTTGCGCCTACATTGCCGGCGCCGATAATTGATACCTTTGACATGTTGATATGATATTTGTTGAGGTTAGTTATTGAAATTCAAGCAACTGGGTAACGCCTCGGAGGCACTCTTTGTTGTCGCCGCCCGTGGCATTGGCGCAAATTTAACCATTAATTTGCAATTAAGGAAAAATTTACTTAATTTTTTTCAAAAAACTTTCAGCACGGCCGGCATTTTAGGCCTCTTAGGCTGCCTAAGCCTCCTATGAGGCCTAAAAACAAAGCAGCCCGGAATTTTCCGGGCTGCCTATGCTGGTAATCGGCCATCTGATTAGCCGACAAGCGATACGATGTATTCCTTTTCGTCGGCGGGGTCGGGGGCGATTTCGATTTTATTCTCGCGGGCGAGCCAGCCGAGGGCGGCGAACACTTCTTTGTCTTTCAGTTTGGTGATTTTTTTGATTTGTTTGATGCCGAGGGCCTCTGCTTCGTTGAGGGCCTGCCATACGGCACCGGCATAGTTGCCGAATGCTTCGATGTTCATGTCGTTAAAATTTTAGTTAGACTTAACTTTTTGTTGCATTATCTCATAAATTGCTGCAAAATTAAGTTATTTTTAGTTAAAATCCTAATAATTTGCTATTATTTTGCTTTTGCAGCGTCGGGTTGATTATTTCTTTTTTGTTAATTGTCTAACAATCAGCGCGTTAATTTTGTTGGCCGATTTGTCGTATTTTTCGTTATTTTATTGTAATTTTGTACGCAAAACAATGAAAATGAGTTACAAAGTAGTAAGGAACACCGGCGCGCACTATGTGGTGGAGGCTCCCGACGGAGCGCTCATCCCGTGCAAGGCGAAAGGCAATTTCCGCATCCGCGGCATACGCACCACCAATCCCGTGGCCGTGGGCGACGAGGTGGAAATCTCCGCCCCGGGCCCCGACGGCACCGCCTACATCACGCGCATCCTCCCCCGGCGCAACTATATAATAAGGAGGGCGAGCAACCTCTCGAAGGAGTCGCACATCCTGGCGGCCAACATATCGCAGGCAGCCCTGGTGGTGACGCTGGCGCATCCCGCCACTTCCACCACCTTCATCGACCGCTTCCTTGCCACTGCCGAGGCCTACAACGTGCCGGCGCGAATCATCGTGAACAAAATTGACCTGCTCGGCGACCCCGACGACCGCGCTTTGCTCGATGCCGTGTGCTACCTCTACCGCTCGATCGGCTACGGCGTCGACACCGTGTCGGCCCGCACCGGCGAGGGCATCGAAGCCCTGCGCGAAAGCCTCCGGGGCTACACCACCCTCATCTGCGGCAACTCCGGAGTGGGCAAGTCGACGCTCATCAACGCCCTCGTTCCCGGCCTCGACCTGCGCACCGGCGAGATTTCAGCCGTCCACGACCAGGGCATGCACACCACCACATTCTCCGAGATGTTCCGCCTCCCCGGCGGCGGCGAGATAATAGACACCCCCGGCATCCGCGGATTCGGCACCATCGACTTCGACCCCGCCCAGGTGGCCCATTATTTCCCCGACCTCTTTGCCGCCTCGGCCTCGTGCCGCTTCTCCAACTGCACCCACACCCACGAGCCGGGCTGCGCCGTGCTGGCAGCCTTGGACGAGCATCGCATCGCCGCCTCGCGCTACCAAAGCTACCTTTCCATCCTCGACGAGGCCGCCTCCGCCGAAAAATACCGCAAATAATATAGGTTGCTTAGGAGTCCTAGGAATCCTAAGCTGCCTAGGAGTCCTAAACCACCAAAAAAGCCCCCCAACTCCTATGAAAACCTTTCTGCTTGCCGCCTTGGGCGCCCTGGCCTTGTCGCCAATGAGGGCGCAGGTCGCCCCCACTGTCTACGGCAACCTTATCTACACCGGCTCGTGGGGCGGCGAAGACGCCACCAACGCCGGCGTGTACTCGTTCGCCGCATCGGCCGACGGCCCGATGGAGCTTGTCTACAAGCCTGCCGACAACAATGTCTACGCCAACGGCGGAGCCGTGTATGCCGACGGCCGCTACTATGTGCTCACACGCGTGCCCAACTCGGGCAAGGCCCAGAAAAACACCCTCTATGTCTACGACACCGACACTTGGGCCCTGGTCGAACGCCGCGACGCGCCGCTCACCCTGTCGGCCAGCGACCTCACCTGGTGCCCCGTCGACGGTAAAATCTACGGTGTGTTCCTCAACGCCACCTCGTCGGGCTACGACTTCGGCACTCTTTCGCTCGCCGACCTCACCGTCGACGTAATCAAGCCCCTCGACCTCGCCGACAAGATTGGCCCCATGCCCATGCTCGGCCTCGCCGCCGACACCGAGGGCGACGTCTACGGCGTAGGCTCCGACGGCAACCTCTACCGATTCGACCGCGCCACGGGCGACTATACTCTTGTCGGCCCCACCGGCTTCACGCCCTCGCGCTGGAACATGTCGGCATGCTTCGACTTCACCACCAAGGAGATGTACTGGGCCGGTTGCAACCTCGACCGCTCGGCTCTGTTCCGCATCGACACCGCCACCGGCGAGGCTACGGCCGTGCGCGAGTTTGCCGACGACGAGGAATTCGTCGGCCTCTACACTCTAAGCTCTGTCGCCGACCTCGACGGTCCCCAAGCCCCCGAGGCCTTCACCGTGGCCCTCGACGGCCCCTCCACCTCGGCCCGTATATCCTTCACCCTGCCCTCCACGGCCATCAACGGCGCAGCCCTCGACGGCACACTCGACTATAATGTCACCTCCAACGGAACCCTCCTTTTCCAAGGCAGCGGAGCGCCGGGCGAGCACATAAGCCGCGACATAACCCTTGCCGAAGGCCTCCACGCCATCGAGGCGCGCTGCTCCACCGCCTCCGGAAGCCGAGGAGCATCCGTGCGCCGCACCGTATATGCCGGCATCGACACCCCTGCCGCCCCTGCCTCGGCATCGGCCGAGAAAATAGGCGACGCCGTGGCCATAACATGGAACCCCGTCTCCTCCGGAGCCAACAACGGATATATCGACCCCGCCACCTTGACCTACACCGTGACACGCATGCCCGACGCAGCCACAGTGGCCTCCGGCATCACCGCCACCGCCTGCACCGACGCCTCCCTCCCTGCCGCCTTGGCCGACTACACCTACGAGGTGCGCGCCACCGCATCGGGCAAAACCGGCAATCCCGCCGTCACGCCCAAGCTCACCCTGGGCTACGCCGTAACGCCCCCCGTGGCCTACGACCTCACCGACGAAGAGCAATTCAAATTCTTCACCGTCGACGATGCCAACGCCGACGGCTCCACATGGAAATGGTCGGCCAACGGAGCCGTGTGCAACTACAACCGCAACAACGCCTCCGACGACTGGCTGTTCTCACCCTCGCTCACCCTCCGCGGCGGATGCCAATACACCCTCACCCTCGAAATGCGCGCCGGCAACACCCGCGCCGCCGAAACCTTCCGCATCATGGCCGGCGCCTCTGCATCGCCCGAGGCCATGACCACGGCCATCGTGCCCGACGGCTCCACCGCCGACAACACGCGCCACACCCTCACTGTGGTCTTCACCCCCGATGCCGACGGCACATATAATATAGGCTTGCAGTGCACCAGCCCCAAGTACCAATACAACCTCTATGTCTACACCTTCGAGGTGTCGGCCGGAGTGTCGCTCAAAGCCCCCGTGGCCTCGCCCGAGGTAGTGGTCGAAGCCGCCGCCGAAGGCGCGCTACAAGCCACCGTAAAGGCCGCCGTCCCTGCCGAGGCCGTCGACGGCACAGCACTCGCGGCTCTCACCAAAGCCGAAGTGACCAACCTCACCACCTCGCGCCTCGTTGCCACCGTCGAAGCCCCCGCGCCCTCGTCGGAGATAAGCGTGACCGACACCGAAGCCGCCAACGGCATCAACCGCTACTCGGTAGTGTTCCATAACGCCTACGGAGCAGGCTACGCCGCCACCGCCGAGACATATGTCGGCGAAGACACGCCCATGGCAGTAACCGACGTAGTGCTCCGCCAGGACGGCGACCGCGCCGTTCTCACCTGGTCGGCCCCCACCGAAGGACGCAACGGCGGATACATCTCCGCGGCCAACCTGCGCTACCGCGTGGCCCGCGTCGCCAACGGAGCCGACGCCGCAACCGCCCTCACGTCGTGCGAATACACCGATACCGACCTCGACGCCTCCGTGCAGACAGCCCTTCAATACACCGTCTACGCCTCCAACGTGGCCGGCGAAAGCACCGGATGCAACTCCAACATGCTCATCTTCGGCAGCGCCTATCCCGTGCCCTTCGCCGAATCCTTTGCCGGCGGCAAGGCCTCCACGGCCCCGTGGACTACGGTGCGCGGCTCCGACAGCGGCTACCCCGAATGGTCGGCCTCCACAAAATCGATCTACGACACCGCCGACTCCTCGCAAGACGCCGACCTGGGCTGGATGAAATATTCGTCGAAAGGCACCATCACCTTGCAGAGCCCCGTGGTCGACATAGCTTCCGCGGCCAACCCCGCGCTCAAATTCTGGTACCGCACCGCCGACAGCAGCGGCGACGCCGTAGCCCTCGACGTGCTCATCTCGCCCGACCGAGGCGTCACCTTCGAGTCCGTTGCCTCAATCACCGCCACATCGCCCGAGTGGACCCTCCGCACCGTCGACCTCGCCGCATTCCGCGGCTGCGCCTCGCTGCAAGTGGCTTTCAAGGCCTCCACCCAGCAGTATCAAGACCTTCTGCTCGACAACATCCGCATCACCGACGTGTGCGCCTCCGACCTCGCCCTCACAGCCTTCACCGGCGCGGCCGACCCCGTCGCCGGCACCGAGGCCGTCTACACCGTGCGCGTCGCCAACAACGGTCTTGCCCCCGCCTCGGGCTATGAAGTGACCATCGCCGCCTCCGGCATCGAGCTTGCAAGCGTACAAGGCGATGAAATAGCACCCGACGCCACAGCCTCGATAGACATCCCCGTCACAATTCCCGTCAACCTTGCCGACGCCACCCTCACCGCCACAATCGACTTCGACGCCGACCAAAACACCGCCGACAACGCCGCCACCCTCGACATAGCCGTGCGCGCACCCCGCTTGCCCGCCATCGACGGTCTCGCCGCCGCTTGCGAAGACGGCGCAGTGCGCCTCACATGGCCCCGTGCTGCCGACGACCGCGCTCCATCGGCCATGACCGACGAGCTCGAAACGCTCACCCCCTGGGACTTTGGCGGCGTCACCGCCTCATCGCCCCACGGCACCATCGGCGACTATAAAATCTACGACGCCGACGGCCAAGCCACCGTCGTGGCCTCATCGTGGCTCACACAGCCCAACGGCGGACAGCCCATGGCATTCCAGGTCAACCGCAACGGCGCGTCATATCCCGAAGTCGACCTCAAATCCTACAACATCAACTCCTTCTCCGGCTCCACCTCGCTCATAGCCTGGGGCTCGGCCGAAGGAGCAAGCTCCGACTGGCTCATCCTCCCCGAGCTCTATCCCGGCGAAACCGCCATATCATTCCGCGCCCACGCCACACCGATGGGGTGGGGGGCCTCGCCCGCCGAGAAGCTCGACGTGCTCTACTCCGCCACCACCGACGCTATCGACGCCTTCACGCCCTTCGCCACCGCGGTCGACGTGCCCGCCGGAACCGAATACGACGCCGACAAAGGCTTCGCCCTGTTCAGCTACACCCTCCCTGCCGACGCCCGCTACGCAGCCGTGCGCGTCTCGCTGTCGACAACGCAAAACAAAGCCGTGGTAATCGACGACATCACCTTCACCCCTGCCTCCGCGCCCCGCGAAGCCCTCGAAATCGAAGGCTACAACATCTACCGCGACGGCGTCCTCATCGCCGCCACCGCCGACGAGACCTACCTCGACGCCGACGCTGCGGAAGGCACCCACACCTACAACGTGACCACGCGCTACACCATCGGCGAATCCCTATTCTCCAACCCCGTCGATGCCGCCGTCACCGGCCTTCCCGTCGGCCCCACCGTGAATGACACCCCCGTAGAATACTACACCATCCAAGGCATCCGCCTCCCCGGCGCGCCCACCGCTCCCGGCATCTACATCCGCCGCACCGGATCCAAAGCCGAAAAAGTGCGCTACTAACAAAGACTAATGACAAATTACTAATGACTAATGACGAATTAATACCAAGCTGTGTATTAATTCGTCATTAGTCATTTGTCATTAGTAATTCCTTATTTCTTAATTCTCCTTTATTATAAGCAGGGTGTCGCCGCGGCGAAGCTCGATGTTGCCGTTGGGCACGATATACTCCTTGCCGCGCTTCACCATCATAACCAGCGAGCCCGCCGGCATGCGCATGTCGCGCAGAGTATTACCCGAGGCGAGCATGGCGTCGGTGACGCGACGGGCGTCGAGGCGCGTCGGCAGAGCCTCGTCGAGCTCCACGCCGAAATCCGACTCGTCGGCCTCAGGCTGCTCCGTGAGCCCAAGGCGGCGCGAGGCCGCAACCACCGTGGTGCCCTGCAACAGCAGCGACACAAGCGTCACGAAAAACACGATATTGAAAATCTGCGACGCGCCCTCCACCTCGGCCACCACCGGGTAAGTGGCGAAGATAATCGGCACCGCTCCGCGAAGCCCCACCCACGACACAAACAGCCGCGCCTTGGCCGTGAACCGCCTGAACGGCAGCATGCACAGCCACACGCTCGCAGGGCGGCCGACCAGCATCATAAACAGGCTTATCAATATCGACACCGGAGCCACGGCTATCATCTCGTGAGGATTCACAAGCAGGCCAAGCATCAGGAACACCACAATCTGCCCGAGCCAGGACATCCCCGACATAAACCGCGAGATGCCCCGCAGCATCGGCGCGCGCGAGTTGCCCGTGACGATGCCGCACAGATACACGGCCAGGTAGCCGTTGCCCCCAAGGCCGTTGGCAATGGCAAAGGTGAGAAACGCCCCGCCCAGCGTCAAAATCCCCAGCATCGATGAAGCCTGCCCCGAATCCTCCTCCGCCCCGTCGCGGTTGATGCGGCGGTAGCGGCCGATGAGCCACGGTATGGCCCGCCCCATCGCGTAGCCCGCCACGCCGCCCACGGCAAACTGCAACGCCAGTTGCCCGGCCACCGCCCCGGCCGACAATCCCGAGCCAAGCGTGACGGCCTCGATGAGGATAATCGTGAGCATATAAGCCATAGGGTCGTTGCTGCCGCTCTCCAATTCGAGCAGCGGACGCAGATTTTGACGCAGACCCACCTTCTGCGCCCCCAGGATGCCGAACACCGACGCCGAGTCGGTCGACGACATCGTGGCCGCAAGCAAAATCGACGGCAGCAGCGCGAAATGGATATTAGTCCACGCCATGCCCGACAGCCACCACACAAACAGCCCCGTGAGCAGAGCCGTGACCAGCACCCCCGCCGTGGCAAGCACCACACCCGGCCCTATCACAGGCCGAATGGCCTTGACGCGCGTATCCATGCCGCCCGAAAACAAGATGATGCACAGAGCCACCATGCCCGTGAACTGAGCCGTGTGCATGTCGTGAAAGCTCACGCCCAGGCCGTCCACGCCGAAGCCCATGCCCACAAGCAAGAACACAAGCAGAAGCGGAAGCCCCAGCCGGTAGCTCAACTTGCCGAACATCACCCCGCAAATAAGCAGAAGCGACCCGATCAGCATTATATTCTCAGAAGTGATATATTCCATAGACGGTCGTATTTTAGGATTCATAGGCATCCTAAGCCTCCTATGAATCCTATGATTATTGCTATTTTTTTGCAAAGATAGCGAAAAAGCCGTAAATTTGCGCATCAATATGAAACATCGCATCCTCACAGCCATATTATTGATAATATGCGCCGCAGCGGCAGCCGCACAAGGCCCCGACAGCCGCTCGCGCCAGTCGTCGCCGGCAAAGCGGCGCGCCCCGCTCGCGCCATCCTACGCCTGGACTGCCTCCGAGCCCCTCGGCCTGCACGAGCCCGCACAAATCGACACCCTCTTCGAAGACTACCACCGCCGCTCCATTCCCTCCGCCGGCTCCCCGGCATGGGCCACCACCGGCAACCTCGGCACCGAAGGCATAGACATGATATACCTCGACCGCCCCGCCTATTCCGACTTCTTCTTCCGCGACGGCCTCGCCCGATGGCTCCCGTCATCCGTGCACCAAAAATTCTACAACACCCGCGCCCCCATGACCCTTCTGTCCTACAACGCCGGAGGCGGACGCGACAACTCCCAGGAACGCCTCGGCGCCATATTCTCCGGCAACATCAACGCACGCGCCCAAATCGGAGCCAACCTCGATTACCTCTACTCCAAAGGCTCCTACGAAGCACAGGCCGCCAAAGACCTCGCATGGGGATTCAACGGCTCATATATGGGCGACCGATACGAATTCCAAGGCGCGTGGAACCACTACAACCTCGTCCACAAAGAAAACGGCGGCATCACCGACGACCTCTACATCACTGACCCCGCGCAGATGCAAGGCGGCGTGTCCTCAATCAACCCCAAGTCGATACCCGTCAACCTCACCCACGCCCACACCCGAGTAGTGGGCGGCGAGCTCATGCTCAACTCCCGATACAAAGTAGGCTATTGGCACGAAGACCAAATCGACGACACCACCACCGTGCGCACCTACATCCCTGTATCCTCCTTCATCTGGACCCTCAACTACCGCGACACCAAGCACCTTTTCCTCGACGACAACCCATCCGAGACCTCCAAATTCTTTGACAACCGCGCCTACCTCAACGATAAATTCACCCGCGACCGCACCACCTACTGGGCCCTCTCCAACACCATAGGCGTCGACCTCATCGAAGGCTTCCACCGCTACGCCAAATTCGGCCTCGCAGCCTACGCCACCTACGAAATACGAAAATACCGCCAGACCCCCGACACCCTCACCGTCCGCGACGGCCTCACACCCCTGCCCGAAGGCATCGGAGCCATACCCGCCCGGGGAAGCGAAAACCTCGCATGGGTCGGCGCCCAGCTCACCAAGCAGCGAGGCTCGATACTCACCTACGCGGCAAAAGCCGAACTCGGCGTAGTGGGCCGCGCCGCCGGCGAAATCAAAATCGACGGACACATCTCCACACGCATCCCCCTGCTGGGCGACACCGTAGCCATCACCGGATTCGGAGCCTTCACCAACACAGCCGCCCCCTACCTGATGGAAAACTACATCTCCAACCACTTCGCCTGGCGCAACACCTTCGGAAAAGAACGCCGTGTCACCTTTGGCGGACGCCTCGACATACCCCACACCGGTACAGCCATCAAAATCGCCGCGCGCAACGTACAGAACCTCCTCTACTTCGACACCCAAGCACTCCCCGCCCAGCACTCCGGCTCAATCCAAGTGTTCACCGCCTCGCTCGACCAGCGCCTTCGCCTGGGCATACTCCACTGGGACAACCGCGTGATATACCAGACATCGTCCGACGACGCCGTCCTCTCCCTTCCCAAGCTCGCCCTGCGCTCCAGCCTCTACATCCGCGCCCGCATAGCCACCCTCCACTTCCAGCTCGGCCTCGACTGCGACTACTATACACGCTACCACGCCCCCGCCTACCAGCCCGCCACAGCCACCTTCCACAACCAGCGCGAAGCCCTGCTCGGCAACTACCCATTCATGACAGCCTACGCCAACATGAAACTCTCCAAAGTGCGCTTCTACGTGATGATGACCCACATCAACCAAGGCTGGTTCTCCGCCGACTACTTCTCCCTGCCCCATTACCCCCTCAACCCCCGCCGCTTCCAGATGGGCCTCTCCATCGACTTCGCCAACTGATTTTAGGAACTCAAGTCTCCGGCTTGAGAAAATCATAGGTAGCCTAAATACCATAAAAGCTATAAACTATGCGCCCCATCCGTCCCCGCCTGTCGCTGCTCGTGGCCCTGCTCGCCGGAGCCGTCGCCGCCATGGTCATGCTCGGCCGATGCTCACACCGGCCAAAAAGTCCCTTTGCCCGCGCCGAAGCCATAGCCGGGGGCGACACCCTCAACATAGCCATCGAATTCAACGGCATATGCTACGGCGTGCGAGGCGACTCAGCCTTCGGCCGCGACTACCAAATAATCGAGCGCATCGCCCGTTCGCGCTCCATACCCGTGAAATACCACCCCTTCGTGCCCCTTGCCCACGCCACCGAAGGTCTCCGCGACGGACGCTACGACATAGTGATAGCATCCATGCCCCTCACCGTCGAGTTAAAACAACGCTTCGTTATGACCGATCCCGTCTACCTCGACCGCGAAATCCTCGTCCAGCACCGCCCCGACACCGCCCCCCCGGCCGTGCGCACAGCCCTCGACCTCGCCGCCGACACCGTATGGCTCCCCGAAGACAGCCCCTTCGCCTCGCGCGTCGCCGCCCTGGGCCGCGAAATCGGCGACACCATCTACGTAAGCACCCTCCCCGGCGTCAACGCCGAGCACCTGGTTGTGCTCACAGCCTTGGGCCGCATCCCCCGCGCCGTGGTGCCCGCCACCGTGGCCCGCCGCCTCGCCCCCCGATATCCCGCCCTCGACACCGCCGTGGCCATATCCTTTACCCAATTCCAGTCCTGGGCCCTGCGCGACACCGCCCTGCGCGATTCAATCAACCTTTGGCTGAAATTATAGGATTCCTAAAATCCCACCCTTTGCAAAAAAAAAATTTTGCCAATTACGAAATTATGCCTACATTTGCATCCACAAAACTAATTTCGTAAAATAATTTCTAAAACAAACCCAACCATGGCTTACGTTATCACCGACATCTGCGTGGCTTGCGGCACATGTCTGCCCGAATGCCCCGTTGAAGCAATCTCCGAAGGCGACATCTACAAAATCGACCCCGACAAGTGCATCGAATGTGGCTCTTGCGAGGCTGTTTGCCCCACCAGCGCCATCAACCCCCCCGCATGATCCAAGCCCTCGGCTTAAAATCAAAAACCTTAAAACGACGTGCCTGAAAACCCTTTTTTCGGGCACGTCTGTTTTTTTGCCAAAAAAAATTTGGTAATTACGGAAATATTTCCTTATTTTGCGAAAATCCCTATCAAGGAGGTAGGATTAGGAATGTAGGAACACAAGCCTCCGGCTTGTGAAAAACCTATCAAGCCGGAGGGTTCTTTGCCTGTGGCAAAGCGCTTCGCGGTTAGAGTTTCTGCCACCTCCTGCCTTATACTTTACAACTCATACCTTATACTTATATAAATATGGCTAATCGAAAACTTAAAATCCGCGACCTCACACTCCGCGACGGCCAGCAATCGCTCTTCGCCACCCGACTGAGCCAGGCCGAAATCGACAAACTCCTCCCTTACTACGAGAATGCCGGCTTCTACATCATGGAAGTGTGGGGCGGCGCAGTGCCCGACTCCGTGATGCGCTACCTCGACGAATCCCCGTGGAACCGCCTCCGCTCTGTGTCGAAAGTGATGAAAGGCAAATCGCTCCTCTCCGCCCTTTCCCGCGGCCGCAACCTCTTCGGCTACGTGCCATACCCCAACAGCGTCCTCGAAGGATTCTATAAAGAAGCCATCGCCAACGGACTCAACGTGATGCGCATCTTCGACGCCCTCAACGACATCGACAACGTGCGCGACTCCATAAAGATGATCAACACCCTCGGCGGCATCCCCGACGGAGCCGTGTGCTACACCGTCGACCCCAAGGCCGAAGCACCCGAAGCACCCAAAGGATTCTTCGCCCGCCTCTTCGGCAAAAAGCCCGCTGAGCCCGAAAAAATCTTCACCGACGAATACTTCGTCGACAAAGCCCGCCAGATGGAAGCCCTCGGCGCCAAAATCATCACCCTCAAAGACATGGCAGGCCTCGTGTCGCCTCTGCGCGCAGCTTCAATCATATCCAAGCTCAAAGCAGCCCTCACAGTCCCCGTCGACTTCCACACCCACTGCACCCCGGGCTACGGCCTCGCCTCGTCGGTAATGGCTATCCTCCACGGCGTCGACATCCTCGACACTAACATATGGTGGTTTGGCGGAGGCTCCGCCGCTCCGGCCATCGAGCTTGTCTACCTCTTTGCCAAGCGTATGGATGTAGAACTCGACGTAGACATGAAAGCCGTGGGCGAAATCCGCAACCGCCTGCTCGACGCCCGTCACTCCCTTAAAGCCTTCGACCTCAACGCCGACCGCATGCCCCGCGCCTTCGACCCGCTTGCCGACACCCTCCCTGCCGAAATCGAAGCCCAGCTCGACCGCGCCGTTGCAGCTGCACGTGCCAACGACGAAGACACCCTGCTCGAAGCATGCCACGCCATCGAAGCCTACTTCGGATTCCCCAAACCAAACCTCCTCGTAAAAGACGCCGAAGTGCCCGGCGGCATGTACTCCAACATGGTGGCCCAGCTCAAATCCCTCGGCGCCGAAGACCTCCTCGACGACGCTATGCGCCTCATCCCCATGGTGCGCCGCGACGCAGGCCTCGTGCCCCTCGTAACACCCACCAGCCAGATTGTAGGCTCCCAGGCCGTATCCGTGGCCCTCGACCGCAAGAAAGGCAACCCCGACTACTCCAACCCCTCCAACCAATTCATAGCCCTCGTCAAAGGCGAATACGGCCATACTCCCGTGCCGGTCGACCCCGCCTTCCGCGAAAAAATCACCGGCTCGCCCGTAGAGACACCCTACGACGTCAACTCCTACCGCAAGCCCGAGAACCCCGCCCTGCCCGACCTCGGAGGCAAGCCCCTGGCCACCAACAAAGAAGAAGAACTGCTCCTTGAGCTCCTTCCCTCCGTAGCCAACGGCTTCCTGCGCCGCCGCCGCACCGAAGAATACGAAGCCAGCCGTCCTGCCGCAGCCGAAGTAAAAGAAGAAGCCGCGGCCCAAGACGAGGCTCCCATCACCGGCGAAACCATCAAAGCCCCCATGGGTGGCCGCGTAATAGAAGTAAACGTAAAAGCCGGCGACACCTTCACCAAAGGCAAGACCCTCCTTGTCTACGAAGCCATGAAGATGGAAAACGACGTCACCGCTCCCCGCGACGGCGTAGTGAAGCGCGTCTTCGTCCGTCCCGACCAAATCGTCGGCACCGACGCCGTCCTCATCGAATTCGAATAAGCATAGTAGGTAGGAACTCAAGCCTCCGGCTTGAGAAATAAATAGGCTTCCTAGGCTTCTTAGGCCTCCTATAATCTTACACCGGAGCGTGCCCCCTCGGGCGCGCTCCGCTTTTTTTTAGACAAGAGAACAGGAGGCACAAGAATTTCCACGTTAATTATCATTAATTATTCATTAATTAAGATTTAATCAAAAATTAACGGCTCATTCGCGGCCATTAACGTAAAATAAACTCCCGTCCTTCCTGTTCTCCTGTCTAATAAATGGAAAAATTGTGGCATTTTTTACTCTATTAAGAAATTTTTAGTTAAATTTGCCGCCGAAAGCCAATCAAATCCCCGGGAGGGGAGGCTAATATAATATCATACTTACTAATTTCTTGCTTTATTTATCATGAAAAAATTCAGGAAATGGCTTCCGGCCATGCTCGCGTGCGCGCTTGCCGGAAACCATGCCGACGCCGCCACTTTCGACTCCGCGCGCGACGACTTCCGCGACGAATCCATCTACTTTGTCATGACAACCCGCTTCTACGACGGCGACCCCGCCAACAACGTCTGCGGATGGGACTGGCAGGCTGTGCAAATAGCCAACAACGACCCCGACTGGCGCGGCGACTTCGCAGGCCTTATCCAAAAACTCGACTACATCAAGGCCCTCGGCTTCACCGCCGTGTGGATCACTCCCGTGGTGCAGAACTGCTCCGGCACCGACTTCCACGGCTATCACGCCATGGACTTCCAGAACGTCGACCTCCGCTACGAGAGCCGCACCGAATGGGGCTCCGCATCTGACGTGCGCTTCCAGGATCTCATCGACGCCGCACACGCAAAGGGCATGAAGATAATCCTCGACATCGTGCTCAACCACACCGGCAACTTCGGCGAGAAAGGCCTCACAGAGCTGTTCTACCGCAGCCAGAACATCAAGGACCAGGCCAACCCCGCCACAGCCATTATCCCCAACTACGACCTGCTCCCCTCCAACTATAACGACCTCGACGGCAAGGGACAGTACAACGCCCGATTCCCCTACCTCAAAAACACCGACGGACAGAACCACGACAGCCACAACTACTACCACCACGTGGGCAACGGCTGGAACTGGGACGCCCCCACACGCTGGTGGGGACAGATAGCCGGCGACTGCGTCGACCTCAACACCGAGAACCCCGCCGTGTCTGAATACCTCGTGCGCTGCTACGGCAAATTCATCGAGATGGGCGTCGACGGATTCCGCATCGACACCACCGGCCACATCGCCCGCCTCACCTTCAACACCGCCTTCATCCCTCAATTCCACGCTCTCGCCGACAAATACAAGGACAAGCGCGACGGAGGCCCCTTCTTCATGTTCGGCGAATGCTGCCAACGCTACCAGGGCACCGTCACCTACCGCGACCAGCCCGCCCTGTCGAGCTACTACTACCAGTGGAAATCCGACCCCGCGCTCGTCGACCAATGGAACTGGGACCCCACATTCTGGGACAACATCTTCGTGCGTGAGGGCGACGACGAAGCACGCCCCGGCAACATGGCCCTCTGCGAGCAAGAAGACAAGACTGCCATGCCCACATCCGACAACGCGCTCATGAAAAACGGCGCATGGCACCAGCCCGACTACTCCCAATATAGCGGATTCTCCACCATCGATTTCCCCTCGCACTACGGCTTCAACAACGCCAAATACGTAGTCGACCTCGCCAAAGGCGGCGACAAATACTACAACGACGCATCCTACCTCGTCACCTACGTCGACTCCCACGACTACTGCCCCGGTCCCAACGACCTCACCCGCTTCAACGGCGGCACAGCCCAGTGGGCCGAAAACCTCGCCCTCATGTTCACATTCCGTGGCATCCCCTGCGTCTACTACGGCTCCGAAGTAGAATTCCAGAAAGGCGCAAAAGTCGACGGCGGCGGTACCGACACCCCCGTCAAGAACACCGGCCGCGCCTACTTCGGCCACTACCTCGAAGGCACAGTCACAGCCTCCGACTTCGGCCAATACACCGCCTCGGGCAACGTGGCCGAGACCCTTAACGCCGACCTCGCCCAGCACGTGCGTCGCCTCAACCTCATCCGCGCCGCCGTGCCCGCCCTGCGCCGAGGCCAATACACCTTCGACGGCTGCAAGTCGGCCTCCGGCCTTGCCTACAAGCGCGCCACAGCCGATTCCTACGCCCTCGTCGCCATCAACGGCGGAGCCACATTCACCGCCGTACCTGCCGGAGAATACACCGACGTGACCACCGGCCGCGCCTACACCGTGGGAGCCGACGGCACACTCACCGTCGACGCACCCGCCACCCAAGGCCAGCTCCGCGTAGTGGTAAAAGACTACAAAGGCGGCAAAATCGGCGAAGACGGCCGCTTCATCTACACCACAGCCCCCGTGGCCCACGGCGGCGACGTAACGTTCACCGACCCCGGTGCGTCGCATTACTACACCTCCGACGACGCCGTAGGCTCGCCCCGCGTCACCTTCACCCCCGCCTCCACATCGTTCAAGACCGAAACGCTCACCGTCACAGCCTCCCTCTCCGAAGCCGCCTCCACAGGCTGGTATCAGATAGGCTTGGGCAACAAGGTAGCCCTCACGCCCGGCCGTGAATCCACATTCACCATCGGAGCCGACATGGCCTTCGGCCAGAGCGTGACCGTGACATGGGGAGCCGACACCTACACAGGCAAGGAAACCTACCGCAAGGTCGACCCCAACGCAGTAATCACCGTCTACGTCACCGCCCCCTCCGCCCCCAACATCTACGCATGGGAAGGCGACAACAAATTTGCCGGAGCATGGCCCGGCACACGCATGTCCGAAACCGAAGTAATCGACGGACGCACATTCTACCGCATGTCGTTCCCCGACGTTGAAGAAAGCCTCAGCATCATCTTCAACAACGGCAGCCAGCAGACCGCCAACATCACCGGCATCACCTCCGACGTCTACTACGAATACGACGGCGCAGCCTCGGCCAAAGAAATCGAAGTGGAACTCGCGCCCACGGCACCCGTAATCAAAGCGTCGCACCCCACCGGCACCATGTTCAACGACGAGCTCACCGTAGCCCTCTCCGCCACATCCGGCGCCACCCTGCGCTACACCACCGACGGCTCCGACCCCGCCGCAGGCAAAGCCTACACCGCCCCCATCACCATCACCTCCACCACCACCATCCGCGCCTACGCCGAAAACCAGGTTGGCACCGCCACGGCATCGTTTACCTACATCAAGACCTCCGTGCCCCTCTACACCGAGTACACCGCCTACTTCGACAACTCGGCCTCCAACTGGACCACCGTGCGCGCCTACGCCTGGGACGACAACCACCGCGACGACAAAGCCTTCACCGGCCCCTGGCCCGGCCAAGACGTTACCTCCTCCACCGTCACCGTCTCCCGCGCCGGCACCCTCCATCGCTACACCTACCGCGCCAACCACGACATGGCCAACCCCATGATTATCTTCCACAACGGCGGCGGCAAGCAGACCTCCGACCAGAAGTTCGTCCACAACGGCATCTACAACGCCTCGGGCTTCACCGGCGAATACTACACCCCCGTCACCACCGCCCTCCCCAACTACCCAACTACCCAACTTCCCGACTCCGAACCCGAATACTACACCATCCAAGGCGTTCGCCTCCCCGGCGAGCCCACCGCCCCCGGCCTCTACATCCGCCGCACCGGCGCCAAAGCCGAAAAAGTGCGCTACTAAAAAAGAGTAATCATTAAAATAATTACAGGAATCTTAGGCTGCCTATGCTCCCTAAGATTCCTGTTTTTTTTATTCTATAACTTTTCCCGGCACCGCGCAGCGGAGGGGGGAAGTTACAAAAAAGATACAAAGAGCGAGAAAAATTGGCGTTTCGTTTGTTATGATTTGCAAAAGCCGTAACTTTCGGCCGCGTTTATCGCAAAATGTAACCTATTAAACCGTTTTACCGAAATGAAGCCAAAGATAGTGGTGCTCGACGGATATGTCGCCAATCCGGGCGACCTGTCGTGGGACGCGCTCGCCGCCCTGGGCGACCTCACCGTCTACGACCGCACCGCGCCCTCCGACGTAGTGGCCCGCGCTGCCGGAGCCGATGCCGTGTTCACCAATAAAGTGGTGCTCGACGCCGCAGCCATAGAAGCGTTGCCGTCGCTGCGCTTTATCGGCGTGCTCGCCACGGGATATAACAATGTCGACATCGTGGCCGCCCGCCGCGCCGGCATCGACGTGTGCAACGTGCCCGCCTATTCCACCCACTCGGTGGCCCAACTGGTGTTTGCCCATATCTTGCAGATCGCCAACCATGTGGGGCGTCACTCCACGTCGGTGAAAAAAGGCGGATGGCAGCATTGCCAGGATTTCTCCTACCGCCTCACGCCCATAATCGAGCTGGCCGGCCTTACGATGGGTATCTACGGCCTTGGCAACATCGGCAAGGAAGTGGCCAAGATAGCCTCGGCCTTCTCGATGCGCGTCGTGGCCCTCACCTCGAAGATGCAATATGAGTTGCCAGAATATATCACGGCCGTCGACCGCGACACGCTTTTCCGCGAGGCCGACATCCTGGTGCTCGCCGCCCCGCTCACCAAAGAAAATGCCCGGTTTGTCAACGACCGTACCTTGGCGCTGATGAAGCCCTCGGCCATCGTGATTAACACCGCGCGCGGAGGCCTCGTCGATTCCACGGCCCTGGCCCGCGCCCTCGACTCGGGCCGCCTCTACGCCGCCGGCGTCGACGTGCTCGACCAAGAACCGCCCCGCTCCGACGAGCCCCTGCTCTCGTGCTCGGGCTGCTATATCACGCCGCATGTGGCGTGGCAGTCGGATGTGGCGCGCCGCAGCCTGCTCGAGGTGTCGGCTGCCAATCTCGCCGCCTTCCTCCAAGGCCGGCCGCAGAATGTAGTGAACTGAACGCAGAAATGAAACGACCGACATATTATATATTATATAGCATAGCCGCCCTCGCCGCGCTCTCCGCTCTCTCCTCCCTTATGAGCGGGTGCTCCGGCTCCGAGCCCTACCCCGTGGGCCGGCTCGACCGCATGATAGCAACCTACGGAAGCATGGACGCTGCCGAGCGCGACTCCGCCCTGACAGCCAACGCCCCCGAGCTCGTCGCCCTGGCCGCCCTCACCGGCGACAGCCTGGCCTCGCCCTCGGCCACCGCCGAGGCATGGAGCGGAAGCACGGCCACGGGCTTCTTCCAGGGAGCCGTCGACTCGGTGTTTCCCGACCTCAGCCGCCTCGAGTCGAAGCTCGGACAGCTATATGCCGCCGCCGACAAGCAAGGCGTGGCCCTGCCGCGCTATCGGGTCACGGCGGTGACGTGGCCGTCGTATCGCCCCATGGCCCTGCGCGACTCGGTGGTGTTCGTGGCCCTCAACCACTACCTCGGCCCCGGCTATGAGGCATACTCCGACTTCGAGCCCTACCAGCGCGCCCTCAAAGAGCCAGGCCGCCTGAGCGCCGACCTGGCCTCTGGGATAATCCGCTCGGCATATCCATACACATCCACCACCGGCCGCGCCTTCGAGCATATGCTATACGACGGCGCCGTGGCCTACGTGCAGATGAAGCTGCTCGGCAGCCGCCGCCTCGACCGCGCCCTGGGCCTCACCGAAGCCCAAGTCGACTATCTCGAAGCCAACGAGGCGCGCCTGTGGCAGGAATTCGGCCTGCGCCCCGGCCTGCTCTATTCCGCCGACCCCGCCGACATACGCTCCATCATGGACCTCGGCGCCCGCACGGGCTTCGACGGCGGCCGCGCCCCCGGTGGCCTCGGCCGCTATATCGGATACAGCATGGTCAAGTCGTATGTGGGCGAGCATCCCGCCACGCCCCTGTCGTATCTGCTCACCCCGGCTTTCTACGGCTATGCCAGCACCCTGGTGGACTCGGGCTACAACCCGCAGTGAAACAATCGAATAATTGAATGCTCGACTTCTCGAATAATCGAGCCATCGAAAAATCAAAAAATCGAAAAATGAAAAAAATCCTTTTAGCCATAATAGCAGCCGCAGCCTTAGCCACGGGATGCTCCTCGCCGCTCACCGCCGAGCAGCGCGCCGCCGACAAGGCCCGGCGCGAACTTGTCGACTCGGTGGCCAACGCCTTGGCCTCGGCAAGGCTCGACTCGTGCACCTTCCTCATCCCCGCGCGCTCGTTGCAGATAGGCTCGGGGAGGGTCAACAGCGTCACCAACGAAGTTACCAACTTTATATGCGCGCGTTCGGGCAACGCCATGTTCCAGCTCGCCCCCAACCACAGCATACGCTCCGGCGCCAACGGCCTGGGCGGCATCACCCTCGAAGGCACGCTCACTCTGCGCAAGCACAGCGTCGACCGCCGGGGCAACCGCCAGTGGGAATATTCGATGGGCACCTCGCTGGGCGTGTGCCGCATCCTCGTGGACCTGCCCGCGCGCTCGGCACAGGCGCGTGTCAACGTGCAAGGAGCCTTCACCTCCGGCTCCTTCACCATTACCGGCCCTGTCGAGCCCTACGACCGCTCCTCCGTAGCCGTCGGCCGCTCCCTCTGACCGATGCACAATTCACAATGCACGATGCACGATCGGGCTACGCGCTGAAAATCAATCGTGCATTGTGCATCGTGCATTGTGCATTGATTTATGTTGGTTTCTCGGAAAAAAAGTGTAAATTTGCAGGTGCAAACAAATTAAACGACGCCTCAAATGAACGGAGTAAAGCCTAAGAAAGCCCTCGGACAGCATTTTTTGACCGATATGTCGGTGGCGCGGCGCATTGCCGCAACCTTGGACGATGCCGGCACGCTGCCCGTGCTGGAAATCGGCCCGGGCACGGGAGTGCTCACGCAATATCTGCTCGAAGGCCATGCCGATGTGAAGGTGGTGGAAATCGACACCGAGAGCGTAGGCTATCTCAAAGAGCATTTCCCGGCTTTGGACGGGCGCATCATCGAGGGCGACTTTCTGCGCATGGACCTCGACGGGCTCTTTGGCGGCGGCCCGTTCTGCCTCATCGGCAACTATCCTTATAATATAAGCTCGCAGATATTTTTCCGCGTGCTCGAGGCCAAGGACCGCATCCCTCTGTGCTCGGGCATGTTGCAGCGCGAGGTGGCCGAGCGACTGGCGGCCAAGGAAGGAGGGCGCACGCGTGGCATACTGAGCGTGCTGTTGCAGGCGTGGTACGACGTGGAATATCTCTTTACGGTGAGCGAGTCGGTGTTCAACCCGCCGCCCAAGGTGAAGTCGGGGGTGATACGCCTGCGGCGCAACAGCCGGCAGTCGCTTCCCTGCGACGAGGCCCTGTTCCGCACGGTGGTGAAAGCCACCTTCGGCCAGCGGCGCAAGACAATACGCAACTCCGTGCGCGGCCTTCTGCCCCCGGGAGTGCCCCTGCCCGAGAGCCCTCTGTTGGCGATGCGCCCCGAGCAGCTCTCCGTGGAGCAATTTTTCGAGCTCACCGCCCTGGTGGAGCAAGCCCGCCAACCACGGGATTAAATAATGTATTGACGAATACCCGAATATTCGAATACACGAATTCACGTATTAAGCAGAATAAACGGCAATGAAAGAATATACCGACGAATATCTGGAACATATCCGCAAGATTATCAAAGACAAGGATGTGGACCGGGCCCGGGCCGAACTCGACGGACTGCACCCGGCCGACATTGCCGAACTATACCAGAATCTCGAGCTCGACGAAGCCGAGTTTCTCTACAAGCTGCTCGACGAGGACACAGCTGCCGATGTGCTCATGGAGCTCGACGAGGACGACCGCCTCAAGCTCCTCTCGGCCATGCCAGCCGAGGAAATCGCCAAGCAGATCGACCACCTCGACACCGACGATGCCGTTGACCTTATCCAGCAGCTCGACGAGGAGGACCGCGACGAGATTCTCGCCCATATCGACGACATGGAGCAGGCCGGCGACATCATCGACCTGCTCAAATACGACGAGGACACCGCCGGCGGCCTCATGGGCACCGAGATGATAGTGGTGAACGAAAATTGGTCGATGCCCGAGTGCATCAAGCAGATGCGCCTGCAAGCCGAGGAGATGGACGAGATTTACTATGTCTACGTCGTCGACAACGAGCAACGCCTGCGCGGGGTGCTTCCCCTGAAAAAGCTCATCACCGACCCGTCGGTGTCGAAGATAAAACACGTGATGGAGACCGACCCGGCCTCCGTGAAGACTGACACGCCCATCGACGACGTGGCCCTCGACTTCGAAAAGTACGACCTTGTGGCCATGCCCGTGGTCGACTCCATAGGCCGCCTGGTGGGGCGCATCACCGTCGACGACGTGATGGACGAAGTGCGCGAATCGTCGGAACGCGACTATCAGCTGGCCTCGGGTATCACCACCGACATCGACGCCGACGACACCGTGCTGGCCCAGACCAAGGCGCGCATCCCCTGGCTGCTCATCGGCATAGCCTCGGGTATCCTCGCCTCGATAATCCTTGCCGGATTCGAGACCCAGTTGCAAGCCGTGACGGCCCTTGCGCTGTTTATCCCCATCATCGGCGGCACGGGCGGCAACGTGGGCGTGCAGGCATCGGCCATAGTGGTGCAGTCGCTGGCCAACGGCTCACTCGAGATAAAAGAATTCGGACGCCAGCTCTGGAAAGAATTCCTCATCGGGCTTCTCAACTCCTCGGTTATAGCCCTGGTGATGCTCGTCTACAACCTTATCTTCCTGCCGGGCGAGTATGCCGTGACGCTGTCGGTGACGGTGTCGCTCTTCGTAGTGGCCCTGTTCGCCACCATCCTCGGCACGGTCATACCCCTTAGCCTCGAGAAGCTCCACATCAACCCCGCGCTGGCTACCGGCCCCTTCATCCAGATTTCCAACGACATCTTCGGCCTGATAATCTACGTGTTCATCTCCACGTGGTTCCTCAAAATATTCTGACAATGGGCGGAAAAAATGACGAAACGCCGAAAAAATAAAAAATAAGGACGGAAATGTTTGGCGGAATGAAAATTAATGCTTAATTTTGCGGTCGCAAATTATAAAAAATAGAACAAAAAATCTCAACATCTTACTCCGAATATGATTATCGTACAAGTAAAAGAAGGCGAAAACATCGAAAGAGCTCTCAAAAAATTCAAACGCAAATTTGAAAAAACCGGCATCGTGAAAGAACTTCGCAGCCGCCAGGCTTTCCAGAAACCCTCGGTTGTAAACCGCAAGAAAATGATGAAAGCCATCTACGTTCAGCAGCTTCGTTCGGTAGAAGAATAAAACCCGGTCCCGAAGCCGGTCGGGGGACACAATCCGCCGCCATAGGAACACCATAAAATATACGCGAAACTGCGACCCGCACCCGGGTTGCGGTTTCGTCGTGCTTTTCGGTCAATGCACAATCCGGTAAAAGACAGGAGAACAGGAGGCGCAAGAATTTTTACGTTAATTATCATTAATTATTCATTAATTAAAAATTAAATTTTAATCAAAAATTAACGGCTCATTCGCGGGCATTAATGTAAAAAAAATCTCCTGTCTTTCCTGTTCTCCTGTCTAAAAAATATATGTTCTCCTGCCTGTGTTTTTGCAGGAGTATTAAATATCTATGCTGAAAATGAATCGATTGATGGAGAAAGTGAGGCGGCTGTGGGGCCGCGGGTTTGCCGGCGGATGGCTTGCCGCCCTGGCGCTGGTGCTGGCGTTTGACTTGCTGTGGTGCTACGAGACTACGTTTCGTGGCCTGGGGTTTGCGGGCACGTATGTCAATGCCCTCGCTTTGGCCACGGTACTGGCGTTGCCGGCTTTGTGGCACAGGCGGTGGGCGCAGATGGCGGTGCTGCTCGTGATGTCGCTGGTGATGATGTCGAATCTGATTTATTGCCGCACGTATTTCAATTCCATTCCGGCTCCGAGCTATATGCTAGCGGGGAATGTGGCCGATTTCACGGCGAGCATATTCGACACGCTGCGCTTGCGCGATTTCTTGCTGCCTGCCATAGCCCTGCTTGCGCCTGTGGCGATGGGGCCGAGGGTAAAACCGATAAATGTTAATGGGGGGGGGTATCTTATTGTATTACTGATAGTTATGGCGGTGTCGGCGGCTGTCGCGCTCGCTCATGGCGGTCTGCGCTCGCACGTGGGGCGTCTGCGTCAGGAGTGCTACTATGCCACAACGCCGGCCGTGATATATACCATACCGGGCACGGTGGCGGCCGAGCTCATGGAGGGGCACTCCGAGATTACCGACGGCGAGCGTGCCTTTGTGGAAGCGTGGATGGCCGACCATGACCATTTTCTGGCGCGATATGCCGCCGCCGACAGCGCGGGGCCGCGGGTTCGGAATCTCGTGGTGGTGATATGCGAGTCGCTGGAATCGTGGCCTATCGGGCTCAGGCTCGAGGGGCAGGAGGTGGCTCCCAACCTTACGCGGCTTGTGGGCGACTCGGCGGTGTGGTACGCTCCGCATGTGCTCTCGCAGGTGGGCAACGGCCACAGCATCGACGGGCAGCTGCTGATGCTCGCCGGCATGTATCCGATGCGCAATTTCGTGTATGCCATGCGCTTTGCCGACAATCGGTATCATGCCATCCCGCAAGCTTTCGCTGGGGACGAGACATGGCTCATGTCGGGCGACAAGCCTGCCACGTGGAATCAGGCGCGCGTGGCCTCGGCCTTCGGCATCGACTCGCTGCGCATGGAGCAGTCGTGGGACCGGAGCGAGATGATAGGCCGCCCGGCCCGGCTGAGCGACCGTGCCCTTGTCGACCAGGCCGTGGCCCGCTTCCGCTCGGGCGAGGTGCTTGCCGAGGGCAAGAACGGGTATGTGCAGATAGTGACCTATACGGGGCACAATCCGTTCCGCATCCCCGAGGAGTTGAAGACGATTAAATTGCAAGGCGACTATCCGCCGAAGATGGCCGACTATCTCACTGCCGTTAGCTTCACCGACCGCGCCCTTGGCGAGCTTGTCGACTACCTGCGCGGCCGTCCCGACGCCTCGGAGACGGCTATTGTGATAGTGGGCGACCATGAGGGGCTGGCGGCCTACCGTTCCGACATGCTTGCCCATCCCGCGGGCCGGGGCGTGGTGGCCCCGGAGGGCTATGTGCCGCTGATAGTGGTGAATGGCGGCCGTAGCGGCGTGCACGAGCCGGTGATGGGGCAGGCCGACGTGTATTCCACGCTGCGCGAGATGCTGCGCCTGCCGCTTGCCTATCCCGGCATGGGTTTCCCGGCCTCGGCAAATCTTGGCTTCGCCTTCACCTACCAGGGCGAGCTCGTGGGCGACACCGTGGGCGCGGATCCCGCCCTTGTGCGCCATGTGGCCGACGCCCCCGCCGTGTCCGACCTCGTCATCCGCCACAACCTCCTTTAATCAATGCGCAATTCACGATTCACGATGCACAATTATGGCTACGCGCTGAAAGCCAATCGTGCATTGTGTATCGTGCATTGTGAATTGTTGTAATTTTTTGCTTGAAAATTTGCATATGTGGTTTTATATTGCTAAATTCGGCAATCCGAAACAGCAAGTGAAGGCGTATGCTCATCGACGATTTTCTCAAATATCTGCAAATAGAGCTGAACAAGTCGGCGCACACAGTGGAGTCGTATCGTCACGACCTGCGGCAGTGGGCCGAGTTTGAGACGCAGGGGCAGGTGGATGAGTTGCGCCCGATGGAGGCCACGTCGGCCGACATACGCCTGTATATGAGCCATCTTGCCTCTACGGGCCATTCGGCGGCGACGATACGTCGCAAAGCCTCGGCCCTGCGCGGCTTTTTCCGCTATCTGGTGCGCTTCAAGGGGCTTGAAGGCAATCCGCTCGACGCCCTGAGGCTGGCGCGTCCGGCCAAGCGGCTGCCGCAGGTGATAGCCCCTGCGCAAATGCAGCGCGTCCTCGACGAGGGTGGGGACGAGGACAGCCCGTTCCTGGCCTTGCGCAACAGCCTGATCATGGAGATGCTCTACCAGACGGGGCTGCGCTCTTCGGAGCTGACGGGCTTACTCGACGCCAACGTCGACAGTCGCTCGGGGCGCATAAAGGTGCTGGGCAAGCGCGCCAAGGAGCGTTACGTGCCCATCGGCCCGGGGCTGTGCTCGATGATCGACGACTACCGCGCGGCCCGCGCCGGATATTGCGGCGAAGGCGGCGAACCTTTCGTCGCGTTCTTCGTTAAAAAGACAGGAGAGCCGATAAAATACCGCATGCTCAACTATATCGTGCACCGCCATCTCGACGGCAAGGTGAACTCGGCGCGGCGTTCGCCCCACGTGATACGCCACTCGTTTGCCACCGACATGCTCTCGGCCGGAGCCGACCTCAACGCCGTAAAGACCCTGCTGGGGCACGAATCACTCGACACGACACAGATATATACGCATATATCGATAAGCGAACTTCAACATAATTATCAACTCGCACACCCGCGTGCACAAAAAAAGGAGGACAACCATGGAAATCAGAATCCAAGCAATCCACTTTGACATCGCTGACCGTCTCACGGCCTTCATCAACAAAAAAGCCGAAAAACTCGCCCGTCATAACACAGCAATATCCGACGTCGACGTCACCCTCAAAGTCGTGAAGCCCGAAACGGCAATGAACAAGGAAGCCACCATAAAAGTGGCCGTGCCCCAGCACGAAGACATAGTGGCGTCGAAGACCGCCGACACCTTCGAGGAAGCAGTCGACCTCTGCCTCGAAGCCGTCGACCGCCAGCTCGAAAAGAAAAAAGCCCAGAAATAGAGCCGCGCGTCTGAAAAAATGATGCCTAATGTTTGGCGGTTTGGAAAATAAAGCGTAACTTTGCACTCGCAAACAATGCAAAACCAAACTAATCAACATTAAATGGCAACAAAAATCAGATTACAACGTCATGGTCGTAAGAACTATGCGTTCTATCCTATTGTTATCGCCGATAGCAGGGCACCACGAGATGGTAGATTTATTGAAAGGATAGGTTCCTATAACCCGAACACCAATCCTGCTACTGTAACTCTCGATTTCGAACGGGCTTTGTATTGGGTTAACGTAGGCGCTCAGCCCACCGACACCGTGCGCTCAATCCTTTCCAACGAAGGCGTGCTTATGATGAAACACCTCCAGGGTGGCGTCAAGAAAGGCGCATTCGACGAAGCCGAGGCTCAGCGTCGCTTCGAAGCATGGAAAGCCAACAAGCAGGCTAAGGTAGACAAGCTCAAAGCCACCATGGCCGACAAGAAAGAACTCGATGCAAAATCGCGTCTTGAAGCCGAGCAGGCTCGCAACCAGGCAAAGGCCGAGGCCGTAGCCAAGAAAAAAGCCGAGCTCGCCGCAGCCAAGGCCGAAGCAGAAGCAGCCGCCGCTCCCGCAGAGGAAGAAGCTCCCGCCGCAGAATAATTTTGCCTCCAATCCCATCATGCGCCGGCGCCGTCCCCCGAAATGGACAGCGCCGGCGTTTTTTATTCTTGCGTTTAGACATTTTAGATATTTTAGACAGGAGAACAGGAAAAACAGGATTTTTATTTACGTTAATGCCCGTGAATGAGCCGTTAATTTTTGATTAAAATTAAATTTTTAAATTAATGAATAATTAATGAATAATTAATGAATAATTAATGAATAATTAATGAATAATTAATGAATAATTAATGAATAACAATGATTCGGTAAAATTTGAGGTTGTTCAGCCTTGGCTAAGCCGCTAACTGAGCCAACCGATGATTTATTTT
>VSPD01000012.1 GCA_009775125.1 Muribaculaceae bacterium | reverse complement strand
AAGTTATGGTGTCTATACATAATGCACCCCAAAAGTTTTGTGTCTAACTTTTGGGGTGCGGTTCAATTGTGTTCCTATCGGGTGGATTCGCTCACTTACAGCTAAATAATAATGTACCGGTATTACGGCTTGTGCCATATAATTACATATTTGAAAAGAAAATGCAGACCGCAGTCGCGGTCGAATATGGTAGGCACGGGCAATAGCCCGTGTTTAGTTGGTTTACGCAAGTTCGACTGCGGCCGCAGTCGAATATCTGCTATTCATCATAACATGGGCTTTCGCCCATGCCTACCATATTAAGCGGCTCTGCCGCTTCGTGCTCCTGAATTTCGACTTGCCGATAAAGGGTTGCAATTTTTTCCGTACACCAATAAAACCTTATAGCAGATGTCACCTTTTGGCCGGAGGATGCGTCTTACATGCGAGATATCTCAGAAACAATATTAATCAACAAACTAAAATTACGACAATATGCACACCTTGGTTCCCATCTTTATCTGCGCAATCCTCCCCATGTCGATTGTCCTCATTGTCTTCCTTACTATAATGAACAGCGACAACAAGCGGGCAAAAGTACTCATCAAAGCCATTGAGGCCAACAACAACATCGACACCGACCGTCTCGCCGAAGCCCTCCAACGTCCCCGAAAATCATCGCGCGAGAAACTCTACGGCCGGCTGCTCCGCGGCTGCATATTCACCCTGGCCGGAATATTCGTCCTCGCAGTGGGCATCGTCAATCTCTGCATGGGCACCAACTTCGAAGCCGACCCTGTGACAGTGCCCCTCGTATTCGGCGGCGCATCCCTAGCCGTTGGCATCAGCTTCCTCATCGTATATTTCGTGACCCGCAAGCAAGTCGAGGACTCCGCCGAAAAATAAACGATGACCCGCGAGCAATTCATAACCCACGTGGAGGGCACGCAGAAAGCGTTCAGGCGCTTTCTCGTGGCCCTTTGCTGCGGCGACACCCAACTCGCCGACGATATTGCCCAGGAAGCCTACATCAAAGCATACCTCAGTTGCGACAGTTTCAACAGCCCCGATAAATTCAACGCCTGGATTTTCCGCATCGGCTACAACACGTTTATCGACCACCGGCGGTCGGTGCGCCTTTTTGCCGGCTACGACGAGGCCGGCGGCATCACATCCTCCGATGCCACCGACGACGCCTTCCGCTACCAGGCCCTATATGCCGCGCTCGACAGCCTTCCGCCAAAAGAGCGTACATCGGTGCTCCTGTTTTATATGCAAGGCTACTCCATAAAGGAAATCGCCGACATAGTCGAGGCATCGCAAGATGCAGTAAAAAAACACCTTTCCCGAGGCCGCAACCGCCTGCGCGGCCTGCTCTCAAACGAATAAAGCCATGGAAGAAGACAAAATAAAAGACCTGTTTCAAGATTTTCAGCCCCGGCTGTCCTCCGACACACTGTTCCTCTCCGGGCTGAAAAAACATATGGAGGCCGTCGAACTTGTAAAGCGGCATGCCGCCGCCGCACGCCGCCGCAACCGCATCGCCGTGGCCGTGGCCGCGCTCTCGGGGTTCGTCGCCGGAGTAATCTTCACCCTGCTCATGCCCCTGCTCGGCGACCGGGCCTCTGCCCTCAAATTCTCACTGCCAAGCATAGGCATCCCCTCCGTCACATTCGACAGCCAAATCATCACCTGGACCATCATGGCCGCCCTCTCCGTCACCATAGCCGTCAACGCCTACGAAATCACCCTCTCCCGCCTCTCCGCCAAACAACCATAATTTGCGTAATCCGTGTAATTTGCGAAATTTGTGGTTATGTTTACGTTAATTATCGTCAATTATCCATTAATCAAATATTAACGCCCTATTCACGGCAATTGACGTAAAAAATAATTTGCGTAATCCGTGCAATTTGCGAAATCTGCGGTTATGTTTACGTTAATTATAGTCAATTAACCATTAATCAAAAATTAACAGCCTATTCTCGACTATTGACGTACAAAAATAATTTGTGAAATCCGCGTAATTTGCGAAATTTGCGGTTATGTTTACGTTAATTATCATCAATTAACCATTAATCAAAAATTAACGGCCTATTCACGGCAAATAACGTAAAAAATAATTTGCGTAATTCCGGCACGGCGAAGCCGTGACAAACTTGCGAAATCTTGCTTAATCAAAAATTGACGGCTCATTCACGGCCATTGACGTAAAATAAAAAATGTGAAATTTGTGGTTTTAGGTGTGTCGCGGTTGTGGAAATTTTTCGTAACTTTGCACAACTATGCCAATCATCAGATCCAACGACATATCTCCCGAGGTGCAGCAGGCCAAGATGCGGTTCGGCATCATTGGCACAAACCCCGCTTTGCTCGAAGCCGTGAAGAGAGCCATAAAGGTGGCTCCCATCGACCTGTCGGTGCTTATCACGGGCGAGAGCGGTGCCGGCAAGGAGTTTTTTCCGCAGATCATACACGCGTTCAGCGCGCGTAAGCATGCAAAATATATCGCCGTGAACTGCGGCGCAATCCCCGAAGGTACCATCGATTCCGAACTGTTCGGCCACGAGAAAGGGTCGTTCACCGGAGCCGTGGCCTCGCGCAAAGGCTACTTCGAAGAAGCCAACGGAGGCACCATCTTCCTCGACGAAGTGGCCGAGCTGCCTATGACCACGCAGGCGCGCCTGCTGCGCGTGCTCGAGACGGGCGAATACATAAAGGTGGGCTCGTCGCAGGTGCAGAAAACCAACATCCGCGTGGTGGCGGCCACCAACGTCGACATGGCGAAGGCCGTGGCCGAAGGACGCTTCCGCGAAGACCTGTTCTACCGTCTCTCCACGATACAGATATCCGTGCCGCCGCTGCGCGAGCGCGGTCACGACATAACCCTGCTCGCGCGCAAATTCGCGGCCGACTTCGCCGAGAAATACCGCACGCCGGCAATCTCCTTTTCAGAAGGAGCCACACGCATGCTTCAAAGCTATGCCTGGCCCGGCAACGTGCGCCAGCTTAAAAACGTGGTGGAGCAAATGGCCCTGTTCGAGGCCGGCGGCGAAATATCGGGCGAGGTGGCGCAAAGTTACCTGCCGCGCATCATGGAGTCGTACGACGCCGCGGCGTCGACATCGCCCGCCGTGCGCTCCCACACCTACGAGCAAGAGCGCGAAATGATCTTCAACCTCATATTCAGCCTGCGCAGCGAAATCGACGCCCTCAAATCGCAAATCGAGCGTCAGCCCGCGGCCCTCGACCGCCGCATATCGGCCGGAGTGCTCAACAACGAGCGACATGCCCCGGCGCAGCCCGACGTGATCGACATACGCCCCGAGGAAGTGACCGCCGCCGACGCCGCCCCTGCCGCGCCGCGCCCCGTCGAGTCGCTCGAGCTCCGCGAGCGCGAGGCCATACGCGAGTCGCTTATCCGCAACCAGGGCAAGCGCAAGGCCGTGGCCGCCGAACTTAAAATATCAGAACGCACCCTCTACCGCAAAATCAAAGAATATGGCCTGGAATACATTCATTAGACGCTCGCTGGCGGTAATCATCGTGGCCATATGCGCCGCCGCCATGCAGTCGTGCCGCATCAGCTACAAATTCAACGGCGCGGCCCTCGACTACAACATATACAAGACAATCCACGTGTCGGAATTCCCGATACGCGCCGCCCTTGTCTATCCCCCCTTGCAGCAAACATTCGAAAACGAGCTTCTCGACTACATATCGCGCAACACACGCCTGCGCACCGTCGACACCGCCTCCGACCTCCAGCTCGAAGGCGAAATCACCGGCTACTCCCTCTCGCCCCAGGCCGTGACCGAGAACGCACGGGCCTCGCAGACACGCCTCACCATAAGCGTGCGCGTGAAATACACCGACAATAAAAACGAAGGCAACGACATAGACCAGACATTCTCTGCCTACCGCGACTTCGACGCCTCGCTCATGCTCACCGACGTGCAAGACGACCTCTGCCAGCAAATATCAAAAGAACTCGTCGACCTCATCTTCAACGCCACCCTCGGCAACTGGTAACACCGCAATGAATCTGAACGAAGACATAGCCCGCCTGCTCGCCGACGCCAACGCGCCGGTCGACCCCGCATGGGAAGCCGAAGCCCGCAGCCGCTGGCCTTGGTTCGGATTCGCATCCGCGCGCTTCCTGCGCGCCGGAGGAGCCGGCATCGACCCCGAGACACGCCGCAGCGTGGCCACGCACATGATGCTCCATGCCGTCGACCGCGAGGCCACCATGGACTATGCCGCCGTGGCCGGCGAAGACTGGTATTCAATATACCCCGCCGAGCAGCCCCGCCAAGCCCCGTCGACAGAAGACACAATATCGACCTTCCTCGACACCTACGGCTCGCAATCGCCCGAAGACGACGCCATGCTCGAACGCCTCATCTTCTCCCCCGCCCCCGCCGACTACTTCGCCGTGGACGACGACCCCGACGCTCCGCTCGAACTGCCCGCCGAACTGCGTCCCGCATCCTTCAACGCCCCGGAGCCGGAAAAAGACAGCGTCGAAAAAACCGTCGCCGAAGAAGAAACAATCCCGGAAACGCCCCCGGCCGAAGAAAAGCCGCGCCCGCGGCCCCAAAAAGCCGCCCAACCCTCCGAAGACAGCCTTTTGAGCGAAAGTCTGGCCAAAATTTTCATAAAACAAGGCCGATATGAGCGCGCTTTTGAAATTATTAGCAATTTAAGTTTGAAATTTCCGGAAAAAAGTATTTACTTTGCAGACCAATTGCGCTTTCTGCAAAAATTGATAATAAACCGCGCGTCTGCAACGCCACAGGCAGAGCAATAAAACAAGAAAAAACTATAACAAAAATCCAAATAATGCTTCACGTAATCGTAATCGTCCTCACAGTAATCGTTGCTGTTCTCCTTATCGGAATCGTACTCATCCAGAAATCCAAAGGCGGCGGTCTCGCATCGCAATTCGGCGGCGCAGGCTCCGTAATGGGTGTCCGCCAAACCAACAACGTGCTCGAAAAAGGCACATGGTGGCTCTTCGGAATCATCGCATTCCTCTCCATCGCGTCGGCATATACAATGCCCAAATTCGGCTCCGCCACCGAAATCCGCGCCAGCCAGGAAGCAGCAGCTCCCGCAGCTCCCGCAGCCAACCAGTTCGACACCCCTGCCGCCGCTCCCGTAGCAACACCCGCCGCTACACCTGCCGAGACTCCCGCAGGCGAATAAAAATATACAAGGCCGAAACCTCCTTGAAGCATCAAGGCTTACAGGTCGTTAAAGTCCCGGTGGCTTTATCGGCCTTTGGCTGTTTACAGCAGCTACCCAGCAGGAACACAAGCCTCCGGCTTGTGAAATAGTGCCACAAGCCGGAGGCTTGTGTTCCTGCAATATTGATTAACATATAAAATAACACCCCACCATCATACTCCAATGAAAAGGTCCGATTTTGAAATAATGGCGCCCGTAGGCAGCCTCGACTCACTCCATGCCGCCATCGACGCCGGCGCCGACGCAGTGTATTTCGGCGTGCAGGGATTGAACATGCGCTCCAAGTCAAGCGCCAACTTCACACTCGACGACCTTAGAAACATAGCCGCCACATGCGCCCAAGCCGGCGTTAAATCATACCTTACAGTCAACACCGTGCTCTACGACGCCGACCTGGCCTACTGCCGCCAAATCATCGAGGCCGCCAAAGAGTCGGGCATATCGGCCATAATAGCCAGCGACATAGCAGCAATACGCATGGCGCGCGAGATCGGCGTGGAAGTGCACATCTCCACACAATGCAACATAACCAACGTCGAAGCCCTGCGATTCTACGCCCAATGGGCCGACGTGGCCGTGCTCGCCCGTGAGCTTAACATGGAGCAGGTAAAAGCCATACACCAAGCCATCGTGGAGCAGAACATCACCGGCCCGGCCGGTGAACCGGTGAAAATCGAAATGTTCTGCCACGGCGCACTCTGCATGGCCGTGTCCGGAAAATGCTACCTCAGCCTCCACCAGATGAACTCGTCGGCCAACCGCGGAGCATGCACCCAGATTTGCCGCCGCTCCTATCTCGTCACCGACCGCGAGACAGGCGAGGAACTCGCCATCGACAACCAATATGTAATGTCGCCCAAAGACCTGAAAACCATCCACTTCCTCAACCGCATGGTCGACGCCGGAGTGCGCGTTTTCAAAATCGAAGGACGTGCCCGCGGCCCCGAATACGTGTCGATAGCCGTGCGCGCCTACTCCGAAGCGCTCGAAGCCATAATCGACGGCACATACTCCGAAGAAAAAATCAAAGCCTGGGACCGAGAACTCGCCAAAGTGTTCAACCGCGGCTTCTGGGACGGCTACTACATGGGCCAGCGTCTGGGCGAATGGTCGGCAAAATACGGCTCGTCGGCCACACGCATCAAGCACTACATAGCCAAAGGCGTGAAGACATTCTCACGACTCGGCGTAGCCGAATTCCTCATGGAAGCCGGCGAGCTCCACGTGGGCGACGAAGTGATAATAACCGGCCCCACCACCGGCGCCGTGATGCTCACCGTCGACGAAATACAAGTAGGCTGCCGCCCCGTTGAAAAAGCCGTGAAAGGCGACAGCTTCTCGATAAAAGTACCATCCAAAATACGCCCCAGCGACCGCATGTACCGCTGGGACAAAACACCTCTCTCCGATGAAAACCAATAAATTCATTTCATGGCTGCGGCGATACGCCGTGGGCATCTGCGTGCTCGCAGGCGTGGTCTACGTCATATTCTTCACAAAAGAATCAATGGCGCAAAACGAAGAATACAACCACACCATCGACTCGCTCCAAACCTCCATCCAATTCTACTCCGACACCCTCCGCTACTACGACTCGCTCAACCGCCGCCTCTCCGTCGACCCCCAGACCATGGAGCGCGTCGTCCGCGAAGAATACCACATGCACCGCCCCGGCGAAGAAATCTACATCTTCGAATAGAAACATGAGATTTTACGTTAATTGCCATTAATTATTCATTAATTAAAATTAACGGTCCATTCGCGGGCATTAACGCTAAAATAATTTGCGAAATTCCGCCACGGCGAAGCCGTGACAAACTTGCGAAATCTTATGTAATCTTACATTAACGGAACATTCGCGGACATTAACGTAAAAAATAAATTTGCTTTAATTGCCGTCAATTATTCATTAATCAAAATTAACGGCTCATACGCGGACATTGACGCTAAAATAATTTGCGAAATTCCGCCACGGCGAAGCCGTGACTCCTTGGCTAACCGGGTATGGAGGCGTAGCCGACATGCCCGGTAGCGCATACTCCAACACCGGCACTGCGAAGCTGTGCCTCGCGCCAAATCACCATAGAGAACATCTGCGAGGCACACGCTTCGCGGTGCGTCACACCCATCACGACCTAACCCCGCATGTCGGCTTCGCCTCCATACGGGGTTAACCAAGGAACCACGGCTTCGCCGTGACAAACTTGCGAAACCTTACGAAATCTTAATTAACGACTCATTCGCGGGCATTAACGTAAGAAAATAGCGTTAATTACCATTAATTAATCATTAATCTTAATTAACGACTCATTCGCAGACATTAACGTAAGAAAATAGCGTTAATTAACATTAATTAATCATTAATCTTAATTAACGGCTCATTAGCGGACATTAACGTAAGAAAATAGCGTTAATTACCGTCAATTAATCATTAATTAAAATAAACGGCCTATTCGCGGGCATTGACGCTGAAAAACTATGCTTCCATCAGGGCGGAGCGGGCCTGCATGCAGGCGCCGACGAAGCCGGCGCGCTGGCCGAGGTTGGAGACGCGCACCTCGGAGTCGCGGTTGACGAGGTTGAGCGAGTATTTCTTGATGGCCGTAATCACGGGCTGTATTATATAGTCGCCCGTCTCGGATAGGGTGCCGCCGATTATCACAAGTTCGGGATTGAATATGTTGATAAGCCCGGCGATATGTTTGCCAAGCTCGCGGCCTACATTTTCCACGATATCGATGCAGAGCGGGTCCTCGCGGTTTACGGCGTCGATGATATGGTCGAGCGTGAGCGAGCCGGCGTCCTTTTCTATTATCGATGACAGCACGGATGTTTCGCCGTCGCGCACGCGCTCGATGAGCTTGCGGTGAAGGGCCTTGCCCGACACTTCGGTCTCGATGCAGCCTTTTTTGCCGCAGTGGCAGATTATCTCGTTGTTGTACACGCTGAAATGGCCGAACTCGCCGGCGAACCCCGACTTGCCTTTGTAAGTCTTGCCGTCGATGATGATGCCGATGCCAAGGCCCCAGCCCATGTTCACGAATATCACGTCGCGCTCGCCTTTTACGCAGCCGTTCATGTATTCGCCATAGGCCATGATGCGCGTGTCATTGTCGATGCACACGGGCATGCCTGTCTTTTCGCACAGGATGTCGGCAAGCGGACGCTCGGAGAAATTGAATGTAGAGAAGCTGTAACCCGACTCGGGATTGACGCGTCCTGAAATAGACACGCATATATTTAATATATGCTCGGGGTTGATGGCGCTGCCTGCCACAAACTTCTTGATGATGTCGACAAGCTCCTCGAGCGACTGCGGGGTGTTGTCGAAATCATAAGGAACGTTCATGCGCGTCTTCACCATCTCGCCCTTGAAATCCATAAGGCCGATGTTGACATTGAAGCGGCGTATGTCCACCCCCACGAAATATCCCGAACGTGGATTCAGTCCGTAAAGGTTTGGATGCCGGCCCGACGATGTTTCAAGTTTGCCGTAATCTATTATATATCCTTCCTCGCACATCTCGTTTATCATTTTCGTCACCGTAGGCACGCTCAGGTCGAGCGTACGGGCCAGTTCGGGAATGGTCGACGTGCCGTTATATATATAATGAGTGATTATTTTCTTTTTGTTTACGGCGTTCTTTGAGCCGAATTCAATTTCGCTTTTAAGTGTGCGCATAAATAGAGGATTAGGAGGGAGATTAATAAAAACCGGAAGTAATTACCTCTGCAAAAATAATAAAATTAAATGAAACCGGCAAGCGATTGTCAACATTCTAATTATTTCGCATATTAATCAATTAATTCAAGTTTTGTATGTGTACACATCCGATAAGCATCTCTGTTATGCAATCAGGTTGCAGGGACGCAGGGCTGCGCCGGCCGGAACCATCAAGAACCATGAACGAACCATCGGGGGAGGGGCAGGTTATTTTGGGGCGGACGCACGAGCCGTGCGTCCCTACGCTGTGGGTAAAGCCATGCAGAGTGATAGCGTCACGTAAAATGCGAAACTCGAATTAATTAAATGTAATTAGGTTAAGACTTGTTATAAAACATGCTTAGGGGTATAAACAGTCGCATATCAAAAACTATTTTAATATAAAATTCATTAATAATAAAAAAATTTAGTAATTTTTTTGGTAGATTGAATTTTTGTACATATCTTTGCGTCGTAAAAACCTCAAACCAATCATGAACATCAATCGTCGCAACTTTTTGAAGACTTCGGCACTCGCCTCGGCGGCTGCTTTTTTGGGTGGCGCGCCCGACCTGTCGGCAAAGACTTCCGCTCAAACGTCGCCTGTCGCCGCATCCGACTCCGGCCTCATCGTGCCTGCCGGCGCAGGGCTTAAAATCACCGGAACGTTCCTCGATGAAATATCTCACGACATACCCCACCAGAACTGGGGGCCGAAGGAATGGGAGCGCGATTTCCAACACATGAAGGCCATGGGCATCGACACGGTGATCATGATTCGCTCGGGCTACCGCAAATTCATAACCTACCCCTCGAAGTATCTGCTTGGTAAAGGCTGCTACATGCCTTCGCGCGACTTGCTCGACATGTTCCTGACCCTTGCCGACAAATACGGCATGAAATTCTGGTTCGGCCTCTACGATTCGGGCCGCTACTGGGACACGGGCGACCTCTCCTGGGAAATTGAGGACAACCGCTATGTAATCGACGAGGTGTGGGAAAACTACGGACAGCACCACCCGAGTTTCGGCGGCTGGTATATCTCCGGCGAGATTTCCCGCGCCACCAAAGGAGCCATCGACGCTTTCCGCGCCATGGGCAAGCAGTGCAAGGACGTGTCGGGCGGCCTCCCCACCTTCATTTCTCCGTGGATCGACGGCAAGAAAGCCGTGATGGCCTCCGGCTCGGCCCTTACCAAGGACGACGCCGTGTCTGTCGAGCAGCACGAAAAGGAATGGAACGAGATCTTCGACGGCATCCACGACGTGGTCGACGCCTGCGCTTTCCAGGACGGACAAATCGACTACAACGAGCTCGACGCTTTCTTTGAAGTGAACAAACGCCTTGCCGACCGCTACGGCATGCAGTGCTGGACCAACGCCGAGTCGTTCGACCGCGACATGCCCATCCGCTTCCTCCCCATCAAGTTCGACAAGCTGCGCATGAAACTCGAAGCCGCCAAACGCGCCGGCTACGACAAAGCCATCACATTCGAATTCTCACATTTCATGAGTCCGCAATCGGCTTATCTGCAAGCCGGCCACTTATACGATCGTTACTGCGAATATTTCGGTATCGACCCTCAGCCATTTCAAGTTTAACTTTCTTCATTTCACCGGAACATAACGTAACCTAAATTCGAATATCAATGGAAAACAAAAGATATACCACATTTCTGGCAGTGGTGGCGGCCCTCGGAGGGTTCTTATTTGGCTACGACGCTGCCGTGGTATCAGGTACAGTTTCACAGGTTGCAAGCCAGTTCTCCCTGGGCGAGATTCAGGAAGGCTGGTTTGTGGGATGCGCCCTCATCGGTTCAATCATCGGCGTGCTTTTCGCCGGAAACCTTTCCGACCGGTGGGGCCGCAAACCCACGCTTCTCACCGCGGCCCTTTTCTTCACGGTGAGCGGCCTTGCCTGCGCCCTCGCGCCCGGGTTCTCCTCGCTTGTCGTGGCCCGCTGGCTTGGCGGCATTGGCATCGGCATCGTGTCGATTGTATCTCCGCTATATATCTCGGAAATATCGCCGGCAAAATACCGCGGACGCCTCGTAGGCCTCTATCAGCTGGCCGTGACGCTCGGTTTCCTCGGCGCTTACCTGATGAACTTCCGTCTGCTCGACCTCTCCACATCGGGGCTGCATTTCTCGTCGCCGCTGATGGAAGAAGTGTTTGTGTCGGAAGTGTGGCGCGCGATGCTCGGTTTCTGCGCCCTGCCCGCCATCCTGTTCTTCGGCATCATCTTCTTTATCCCTGAAAGCCCCCGCTGGCTTATCGCGCAGCGTCACGAGACACGCGCCCTTGCCATCCTCAAACGCATATACACAGCCGGAACAGAAGCCCGCAATCAGCTCATAGCCACACGCGATGTAATCTCCGGCGACGTAAAGGCCAATTTCAAGTCGCTTTTCCGCCCGGGCATACGCCGCGCCGTAGTGATCGGAGCCGCTATCGCCATCCTCGGCCAGTTTATGGGCGTAAACGCCGTGCTTTACTACGGCCCGACCATCTTCGAGGAAGCCGGCCTCAGCGGCGGCGACGCCCTGTTCAGCCAGGTGCTCGTAGGCATCGTCAATGCCGTAACCACCGTGCTTGCCATTTTTATCATCGACCGCTTCGGCCGCAAAGTCCTTGTCTACTACGGCGTTACCGGCATGATTGTGGCTCTCCTGCTCATCAGCCTTTACTTCGGCATGGGCGAGTCGCTCGGCCTTGGCAACAGCTTCCTGCTGGTGTTCTTCCTGGCCTATGTATTCTGCTGCGCCATATCCATATCGGCCGTAATCTTCGTGTTCCTTTCGGAGATGTACCCCACGTCGGTGCGCGGCATGGCCATGTCGGTAGCCGGACTCTCGCTGTGGGTGGGCACCTACCTTATCGGCCAGCTCACCCCCTGGATGCTCGCCACGCTCACACCCGCCGGCACATTCCTGTTCTTCGCCTGCATGTGCGTGCCCTACATCCTTATAGTGTGGAAACTCATGCCCGAGACCACAGGCAAGACCCTCGAGGAAATCGAGCGGTTCTGGGCCGCCGACGCCGGCGCCGAAGCCGACAACAAATCCATACAAGCACAATAACCCTTAATCAGACTCCAAAATCAAGTAGCCAGGCCTTTGAGCCCCGCGGGAAGCGTCCGCGGGGCACATGGCCGACCCTGCCTGCGCCCAAACCTTTCTCTCCTTATCCGACAGCAACAATTTACATAATAAACCAATAACACATGAATTTCAAACAGCTATCGCAACAGTACAAGGACGAGCTTCTCGACCGCGTGCTTCCGTTCTGGCTCGAAAAATCCCAAGACAAGGAATACGGCGGATATTTCACCTGCCTCGACCGTGACGGACGCGTGTTCGACACCGACAAGTTCATCTGGATGCAAGGACGCGAGGTGTGGATGTTCTCCATGCTCCACAACAATATCGAGCCCCGCCCCGAATGGCTCGAATGTGCCCGCCAGGGTGGAGAATTTCTCAAGAAATACGGCCACGACGGCAACCTCAACTGGTATTTCTCCCTCGACCGCCAAGGCAACCCCCTTGTCGAGCCCTACAACATTTTCTCCTACACCTTTGCCACCATGGCTTTCGGCCAGCTCAGCAAGGCCACAGGCTCGCAGGAGTATGCCGACATCGCACGGCGCACTTTCGACATAATCCTCTCTAAGGTCGACAACCCCAAGGGCAAGTGGAACAAGCTCCACCCCGGCACACGCAACCTCAAAGGCTTTGCCCTGCCAATGATTCTGTGCAACCTTGCCCTCGAAATCGAGCACCTGCTCGACGAGGACTTCCTGCGCTCCACCATCGACACCTGCGTGTCGGAAGTGATGGACGTGTTCCGCCGTCCCGAACTCGGAGGCCTCATCGTGGAAAATCTCAACTCCGACAACTCGCTCATCGACTGCTTCGAAGGCCGGCAGATCACTCCCGGCCACGCCATCGAAGCCATGTGGTTTATCATGGACCTTGGCGAACGCCTCGGCCGCCCCGAGCTTATCGAGGAAGCCAAAAACACCGCCCTGCTCATGGCCGAATACGGCTGGGACAAGGAATTCGGAGGCCTTTTCTACTTCATGGACCGCAACGGCAACCCTCCCCAGCAGCTCGAATGGGACCAGAAACTCTGGTGGGTACACATCGAGACACTCATAGCCATGATAAAAGGCTACCGTCTCACCGGCGACAGCCGCTGCCTCGAATGGTTTGAGCGCGTCCACAACTACACATGGGAGCATTTCCGCGACAAAGAACACCCCGAATGGTTTGGCTACCTCAACCGCCGCGGCGAAGTGCTTCTCCCGCTCAAAGGCGGCAAATGGAAAGGATGCTTCCACGTGCCCCGCGGCCTCTACCAGGTATGGCAGACTCTCGAAAAAATCCAAAAAGAAGAGAACGAAAAATACGCTTCAATCGCAACAACCAATTAATCCAATCACCTAAATCACTATCCAAATGGAAAAAACCAAGAAAGTCGGATCCATATCGACAGGCCGCAGGCTCATGACCTGCCTCCTTGCCGTGTTGGTCTGTTTAGGCGTCTACGCCAAGGAAATCACGGTGCATGGTGTTGTTTCCGACGAAGGCGGCCCGCTCCCCGGCGTAGCCGTTTCCGTAAAGGGCACAGGCAAATCCGTGAGCACCGACATCGACGGCAACTACCGCATCAATGCCGACTCTGACGGAACTCTCGTATTTTCTTATGTGGGAAAGCACACACTTGAAGAAAAAATCAACAACCGCGCCGAAATCGACGTGACGCTCACCGACAATTCCACCGCACTCGACGACGTGGTAGTAGTCGGTTACGGCAAGCAGAAGAAATCGTCGTTGACCTCCGCCGTATCGGCCATCAAGGGCGACGAACTCCTCAAAGGCCCCTCGACCAACGTGAGCCAGATGCTCGGCGGCCGCCTGCCCGGCATCTCATCCGTGCAGGAATCCGGCGAACCCGGCGTCGACCAGGCATCGCTCAAAATCCGCGGCTCGGTCTACTCCGTGGCATATGTAGTCGACGGCTATCCCGTGCGCAACATCAACGACCTCGACCCCAACGACATCGAAAGCGTATCCGTGCTTAAAGACGGCGCTTCGGCCGCAATCTACGGTCTCCAAGGCGCCGGCGGCGTAATCATCATCACCACCAAACGAGGCACCGAGGGCAAGACCAAAGTGACCTACGACGGCAACTTCGGCGCATCGCTCAACGCCAACTTCCCCAAATTCATGAACGGCCCGCAGTATGCCTACTATTACAACATGGCCCAGATGATGGACCAGCTGGCATCGGGAGCTATCACCGACCGCAGCCAGTACAAGCCGTTCTTCACCAACGAGCAAATCGACATGATGATCAACGACGACCCCACCGACGGCTGGGACAATGTCGACTACATCGACGAGGTGTTTGGCACCGGCTTCAACCAGAAGCACTCCGTGACCATCTCCGGCGGCTCCAACAAAACCCGCTACTTCATCTCCGGCGGCTACCTCGGCCAAAGCGGCAATATCGACAACTTCGACTACCGCCGCTATAACGTGCGCGCCAACATCGACGGCGAGATAGCCAAGAACTGGCACTACAAATTCGGCATGTCTTCCGTAATCGGACGCCGCTCCACCCCCCGCTTCAACGCCGGCGGCGGCGACAACGGCTACGAGGAAGTCGGCTTCCTTTCAATCGCGCGCCAGACCATCCAGATGCACCCCTATCTGCCCAAGCGCATGAACGACATGTACACAGCCTCTATCCAGCGCAACAACGGCCTGCCCAACAGCCCGCTCGCCGCTATCTACGAATCAGGCTACAAGAAAACACGCTCGTTTGAAGGCGACATCAATTTCGAGATATCTTACAACGTACCCTGGGTAAAAGGCCTCTCCCTTAAAGCCAACGGCGCTTACAACTACCTCACCTCAAAGAACAAAAACCTCACCACCCCCTACTCCGTGATGGGATGGAACGGCACTGCCTGGTCGAAATACGCCGACCCCGAAGGCACTGCCAACGGCACAAAACTCGGCGAAGGCCAAAGCAACTACGAGCAACTCGTAGGCCAGCTCTCAATCAACTACGCCAACACATTCAACGAAGTGCACAACGTGGCCGCTCTCGTTCTCGCCGAGGCTCGCGACAACAAGAGCAACGGCATGAGCGCCTACGCCGTGAAACTCCCCTTCGACCAGCTCCCCGAACTCGGATTCGGACAGCCCGCACAGGACCCCATCGGAGGATGGAGCGCGGCATCCCGCTCGGCTGCCTACCTCTTCCGCCTCAACTACGACTACGACGGCAAATACCTCGCCGAATTCACCGGCCGCTACGACGGCTCATACAAATTCAACGGTATGAACGGCAAGAAATGGGGCTTCTTCCCCTCCGCATCGCTCGGCTGGCGCATGTCGAAAGAAAACTTCATGGAAGGCGCGCGCTCGTGGCTCGACGACCTGAAACTGCGCGTGTCGTTCGGTATGCTCGGCTCCGACAACATCTCCGAATACATGTACATGAGCACCTACTCGCAATGGGGCGGCAAACTCGTGTATCCCTCCACTGCCGGCAACATGGTCACCAACGGCATCTACACCTCCGCCGTGGCCAACCCCAACCTCACATGGGCCAAGACCCGCTCGTGGAACTACGGTTTCGACGCCACACTCTGGAACGGCAAACTCGGCTTTGAAGTCGACGGCTTCTACAACTACACCTACGACATCCTCGCTGCCATGAGCGGCAACAAGCCCTCGTCGATGGGCGGCTACTATCCCACCTACGCCAACAACAACGCTCTCGACACCTACGGCGTCGACATCCTCATCACCCACAACAGCCGCTGGATCGTAGGCGACAAGCCCCTCAACTTCACCGCCGGAGTAAACCTCACCTACTCCAAGACAAAATGGGTGAAATATCCCGACGCCCCCAACGCAATGGAATGGCAGAAAGCCGTGGGCACAACCTATGGCGCCATCTCCGGCTGGATTGCCGAAGGCCTCTACCGTTCAGAAGAAGAAATCGACAACTCGGCTTGGTACGGCACTCGCCCCAACGTCGGCGACATCAAATACAAAGACCTCAACGGCGACGGCAAAATCGACTGGGACGACCGCGGCTACTTCGGACGCTCCAACCGCCCCGAACTCACCTACGGCCTCAACCTCGGCGCCACATGGAACGGCTTCGACCTCTCGGCCTGCTTCGTAGGCGGCGCGCTCTTCGACGTATCGCTCACCGGCACATATTACAACGGCTACGACGACAACACCATCTGGACGCAGACATTCAAAGAAAACGCCAACTCGCCCCTCTTCCTCGTTCAGAACGCCTACTCTATCGACAACCCCAACGGCACATTCCCCCGCCTCACAGCCGGCGCTACCGGCCACGGCGGCGATAACGGCCTCAGCTCATCGTTCTGGTGGCGCGACGGCAAATACCTCCGTCTTAAAACAGCACAGCTCGGCTACACCTTCCCCACTGCATGGATGAACAAGGTAGGCATCGAAAACCTCCGCGTCTACGTCGAAGGCTCCAACCTCTTCACCATCGACAGCCTCCCCGAAGGCATCGACCCCGAATCTCCGGGCGTCAACAACGGTTACTATCCGCAGCAACGCACCGTAATGGGCGGCATTACTCTCACCTTCTAACAGATTTTAAAAGATGAACAAATATATTTCAGGATTATTGATTGCCGGCGCCGCCCTGAGCTTCGCCTCGTGCAACGACTATCTCGATATGACGCCGACCGACAAGGTTTCTGACAAGGGCGTGTGGAAAGATATCAATACTGCCGAACTTGCCGTAAACTACCTTTACAGCTTCGTTTACGACATCAACGAGCAGCAAAGCCTGGCCGGCATGACCGACGCGCTCACCGACCAGATGAAGTACGGTTCGTATCTCTACAACCGCCTTTGCTTCATCCCCAGCGAAATCGCCTACGGCGGCTCGACCCTATCTTCCTCATATGTCGACACCTACCTCGGCTACTGGGGCTCACGCTACAACTCGATACGCCGCGTCAACGAAGCCCTCCACGGCCTCCACACCTACGGAGCGCTCACGCCCGAGCAGACAACGCGCCTCGAAGCCGAACTCCGGTTCTTGCGCGCATACATGTACTTCGACCTGGTGAAACGCTACAAAGACGTGATTCTCTACGATGAGGACCTCAGCGCCATCACCGAGAACCGCGCTCTCAACACCGAAGCCGAGGCTTGGGAATTCATCTATCAAGACCTTAAATACGCATCCGAGAACCTCGAGCCCGCAGCCAAGACATCGGGCCGCCTCAACAAAGGCCAGGCTTACGCTTTCATGACACGCGCCATGCTCTACGCCGGACGCTACGATGTGGTGAAATCTGCCGCCGAAGAAGTGGAAAAACTCGGCTACGACCTCGAAAGCAACTACGCCGACGCCTACGGCAAGGAAATCGCCGCCGGCAACCGCGAAGCCATCCTCCAATACGTCTTCGACCTCAGCCAGGACGTATGCCACGAGTTCGACTACTATTACACCCCCGGAGGCGACTACTCGATGCACGGCCAGGCAGGCGGCGGCTACGGCACCCCTACCCAGGAAATGGTGGAATCTTACGAATATGCCACAGGCGGCCACCCCGACTGGAGCGCATGGCACAAATCGGATGTGACCGACACCCCGCCCTACGCCGACCTCGAGCCTCGCTTCCACGCCTCCGTGCTCTATAACGGAGCCGCATGGAAAGGCCGCACGATCGAATCGTTTGTCGGAGGAGCCGACGGCTTCTGCGTGTGGAACATCGAACAAGACCCCAAAGGACGCACCACCACCGGCTACTTCCTGCGCAAACTCGTCGACGAGTCGCACGATGTGATCGCCACCGTGAAATCATCGCAGCCGTCAACCATTATCCGCTACGCCGAAGTGCTCCTCAACAAAGCCGAGGCCTGCTACCGCACCAACGACGCCGCAGGAGCCAACGCCGCCATCAAGAAAATACGCTCGCGCGTAAACCTGCCCTACATCGACAAAAATGGCGACGCCCTCTGGAGCGCAATCCGCCAGGAACGCAAGGTGGAACTCGCCTTCGAAGGCTTCTGGTACTGGGACCTCCGCCGCTGGGGCGATGCCGAAAAGACATATCCCACCGGCTTGAACGGCTACCAGGTCCACGGCCTGCGCATCGACCAGCAGCCCAATGGCTCGTTTGTTTACAGCTACGTAAGCGTCGACGACCGCGACCGCAACTATCCGGCCAAACTCAACCGCTTCCCGTTGCCCGCCAACGAAATCAACAACAACGCCGCTGTAACCCAATTCCCCGAGTGGAAATAACAAATGTATAAAGTCTTAGTGACAATCTCAACATTACAACGACAATGAAAAAAATAATGTCAATCATAGGCGCGGCCGCCCTCATCCTCTCCACATCGTGCGCAGAGCGTGAATACGTGCCCGCCACCGCCGACCGCCAGGCCATAACCTCGCTCACGGCTATATTCACTTCGGGGCCTTTTGTCGACCAGGAAATGGCAAAACTCTCCATTGGCGAAGACATGCCCGAACGCCTCGTAATCCCCGTGCCGTTCTTCTATCCCGAATCCTCCGATAACGAGACGGCAGAATACATGACCAAGGTGCGCGTGCAGGCCGAACTCGAAAAGAACTGCTTCCTCAAGCCCGCACTTACAATACTCGACCTCACCAAGGAAAACTGGTTTACGTTCACCAACGCCCAGGGCGTGCAGAAGCGTATCTGCATCACCGGCGAGCGCGTGAAATCTGACAAATGCGACATGATCTCGTTTGCCATCGACGATCCCTCGCTCGTGGGCGTTATCGACAAGGCCAACAAGAAAATCTCCATCATCTCCGGCGACGACCTCTCGGCCGCTACCGCCACCATCCAGGTGTCGCCCCACGCCACCGTGTCGCCCGACCCCTCGCAGCCCCACAATTTCAACGACCCCTTCAAATTCACCGTAACGGCCCACAACGGCACCACATCGCAGGAATTCACCGTAGTGAAAGAACGCCCGGCCACTATCGACAAGGGATTCAACACCCAAAGCCTCGAGCAACTCTTCAATATCGACCCCGTGTCGAACTGGGGAATGCCTAACTACAAAACGGCTATCGGCCCGTCGCTCGGTGTTGTGGGCGGAAGCCTCGTTATATGCGCAGGCGACGGCTCCACCCCCATCTATGTCAACAAAGTGACCGGCTCCAAGGAAGGAACCATCAACCTGGGCAACGCCACTCCCGGCCTCATCACCAACGACGAAGGCGGCCACCTGCTGATTGTGAACAAAGCCGGCGGACACGAAACCGTCAACATCTACCGCACATCTTCCGTCAACGACGCTCCCGTGCTCCTGCACTCCGTCGCCAACCCGCTCTCACTGCCCGTCGGTCGCATCAAATGTATCGGCAATATCGACACCGAGGCCCTCATCACCCTCACTTGCGGAGGCGTCGCCGGCGTAACATCATCGAGCGACATCGTGACAATGCGTGTAATCGACGGTGCTGTAACCGAAGTGAAAACCGTCAACTTTGCCGCAACCGGCATTTCATGGGGCAACGCTCCCGTAAACATCAATACCGTAGTGCCCGCATCGCTCGCAGCCAACAACGGCTGGTTTGAATCCCACTACGAGCCCTCGAAACTCCACTGGATGTTTGAGGACGGATCAGTGCCCGTGGCTATCGGCTCCGACACATCGGGCTGGGGCCTCAATCCCAACAGCCTCGACAGCAAGATGTTCAACAATGTGAACTATCTCGCCCTCTTTGTTGAAAGCCACTTCCCCCACTGGGGCATGGGCCCGCAGCTCTACCTCTACAACGTCGACGATCCCTCGGCCCTCGGTTCCGGCTCCGACGTTACAGGCCCGTCCAACCTCGTCCTCGCCAACAACCCCGCCTGGTTCCAGTCGGGCGACGCAGGCACAGCCTCCGGCGACGTCGTTATCGCTCCCTCGGCCGACGGCTACTCCATCTATATCTACTACTACGGCCACAACTCAGGCGTGGTAGGCGGATGGTCGGCCGACTGTATCGCCAAATAAAAATTTCAACTTCACGCTCAATCCCGGCGGCAGTCGACATTTCCGCCCTGCCGCCGGGCTTTTTCCAAGTACAAAGGATAAGGTATAAAGGATAAACATTCGAAACCGCCATCGTGCCCTGCGTTTCTACGCGGCGCCCCTTAAAAATCTCCCCCACTTCCCAACTTCCCAAAATCATGAAACTCAAACATCTCTTTCTGGCGGCAACCGCCATTTTAGCGACCGCTTGCAGCGAAAAAAATAATGACGTTATGTACTGGCCCGAGCCCGATGCCCCCGATACCAAGCCCGACACGCCCGAGACCGTGGAGAAGGCCCGCTTCGTGTGGATCGATGCCGGAGGTAATTTTGAGCGTTTTGCCAACAGCAAGGAAAACATCCTCGCCGACCTCAAAAAAGTGAAGGAGTGCGGATTCACCGACATTGTTGTCGATGTGCGCCCCACCACCGGCGACGTGCTTTTCGACAAGACCACTGCGGCGCACCGCCTCGAGAAACTCGATGTATGGACATCGGCAGGATATGCCTGGGTCGACCGCACCGCCTCGTGGGACTACCTCCAGACTTTCATCGACTATGGCCACGAACTCGGCCTTAACGTCTACGCATCCATCAACACCTTTGTGGGCGGATACAAATGCCCCTACGGCATGGGCACAATAGGCATGCTCTACCGCGACGAGGACCGCGCCGGCTGGGCCACGGTGATAAACACCGCCGACGGATTCAAATCCACCCTCGACCCCTCTATCGACGATTACGGCGCACGCTTCCTCAACCCGGCCAACGACGATGTGCAAGCCTATATCATCGGCATCCTCAAAGACATTGCAGCATATGATGTCGACGGAATCCTGCTCGACCGCTGCCGATACAGCGACGAGGGCCTCCAAACCGACTTCTCCGACATCTCGCGTGAAAAATTCGAAGCCTATGCCGGCGTTTCACTTGCAAACTATCCCGAAGACATCATCGCCGCCGGAGGCTCCAAACTCGCCGACGGCAAGCAATACATGAAGCAATGGCTCGCTTTCCGCGCCAAGACAATCCACGACTTCATCGTAAAGGCCGGCGACGCTGTGCGCGGCGTGAATCCGGAAATTAAATTCGGCGCATATGTGGGCGCGTGGTACTCGACCTACTACGAAAGCGGCGTCAACTGGGCACACCCCGACTATAATCCTGCCGCCGACGGCTTCACATCATGGGCCAATGCCGACTACCGCAACTACGGCTATGCCGACCACTGCGACATAATGCTCATCGGCGCATATGCCTCGGCCGACCGCATCTACGGCACGGGCGAATGGTCGTCGCAAGGCTTCTGCACTCTCGCCGGAAAATATCTCAAAAACGTGCCTTACGCAGGCGGCCCCGACGTGGGCAACTCCACCGGATGGGTCGACGGCAACCGTGCGGCCGACATCCCCAAGGTAATCGACGCCTGCATCAACGCCAGCTCCGCCGGCATGTTCATCTTCGACCTTTGCCACGTGCGTAAATTCGACTATTGGAACGCTTGCCGCACCGGTATCGACAACTATCTCGACTCCCTCGAAAAGTAAAGACTTCCTCCCCGACCAACCAATCACAAAAAGATGAAAAGATATTTATTGACCCTTACCGCCATTGCTCTTGCCCTTGGCTCGGCCCAGGCCAAGAAATACGCCGATATCAAAGGCCGTGTCACCGACACGGCCGGCAAGCCGATAGCGGGAGCAGTGGTGTCCAACGGCATCGACTGCACGGCCACGGCCGCCGACGGCACCTACTCTTTCGACGGCACACGCGACGTGCGCCATGTGTTCGTTTCCACTCCTTCGGGATGGCTCCCAGAGATGAAGGACGTGACAATCCCCGTCTACTATATTGCATACAACGAGGACGCTCCCGCCGCATCCTACGACTTCAAGCTGCGCCGCAACCCCGTCGACGACACTCATCACACGGTGTTTGCTCAGGCCGACGCGCAAGTGACGTCTGAAAGCGACCTGCGCAAGCTCATACCCATGATGGCCGATATGGACGAATATGCCTCCGTCAACTGCGCCGGACGCGACGTGTTTGCCGTCGACCTTGGCGACATCGTGGGCGACAGCCCTTGGCTCTACCCGGCCTCCGTCGAGGTGAACAAAGGCTTCAAACGCCCCATCTACCGCGTCATCGGCAACCACGACATGACCTACGGCGGACGCACCTTCGAAAAGTCGTTTACCAACTTCGAGAATCAGTTCGGCCCCGTTTGCTACTCCTTCAACAAAGGCAAGGCCCACTACATCGTGCTCGACAACTGCTTCTACGTCAACCGCGACTACCAGTATATCGGCTACATCGACGAGCGCACCTTCCGCTGGCTCGAACAGGACCTCTCTTACGTGCCCGAGGACAATGTGATTTTCGTGATGATGCACATCCCCACCTCCTCCACCCCGAAACTTAAATACAACACTCTTATTCAAGATGAGACCGTAAACGCCCGCAGCCTCTACAAGATGCTCGAAGGCCGCAACGCCCACATCCTCTCCGGCCACACGCATTACAACCAAAATGTCGTGTTCTCCGACTCGCTCATGGAGCACAACACGGCTGCCGCCTGCGGCATCTGGTGGAAAGCTCCCATATGCTCCGACGGCACTCCGATGGGCTACGGCGTCTACGATGTCGACGGCACCGACGTGAACTGGCTCTACAAGAGCGCCGGACAGCCCGACACCTACCAGATGCGCGTCTACCCTGCCGGAGCCGACAAGGGCGCTCCCGCCGACATCATAGCCAACGTATGGAACTACGACAGCACATGGAAAGTGGAATGGCTCGAAAACGGCAAGGTGATGGGCGAGATGACCCGTTACGACGGCTACGACCCCCTCGCTCTCGACATTTGCGCCGACCGCGAACGCGTGGTCTACGAATGGGTCTACCCCAACAAGACCGACCACCTTTTCCGCTGCACGCCCAAAGACCCCACCGCCCGCGTGAGTGTGCGCGCCACCGACCGCAACGGCCGCGTCTACTTCGGCGACGCGCCTGCAAAAAGCGTGACCGAACAGCCTGAAAAGCCCAAACTGATGTGGATCGACGGCACCGGCAATTTCGCCCGATTCTCCAATCCCGACTCTATCGACTACTATGTCGACAAGATAGCCAAACTCGGATTCACACACGCCGTTGTCGACGTGCGCCCCATCTCCGGCGAAGTGCTCTACGACAGCAAGATTGCCCCGCGCATGCGCGAGTGGAACGGTCACCAACGCCCCGACTTCGATTTCCTCGGCCATTGGATTAAAAAAGGCCACGAGGCCGGCATCAAAGTCATGGCCTCGATGAACGTGTTCTGCGCCGGCCACAACTATGTCGACCGCGGTATCGTCTACACCGAGCATCCCGAATGGGCCTCCGTCGTGCTCAATCCCGAACGCGGCCTCATACCCATCACCGAGGAAAAAGAAAAATACGGCGGCATGACCAACCCCGTAAATCCCGAATATCAGAAATATATCATCGGCATCATGACCGAGCTGGTGACTCTCTATCCCGAACTCGACGGACTCATGCTCGACCGTGTGCGCTTCGACGGCATATCCGCCGATTTCTCCGACCTGTCGCGCCGCGCTTTTGAAAAGCACATCGGCAAAAAGGTGAAGAAATTCCCCTCCGACATCCTTTCCTGGAAAAAGAAAGGCGACCGCTACGAGCCCGTCGACGGCAAACTCGCCAAACAATGGTACGAATGGCGCTCGGGCGTGATACGCGACTTCATGTCCGATGCCCGCCGCGCAGTCAAGACCGCCAACCCCAAGGTTGAGTTCAACACCTACACCGGCGCATGGTATCCTTCCTACTACGAAGTGGGCGTAAACTTTGCCTCGCCCGAATACGATCCCTCGCTCGACTACAAATGGGCCACACCCAACTATAAGGACACGGGCTATGCCGACCTTATCGACATGTATGTCACCGGCAACTATTACACTGTGATTACTGCCGACGAATATGGCAAGGAAGGCCGCGCCGTGCTCAACGAGACCGACTCCCGCCCGCAGGAAGGCCTCTGGTATTGCGTGGAAGGCTCTTGCTCCAATCTGCGCAAGATCATGAAAAATAACAAATTCATCGGCGGCATCCTCGTAGACCAATTCTACGACAACCCCTCGAAGCTCTCGCAGACCATAGCTCAAAACCTCAAAGACTCTGATGGCCTGATGGTGTTCGACATCGTGCACATCATCGACAAAGGCCTCTGGGACGAAGTGGAAAAAGGCCTCAACCAATAAATAGTGCAGGAACACGAGCCTCCGGCTTGTGAAATATTTCGCAAGCCGGAGGCTTGCGTTCCTGCATCCAAAACACCAAACTTATGTCTTCCGAAGCAAAACAGAACACACGTGCCCACAGCCTCGACGCGCTGCGCGGCTACGCCATCCTCACCATGGTGCTGTCGGCCACAGTGGCCGGCGGCATCCTGCCGGGGTGGATGTACCATGCACAGACACCGCCGCCCTCACATGCTTTCGTGCCGGAAATGGCAGGACTGACTTGGGTCGACCTCGTGTTTCCGTTCTTTCTTTTTGCCATGGGCGCGGCATTTCCGTTCTCGCTCCGTCGCAAGATTGAGAAAAACGCCGCCGTGCGCGACACACGCTTTTGGCTGTCGATAACGTGGCAGATTGTGGCGCGGGCTGCTATGCTCACGTTTTTTGCCATTTTCATACAGCATTATTACCCCTACATGCAGGCCGATACTGTCGGGCCGAAAGAATGGTGGATGGCAATACTCGCCTTCGGCTTGTGCTTTGCCATGTTCATGCGTTTTCCGAAAAACTGGAATCTGCCCAAACCCGTCTCATGCGGCATACGCGTGGCAGCCTATGGCGCGGCCGCGGCCATGCTCGTTTTCGGCGACTTTGCCGGAGGCAAGGCTTTCGACCTCAACACCTCCAATATTATCATCCTCCTGCTTGCCGACATGGCATTTTTCGGCGCCATCGTGTATCTTGCCACCATGACCGACAAGTGGCGGCGCATGTGGGTGCTCGTTGCCCTGGCCGGACTTTTCCTCAGCTCAGAAGTCGACGGCAGCTGGATGCAGACCGTGCGTTGGTGGACTCCCCTGCCCTGGTTCTACCATTTCGACTATTTGAAATACCTGTTCCTCATCCTTGCCGGAAGCACCGCCGGCGACATGCTCATGGACCATATGCGCTCGGCATCTTCCGCCGACGCGACAAAACCGACAGCCCTGCCCGCTATTTTGGCCTCGGGAGCTTTGCTCATTGTCGTGACCTGCCTTATCGGCCTTTACAGCCGCGAGTGTTTCCTCACCACAGCCGTCGAAGCAGCTCTGTGTGTAGCCATGATAGCAGTGGCTCGCAGCACGGCCACGGCCGATGCCGCGCTTTGGCGTCGCCTCATCCTGTTTGGCACAGCCCTGCTCCTTACCGGGCTTTGCTTCGAGGCTTTTGAAGGCGGCATCAAGAAAGACGGCCCCACATTCTCGTATCTGCTCGCAACAGGCGGCCTCGCCACCTTCGCCCTGGTATTCTTCCACATCGTGTGCGACTATTTCGGCCACCGCCGCGCCACCGCCTTCTTGTGGATGAACGGGCAGAACCCTATGATAGCATATGTGGCCGGCGACCTCCTGCTCATGCCCCTGCTCTCGTTGCTCGGCCTTGTGAAATATCTCTCGGTATTCCATACCTCCGCCTGGATGGGATTTCTGCAAGGCGTGCTTCTCACGGCAGCCGTAATGCTCATCACCATGCTTTTCACGCGCCTGCGCATTTTCTGGCGCACGTAAGCCAACATCCAATATTTATGAAAAAAATCTTATTCCTGCTTTCATCTTTTCTGCTTTGCCTGTCGGCAATGGCTCTCAACACGGCCGATTACAATCTTGTGTCGCCGCTGCCTGCCAAAATCACCCCGACCGACCAAGGCCCATATCTGATAAACTCGCTAAAAGAGGCGAAAATCAAGAAAAAAATCAATAAGAAACTTGCACCCGAGGCCTACCGCCTCACCGTAGGCAGCAAGGGCATAACCATCGAGGGCGGTTCGGATGCCGGCATCTTCTACGGCATGAACACTCTCGTCAAGGCCATCGGCGTGCCCTCGTCCGGCGCTCCGCTCGAATTTCCGGCCGTGGTTATCGAAGACGAGCCGCGCTTTCCCTACCGCGGGATGCACCTCGACGTGTGCCGCCATTTCTTTCCCATTGAGTTTGTGAAGCAATATATCGACATGCTCGCGCTCCACAACATGAACACTCTCCACTTCCACATCACCGACGACCAGGGATGGCGCTTCGAAAGCAAGAAATATCCCCGTCTCAACAGCGTGGGCTCGTGGCGCGACCGCACCGTGCGCGGCTACCTTGGTTCCGGCGAATACGACCACACTCGTTACGGCGGTTACTACACCCAAGACGAATTGCGCGACCTCGTTAAATACGCCGCCGACCGTCATGTCACCATCGTGCCCGAAATCGACATGCCCGGCCACATGCTCGCCGCCCTGGCCGCATATCCCGAACTGGGCTGCACCGGCGGCCCGTATGAGGTATGCCCCGACTGGGGCGTGTTTGAGGATGTGCTCTGCATCGGCAACGACAAGACTGTCGAATTCCTCGAAGGCGTGTTCGACGAACTTATCGACATTTTCCCGTCGAAACTTATTCATATCGGCGGCGACGAGTGCCCGCGCGACCGCTGGGCGGCGTGTCCCAAATGTCAGGCCCGAATCAAGAAGGAAGGCCTTGTCGCCCCCGAAGGACACACCGCCGAAGACATGCTGCAAAGCTGGATTACGTCCCACATGGAAAAATATCTCAACGAACGCGGCCGCTCTATAATCGGCTGGGACGAAATACTCAACGGCGAGGTGGCGCCTTCGGCATGGGTCATGTCGTGGCGCGGCTCGGAAGGCGGCATCAAGGCCGCTCAGATGGGACACGACGTGGTAATGACTCCCAACACCCACTGCTATTTCGATTTCTACCAGACCGACGACACTTCCGACGAGCCTCTTGCCATTGGCGGATGCACCCCGGTGGAAAAGGTATATAACCTCGACCCCGTGGCCGGCCTCACCGCCGACCAGGCCAAGCACATCAAAGGCGTACAAGCCAACCTCTGGACCGAATATATCCACACCCCCGACCATATCGAATACATGGTGCTCCCGCGCATGTCGGCTTTGGCCGAGGTGCAATGGACTCCGGCAGATAAGGAAAAGAACTACGATGAATATGTCCGCCGCGCCGACAATATGATGAAAATCTACCGCAATCGCGGCTGGAACTACGGCAAGCATCTCTACAACCTTTTCTCGACGGTAACGCCCTCGGAAAAAGACCGCTCTTTCACCGTCACTTTCTCATCGCTCGACAACGCACCCGTGCACTACACTCTCGACGGCTCCAAGCCCACAGAGGCATCCCCTTCGGCTCCCGCTTCGGGCGTTAAAATAACCGGCGACTGCGTTCTCACGGCTGTCGCAATCCGTCCCGACGGCAACAGCAACGTTGTGTCTATCCCGTTCAATTTCAACCTTGCCACACTCCGCCCCGTAACCTATGAAAACTGCATGAGCAGCCCTGCCTACACATTCGAAGGCTCGGGGATACTTGTCGACGGACGCCGCGGCACCGACAATTTTGCCGCCGGAGGGTGGCTCGGCTATAACACCGACAAGGTAACGGCCATAGTCGACCTCGGCTCTCCCACTTTCCTGTCGAAAGTGAAAGTAGGTTCTATCGACTATCCCGACGCATGGATTATGGGACCCACCGGAGCCGAAGTGGCTGTTTCGGCCGACGGCGTCAACTTCACACGCCCCGACCAAGTGGCATTTCTTGAAAAAGTGAAAGATGTGAAGGACCGCAAAGGCTGCTCCATCAACGACTTCATCGTGAATCTCGAACACACCGAAGCCCGATACGTAAAAATCACCGTCACCGGCGAATCCGCGCTGCCCCAGGGCCATCCGGCCGCCGGCTCCATGCCGTTTATCTTCCTCGACGAGATAGAAATCACCGACCCCAAACCGCTGCCAATCACCGGCACGTTTCTCAACCTTTTCTATCAGGACGAGCGCAACAAATATATGAACCCCTCGTCGGTCGACATGACCGACCCCGCCCTCTGGACCGCCAAGGTGAACGAACTCGCCGACCTCGGCCTTGAATATCTCGTGATAGTGGCCGTGGCCAACGACTACAAGGCCCTTTACCCGTCGAAAATGATGAAACGCGCCTATAAGCACAAGACATCGCCCGTCGACGCCATCCTCGACGCCGCAGCTGCCCGTGGCCTTAAAGTGTTTATGAGCAGCGGATGGGCCAAGAATCAGGACGACAACCTACGCAATCCCAAAACAAAGGAGCGTCAGATAAAAATGATGGATGAACTCGCCTCTATCTACGGCAACCATCCCGCCCTCTACGGCTGGTATCTCCCCGTGGAAGATTGCCTCGGCCCGGTGCTGTCAGAATACGCCGTCGACGCCGTGAACCAACTTGCTGAACACGCCCGCTCGCTCACACCCGGCGCTAAAATCCTGATTTCGCCTTATGGCATCTTCAATTCCGATTTCGACCATCCCGACTATGCCTCGCGCATCCGTGCGCTCAAAGTCGACATAATCGCATACCAGGACGAAGTGGGCTGCGAACGCGAGGAAAATCCCCTTCAAAGCCTGCGCACCAACTGGCGCCGCCTCCGCGACATCCACGAAGGCAGCGGCATCGACATATGGGCCAACTGCGAAACATTCACTTGGGAAAAAGAGCCCAACGCGCGTAACTCGGCCCTTATCCCCGCGCCCTTCAACCGCGTGCGCGAGCAGCTCAACGTAGCCACACAGGGCGGCGTGTCGCGCATCATCTCGTTTGCCGTGTGCGGCATCTGGGACACCCCCGGCTCACTCTACCCCATCGGCCACCCCGGCTCGCAAGCCGCCTATAAAGCCTATAAAGGCTTCCTTAACGAAAATTAGAGAAAGAGATACCATAGTTTTTTTGTCAAAAGTGTTATCTTTGCGTTCCGACGCTTGGATAACACTTTTTTTATGACTACACATTACGAATATTGCATAATCCATAATAAAAACCTATCTTTGCAATAGAAACCGCCGTTTCGGAAACCGCCGTTTCTATTGCAAAAAATATGTCACTCAGAGAGTTAGCGCCATTAATGTAGGGACGCACGGCTCGTGCGTCCGTTGTTGCTAATTTATTGTGCTAAAAGTTCTTTTGCGGACGCACGGACCGTGCGTCCCTACACTGTGATTTCATTATTATTTTAATCAGAAATACTTATAAACCGATGCATTTATGAAGATTGCGCTAAGGGGGGTGCGCCCCGACGATGTGGATGCCATGTACCGATGGGAGACCGACCCGGCAACCCGGCGCGTGACTTTCGGTGCGGCCTCGGTGACGCGGCAAATGCTTTGGGAATATGCCCGGCAGGGAGGAAGCGACATCTGCCGCGACGGCCAACTCCGCATGATTGTCACGCTCGTAGCCGACGACGGTACACGTACGGCTGTCGGAGCCGTCGACATCACCGACTATGACCCGCGCAACCGCCGCGCCCAGGCGGGCATCGTTATCGACTCCGACTTCCGCCATCGCGGAATAGGCCGAAAAGCCCTGAGGCTGTTGACTGAATATTGCCGACGCAATCTCGGCCTTTACCAGCTTTATGCCATTGTCGGCAACGACAACGCTCCCTCCCTTGCTCTTTTCCGCTCGGCCGGATTCATCTCCGTGGCCCAACTTCCCGACTGGACTCTCAACCCCGAACCCGCCACGGCTTCCTTAATGAGGCTTATATTATGATTACGAAACTGATTAGAACTCTCTTGTGTCTGTTTGTTGCCGCCATGCCGGTTGCGGCAGCGGCCGAAACTGTTGAAAACGACCCCAATATCGTGTCGGGTACCCTGCCCTGCGGCCTCACATATCACATCGAACGCTGCCTGCGTCCGGCCTACAAGATTAATTTCTACCTTGTGCAGGCCACCGGCTCGACTGTCGAGGAAGACAATGAGCGCGGATTCTCACACTTCACCGAGCATATGGCCTTCAACGGCTCGAAGCATTTCCCGGGAAAAGGCTTAATCAACACGCTCGAACGCCACAATATAAAATTCGGCTACGATATCAACGCCTACACTTCGCACGATTTCACCGTGTTCAACATATCATCGGTCGACGCCCTCGAATCGGATGGCATGACCGACACGTGCCTGCTGATGCTCAAAGACATAGCCCTGGACCTGTCGCTCACCGACGAAGCCATAGCCTCCGAGCGTAACATCATACTCCGCGAGTGGGAGCAGGGTAACGGCGCGGCCGAGCGCATTGTCACCCGTATGCTGCCTGTGCTGTTTGGCCGGCAGTCGCGCTATGCCCACCGTATGCCCATCGGCACTCCCGATGTGATATCAGGATTCAGTCCCGACAGCCTGCGCGCCTTCTACCGCAAATGGTATCAGCCGCAGAACCAGACTGTCTTTGTAATCGGCTACATAAATCCGCGCGAAGTGGAGAAGCAAATACGAAAAATATGGGCCGGCGTAAAGGCTCCGAAAACCCCGGCTGTGCGGCCGTGGGCCCAAGTGGAGCAATTCCACGAAATGCAGACGGCAGTGATTACCGATGCCGAATTTCCGGGCTCGCAACTCGACTTTTGGTTTCCACTTCCAATCCCGCCGCGCGACCGGCGCAACACCGTGGAGTATTTCAACGACAGCTTCACCGGACAACTCGCGCAGATAATAATCAACAACCGCCTGTCGGAAATTGCCAACTCGCCGAACTCGCCGTTTTCTTACAGCAAGGCCGAGCTCGGGCAATACTACCTCGCCGACAGCCGCGATGCCTTCCGCATGTTCGCCCTATATGATTTCGCCCGACGTGATGAGATGCTCACCCGGCTCACCTCCGAGGCCAAACGCGCGGCCGTGCACGGCGTAAACCGGCAGGAATTGGACCATGCGCTGCAATCGATGCGCTCGCTGGCCGGACGCCTCCCGGTGATTTATGACGAGGAGAACAACGACGAGCGTTTCGACCGCATAAGCGAATTGGCCACCACGCGCAACGCCGTGCCTTCGGCCGATGCGCTCAAATCGCTTATGCTGTCGTTTGCCGACACGGTCACGCCCGCCGCCGTCGGCTCATTTCTGCGTCGGGCCATACGCCCCGACAATCTTGTGGCCGTGCTCACCGAACGCCCTTCAGCACAATATCCTGCTCCCGACAGCCTTCGCCTGCGCCATATCATCGACTCGGTGTGGGCCAACGCCACGGTGGACGCGCCCGAACTCGACGACGCATATATGCGTCCGCTGCTCGACAGCATCCCCGCCCCCGGGCGAATCATAGCCTCATTTTCCGACTCCATATTCGACGCGCGCCACTATGTGCTCGACAACGGCATCCGCGTCACGGCCTGCCGCTCGTCGGTGCTCGCCGACCAGGTCGATTTCCGCGCCGTGCGCCGTGGCGGCATGTCGGTGCTGGCCGACAGCGGCTATGTCGACGCCTTTTATGCCGACGCCCTTGCCGACATAGGCGGCATAGGCACGTTTTCCTCGCGCGACCTGAATAAGAAGTTCAGCCACACAAAAATAAATCTGTCGTCGACATTCACCCCTTATGCCTCGATGATAGAAGGAGAGTCGGGCATTGATGAGATAGAGGAGCTGCTTCAGCTTGTGAACCTGAAAATGCAAGGCGTGCGACGCGACCCTGAAATTTTCGCCCTGTGGCTCCACAACCTCAAAGCATCGTTCGACGACCGCGCCGACGATCCCGAAGCCGCGTTCTCCGATTCTATCCGCACAGCCCTCTATGGCCCGGCCCATCCCTATCTGCGCCGCATCAACCGTGCCGACCTCGACACTCTCGACTACGACCACGCCCTGCGCCTTTACTCTCAACAGATAGCCAATCCCGCCGACTGGCAATATATCGTCACCGGCAATTTCACCCCCGACTCTATCGCACCGCTGCTTGCCACATATCTCGGCTCGCTGCCGACAGCACCAACAGAAGAAAAGCCCCACCGCGTGGTGCCGCGCCTGGCCCGCAACGGCAAGCGCGACATACGCTTCCGCCGCCGCATGGTATCGCCGGTGACAAAAGCCTATATCGCCTTCGAGATTCACCGCCCCTACACCATGGTGGATGAAATGGCAATGCAGGCATTGGCTTCCGTGCTCGAGAAAATCTACCTCCAACGGCTACGCACCGATGCCGGAGGCACTTACGGGGCGGCAGTCGACTACACGTCGAGCGAACTCGACAATTTCCACTCGCTCCAAATCCGATTCGACACCGACTCGTCGCTTGTCGACGGCCTTGTCGACCAAGCCTTGGCTACAATCGATGGCATTGCACGCAACGGCGTCGACCCCGAACTGTTCAGGCAGGTGGCCGACTATCAGCTCAACAATGAATACATCTCGTCGTTGCAGCAGCATTACCCCATGGAGGTGCTCACTCATCAGGCACTCTACCACGACACACACCGCCAGGACCGCATCCCGGCTACTGCCTTCCTCACCGCCGACGCCCTCCGCGACCTTGCCCGTGCTCTTATCGATGCCCCGGTGCGCGTCACGGTGATAATGCTCCCGGAATAAGTTAGAAAAGGCGGCGCAGATAGCGGCGTATCATATAGAAATTGACGAGGGTGATTATCGCGGTGAGCGCCAGGCCCGACCCAAGCGACGCCAACAAGGGCCACACGCCGGCTTTCTCCGGCAAAGCGTCGGCCCATAGCGACGACGCGCACGCCATGCACAATGCGGCAATGACAAACACACCGCCGTTTACCGCGCCCACAAGCCTGTAATATATGCGGGCGACTCGCCCCGGCGAATAGCCCAAAAGCATGAGCCAACGCAACGTCGCGCTCGACTTCTGCAAAAGCAGCGTAACGGCAAGCATGAGTATAAAGAACGACAGAAGGCAAATCACGGCTCCTACCGAGCATACCGCCACGGCAAATACGGTGAGCAAATATCCGGCTCGGCCACGGTCGAGCTTATCGGAAGCAGTCTCATAGCCTGCCCGGCGCAGATACGACGCGATAGCAGGGTCGCCGGGATTGTCGACTTTCACGATAAGGCGCGAGGGCCGCGCCGAAGCGCCCGATCCATAGCGGGCATTGGCCCAGGTGATGAAATCTGACGGCGCCGCTATCGTGTTGAGCCTCGATGAAAACCCGACAATACGTGCCTTGAACGAATCGCTGCGCCCGGCTCCGGAGGCGGTGAGCGTGAGCGGCACCGAAGAAATTGTCGACTCGCTAAGCTGTGGAAGTCCGCGCCCGGCGGCAAAGCCGAAATTATATAGCGCGAGATAGTCCTTGGGGATGATTATCGGTACCTCGCCCGGAGCTTCGGGATTGAAAGTCCAATTGCGAGAATCAACGTCGATAAATTCGTCGGGAATCGCTTCCAGGAATAGAAATGTGTGCATCCCCCGGCCCTGAAAGTCGATCGACGCCGACACATTGAAATCGGCGGCTTCAAAAGCGCCCGCCGACGTGCACCACGGCTGACGGCGCAGGTCGGCAATTTCCTCGTCGGAGAAATCGGAACTGCGGGCTCCTATGGTGTTGAGCAGCGACACCGGTTTCGACACCACAAGATAGTCGGCCGGGATAAGCCCCGAATCGCCGTCGGCGCCGGCAGCCATCGTTTCCGACACATCGGCGTAGAACCGCACTGCCGTCATCACAATAGCAAGGCCGAGCAGATTGGCAAGCGCATAGCCCGCAATCTGCGCTATGCTGATATTTTTTCTAAGAAGTTTCCGAATCATAAAAAAATAAAATATCAAAAGTGCCGCAACGCACAATTTATCGTTTTTCAGACACGTGAACAGGAGGACAGGATGGGATATTTTTTAAATTATTATTTCAAGTTTCGCAAGTTAGCCACGGCGAAGCCGTGATTCCTTTGGTAACCGGGCTTGTCGGCATTCTGCCTCCAAGCCCGGAGGTTATGAGGGCTAAAAAGCACTGCGAAGCTGTGCCTCGCGCATGTTTGGCATTATCGAACGCTTCGGCAGGCTCCGCTCCGATACCGCGATTGATTTGCATCTGCCACCCCCCGCATGTCGGCTTCGCCGGCCATACGGGGCTAACATCAAGCGTCACGGCTTTGCCGTGATTATATATTACCATGTAGTCTTGGCTATCATATGTAGATACATGCGAAATCTTAATTATTATTAAAGAATCTCTTGTTTTTCCTGTTCTCCTGTCTTTAAAAAGCCGGTTGCAATTTAATTTTACCTTGAAAGCTTCATGACAAAGTCGTAGGGCACGTCAAGATGGTTTCCCACCGAAGTGGAAATCACGGCCGCTCCAAGCTCGCGGGCGTGTTCCATGATAAGCCGGGCCGCCACATTATTGTTATGCGCGTCGAGGTGGCTCACAGGCTCATCAAGTATTATAAAGTCGGCAGGCTGGCAAAGGGTGCGTATTATGGCCACACGCTGCTGCTGCCCCACCGAGAGCCGCGACGCGGGAGTGTCGATACGGTCGGCGATGCCAAGTAGCCTGAACATTTCCTCGATACGCTCGCGCGAGCAATATCCGGTTATATCGTTCTTTATCTCTACATTCTCACGGGCTGTAAGCCGGGGAAATATACGCATTTCCTGAGGCAGAAGGGCTATGTTGGCGGAGCGCACGGCGCACCATTCGGCCACCGACAGCGAGCGTATATCCCTGCTGTCGAAATATATACTCCCTTGATAGTCGGCGCGGTTGCCGTAGATAAACGAGCACAGCGACGATTTACCCGCCCCCGACTCGGCCTCGACAAGATAAATGCCGCCGCGGCTGAATGTGATGTCCGACAGCCAGACATCGCCCGGAGCCTTGCTATCGCCGACAAACACATCGGGCAGCACGTCGCGGAGGCGTATTTCGTTAATTGTCATATGCTTGCCATTGTTTCCAGAATCCAGGGGAGAATATAGCCGTTTCCTCCGCGCATCGACAGAGAGAAAAGCACTTCGCCGGATGTGACGCACAGTTCCGCATCAAAACCGTGGCTAAGGCGCAGGGCTCTTTGCATGCTTGAATTATATGGCACTTCCGCCCTGATAATGGCTTTTGTGCCTTCATCGACATCTTCGTATACGACACGTTCGAGAATTTCATCGGGGTCGCCTCCTTCATTTGACACGAGCACGATGCTGTCGGGGGTCATATGCACATCGGCGCCAAATCGTGACGCAACCGCACGGAGCGACGACCGCCTGAACGACGGCGATGCCGGGAACAATGACGTGTACTGCCAGGTGTCGGCAGAGAACAGTTGCATCGGGGCGGCGCTTCCTCCGGGAACGGCCGTGACAAAAAAGTCGCCGTCGATATCGCCAAGGAGGTCGGCTACGAGGCTGACGCCGAGACCCGACTTCATGCCGATTCTTTTGGTGAGTTGCGATGTGACAAACTGCTTCACCTCCGGCGTGACGCCCATAGTCAACGAGATATTGCCAAGCGATGGCAACAGCTGGGGCAATGACGATATATCGGCCATGCTTCCGAAGGGGCTCACGGGGTTGTTGTCGGCGTCGATAAACGACAATTGGCCGGTGACGACACGGTCGAATATATTCACGGCGAAGCCAATCTTTGAAAAAGCCTCTACCGCGTTGTTACGGTCTATCCCGGAATTTACAAAGCCTTCAATAATACATCCGGAGCCGAACACCGGCACTTCGGCCGCCGACTTTTCCGATTCCTCCGCGTGCGCCGCCGCCACATCGTCCACGATGTCGACTCCCGGGAGGGAGAACCACACCTGGCGGCCATCGACCCACGCGGATAGGCTGTCGGTGTAATAGGCCTCATGGCCGTCGTCGCTTTTGGGCATCGGAAGCGACTCTCCGTGGCGCATCCATGCGGTAAGGTAATAACGGCCGCGGGCCGCGCATATCACCACGGTGTCGAGATCGACGTGCGCCCCCAGCGGCACTACACGCTCGATGAGCATAAACGATGGGCGATGGGGCACAAGCTTTTCCATGTCGGGAGTGAGGTCGAGCACTCCTCCATGACTGCCGGCGCCTCCGGTTTTGAGCAGGCGGTTAAGGTCGGTACGCAACACAATGTCGCAATCTGCGCTTACCGTCTCGACAAGCGACTTCGGATCGGGATGCGAGGAGCATCCGGCAAGCAACAATATGACCGGCATAATTGCCAGACGTTTCAAAAAATATCCGGTTGATTTCATTTTACCGTACACGATCAGCAAAATATTCCATGAAGTTTGCGAGCAACAGTCCGTCGGTGGATGTTTGAGAAATATCAAATCTTATTTCATCGGCAGTGGCCGTATATGTCAAGTTGACGCCAAAAGGCAACGACACAAACTGCGCCAACGGATTTTCTTTTGTTATGTCGATTATCATGCCGCCGAGCGTGTTGTCGAACGGACGCTCAAAGGCCGGAGCCGCCGTGGCGGGCAAGGTGGGCGAAAGCGAGGCGACAAGGGCGTTGCCGTCGTTCTTCACATATACCGTCACTCCCGAATTCGGGATACTGAACGAAAAGGCGTCGCCTCCGACGGTGCTCGACGGGAAGCCGAGGTTATCGGCCATCGAGCGTATCATTTCAAAATATTCATAAGCCTTGCCTTCGCGGAAATCTACGGCGATGGTGCCGTTCCAGCCGGCGACGCTGTAAATGGTGGAAATATCGGTCACGTTTCCCGAAATCATAACCGTATGGTCGATGTTTTCGAGCACCGATGCCGTCATGGTGGCGACATGGCTGTCCATGCCCAGCCCTACCTTGGCAAGGCGTTGGTTGAGAGCGTCAACAGTACCATACCAGTCGGCGCTGTCGGGCAGGGAAATCATTGCCACGGCGGCATCCTTGGCAGCATAGCGCAACAAAGAGGTGTTGACCGGGCGTATCTTTGCCTTGTTCACGAGTTTCTCGCCGTCGGCAGAGTAGAATGAGCCTTTGCCTCGGGCTGAGGCTCCGTCGAAGGCGCAGTCATATACAAAATATCCGCTCATCACGGCCTGCGTGTCGTAGCCCTGCCACATGGCGCCTTCGAGGGCGGCAGTACCGACTCCTAACCCGCGCGCTGCCACATATTCAATATATTTGCCGATATTGAGCGACACGCCAAGAGCCTCGGCGTTGTCGATTTTTTCCCGAATCCACTCCGGCAGAGGAGCTTTCTCGGCAGCTGTATATAAACTCTTGATATAGTCGGCCTCTTTACCTTTTTGGTAACCTAAGATAACCCACGCCTGCGAATTTTTCACGGCAATGGAGACTTCGCCGCGGGTTTTATAAATCGTATAGCCCGATGAGTCTCGCGAGCTGAACTCACGCGCCTCGCACCACTTGCGAAAATTATCCTCGTCGTCGAGCATGAAGGTGATGAACAGGTGCGAGTTGGCGGGGTCGATTACCGTAACTGCCCGGTCGAAATCGATACCCGAGCCGTCAAGAAACGTCACGACGGCCTCACTTTCTGACCCCGTGAGACTTGTCAATAATTTTTCGACAGCTGCCGACACTTCAAATCCCGAGGACGCAGGCTTGCATCCGGAATTCTTGAAAGTTTCCGCCGGACTTCCCGACAATACGAACATGGCGTCGGCAGAGACACAATCGTATAGATTTCCGCTCTGACTCGAGCACCCCGACAGCACCGTCAGAACCCAAACTGCTATCAGTCCTGCAAAAATAGACTTTTTCATTACCGTTTTCGAAAAGATAGAATGTATATTCAACCGCATTGCTCCCGACAATCCGGCCTGAGCAAATCGGCGTGCAAACATACTAAAAATTTTTCAAACATCAAAACATTGCTGTTTATCAAAATAATTTGTTAAATTTGTATCCGCAACTGTAAATGCTCCTGAATATGGTACCGACACGTCCAAAATATCCTATTGGAATACAATCTTTTTCTGAAATCCGCAAGGGTGGCTATATATATGTAGACAAAACAGGATACATTCCTTTGCTCCTCGAAGGAAAATACTATTTCATGAGCCGGCCGCGCCGATTTGGAAAAAGCCTTTTCCTGTCGACGCTCGAAGCCTATTTTCTTGGCAAGAAAGAGTTGTTTGAGGGGCTTGCCGTGGGCGAGTGGGAAAAAGACTGGACAGAATATCCCGTGGTGCACATCGACTTCAACACCATGGACGGCACCGACATCGAAACCGTGAAACGCACCCTATTGTGGCAGCTGTCGCGCATTGCCGAAGCATATGGCGTGGTCATTCCGGAGGATGCCCCTCGTGAAATCGGGACTTATTTTGCCGAATTAGTCATATCTCTCCATGCAAAGACCGGACAGCAGGTTGTGGTGCTCATCGACGAGTACGACAAGGCTTTAATCGAGGTACTCCACGACGAGGATAAACTCTCTGCCGCCACCACCGCCTTGCGTCCTTTCTTCAATGTACTGAAATCGTGCGACGACAAAATCAAATTCGCCTTCATAACCGGAGTATCGCGTTTCCGCAACACCACCATCTTCTCCGGCTTCAACAATCCATCCGACATAAGCCTTGCCAAAGACTTTGCCGCAATGTTCGGTTTGACACAAAAAGAGCTTGAAGACCATTTCAGACAAGGCATTGAAATAATCGCTGATGATTACGAATACCCCTACGACATGATGCTTAGCGTCCTGAAAGACAAATACGACGGCTACCGTTTCACCGACGCCAAAACATATGTCTACAATCCGTTTAGCGTACTTAATGCCCTGAGCAAGCGCAGGCTGGAAGACGCCTGGGTGCAGTCGGGCTCGTCACGCATATTGCAAACTTATCTTCGACGGTCTCATTTCACTTTCGATGAGATGACATCACGCTGGGTATCTGACACCGACCTGCAAGCCACATATTCCACCGAAAACCCCTTGTCGCTGCTCTTTCAGACAGGTTACCTCACGATACGCGACTACAAGCGCGATTTCTACCGCCTTGGCATACCGAACCAGGAAGTGCAGTCGGCAATCGTCAATCTCCTCATCCCTGAATTTGTAAAAGGGACAACCGAGGTACGCACGATAGAATCCCGCATTCCGTGGAATCCTTGTCAAAATTAAATCAACGACATCGCGTTGTAGGGACGTACGGTTCGTGCGTCCGCGACAAGCACTCCCGGCATGAAATAACATTTTTATAACCAACGGACACGGACGCACGAGCCGTGCGTCCCTACGCTTTTGCCTTAAATAATACATACCTATACTTTTACTTTATATATGAACGAATATATTGCAGACAGCACCCGATACGACGATATGAAATACCGCCGCTGCGGACGTTCGGGCATCCTTCTTCCGGAAATAAGCATCGGATTGTGGCACAATTTCGGCGGAATCGACCCCTTTGAACGTTCTCGCGAGATTCTTCGCTACGCTTTCGACCACGGAATAACACATTTCGACCTCGCCAACAACTACGGACCGCCTTACGGCTCGGCCGAGGAAACTTTCGGACGCCTGATGAAACGCGACTTCGCGCCCTACCGCGATGAAATGTTTATCAGCTCCAAAGCCGGTTTCGACATGTGGCCCGGGCCTTACGGCAACTGGGGCTCGCGCAAATATCTTATGGCAAGCCTCGACCAAAGCCTGCGCCGCATGAATCTCGATTATGTCGACTTGTTCTACCACCATCGCTTCGACCCCGAAACTCCGCTCGAAGAAACCATGCAGGCTCTCGTCGACATAGTCCGCGCCGGAAAGGCCCTTTATGTGGGCATATCCAACTGGCCGGCAAAAGAGCTGGCCGTAGCCGCCGACTATCTCGCCGCCCGCGACGTGCCCCTGCTCATCTACCAAGGACGGCTCAACATGGTCGACCGTGCCCCCGTCACCGACGGGCAGCTCGCGCTTTGTCAAGAACGCGGCGTAGGGTTCATAGCCTACTCTCCCCTTGCGCAGGGCCTGCTCACCGACCACTATATCGACGGCAACATTCCCGCAGGAAGCCGTATGGCCCGACGGGCAAACCTCACCCCCGAACGGCTTACCCCCGAGATGCTCGCAGAGCTCCGCCGCCTCAACGACGAAGCCTCACAAGCCGGAATACCCCTTGCCGAATATGCGCTCCGCTGGGTGCTCGCCCAACCGGGCGTAACTTCCGTGATTGTCGGCGCAAAAAGCGTGGAGCAACTGGCGTCCAATCTGCGCGCAATCGTCAATCGCTGATTTTAGACACGCGACACTACTTATATTGTTAACATCTTTTAACTTTCCTTGTGCAAGTTGGGAAAGAGTGTTAACCGTACGTCAATTTCAAACCTTGAAATGTTATATTATCAGTAAAAAGACCGTAACTTTGCAGCCGATAACCAACAACAAGAACGTTTTGAATAAACTCACCGACATAGTAGCACGCCAGGCACGCCGTTACGGCTGTCGACCCGCTGTCGATTTCATTGACGAAAACGGCGGCAAGTCTTCACTGTCCTGGACTGAAATAGACGAACGCGTCAACGCAGTGGCCGCGGCTCTCGAAACACTCGGTCTTGAACCTCAGCAGGCCGTTGCCGTTTTCTCGGCAAACCGCCCCGAAATCCTTTTCACCGACTTTGCATGCTATGCCAACCGCGCAATCCCAGTGTCGATTTACTCGACATCGTCGGAAAGCCAGGTTGAATATATTGTAAACGATGCCGACTGCCGGTATATCTTCGTAGGCGACCAACGCCAATATGAGATAGCCCGCAAAGTGCTCCATAACAGTTTCTCGCTCGAGCGCATCATCCTCATGTCCGACCACATCAAGACGGCAAAAGGCGACTGCGACTCGATGAAATTCTCATCGCTGCTCGAGCTCGGACGCAAAGCCTCCGACATGTGCCGCAAAGCCGTCGAATCCCGCCGGAGCGAAGCCTCGGCCGACGATATCGCCACATTAATATATACATCCGGCACCACAGGCGAGCCCAAGGGCGCAGTGCTCCCCCACTCTTGCTTCAACGCCGTGATCGACATGCACGTCGAGCGACTCACCATGCTCTCCGACAGCGACACATCGCTCTGCTTTTTGCCGCTCAGCCATATCTTTGAAAAAGCGTGGACCTACTTCTGCCTGTACATGGGCATGCACGTAACCATCAACGAAAATCCCAAGGAAATAGCCAAGGCCGTGAAAAGCGTAAAGCCCACATGCATGTGCTCGGTGCCCCGCTTCTGGGAAAAAGTCTACGCCGGAATACAAGACAAGCTCGCCGGCATATCCGGATTCCGCAAAGCCTTCATCATGAAAGCCATTGCCATCGGACGCCGCCGCAATCTCGATTACGCCCGCCTCGGACGCAAGGCTCCCTGGTGGCTCGAATCGCTTTACCGCTTCTTCGACAAAAAAGTATTCACCCCGCTGCGATGCGCCGTGGGCGTGAACAACGGCAACATATTCCCCACCGCCGGCGCTCCCATCTCGCCTAAAATCGTGGAATTCTTCCACTCGATAGGCATAAACGTGATGGTAGGCTACGGCCTGTCGGAAACGACCGCCACCGTGACTTGCTTCCCGACAGTCAACTATGTTATCGGCTCGGTAGGCACGCTCATGCCGCAGCTGCAACTCAAAATAGGCAACGAAGGCGAAATCCTCGTAAAAGGCCCCACCGTGATGCGCTGCTATCACAACAAACCCGAAGCCACCGCAGAGGCATTTACCGAAGACGGCTGGTTCCGCACCGGCGACGCCGGATACATCGGCCCCGAAGGCGACCTCGTGCTCACCGAACGTATAAAAGACCTTTTCAAGACTTCCAACGGAAAATACATCGCGCCGCAAGTGCTCGAAAGCCGCCTCGGCGAAGACCGTTTCATCGAGCAAGTGGCCGTGATCGGCGAATCGAAAAAATACGTCACCGCCATCATAATCCCCGCCTTCGAAGCCTTGAAAGAATATGCCCGGAAGCATAAAATATCCTTCAAGTCGCTCGACGACCTGGTGCGCAACTCCGAAATCATAAAAATGATATCGGAGCGCATCGAAGAACTGCAAAAAGGCCTCGCCGGATTTGAAAAAATCAAAAAATTCACCCTGCTTCCCAAAGAATTCACCATTGAGTCGGGCGAATTGACAAACACCCTGAAAATTCGGCGACCCGTAATCAACCGCCACTATGCAAAAGAGATCGCGGCCATGTATGCATGACATAATAGCCAAAACAACGCTCACAGCCATAACAGCCGTCTGCGCCTTCCTACCCGCGAAGGCACAGACGGCTGTCGATTCAATCGACATCGCGATTGACACACCCGGAGCCACGCTCGCCGCCACCCTCACAATGCCCGCACATGCCAAGCCACGCGCTGCCGCAGTGCTCGTATCAGGCAGCGGAGCCCAGGACCGCGACGAAACCATAATGGGACACAAGCCATTCCGCGCCATAGCCCGGCATCTTGCCGAAAACGGCTACGCCGTGCTCCGCTACGACGACCGCGGAGCCGGCCAATCGTCGCCACTGCGCGGCACGGAAACCACCGACACCTTCGCCGCCGATGCCGCAGCAGTCCTCGCCGCGCTCGACTCCATATGCGGCCACGGCATCCCCGCAGGATACATAGGCCACTCCGAAGGAGCCACAATAGCGATACGCAACGCCGCCGACCCACGCTGCCGCTTCATCATCACCCTCGGCACACCGGCCATGACAGGCGACTCAATAATACTTACCCAGGGCCGCGCCATGCTCCGCGGAATGGGCGCCGAAAGCCAATGGAACACCCTCGAGCCCGAACTGCGCCGGCGCTACGACATGCTCAAATCCGACCTACCGGCCGTGCTGCTCAAATCATCGCTATATGCCGACATCGTAAAAAGTCAGCCATTGGTGGCCGAAATGCCCGAACTGCGCCAAAAAGCCATGGCCGAAATCGACGCCATGTGCTCGCCGTGGTACCGCGCCATGCTCCGCTACAACCCCGAGGCCGACATACGCGCCGTCACAATACCCTGGCTCGCCGTCGGCGGCGCACTCGACACCCAGGTCATACCCGAAAACCAGGACATAATCTCACGCCTCAATCCCCGCGCCACAACAGTCACCCTCCCCGGCATCAACCACCTGATGCTTTCGGCCAAGACGGGCCTGCCCGCAGAATACCCCACCCTCACGGGCGACATCGACCCCGCCGTCCTCGACACAATCACCCGCTTCCTCAACCAACTGCCATGAAAATATATACCCGCACCGGCGATGCCGGCACCACATCACTCGTCGGAGGCACACGCGTGGCCAAGACCGCTCCACGTCTCGAAGCATACGGCACCGTCGACGAACTCAACTCAGCCATCGGCCTGCTCCTGGCCTTCGGCGTCCCCGACAACACCACAGCCGACACGCTCCTCACAGCGCAGCACCGGCTCTTCGACCTCGGCGCGCAACTCGCCACCGAACCCGAATCAAAATACCAACCCCGAGGCATCACCCCCGCCGACATCGCCGCGCTCGAAACACACATCGACCGGCTCGACGCCACCCTTCCGCGCCACAACCGCTTCATCCTGCCCGGAGGCACACCCGCCGCGGCCCAGGCCCACGTGGCCCGCACAGTATGCCGCCGGGCCGAGCGACGCATCCTCGCCCTCGCCGATGCCGGCATCAGCGTAGCCCCCGAAACCGTGGCCTACGTCAACCGCCTCTCCGACTACCTCTTCATCGTAGCTCGTCATTGCTGCGTGGCCACCGGGGCACCCGAAATCTATTGGGAACCCGACAATACAAAAAATTAACAAAATTTAATTTGGCCAATTCAAACTAAAACATTATCTTTGCGCCTCGAAAAACGGAGACACCCTCTCCACTCACCTCTAACCCAATCGAACGACTATGTACAACAAACAATCCAACGTATACTGGACACTCGAGCTCGCATCCAAACTTGAAGACGCCCCCTGGCCCGCCACAAAAGACGAGCTCATCGACTATGCCCAGCGCTCCGGCGCCCCCCTCGAAGTAATCGAAAACCTTCAGGAAATGGAAGACGAAGGCGAGACCTACGAATGCATCGAAGACATCTGGCCCGACTACCCCTCCAAAGAAGACTTCTTCTTCAACGAAGAAGAATACTAATCGCCACGGGCGACATAAGCAAAAGACAATCAATCGGATAAACAACCTCGCGTTTGTTTCTCCGATTGATTTTTTGTGATTTGGTCAAAGAAATGCAAACCTTCGATATTGCTTATAACCCGAATATTACAAATTTGCTTCATCTCGCAGAATCGTGTATGTTTGTCTAAAATGCACGCAATTTTTCCATACTCGTGAATACTTGATTTCAGCCAGTTTTCAGTTGTGTTCTCTTCTTCGGAAGATTTCGCGCTGCCGCGTATTAACAAAGAAGAAGAGTATTGATTGGGCATTATGGCCTAAATAACTAAATAATATTTTAATATAAGGCAATTTGACTATTTGGGGGATATTACTTTTGACCGTCTCAGACTGATTACAGAATGTTTCCCGAATCACAAAATATTTTTTGAAACTCAGCGCAAATCCGGTGTAAATAATTTTTTTTGGAAAATAGTTATAATTTTGGTTATATTTGCAGGACTGAAATTGCTGCGATGCACGCAACAATGGTCTACATATTTTCTGAGTTATCTTGAAGAAAATCACACTATTCATATTAAGTATATTCATTATACTGGGCATGTTGTCCTGTGATCATAATGACACATGCAGTTCCGACTACGATGAGGCGATGAAGTTGTTTAGTCAGGCCCGCAGCGCGTATGCTTCGGGTATGCCGGACTCTGCCTTGAATTCTTTTGTACGAGTAGGGGTGATGCTTGCCACCTCTGATTCGGTGAGCCACCGTAATTTATCGGCCGAAGCATACAATACGGCAGGCGTCATTTATTTCCTTCAGGGTAATTATCCCGAATCCGTAAACAGTTTCCTGACTGCGGAGCAAATCGGAAACGACAGTATAAAAGCCAGAGTCTACAATAATATTGCAAGTATATTCCACTATTTCAATGACAATGAGCGTGCCATAGAATATCTCGACATGGCTGCCGAGGGAGGACTCCGCACCGGTGAATGGGACGTATTGCGTTCATCCACTTTAAACATTCTCAATTATTGTTTCGAAGTTGACGATAAGGGCAAGGCCGTTTCTGCCATGGAGCGGCTTCTTGGAGCCCGGCTTCCTGACGACAACTGGAGCCGTTATGTCGTCAGGACAGGACTCGGAATGAGGGCAGCTGTCGGTGACAGCATCCCCGAGGCCATAGGCTATTTTAATGAAGCGATAGCCCTTGCAGACTCGCTCAAGAATAGCGACCGCTACCGCATGATATCTTATAACCATCTGGCACGCACTCTCATGCTCGCGGGTAAATATGAACAGGCTATCGAGTGCCTCGATACTGTGTCGGTGCTTTGTGGCGGATCGAAGCAGGCTGATACATACATGGCTCTTTGTGAATTGAAAGCTGATTGTTACCGGGCTACCGGGCAGCCAGTCCGCGAATATGAGGAGCGTCTCAAGTATGTGGAATTAAAAGATTCACAGTTTTCTGCCAAGGAGTTTGGAAAGATCCTTGAATTGCAGTCGGCCCAAAAGATTAACAGGGTGGAAAACAATCTGGCGGCAGAGAAGGAATTACGCCTCAGCCGAGAGCGTCTTGCATGGATACTTGGACTTGTGGTGTTGGTACTTTCGGCAGCCGGCGTATGGATATGGATGCAGAACAAGCGTCTACGTGAGGCAATGGAAGTTCTTTATAGAAAAACGCATGACCATGATTCTGGCGAGACTGAATTTGACGGTCAGATTTCGAGCGAAAATAAGGATTGTGAAGAAGAATCAGTAGAAGATTCATCGAATCAGCCAATTGCCGATGAACAAGCAGAGAAAATCTTCCGGATGATAGAGAAGGTCATGAATGAGAAAAGACCATTTCTTCACCCTTCATTTTCTGTGAGGGACCTGGCGGATCTTGTCGGCAGCAATACCAAATATGTCTCCTATGCAATCAATCGTTGTCTGGGAAAATCTTTCCCTTCAATGGTTAACGGATACCGGGTTGGGGAGGCTTGCCGACGCCTCAGGGAAGAAGCCGGTGAAAGAACATATACAATAGAGAGCATTGCAACTGAATGTGGCTTCAAGTCACGCACAAATTTCAGTACAATCTTTAAAAAATCTACAGGTCTGAGTCCGCGTGAGTACTTGCAGATGGCACGCAGCGGCAGGAAGTAACAGATTTGCACATACTACATTATATCACAGATATACAGCATAATAAATGTTCAAATTCATGAATCATAACAACTGAATTCATGACTTGATGTCAAATATTGTATCTAAACAAAGAATATAGACAAACTGACGTGCCAAATGCTTCCGGCCTATTGAAATTGAGGCTATTTTTGTTGTAGGTTTAATTCGGATACCTGTTGGGTTGAATAATCTCAGTACGGTTTCCATAACAATAATCTAAAACATGAAACAGATTCTTTATGCCTCTCTGGTGCTTGCGGTTGCCGGAACTGTTGCGGCTACCGCACTTGTGCCGCTGAAGGTAACTCCACGCGAGACTCTTGAGCTGATCAAGTCCGCAGATGGAGTATCTGACCGTCAGACCACCCAAGCCAAGACCCGGATTGTTGCTCCGTACATTTTTGCGGAGGATTTTGAAGATGTGCCGGCGAGCGGCTCCTATCCTCTTCCGGAGGGATGGACAACCGTTGCGACGCCCGGATATGATGACAGCCATTGGCTGGGGGCCACTCTCGGAGTGCAGGGCTCAACTGATGCGATGCCCGGGACATCCGGTACAAAGTATGCCATTCTGATGGGCCAGGACTATGCGATAGACAGTTGGATGTTCACTCCCGCAATACACATGGAGGCCGGAAAGACTTATGATGTCTTTTTCTCTGTCTACAAACCGCAGGCTGCCTCTACGGTTGTCTCCACATTCTCTGTCAATCTTGGCATGGGAGCCAATCCTGAGGCAATGACCGACGAACTCATGACAGAGGGTCGTTCAATAGGCAACTGGATTATCTATAATCGTCCCGTTACACCGGACGAGACGGGTGACTATAATATCGGCTTCCATACGGTTGCCGGTCCGCGCAGTTATATAACCGCTGTCGATGACGTGATGGTTTCCGAATCTGCTCCGCGGTTCTACGGCTCATCCACCCTTGATTTCCCAGACAAGACATCTGCTGAAGATGAGGCTTTTGCGGAATTGACAATTAATAACATTGGCTCTGCCACGCTCACTCTTGAGGCCGACGAATCGAGTCCGGAACTTGAGATAGTGCAGATGCCCGCAACAGTCGAGGGACGCACGGCAGATACGGTCAAGGTGCGTCTTACCTCAAAGAAGGTCGGTGCATATGAGGGTTTTATAAAAATCAAGACCAATGATCCTCTGAACCCGACGGTTACCGTAAATTGCCGTGGAAACGTCACCGAAAGTGTAGTAAGTTCTTATTGGTATGAGGACTTTGAGAAAGGCACTCCGTCAGGTTGGAATCTTACTGATTTTTATTTTCATCCATCAAAGGGAGTTAACGGTTCCGCATGCCTGGAGAACTGGACTATCTACACATGCGATATATATTCCCATTATATCAATATGGGTGCGGATCCAATGATTGCCTTCGCCTACAAAGCTCAGAAATATGACATATCGGGTGCGGATTCCAATACAATGCCTACGCGCCCTGAATATGTCAAAATCAATGTCTATGTGTCGGAAGACTATGGAAAGACATTCGAGCGCGTTTACCGCATAGCGCCTGAAGATGGGAATATGAAGCATGTCCTCTCCTATGATTTCGCTAATGTGGTCATACCTGTTCCCGCGTATAAGGACAAAGTGTGTCAGATTAAGATTGAGGTTGAAAAAAGTCGGCAGTTCATGGTCGATGACTATGGCATCCTGATTGACAATGTGGAAATAGGCTCTGCTGAGCCTCATGACATCGAGGCCGGAACTCTCTTCGGCCCCGGTATTCTTAAAGCAGGAAAGAAAGCCTCATATACGTTGAATCTCCGAAATCTGGGAACCGATAAGGTCGCGGCATCTGATTATAAAGTACGACTTCTTGATGACACCGGAAAAGAACTTGCTTCAACATCCGGAACTGAAATAGCAAAGGGAGAATCGGCAAGTGTTTCTCTCGAAATGACTCCCGCTGAGGCTGCTTCTTTCAGAATGCACGCGGTTGTGGAATATGCAGCAGATTGCAACATCGACAATAATAGTTCAGTGGAACGTCAGATTGGTGTAGTGGCCGACTCACAGGACCGGATTATGCCCTCCGGTTTCAATACCGGGGCAACCGGCTATGGAGTGCAGTCGCCTGTGAATTACTACTTCAAGAATTGCGCGGTGCAGACTCTCTACTATGCCAATGATGTAAATGCGTCGCATGGAACTCTTCAAGGCATCAGTTTCACAATGAAGAATGATGCTGATTTTGTCTCACCATCAATTGATGTATGGATTGGAGAGACCGACCGTAACAACTTTTCCGATGGTAAATTTGTAGATCCGTCCGCTCTGACTCATGTATATTCTGGTGCTGTGGATCTGCCTAAGGGGGAAGTTGAATTTGATATTCCTTTCGAGACCCCCTTTGAATGGAAAGGGCATAATATTGTGGTCTACATTGTAAAGAACACCACAAACTTCTTTCCCTTCAAAATGTTCTATGCCACAAATGACCCACGTGTGGCAGATTGCGCTATCAGCCTGACCGATGACAAGCAGGAGATTGACCCTATGAATCCGGGACAGGGCACCCCTGCCGGAGAGATTGCCATAGTAAACTTCCATTGGACCAAGAATGATAATTACGGCACAATAAAGGGTAAGGTCACTGACGAGAATGGTCCTGTCGCAAACGCCCGCGTCTTACTTGAGGGTACATCTTATTTTGCCGTGACAGATGCTGCGGGTACTTATTCGCTCGACCGTGTCGCCCTTGGAGAAGTTGCTCTTGCAGTCGATGCATATGGCCATGACAGCGAGACCGGTGTCAAGGTTGCTGTCGAAAAGGGCACAGTCTCAACTGCCGATATCAATCTTGCTGTCTCTTCCCGTCATGAGGTCAAATTCGCATTGACCGACGAGAAGGGTAACGCTCTCGCAGGCTTGGATGGCCGTCTGATTGGATATGCCAATTACAAGGCTGTTTCAGATGCGGAAGGTATGCTTGTCTTCCCGGCGGTTTATGACCGCGATGAAGCCTATGACTTCGCAATAGAGACTGCGGGGTATGTGCCGTGTTACAGACCTCTGACCGTGAGCAAGGATATCAATGAGTCGGTAACAATCAGTGAAATACGCAATGCTCCTGCAAATCTCTCGCATGAGATATCTGATGAAAAAATCACTCTTAAATGGAATGTACCGCTTGATGAATTCGGGTATGATGATGGCATTGTTGTTGACAAACTCGGATTCGACCAGGGTAATAAGACAAGCCTTATCGGTGTTGCCTTCAATAATAATGCAGTGATTGAGGAGGTGAGCTGGTACACCGACAATACCAACAATCCGCATCCTACAGTAAATGTATATGTTCTTGCACTTGATGAGAACGGTCGCCCTACATCCGATATATTGGCCGGAGTCGAAGGGGCGCCGAATGTTGACGGTGGCTGGAATTCCTATATATTCCCGAAAGAGGTTGAAGCACCCAATGGTTTCTATGTTGGTGTAAGCTGCGACGGCGGTTTCCTTGGTCTTGCAGTCGGTGGCATTTCCGCAGATTCAGGTCTGCGTCCGGGTCAGTTCTGGACTACATCAGAGTTCACATTCCAGGGACAACCCGACGCCGGTGTGCCTGCCGGTCTCTGGGTGGATAATTTCGGAACTGCCAATAATCGTTATGCGCCGATGATCCGGGTGAAGGGTCAAGACCTTGGCTATATAGACCGGAACGATTACTCTCCCAAGACTGCCGATTGGTTCTCGGCTCCGGCTCTTGCGCCATCAAGAGAATTGTGCTATCGCGTGGAACTTGACGGGAAAGTAGTAGATACCGATATTGCAGGCCATGAAATAACTTTCGAAGCCCCCGCCGCCGGCAAGCATAACGCCGCTGTCTACGCTGTTTATAAGTCGGGAGATTCTCTGCCTGCGGAAATATCATTCGATACTTCGGGTGCCGGCAATATCTCTGAAACTATCATAGGGGTCAGCCTCAACACATTCTCAACATTTATTGAAATCTCCGGATGGGAACAGGTGAACAGATTCACACTCTTCTCGATTGATGGCCAGAGTGTTTTTGACACAGAAGTCAAGTCTGCCCGCATTGATGCAGCCGGACTGCCCAAGGGCGCTTATATCGGGTGTCTCACGTTGCTGAACGGACAGTCGGTTTCTTATAAATTGATTCTTAACTAACCTGCTGTTTACTCTGACTGAGGGCATCTTGCCTTTCATGCGCAAGATGCCCTCTTTACATCATAAACAATTAAAATCCCCCCAAATGAAGAATTTATTACGTTCTATTATGACCATGCTGCTTATGCTGGCAGGTGTCAGCGGTCTCCGCGCTTACGATCTTGTGGTGACCGTAAATGACCCTTCGTTGGTCAATTTCATGGTAAACTATGTTTCGAAACCTCTCGTGGAGGGTGAGAACAGGTTCGAGAATCTGAGTGGATACAACTATGTTTTCGTCACCCCGGCCTCTGATGCTGTCATTCAGAAGGTCGTGCAAAACGGCCAGACCATGGAAAATCCTACCGTGGTCGAGATGAACATGAACGATGACTATGGCATTGATACGTTCACAATGGATATTACCGCCATAAAAATGTCGGACCTGCCCCAAAGTTCTTTTACTGTATTTATTGATAACCCGGAGCGTGTTGATATGACACTCGAACCTAAGGGTAAGGTTGTAACCGGCCTCAAAGCCGGTGAGAATACGGTTGAGTTCTTGCCGGGAATCATGAGCTATGCATCCGTTGCAGGCCCCTGGGGTGAGGCTCCGATATATAAAATCGAGACAACCGGATCGGTTGCCCCAAAGCAGTTTTCAAGCGGCGATTGGGAATTTGACATAGAGGAGGGTATGGTTGTGACCATAACTGCCGATTACCCCGACGAATCGGTTCCCTTGACTTTCGATTTTAGAAACGATGGACGTGGATGCATATCGCAGATAAAAATCAATGGCGAGCCAGTAGAGAATCCCGATTATGATAATTTCACTGTCAAGCTCGGAAGCAAAATTGAAATCACACTCAACAAGTCGGACTATCAGTTGACTGATTTCGCCTATAATTCGAATCATCCGTATATGGGTTACACAGATACTTATTCAACATATGTTACAGGTCCGGCCGATATACTGGTCGACGCAGTCAAAAACCGTATGGTGGAATGTTCTGTCGATATCAACATTGGTGCCGCCGCTCTTCTTTATAAGGGACAGCAGACCGGTGTGGAGGCTAATCTTATCAAACTTGTGGATGGTTCTAATACAATAGAGGTCAATGCAGCCAATCCCTATCTGGCTCTTACCGCAGCCGACGGCTATGTATTGGAGCAGGTTGTGCAGAATGGAGAAAATGTGAAGTTTGATGACTATGCCGGCTTCTATCTTCTTTCAGTTGGAGAAGATGATGAAATCAGAATCACCGCAAGCAAGATAGAGCGCGACCAGAAGATTGCAATCTATGTTACTGACATCGACATGTGGAGCAACTTCAGCATCACTGTCGGAAGGTCTGCTGTGGTTGGCCTTCACAACGGTTACAACGTTCGAGAGTATGCACTCGATGAACTTGCGAGTGTCGGCATTGTCGGCAATAGCTGGTACTACGACACGTCTGATGCTCAGTTATATCTGAACAATGTGCTTCAGAGTCCGCTTTATACCGGATCATTCCAGTTCGATCTTAATGATCTTGAGAATGGGGACGTACTGAAAATATTCTTCAGAGGAGCCCCCGCTGAGTGCGATGTGACATTTGATATTGAGGACGGTATTGCCGTTGAAGACGCTTTACATGACATTGTGGCGGCTTTCGAGCCTGCAAATGGTCTGAGATGCCTTGTGGGCACACAGGTGTCGTTCGCTGCAAAATATGCGTCGGTAAAGGTTAATGATGTTGCTCTGACTCCTGCGGAGGATGGACGTTACATCTTTGATGTTGACGGTAATACAATGGTAAAGGTTTCCAAAGAAATCGGCGCGTCGGTCGAGGAGATTTCGATTGAGGATGCTGTCGATGCAATTTATACAATAGAGGGCATCAAGGTTTCTGATGCTTCCGTTCTTCCCTCAGGCATCTACATCAAGAATGGCCGTAAGATCATCATTAGCAGATAATAATCAATTGCCATATTGATTTTACATTAACCAGTTTTATTGTAACCGGCTTCCGGCTCATGCCGGAAGCCGGTTTTGTCAATCAAATGGGGCTGTGTCAAAAAAGTCGCAATGATGCCATTTGTCGAATAACAGTCCGGTGGTCTTTTGATAGAGTTTTTTTACGTCAAGAAAGTGGATTAAGAGTTAGAGCCCGGCCCTCTACGCACAGTTGATTGCCTGACGGCGGATGTATTTCTGCGGTCAGGCAATATTTTTATTATCAGCGCGTTATTTTTACATGGATGAGAATATTACTCAAGAAACGCCGTCAACCTATTTCAATAACATCATCAGGCGCAATTTGGCTCCGATTACCATAGACGAACTTGAACCGGCAACGATAGAGCGGTTCAATGGAAGCCGGTTTAGCGATGTGTTTAATCAAGGCACAGCGAGGGAGAATGCAGCCACGAAAACAACGCCACTTTCAACAAACTGATGCGCGATTTTTCCGGTCGCCCAATTCCATTCACCATGGAACTCTTCTTATAGCGCCATAGCGTATGGTACGACAGTAAGAATAATTCAATACTATTTTTTTATATTTTATCGTGTTTTATGATTGTATTGATAGCTGAATCGAAAAGTATGGCTCCTTGCACAGGGCAGGTATCGCCCCGGTTTTTGGAGAATCACAGGCCTGTGCTTGAATCTTTGGCCTGTGATATTATGTGCAGCATGGAGTCGATGAGCATCGATGAACTTGCCGCAAAAGTGAAGATAAGCGTCCCTATGGCTCGCAAATTGCGGCAGATGATTTATGATTTTCCTTATAAGGAGACGGGGTGCGCAGCCATCGAGGCTTTTACGGGCGTTGTGTTCAAGGCTTTTGATTATTCTTCGCTAAGCGTGATGGAGAGGGAGAGAACCAACCGGTCGGTCGGCATTGTATCGTCGCTTTACGGGCTGTTGCGTCCGGACGATATAATAAAATCGTATAGACTTGACTTTTCGTGTCAATTGGCCCCCGACGTCCGGCCGCTTGCCGCTTTTTGGACGCAAAAAGTGACCGATTGCTTGATTTCTTGGATTGAGAACGAAGGAGATTATGATGTGCTGAATCTGCTCCCCGGAGACGCTTCACGGTGCATTGATTGGAGCCGCGTGGAAAAGAAGGCCAAAGTATGGACTGTTGATTTCAAAGAGGTACAGCCCGGCGGAGCAATGAAAACGCCAAATTCTAATCGTTTGAAAATTTTGCGCGGAAAACTTTTGCGACAGATAATAACGGATTCTATCTCCACTCCGCAGCAGCTCATGACCGTAGAATCGGAGTATTATGCGGCTGAAAAATCACCCGTGCCGGGCCAATTGCTGTTTATCACCGCATGACCTGTATTTTGACGGGAAGGGATTACACGCCGGGGGTGGCGCGGTATTTTTTGTGGAGGAGGTAGAGCATGAAGGCGCCGACGAGGGCGAGGGGCGCGCCGGCCAAGGAGGGGGAGGCCATGCCGAAGCCCATGTTTATCACCATGCCTCCGAGTGCGGCGGCGCAGGCGTTGGAGACGTTGAACGCTATCTGGATGCCGGCGCCGCCGAGCATTTCGCCGCCTTTGGCAAATTTCACGATGGCGTATTGCAACGGTCCGCCTATGGCAAAGAGCATGGCGGGGGCAAGGAAGGACAGGATAGCGGATACTGTCTTGTCGGATGCCGCGAAGTAGAATGCTACCATTATAAGCATGGCAGCAAATGCCGCCCCGCCGCACACTTTCGACACGCCGTAGCGGTCGGCAAGTTTTCCGGCAGCCATATTTCCGATTACCATTCCGGCGCCGACGAGCATCATTATCCATGTCATGTCGGCCGCGGAATATCCGCTCACACGGGTCATTATTGGCTCTATGTAGCTTAACCAGCAGTAAACGCTCGCCTGCCCGAAGAACACGCCTCCGTAGATAAGCCACGGCGCGGCGTTTTTGAGGAAGCGGAATTCGCCTTTCACGCCTCCGGGGTTGGGCAGCGGGCTCAATACCGGCACCCAGCACCGTATTCCTATCCATGCCACAACGCCGAGCACGGCTATCACGGCAAAGGTTATTCTCCACGAGAGGACATTGCTGATGAATGTTGCGCCGGGCACGCCTATCACGTTGGCCACGGTCATGCCTCCGACCATTACGGCCACCGCGGATGCACCTTTGCCTTGATCGGCCAATTTGGAGCATACTATGGCTCCGGCGCCGAAAAACGCGCCGTGAGGAAGTCCGGATATGAACCGGGATATAAGCAGTGTGGTGAAATTGAACGACAGCGCGGCACATAGGTTCCCTATCGCTATTATCGCCACAAGCAGCAGAAGCAGGCGGCGCAAGGGCATGTTCCTTAGCACGACGAGGCCGGGCGCGCCAATGGCCACGCCAAGCGAATAGGCCGAAATAAAATGTCCGGCCTTTACAATGTCGACTCCAATTCCCTTGGCCACATCGCCGAGTATTCCCATCATGCCAAATTCGGCTATGCCCAGCGCGAATGTTCCCGCCGCAAGAGCCAATAAGCTGCGTTTCATATCTTTTGCCTATTACTTGCCGAGAAGGCGGCCGAGTTCACGGCAGGCTTCGAGCGAGTCGGCGTCGGGGGCTTGCTTTACGGAAAGACCGTCGCCGACAATCTCGACATTGCTGCCGGAGAGGGATTCGGTCATGGTTTTGAGGGCTTTAGGAGCCCATGTGTATGAACCGACGAGTGCAACTTTTCGGTTTGACACCCCTCGTATGGCCATGGCCTCGATTATAGCGGCCATGAGCGGGAAGAGCCCGTCGGAATAGGTGGGCGCGGCCAGGACTATGCGGCGGTGGCGGAATATGTCGGCTATGATGTAACTTGCATCAGACACCGATACATCGTGCATGGCTATATTGCGGACTCCGCTTTGGGCAAGGCCTTGGGCCACGGCCTCGGCCATGCGTGCGGTGTTGCCGTACATCGACCCGTAGATTATCGTTGCGCCTTCGTCGAGCGGCTCGTATGCGGCCATGGCAGAGTACAGGTCCACCACCCTGCCGAGATGCTCGCGCCACACCGGGCCGTGGGTGGAGCATATTGTTTCGAAACCAAGGCCTCCGACATGCTCGATGGCTTTCTTGACGAAACGGCCGTATTTTCCAACGATATTGCTGTAATAGCGCACCATCTCGGGGAAATAGGGCTCGACATCCATGTCGGTGTCGACCACCGCTCCGTTGAGCGCGCCGAAGCATCCGAAAGCGTCGCCTGTGAAAAGAGTTTTAGCCTCCTCGGCATGTGTCATCATTGTCTCGGGCCAGTGCACCATGGGGGTGAGGTAAAATCTCAACGTGGTGCCGCTCCCTAAGGCGATGCTGTCGCCGTCTTTCACCGTCAGGGTGTCGCAATCGATTCCGTAGTAGCCTTTCACCATCGAAAGTGTCGTTGCGTTTCCTACAACCGTAAGGCCGGGGAAAGCATTGCGGAGCATGGCTATTGACCCGGAATGGTCGGGCTCCATGTGGTTTATCACGAGATAGTCGGGGCGACGGTCGCCAAGGATACGGCGGATTGTATCTATTTGCTCGAGGGCATGCGACGTTTCCACGCCGTCGATTATAGCCGTTTTGTCTTCGCCTACGACAAGATATGAGTTATAACTTACACCCTGAGGAATGGGCCACAAGCCCTCGAAACGGGCGGTAGTGCGGTCGTTCACACCGATGTAATAAACATTTTCAGAAATTTGCGATTCCATCTGTCAAATATTGGACACACTCTTAATTCGGCTGCAAAGTTACGCAAAAATCAAAAGTTTTATGTAATTTTGTCAATGTTTTTATAACTGATTTTATGAAAAGAAACAAAATTGTAGAATTGCTGGCGTCGCTCGGCCTGCTGCTTATAGCCGCGGGCATAATGCTGCCGCTTTTCAAGGGTTTGGATTTTACGCCCTTCCGTTATATATACGCCGCCGGCGCGGCCATCGCTCTTATCGCCCGCCTCATAGGCGTAAAAGCTCCTGCCGGCGAGCCCACACGTCTGCGCCGGATGCGCCGTCTCGAAAAATGGAGCGCCATTTTCTTCTGCGCCGGCGCCTTCTTCCTGTTCTACGACCACGGCACCGTGCGCGACGCGCTGGCATTCACGCTTGCCGGAGGCGTGGTGCAGGCCATGTGCTCGATTATGATTCCGAGACTTGAAGCCAAATGGAAAGCGGGCAAAAAATAGCGCGGGCACTGTCGGATTTGACTCTGCGTCGGGCCGTGTGGCTCGTGGCGGCGCTGTGCGCGGCCGTGCTTGTGCCCTGGCTCGGCGAGACGCTGTTCAACACCAAAGGCGAGCCGCGCGAGGCCATCGTGGCCGTGTCGATGCTCGAGTCGGGCGACTGGATTCTGCCCGTGAGCTACGGTGCCGACATCCCCTACAAGCCGCCTTTCCTTGCATGGCTCATCGCGAGTTTCTCGCTGCTGCTCAACGGAGGCGTGGTAAATGAATTCACGTCGCGGCTTCCGTCGGCGCTCGCGGCTGTGGCCATGATTGCCGCAGGCTTCGGATTTTTTGCACGTCGCCGAGGGATGCGTTTCGCCGCCGTGATGGCCGCGGTTACGCTCACATCGTTTGAAGTGTTGCGCGCGGCAGTGGCCTGCCGTGTCGACATGGTGCTCACGGCCTGCATAGTCGTCGGGCTATATCAGATGTACCTCTTGCGCGAGAAATTTTCCACACTCCGCGCTGTCGGCACAGTGCTGCTCCTTAGCGGAGCCGTGCTCACAAAAGGCCCGGTGGGAGCATTGCTTCCCTGCCTGGCCATGGGCATATTCTGCCTGATTATGCGCGACAATTTTTTCAAGACCGCGGCATGGCTCGGCGCCCTCTGCCTGGCGTCGATGATCATACCGGCGATGTGGTACTATGCCGCCTATGCCCGCGGAGGCGAGGCTTTCCTGCGCCTGGCATGGGAGGAAAACATCGGACGGCTTACAGGCACTATGTCGTATGACAGCCACATAAACCCGTGGTATTACAACATCATAACCCTCGTGGCCGGCATGTTGCCTTGGACGCTCGTGTGGCTCGGCAGCTTCAAAAGCGCGCGCTACACCCTACGGGGCTGGAGCCGCGAGAGCATCTTCGCCGCCACCGTAGCCCTCACCGTCGTCATCTTCTACTGCATCCCCGCGAGCAAGCGCAGCGTCTACCTGCTCCCTGCCTACCCGTTCATAGCCTACGGCATCGCTCTTATCCTCACGTCGCCTCGCGCCCGCCTTCTGCTGCGGGCAAGCGCATGGACGGCAGCCGTTCTTGCCGCCGCGGCCCCGCTCTGCGCCCTGGCATTGCAAGGACACACGATAGGGCATCTCACTCTCGACAGCGTGCCGCTGTGGCGCATCCCGATAGCCCTGCTGCCCGTAGCGGCCGGCATATGGTGGATGGCGCGCCGGAAACATGCGCAGGCATCGGTGCTGACATCGATAGCCCTCCTGTATTTGAGCTACAACGCCGTTTTCGCTCCGATGATTCTAAATCCCAAGAGCGACCGCGACGCCGTTCCGGAGGTGATGAAAGCCGCCGCAACCGTCGGACCGGTGTATTCGCTTATCCCCGACACGCTCATGCGCTACTACACCCTCAACTTCTATTGCGGCGACATAATCCGCCGAGGCGAGACCCACACCCTCCCCTCCGACGGAGGCTTCTGCATCCTGCTCAACCCCGACGCCCCCGCGTCGGCGCCCCTCCCCGCCGGCCTGCGCGCCGACAC
>VSPD01000115.1 GCA_009775125.1 Muribaculaceae bacterium | reverse complement strand
TTGTAGAAGCCTACCAAAGCAACATCCCCATATCCGAATAATTGGATTCCAAGTATTTTCAAGCCATAAAATGAGACTGTTACAGCCGTATGGTACAAAAGGGGGACAAAAGACACAAAAAACGGCTACCGTGTGAGGGTAACCGTTAAGATATTACTATAAATCATATGTCAGAAATTCAGTGCAAGGCTTAAAGCAGGTGTATAATCAATTCTATTTGAAATGGAGGGGGTGTTGATAGATGAGACACCAATATTCAGAGCCATCTTTTTTGCCTTCCTCTTATATTTATTTGCAATTATTAGAATTGGGACACTGGATAATGTCAGTGCACCCCCTGTTGCAATTATCGCAATAAATGGATGTCCATTACCTCCATCATTAAGGCTTAATCCTAATCCTATGAGTCCGTAAAAAGTGGCTGTGATACCAACGCCAAAAGAAGACCATCCAATAGCACGAAGAACCTTGTATTTACTCCATTCCTGCGTATTTTTATAATCAAATCTCGTCACTGAATTTGCGGTATTTGCATAACTTGTCAAAGATGATACCGCCGAAGAATTATCAGATGCATTTATTACATATTCGGAATCTAACTCGTCTGTTAATATGAATGTTTTTGGTGAGTTATCAAGTGGGACAATCATGTTGTCTTGCGAGTATGCACAAAACGAGGTGATAAGGGTGCAAAGTAAACTAAAAAAATATCGTTTTATTGTGTATTTCATTGTATCTCAAAGAAATGTATGAAGTCAGAAATTTAGCGCAAAACTTAAAGCAGGCGTATAATCAATTCTATTTGAAATGGAGGGAGCATTGATAGATGTGACACCAACATTCAAAGCCATTCTTTTAGCCTTATTACGATAATGATAGGCTGAAATTAGAAGTGGAATACTTGATAGAGTAAGGGCACCTCCGGATATCGTTACAATCGCACCTGCTGTTCCAGCTGCTGGAGATGCATCCAAAGCTACACCACACAAGAAAAGTCCGACAAGTGTTGCAGGAACGCCTACGCCAAATGCGCTCCATCCAACCGCTCGAAGTGCCTTATATTTGCCCCATTCCTGAGTATTTTTATAATCGAATGTCATTGCTGAATTTGCAGAATATGCGGAACTTGTAATAGTTGATGCCATTGAAGATTCTACATGTAGATTTGTTGCACTTCCAGCACTTAATTCAGTTGTTAATATTGACGTTTCTTGTGAGTTATCAAGTGGAACATTCATTTCTTCTTGTGAGTATGCACAAAGCGAAGTAATAACGATGCTTAATAAAAATATATATCGTTTCATTTTATGTGTGTATTTAACATTGACAGGTACAAAGCTACACATAATCAGCATAATAACATAATAACTATGCGTAATATGGCTTAATTTAACAATATCAATGAGATTTTTGCTAAATTTACTGTAATACAGTTAGTAAGGTATGAACAAGTGCAAATATTATTGAGGCTTACCGCCATATCACTACCGAATTTGTGGCTATTTTATTTTGCGAGCCTTGAACCTGTATCTTCTGCTGTCTTGTGATGGATAAAGTACCGGGTCTTGAGGCGCAGAAGTGACCCATAATTCATTCGGTGTGAGTTTTTCTATCAGCCAATATCCTTCAATATATCCAGCCATACATATTACTGAAAAGTTTTCAGTGGTAAAAGTCCATTGAAAATATCCAATATTATCTTTTTTATTGTTATCAGTCCATGATCCGTTAGCGAACCATCCTTTACCGGAACGTTCAAATCTATATATGTCTGTTTCTGCCTCATACGTTTCCTCACCAAGACTGCCGTAATCAGCCCACACCATTAGCCATTCCACATCTGTGAGCATGGCAACAGTGCCTTGTTGACCATCATCAAGATAGCCGGATTTTCCTTCACACGATGACAATGTCATCAACATGGATAGTAATAAGGCGGAAAATATAGTTCTCATTCTGTAAATGAGACGGAGAGCGTTCCGTCACCGACAAGATTCATACCTTTGACCGAGAGCCAATCGGAATTGCCATTATTTGTAATGATGTAAGAATGGCTGGGCTGGGGAGTATTTAATCCGGCAACAACCAATATCCCGGCATCAGGATTTGAGATGTCACCCAAAGAAATCTGATACAGATAGAATTTTGATGAACTGTTGGCTGATACATTCATGGTAACATATCGAGGTGCATAAAACTGTCTGGCATCGTTTCGTTCCGAAGTCACTATCATTTGAGCAAGTGGTGTTTCGTTTCTTGAAGGCACAGCCAACTTCTCAACCTTAAAGTTATCAGATGAACCACCTTCAATCAGTTTATCTGACAAATAAGTAGAATAGATTATAGCTGTTGATATGCCGGACTGCTTTATAGATCGAATCATTACATTGACATCCTCCATTTCTCGGCTGAACTTGTCACGGTTTACAAAGCTGACCATCATTAGCTCCTCCCGACTACGGTTGACTACATAATCGGAGGCATTGATTTTCTTATCGGGATTGATGAAAAACGCACCTGTGGCGTTATCTACATCTACAAACTGTGCCAAAATCTCAGCATCGGTTTCATATGCACGGATTGGCGATGGCTCGTTAAAAAACGTACTGTCATCGCGGCATGAAGTTACAAGCAGTCCAACCAACAATGACAATGAAAACAAAATCTTTTTCATATGTTCCTACAATTCTCCATTTGGCTCATGGGAGAGAGTTAAGTTATAATGCAGAAACGTGAGCCAACTATGCCACGTCTTAAGTGAAGGTCGTAGGAAACCATTTGAGCAGATGTAACAATAGCAGCCCACGCTATACGCGTGAGAACCACTATGCTATCCTTGCTCGATTGAAAATTTCCTACGTTTTCACTTACAAGATACGCATAACGTTTCTTCTTTTTCCGAAATGTCTTGATAGTCCGAGGACTACCATATGCAAAGTTAATCAGAATATTTGAGATTTAGCCTGTGGAGGAACATAAAAATGAGTGTGATTTATTGAAAAGGTACAAATTTAACATTTCACCGCCTCATACCTCTGCGTTGTGGCTGTTCAAGATCCTCCATGACAGCAGGGAAAGAAGAAGTGAGGCGGTCGAGTTCCTTGCAGCCCTTGTCAAATTCCTTGTCGGTCAGAAACGGTCGGGCGAATACCTTGACAAAATGGGCGTTTGATTTTGGATTGTCACGATCGAGTGCGAGCCATGACACAATCGCCTCCTTATGCTCGCGTGTGAAAGTTTTGTATGCCAAAACCCTTGCGAACTGAATGAGGGCGCGGACAGCCTTTTCAAGTTTCTCGCCGAGCAACCGCAACAT
>VSPD01000114.1 GCA_009775125.1 Muribaculaceae bacterium | reverse complement strand
AGAGATAAGTATATGTAAGACAATAACGTTTGAAAATGGATTTCATTGCATTAATTCTTTAATAAAACATACTTAATTAAATGGGATAACGCATATCTTTCTTTAGTTGTCCCTGAAATATCGAATTTTAGAATTGAAGCAATCAGAAAAAGATGGGAATGCTCGAAGATTGATTTAAATGGTTAAAATACTAAAATATAACTTTTGAGATTAGCTTTATTATGCTGAATTTGTTGTCCAGTCAGTTTTCTGAAAAGGAACTGAATTTTCTGAATGATTTGTTAGATACAGTTTCTCCATCTGGAGCAGAACAAGAGACTACAAAAGCCGTATACAACTATCTGAAGGATCTTTGTGCTTTGGAATATGACCTCGTCGGAAATCTATATGCTTATAAAAAAGATTTAGTAACCGATGGTCTTGTCATAACTGCGCATACTGATGAGGTAGGATTTCAAATTACTAAGATAACAGATGCTGGAATGATTTACGTACGCCGTTTAGGTGGTTTGGATAGACAAACAATGCCCGGGACGATGCTTTGTATAGCAAACAAACCGCGCGAAATAGTAGGTGTATTTGGAAAGTCATCTCCACACGTTCAACCTGAACTTGAAAAGGCGAAAGTAATTGAATTGGATTCACTATGGGTAGATTTTGGATTTTCAAATAAGACAGAAGCCATGACTTATGTTAACATCGGGGATTACATGGGAGTGGTGCCCAATCATAGATTCGATATTGGTATGCGCTCTTGTATCTCAAAAGGTTTAGATAATAAAATTAGTGTATTCATATTAGCAGTTACTATAGCAAGACTAATACAAAAAGATGGGCTACCAAATGATTTTACGGCAGTATTTACTGTTCAAGAAGAGATTGGTTGTCGTGGGGCTTTAATAGCTTGCCAACGACTTCGACCTCGTAAATGTATTTGTCTTGATGTTGGGATTGCGACAGATATTCCTTCCATGAAAAATCAAACTACAATAAGCGATTTCAATCTTCATGAAGGATTTGGTTTATGCGTTACTCCTGATAACGATTCTGCTTTTGTGAAACAACTTGCATCAATAGCAGATATGGAAGCAATTCCTTATCAATACACAACTTGCTATCGCCCAGCAGCAGGTACAGAAACTTCACGAATACAACTAATTGGGAACGGCGTATCTACAGCTCATATGAGTTTACCGAATAGATATATGCATAGTGCGGTGGAAATGTGTTCGCTACAAGATTCTGCCAGCGCAATTAAATTTCTTGTTCATTTCTTGTCAAAGGCATGACGAAGTCAACAATATTAGTCATTCGTTATTATGTGATTTATTATTGTATTTAGATTTCTAATGAACGAAAGTTTAAAATGAAAAGAGTCGAACCGATTTAGACTTAGATTTTTAGATTTATTCTCCAAAATTTGGATTATTACAATTTTATTGTTAATTTTGCGCCATGATGGGTAAAAGCCTATTGTGGCGCTACTAATTTCATACAGTTTTATTACTTCATTTTCAACTATGAAGCATCAAAATCTCAACAACAGCAAGTTTTGCGGTGCGGCTCCTCCAGGCGGCGCGGAGATGAGGTGCGCATAGTTTTCCGCCAACATTTTTCTACCGCAGAAATGCCCTGATAGCCCATAGTGCGTCTTGACGTATCCAAATTACGGCAATCGGAGCAAGGAGTACATTGACATGTTGGTACGGTTCCGGGGGTAGGCCTCCGGCTGAGATTAACAAAATGAAGTATAACCCCGGAAGGCAACCGAAGCCTTCCTCCTAAAACTGTATGAATATGAAAAGAAAATCACCAATATCCATAGATAGAATCCAATTCTATGTCTATGACTGCGACCAGATAGATGAACTGGGTTTCATCTATCAATTTCCCTATGATAACCGCCACGATTTCCTCGTAGACAGATTTCTGGCAGGCATTGCCGTCAAGTTTGAGGTTAGCAATGACCGATTCGATAAAGGTGCGCGCAGATATGTTTCCTTCACGCTCGTTGACATGACCGAACGATGTGAGGTCGCCACTCAAACGGTAAAAATAAATCTTGCAGCCGATGGCTTTAAGGATGGTTATATTCACTTTCCGGCTGAAACGTCAGGTATTGTTGGTGATCACACCTATAAACTTGTGGTGCGCGATGAAACCTCAAGACTGCCCCTTGCCGAGAGTGTAATCCATCTTCTTGATAAAGCAACGATGGGCGATCCGACTGAGTGGTATCAGATTTGCGACGGAGGGATCAAACCTTCGTGGAATAGCGATGTGTTTAAATCGTTAAACACCATCGACGCACATGAATACCTTGTGCGTTTCGTCGTAGCTCCTGAAATATGTTGCAGGTTTTTGTCGGTAATGCCGGAGCTTGAAGTAAGGCTTTATTACCCGGATGGGAAGAATGTAAAGGTTTTCTTCAAGGAACCATTCTGTCGCGATCTAGAAAACTATAAAGACAATCGCTGGGTCATAGAATGTCCTTTCGAGACAGCCGATGACATCAACGGAGTGTTTTATGCCGAACTCCTCTGCATGGAATACCCTATTGCCGGATTCGTCTTTGACACTGTAAACGACGAGGATATACGTGGAGTTTGGTTTGGACATGAAATCGAGGCTATGGATGAATATTCTCCGCAGGCGTCAAAGGCACTTTTAGATAAACACCTTGAACGAGATGGCGAGTCGGACACCACACCTGGAGTTGATCCACTTGAAGAAGCCATTGATAAATTTATTGCTTCCGAACTCGAAGACATGAAGAAGGGAAAAATGTCTACGACAGAAGAAGCCGTTGTGGATGACAAATCGGCGGAAGATGTGAGTGAGGCTAAATGCAAACCTGTTTTGTCGCTTGACCATCTCACTGGACTTCACTCTGTAAAGAATAAGCTGGGCGTATATGAACGAGTGATGCGCTTCAACAAGATGCGAGAAGATAAAGGTCTGCCTGTAGCTACCACACCCTTGCACTCGATGTTCCTTGGTTCACCGGGTACAGGAAAAACTACTGTAGCTAAACTGATTGGAGAAATGCTGCGTCAGGCAGGTGTGCTCTCTAGAGGTCACGTAGTGGTACGTGAACGAGCCTCACTCCTTGGACAAAACTACCACTCCGAGTCAGAGAAAACTTTGGAAGCCATAGAGAAAGCACAAGGTGGCATCCTGTTTATTGACGAAGCTTATCAGCTCTATCAGCCCAATGACCCACGTGATCCAGGAAAATTTGTCATTGAGACCTTGCTGACTGCACTTTCTGATGAGTCCAACCAAGACTGGATGCTTATTCTTGCAGGGTATCCCGACGAGATGAAAAGGATGTTTGATATGAACCCCGGTTTCAAGTCGCGTATTCCGGATACTAACAT
>VSPD01000113.1 GCA_009775125.1 Muribaculaceae bacterium | reverse complement strand
ATTTGGAAGTAACTTGCTTTCATGTCACTAAAGTTAATCCAATTCTCATCTTTAGTCAATATGTCCGTTGGAGTAAGAATTATATAGTCTCCGTTAAAGTATGGCAGTTCAAAGACTTCCGGCATCCAAGATTCCAAGTTGTAGTCAAAATATACCTTGCTCACATTGATTCGTCTTCTTTGTTCATCAGCAAGGTTTCTTATTGCAAACTCTTGTGTATACCGCAATAAATACCGTTTAATCAGATTGCAAGTAAAATCACTGATGTTATCTCTTCCTACACCTGATCTGAAAAGACCTAATTTTTCAAGATGAGAAGTGTTGGTAATAGTCTCGTTGTTGAGGTCTTTATAAACATAGACAATGGCCTCGCTCATTGAGCGACCAAACTTGCCGCCCAAACCAGCCCCGCTGTTCCCTTTTTCACTATACCCTAACCATACTTGCTTTACTTCTGGGAAACTATACCAACGTTTGATTTTTTCATCAGAAATATGACCATCGAACATTTTTTCGCGGAGGAATGAGAGATATTTGATAATCCCATTATGCAGCTCTTGATATTCAGGCTTCTCACTGGCATACAGCAAAAATGGATCTACAAATAATGGCAAATCGTTGAGTAACGAAATATTGAGCGCTCCGTACTCTTCAAGAACGCTCTCTTCAATTCCAAATATTTCAGAGAAATATACCATTGGATCTAATTGTGAATGTGCAAATTATGCGATATACTTAACTAGTCGTATGATAGCCGCCTTTTTATGGAAGGATGTGGCGGAGATGCCGAAGTTTAAATCTTCGGCACCTCACGGGGGGGTTGTAGATGTCACATTATTTTTCTGGGGAGGAGGCGGGGGTACAACATATTTTATCTGTGGCAAAACCAGCTCTTCTCGTGTATCAGAATCAGATGGTTTATTTATGTGCTTTGGTTGTCTCATAAATATATAAACTAAATAGTTCTAAAGTATATGCTCATTTCTTTTTAGGGGGTGGAGGTGGGGCACTAAAACGGATATTGGGTACTTCGCTATGAATTTTAGCAATTTTCGCAGTTCCACTTACAGTGGGTTTAGAACTTCCTTTATCAGACATTATATTTAGAGTTTAAGTAATTTAATGCTTCATCATTGAGATGGTCGTTATCGGGGACTTTTCTCACAATGGAATCTAATAGCGGAGAAAGTTTGCTGATTTGTTTTTTCTTCTTTGTGAGAAGGTTTTTTACATCTGAATCGGTAGCCGAATCGACTCTAAATGAAAGAATACCATCTTCAATATCGGATAAAATCTCTGCAAATTTACCCTGCAATACTTGCAATTCAGACAACTCTTTTTCTGATTGAGTTAGAAATGGTTTGAATTTTTCAAGTATGGCTTCTAATCCGGTAAGAATAGATGCAATAAGGGTAAACAGTGGGTTAAGTTTATATAATGCGGCGCCGATGAGTGGAAGCGTAATAATAATCCATTCATAAAGGCGATTCCGTCGCTTCATTTTGTTGGAGTAACGAGTACAACATAGCTCATAAACCTTTACCGTTTGAGCTGTGTACCATAGGTCTTTCCAGACTAAATTATCCATTGTCTCTCCTGACATATAATTCTATATTATGGTTCTGCAGCTATTGAAGTTGGTGTATTGTCGTCTATAGAGTATGGCTTTATTGAACCATACTCTATTAAATCGTCAATATCGAATCCTCCTCGAATTATGAAGGAGCGGAGCATCTTGTCGGCTTTAGCAGGTATCATAAAGGCTGGTACTGTTTTCCCCTCTACACGCTCGAAGAAGAATGTAGCTTTCGATTTGTCAAGAGTTTCATACAAGCCCTTATAGTATCCGCTGCGATTGAGATTGTCTTCCGGCAAATGCAGACTGAGGATATGGCGTAGCTTATCCTCATCAAGCCCAATAGCCATAGCAAAGCGATGAATCTGGTCATTCTTTGCCTGCGCACGGTAGTCGGCAATGTAGTCCGAAAGCGACTTCTCCGAGTCAATGCCATCACGTTCCAGACGACCACTTTGAATGTCGCTCAGGAATATGTTTGCATATTTCTGGTCTTCTACCGAAAGGTGCGCGAATGAACCGTGCAGTTCTTTCAGCACATCGTCGATGGTTGCTTGCTGTTCATCGCTGTAGAACGCATCGAGATACTTCTGGAAACGACTGTTCATATATGCCGAGTCAATCACACCGGTATCTATCTCAGTGAGATAAGGCTCGATCTCAAACGGAACATCGCCACCGCGAGGCTGTTGAGTGCCGGGGCCGGTCTGATTGAACAGTTCCTTGTATCGTTGGGCAAGAGTGAGGTATGTCGGTTCGTTAAACTGGATTGTCGCGGAGCGACGCGTACCTTCTGCATCGTCATATTTGTAACGCTTCTTGCTCCATACGAACCCCTGCATCCTGGCAGCATCCAACCGGGCGTTGAGTGCCTTCCATTCTCTTGCGAATCGGGCGCGGACAGTGTTGTCTTCCGGCAACGACGCGAAGTTTTCAATACCCGCACGTTCAAACATGTGCTTGATTTCAGTGTAGTGGAAATTCATGCCGCTTACATTCTCACCGATTTTTAGCACGAAAATTCCCTGTGGCTTGCCGTGGGCATAGAGTTCAAAAGCATCCTCAATATTGCGCTGCATACGGTGTGGACGGCGGTAGAACCTGATAATGCCAAACCGTTTTTCGTGCCCGAACAAGCGGTTGGTGCGTGAAAATGCTTGGATAAGGTCGGCGAATGTCAGTTCCTTATCCATGTAGATTGTGTTGACGTATTTAGAGTCGAAGCCGGTGAGCATCTGGTCAACGACAATCATTATATCAAGCTGCTGTTCCTTGCTTATGCGGTTGTAGGGTTTCTTGTGAGCCATGCGCTTGGCAACATCTTTCTTGAAGAGTTGCCAAGTGGGTATCGAGAACTTCTGATTGAACCACTCGTTGTACTGTGTCAGAATCTCGACAAGTGCCTCCTCCTTGATTGCGGCTCGGTCTTGACCGTTGTTGTCAATCGTCGGGTCGAAGATGGCTGTTATCTTCAACTGCGGCATCTTCTCGCGCAGAAGCCAATAGTAGGCTATCGCTTCGGTTATGCTGCTTGTAGCGAGGATAGCATGGAACTTGCCGTTCCAGCTTTTGCGCGGAAATTCGTGCATAATATCCTCTACAACCTTTTCGCGGTGTTCGGCGCGACGATACTGCGAGTTTTCAAGGTAATCCTCAACTCCTCTCGGATACCTGCTGGTGAGTGGATCTTTTTGGGTATAGACCATTGGCATATTCATGAAACGGTTATATACCTCCGCTTTCTGTTCGTCAGCAAGAGCCTCCTCGATGGTTTCTGCTTTGGCTTGGCTCAGCGCCACCTTCTCACGAACATCGCTGTCGCGCATGGTGAGGACTTTGTATGTGTCAAATCCAAGCACGTTGCCGTCGCGGATACCGTCGGCAATGGAATATAGATGCAGCCGCTCGCCAAAGAGGTCTCGGGTGGTCATGTCGCGCACGTTATTCTCATCGTCTATCGGAGTACCGGTGAAACCGAAATAGAGTGCGCCGGGAAAATTGTTCTTGATACCTGCCAGTGTCTCGCCAAATGTGGAGCGATGACATTCGTCAATGATAAAGACTATGCGCTTTGCCCGGATTATATCAAGCTCACTCTTGGCAAAACCTCCTTCATCGCCGGGCTTGTGTTCGTAAACGAGCCCCATTTTCTGAATTGAAGAAACAATAAGTGTCAGTCCCTTATCATCACTTTTCAATTTATCAACAAGGTCTTTGGTATTGTCAGTGCCCTCAATGCTATCGCCATCTCCGGCAAAACCTCTGTATTCTTCAAGGCTCTGTGTGCCGAGTTCAATTCTGTCCATAAGGAACACCACCTTGTCGGCATCGCCACTCTGAGCTATGAGTTGAGCGGCTTTGAAAGAGGTCATAGTCTTACCGGATCCTGTTGTGTGCCACACAAAGCCTCCGAATATCTCCTTATCCTCCCAATGAATTTTGGCTACTCTTGTGCGGATTGCGTCGGCGGCATAGTATTGGTAACTGCGCATAATCTTCAGTACGCCGTCCTTGCTGTCGGGTACGGTATAGAATCCTATCATCTGGTGAGCCATCGGGATAGAGAGAAGACGCTCAACAACCTTGTTCCACTCTTTTATGGGTTCGTTGTAGAAGTCGGCCCAATGGAAGTAAAAATCCTTGTTGAATGTGCCGTCAGAACCCGGATTGGCAAAGTAGAGCGTTTCTTCGGGATTCATGGCCACAAACACCTGCACCAGAGAGAAAAGTCCTTGCGAGAAGATTCCCTCGCGTGAATACTTTTCTATTTGGTTGGAGGCTTGGCTTACATCAACGCCGCTCTTTTTGAGCTCGATATGGAACAC
>VSPD01000112.1 GCA_009775125.1 Muribaculaceae bacterium | reverse complement strand
GTTCATCGACACATTTTCCCTCGCAGGCTATTCTTCAGATTATATTCACGTTTCCTTTGATGGCTCACTACGGCATAACCGGTGCGTTGCTTGCCTCCGGAATAATCTTCCTGTATGACGGCACCCGTGGCTTTATCCATAGTAAACCGGCTAAATACAGCTTCTATGCCATATACCCGGCACATCTGATGTTACTATCGCTATTCAGTTGATTTGTTGAGGATAATCTCTACTACGAATAAAGACACTATCGGTAACTTCTGCAAAATTACCGATAGTGTTTTTGGTTTTGGATTATCCATTACATGAAGCATACATAAGGATAAATCGTATAGTCAGGTGCATTTCAGAGATTTCCCTATTGGTGACAATTTTTATTTTTGTCATTTGAACAGGATTATTACATGAAATTACATGATAACCATGCCTTCACGAAGGGCATTCTCCGTTTCTTCACCCTTTGCTTTCCTGACTATGACAAGGGCAAATTCGAGAGTGGTGCCGGGGCCTTTGGAGGTTATCAGACGGTCAGTGACAACCACGTTGTCTTCGGAATATGTGCCACCGTTCTTTTCAAACTCATCTTTCAGGAATGGATAACCTGTTGCCGGTGTTTCTGAGATAATTCCGAGCGGGCCGAGAACGAGAGCCGGAGCTGCACAAATTGCAGCGATTTTGCCACCATTCTCCCAATGAGCCGTTACGATGTTCTGAAGTTCTTTGTCGAGATTTACGGCAGCTTCGGTTTTATCCGCACCCGGAAATACGAGCCAGTCAATCTGCGAGGGATTAAGGTCTGCAACCGTCATGTCGGCTACGATATTGTTTCCGGTTGCACCTCTTACAAGACGGTTCTCCGTCATTGATACGGTATAAACCTCCATTCCTGCACGACGCATCACATCCACAGGCGCGATGGCTTCGATCTCGTCAAAGCCGGTTCCGAGCATCACAAACGTAGCCTTTCCCTCAGGCTTAACCGATGCCGGAATTTTGATACTGTTTTCAGTCATAATTTGAGTATTCATTATGTTTTTGTTAACTTTGCAAAGGATAACAGCTACCCTTCGGATAGTGCAAAGTTATACATCAAAACATTGCTCCGCAAGAGGTTACTTTGAAAGTAGCCACTTACTTCAAACTCACTTTTAGTCAGTATCAACAAGATGAAGACCGAAAAAATTTCAGAAAAATATTCGTGCGTGGCAACGTGCCCCATGCGCAACGTGATAGCTCACTTCGCCAACAAGTGGTCGATGCTTCTTCTCGTCATTCTTGATGAGTTCGGAGTCATGCGGTTCAACGAATTGTCTCGCGCCATCCCGGACATATCTCCAAAAGTACTTTCAGGACATCTGAAAACTCTCGAATCAGTCGGGCTTGTCAAGCGCATACTCTATGCAGAGGTTCCCCCGCGCACCGAGTATGAACTTACCGAACTTGGCAAATCACTGATACCGATACTCAATCAATTATCCGAATGGGGCAAGCAGAACTTGAAAACCGTAACTCGCAATTTGAAGAAAAGTTAATAATTCAACAGACGGCCGAAATCGTGCCAGTCGCCAATCATTTCACCTTTGGCACTTGCCTCAATCAGTTTTTGCAGGCGACTGTTGAACAGTTCAGGCTTTGATTTTACCCTGTGGATATTGTCTATCCTCACACGCTGATAGAGCGGTGGCATAGCCTGAAAGTTCTCCCATGCCGACAGCGTTTTCTTGAAAGTCTTGATTATCTCCGGCATAATCTCAAATCTTGAATTAAGATTGGGACAAGCCTTGCGTCCGCTTTCGGTCATCAGTCCTAATTTTTCTAATCTCCGACACCTCTCCTTGTTGAGTTCGGTCCATTTGCCTGATTTGGTTCTCGGTCCGAAGCGTTGCAGCGGCTCGCCGTTGACGCTTTTCAATGTAGAGTCAATCCACCCGAAACATAGAGCCTCCTCGACGGCATCAATATACCAGAGCGCGTCCTCCGGCTGAGTTTTGCCACGCTTAGCTACCACCCAGCACTCGCGCTCAGAGGCATGATTCTCAATCAGCCACTGCCGGAACTGCGCCCTGTCGTTTATGTCGAGGATATTTACGGGTGTCATCTTTTACCGTTGTAGAAAACCAGATATTTGGCGATATTATCTTTTATATATTGTAAATTATGATGCCCGTCAAAAATATGATGTACGACTTTCATGTCGTTATTTATTAGATGATTGGCAAACATATTCATGGATATATTAAATCCACCTTCGTCTTTATCTCCGGCATCCAAATACCAAGATTGGAATTGATGAGCTTGATTAAATCCATTAAATTCCAATGGATTATTTAGATGGAAGCCTTCTTCATCACCGTAATATTGAATGTCAGATTCTTCAAGTTCTATTTCTATTGCCGGCATATGTCCTCCAATACGGGAAAACAGACTTGGATATTTCAGCCCGTAATGAATCGCTGCATATCCTCCAGCAGAAGCACCTCCGATAAACCGTTCAGATATTTCATACTTCATTTCGGCAAATGGGATAACTTCATTGATGAAATAGTCCTCATATCGTCCTACGTTGACATTAGAGCCTAAATTATCACTAACAGATGATTCTGAATCGGTATTTAAGCCTCGTGTGTTTTCCATTCGAGGACAGACAATTATCAAAGGGTTGATAATACTTGATGAAATAAGAGAATCAGCAACGCTTTTTACATCCAACAACTCTATGAAGTTTTCATCTCCACCTCGTCCATGTAGAAAATACAAGATGGGTAATTTCCCGTATTGGTTATGCGTGTCTGGAATATAAGTGGATATAGCCATTTGTTTGTCTAATATCTCACTATGAAAAACAGAATGTTGAATCGTTCCCATTATTTGTAATTACGTTTTATTTCGTCGATGGATTTGCCGCCGATGCCAAAATTTTCATCTGGTAGTTCCTTGATTGTTACAGTGAAGAACTGCTCCGGGATACGGGTTATCTCGGAGGCTGTAGCCGTGAGCCGTTCAATCAATTCTTTCTTTTGTTCAGCGGTTAATTTTCCGCTTTCAATGGATATGTAGGGCATATTATTTTCTTTTTATATAGTTTGTTATCAGCATTGCGACAACTCCGATACACAGATATGTTGTGGCATAGACGATAAACCACGGTTCATGAATATCAAAGAACAGCCATGTACCTGCAAGAAATGCAACCGCAGATATTAGGGGCAGGTTCCATAATTTTTTGATATTCCGTCCGGCGATAACCCCAAGTATTATAGAATAGATGGGGTTGATGACAAGGAATAGCATCATGCACAGTGCCATACCTGCACATTCTGATGCAAGTTTAGCGACTGCAAATGGCAGAATGAACATAACCGCAAGGGTTATGCCTATCCATTTGAGAGAAGTCAGTTTCAGCTCATCAGTCATAATCCGAATATGCCCTTTAGTCGTTCATCACAGAACATCGTAGGAGTGAATTCTACAATTTGATAGTCGGCGATGCCATTGGTATTGAATGGGTCTTGCGAGATAATGGCGTTGACAGCCTCGCGGTCGGCAGCTTTTATCATTATCACACCGCCTATACGCGGATTCTGCGGCCCGGATGCGATGAAATCCCCGGCGGCATAATGCTCGGCAAGATAATCGCGGTGAGCCTGAAGATATTTGTCAACCTCACTCAGAGGCTTCTTATAGGTAAGAATCGCTATGAACATATTACATATTGTTTTGTCGGTTTATCATTATCTGTTCAAAGTTGTCGTGTCCCCACTTGATTAACGCTTCGACATGAGGCAATAGTGTTTTTCCTAAGTCAGTTATGGAATATTCCACACGAGGCGGCACATCCGGATAAAGCTGACGCTCGATTATGCCGTCCGTTGTGAGTTGTTTCAACACCTGCGACAGCACTTTCTCAGACACGGACGGAATATTGCGGTACAGTTCGTTGAAGCGAACCGGCTCGCTCTCGGAAATCTTCACGAGAACGACCAACGCCCATTTGTTCCCGAGCCATTCAAGCATCGGAGCGGCCTTGCAATATTCGTAGTCCAATTTTTTTGCCATATCGTGTTTGCAGAATTGATTGAAAATGAGTAAAACAAACTTTTCGGTAAGGGTCAAACCTTTCGGTAAGTTGTTGTTTAGGCTCTGATTCTCACCTAATTTTGCACTACAAAGTTAATAAAAATCGTTGAGATATGATATATCCAGAACTACATTTCACGGGGCAGGTATGGCGACCGCCATACGAAGCAAACTCGCAGTTGCTCCAAATCACATCGGGCTGCACATGGCACAAGTGCAAATTTTGCAGCTTGTATCATGGCACACCATTCCGTATGTCTCCATTGTCGGAGGTGGAGGCAGACTTGAAAGTAATCCGGCAGTGGCAACCAAGGGCACGTCGTGTTTATCTGACAGGTGCCAACCCGTTTGCTCTCAGCTACAACAAACTGATGGATATTGCCATACTTCTACGCAAGTACCTTCCACACTTGGTTTCATTCGGAATGTTTGCCCGCGTGACAGATATTGCGTCCAAATCGGTAGAGGAGTTGAAGAACCTGCGTCACATGAAGCTCGACAGTATAAATATCGGTATCGAGACCGCACATGATCCGACTCTTGAAAGAATGAACAAAGGCTATCATGCCAATGATATTCTTGAACAGTTGTCAAAACTTGATGAAGCTGGCATACACTACAACGTGTTCTACCTCAATGGACTTGGAGGAAA
>VSPD01000111.1 GCA_009775125.1 Muribaculaceae bacterium | reverse complement strand
GTTGTAATACACTGATTTCCATTGACAATCATATTCAAATTCGTTTACAGCCGTATATAATTCTGAATCCTTCCAAGACATCATCAGTCGGCGCGAGAATGCCATATCCACCGCCCGTTCACTGTCTGCCTCGACAAGATATGGAATTGCAGCACGCACATTAATACCCACTAAGAGCGGAGCAGCCTTTTTGACTAAATCTTCGTTGTAAGTGCCGTGGATCTGCCCTATCAGTCGGCCATAATCCTCAGCCATCTGAAAGTAGCGGGCAGCTCCGAGGTATTTCTTTATATAACCCGAGACACCTGATTGCCAATTCCGGCTGGAAGCACCGATATTGAACCCATGTACCCGGCTGTACCTACCGCCATTATCCTTGTCCATTTCAGCACTGGCAAATTTGCAATATCTGATGAAAGAAGGAAATTGTCCATTTTTGTCTTGTGACCGTTGGCGTTTGGCTCCACGGAGACAATCTTCCAGAATATAGAGGGCACTGGTGTGGAACACAGACGCAGCATTCGACAACAACTTGCGTCTTGCGCTGACGATACTCTGCTCCAGCAGCATTATGGCATTCTTTCCTTGTCCAGTCTCATCAAGCAGACGAGCCTTCCAAATAGTGCCCCGGTAATCATCGGCAGTCACCGTCCAGGCATTAAGACATTCGCGGCACTTGGCAATGTCATTATGCTGGAGATACCATACTGCCGATTCATAACATAGTTTACGGTGAGCGGCAAATGCCGATGGCAAACATTTGGAGCGCAACAGCCCCAGCATATCGTGGAATTTCGGGCTGTCGGTCTGCCGATAGATCTGCAATAGCGACAGAGCCAGCTCCAGGACATGCAAGCGCAGCGAATTGTCGGCCGTATCCCAGACCGATACCGCCCACTCGAGCGCCTTCATATACCACTCATCCTCGATCCATCTGGGTGTGAAAGAGGTGCTAAGTCGCCAGTCCATTTCATATAGAAATTCAATTTTCTGTCTATCATCGGTCAGCTCATCGAATTTATGACCATAGAAAGGGAAACGTTCCCAGCAATCATTGAAATCTTCGATACGGTCGACAGGCAGAATGAGCCAATTCGGACAAGACTCCCGCACTTGTCTCATCTCGGATGTCATTTCTACCAGCGAAATATCCTTGAGAGATCTACGATCATCCAGACATCCACACCATTGATCGGCAGGAGTGTGTATATCGCCTAAATACGACAGGATGAAATCCAATGCTTCAGCCACATCACTACTGCAGGCCTCAGTAGGAATCAACTGTACGCCCCGTTGGCTCATCAGCTCCGCCTCGGCCATATGAGGCATAGCGCCTACCTGAATCAGATAGACAGGCAGCATTCGGCTACCCATGATATCGCGGAACCAACCCAGCCAACTCAGAAAATTCGGATCATCGCCGGAGAAACCGATCAACACAAACTGAGTCTCAATCAGCGCCTGACGCACAGTGTTGACAAACTCTGGGAAGCGAACACCGTATGTGCGGTAATCCTCCTCTGTGATGATAAACGGGCGGTTGTCGGGGAACGAACCATGCACCTTGACGATACGCGGATGCGGTTGATAGATCAGCGAATCCTTTGAAGTGACGATATTATAATGCTTGCATACCTTCACCGAAGCATCCTCGAGCAGCGTATCATAATTGGTGGTAAAGATATCGCGCCAATTCAGCTTCACCAGTAGTTCATGCAGATAACTCGGAGCAATGGCATCGTTGGGCAGCGAATCCTTGATCAACTCCTCCAAGGCATTCCGGCCTTTGACCGATTCCACCTGCTGGGCCATGCGCAGAGCCGACTTCAGGCGAAGATCCCAATCAGAAGGTTCTCGGCCAAAAAGCTCACGATAGAATCCGGCGCATAACTCACCCCAGTCGAGCATGCGTACCCCCTCGTCCATGACCGCATTCTTTGAGAATCCTGCTCCGACCATCACCGACGCCTTCCCTCGGCGGAGAAATTTGCGCACCTGCTCCAGCTTCATCATTACCGATGAATCCACAACTCTCTCGATCTCCTTATACCTGTTTACGTCCATTATTCAGTTCCTATTTTTAAGTCTCACAAAAGTAATAAGTTAATATCAAATTGCCGCTTCAATGTCCTTCACCGAACATGCAATTCTATTATTGCAAAGTTGAGAAATTATTTCCAATCCTCCATCGCTCAGCACGTTAAAAATACTTTGGCTTATTTTCGGCGAAATCAGTAGTGGTGACCCCTCTATCTCCTTTATTGAAGAGGCGGATGTTAACCGATATTCTTCAGGTTGTAATGTCATGAATTCCATGTTCCAAGAATATGGCATGAGGCTATATCAGTTTGATACAGACAATAGTAGCGTCATCTTCTGTCGTATTTTCGGCTTCTATCGGAGTACCCATGTTGTGGTGAAGATAATATCCGTCTGTGGCAATAAAGACCTCATCGCCGGAATGTATAGTCATATCTGCAACAACCGGAGAATAACGAAATTCCCGGCCATTGATACAACGTGTCAGAAACGAGTGGTTCCCTTCAATAGCTAAATGATCTTCCGTCAGCAATTCTGTCTGGTCGCCTTGTTTGAGATATATTCTGACATCGCCCAGCCATGAATAATAGCAATAATCGCCAACAAATAAGGTCAAGCCAACCGACGCCCCCATCTTGGACTGAATGAGTCGGCACTCCTTCGCTAACTCATCATTAGCGTAGAGTATGGCATTGACTATGGTGTGTTCGGGTTTCTGAGAGCAAAAGTTTTTCCTCAGATAGTTTTCGATACTGTGGGCTACAATTCTTGACGCGTCCGCGCCATCAAACAATCCACCCATACCATCGCAAACGACAGTCAATGCCACATCGGGAGCAATTTCCGTGTGCAAAGCGTAATCCTCATTGTCTTTCCCGATACCGGCTTTCGAGAATACTTCAACATCAATCATCGGTCAACCTTTTTGAGAACACATCTGAAATTGTTTGCAGAACTTTAAGGACATCAGAAGATGTGACAGACTTGTTGGTTTCAAGAATCTGGACTACAAGTCGGCTATCTTCCTCTCGTTCTATCTCATCGCGGAGAACATCAGCATAGTAAGCAATCTGCTCCTGTGACAGTAAGTCGGCAATATCATGTGCCATCCAATAAGCACCTCCGACAGTGAGGTCAAATCCGTCGAGTTCATACACTTCGGGGTGGACTCCCCGTCCCTCATTGGCGAAATAGTAATTGTCCACTATGTACCAAATATCTTCGGCATCCTTATTTGCGCTGATATTACGGTCAAGCCAAGCATTGAGTTTCAATAAAAACAGCCCGTGCAATGAAGCTATTCTTATTTCAAACTCATTATCTATGCTGACCGTGATCGCCTCGCTCAATACTTCGTCAAAACCTTTGACAGACATCGCTATCGTTTCTTCCGGCGGCCAATAGATATTATCATCGGCTTTCGCCACCGCACCGTAAGGAACTATATCCACTTCATAATCGCCGAAGTAGAATCGTTGAGCCTGATGAGTGGACTTTTCAAATCCATCGGCTATCAATGCCCGACAGATTTCATTATACCTATCCCAGCAGGTTACGGCAATGGCAATATCGAGGTCTTTAGTTTTTCTTCTCGCCGATGTATTGGCGAGAACACGCAATATTATATCGCGGGCAGTCGCACCAATGACAAAGAAATTGCTACCGATTTTTGAGAAGGTACGATTAAGTTGACGCAGCAGATCAATCAGCAGCGGATTGTCAATCGTTTCAGAGGAGATATTTAAGCTCATATTCCTTTATCTTTTGCGCAGCCTCGATGCAACGGCTGTTGGCCGTATCCATCAAATCCGCGTATGTCAGTATTGCAGGTGTAACATTCGTTGCTTCTTCATCTTTCCAGAACTTCTCATATACGGTAATTTCCCCGTTTGCGTCAGGAATTACAGCACCTGTTTTCATTAAAGTTGCAGCAGGGACATCCGTATATATAGTAAACTCTCCCGGTGTGAGGAAGCCATCGGTGAGAGTGGCGGCAGGTTCTCCTCCCCACATCATTCCGTCGGGGAGAGTCATTGCTTTCCAGTTCTTGCGTTTTTCCTCATAGCGGAATGCAAACCGGGTCTGCAACAGTCTGGGCTTCAAAATCTGCCCATAGTTAGTCGCCCAAAGCATCAGCAGTCGGTCTGTATTTGTCAGAAAACGTTTATTATCTTCAACACGCGCGAATTGCTGATATATCATTCCATCAATGATATTCTTGACTGTTCCGATTGAAACCACGGTAGCATCCATTATATCCCGGTAAGGACGACCAATGTTTTTCTTATCCAGCAACAGATAGAAGATAACTTTAAGTCCTTTTTCCAGAAATATCGGGTAGGCTTTGGGCATTACATCTTCAATCGGTTTTTCGCCTTTGTTGGCAAGCATAAGCACTACATTACCATTTTCTTGCTGATACTGGATATTGAAATTCCCGGCGCAGTCCAATACATTGATTTCCGGAAGTTTTGCAAGTTCCAGCATTTTGGGCGTGACATTGATTGTAACGTAAAGTATCCGGGCTTCCTTATCGGCAGGAAGACATTTGTCCATCATATCTACAAGTGTAAGGTTCGGTTTTACGACACACCAAAATCGCTTGCCCATTAAAGTAAGACAAGGGACATCGCCGTCATAATCTACCGTGGCTTTCTCACGATAAAGATTGCTGTTCAGTGCAGCAACGGCTCTATTTAATATTTCCTGATCGCTCATCTTTTGTTCATTTATTGTTGGGTATTCAATGCCATTGAACATCGCAAAGTTAATAAACAAATCCGACATAACCAACTATTTTGTTCAAAAAACATTGAATTATTCAATTATATTGAACTGCAATATCATATTGAACAACAAGCAAAGCGACAGAATTGTCATACTTCCTGATTTATGAATGGTTCACTTCCTCATTTATGAGTATTTTACTTCCTTATTTTTTGCACCGGTCTATATATGGTTGGGATATGTTGGAGTCGCTGACATGGGCTATAATTTCCATAGGCACACGGTCATTGCAGACCATGCGCTCATCAGGTAAAATCGGATATTCCATTGTCGATGGCAAGGTGTTCTATCCGGTGAAAGAGATTGACCGTGTGCTGACCCAATCATATAAGTATGTTTTATTAAAGAATTAATGCAATGAAATCCATTTTCAAACGTTATTGTCTTACATATACTTATCTC
>VSPD01000110.1 GCA_009775125.1 Muribaculaceae bacterium | reverse complement strand
TTGGCTTTTTTAAGACGAATTTGCCATTTTCCCACTTGCTGCTGCAAAGTTAGAGTTACTCGACGCTCTTTCTTGACAAACGGAAATCTGGAAAATTTCAATCTTCGTCAAGAATGATGCAAACAGTAGACGTCTTAGTGGATATGTATATTTTGTCCGCACCCGGCGCGCGAGCGTTGGGTATGGCCGTATATCATATTCTGCGTGAGGCTCTGCAAGTTTGCTCGTTCAGCTACGATGGGCAATACCAGAGCCTCGATGAGTGGGACGAGCAAACAGTACGGCTCTCACGCTTTTTCTTTATAAACCAATCTAATGCCAACGAGGTGGGCCCCGCGGCACCTAAAACCAATTATGACATCACACACGTCTATTTCCGCGCATTTTCCCCCAATGCCAAAATTGCGAACTCTGATAATAGCCGCCTTTCTCACATTGGCTATCGGAACCCAATCTGCATTGAAGGCACAAGTGTCGATAAGTTACAGCGATATTGAGCCGGCTCAACCTAACACCACATCGGTTGATGAATTATCGATAGTTAAGGAAGATAATAACGCCATTTATGGCACGAACCCCAACGAAAACGAAACCACCCTCCGGTATGCCTGGGTTGATCATGATTATTTAATAAACTCCGTTGAAAGCCTTCGAAAGCTAAGAGATATTTATCACAGACAACTCCAAAAATTAAATGAACAAGAAGCGAAAGGTATTGAGGTTTATACTGAAAAGAGACGCGCCTATGATGAGTGGCTTAATAATACCTTATCCATCTGTGCTTCTGCAGCAATAGATCTCGGGTATATTCCTCTTGATATCGGACTGAAAGAGCATGCGACAGGAAATTTTACAAATCTGCCGGACATCACTTTTGAATTGCAAAATAAATTGCGAAATGCGGAAGTCACTCCTTGTCCTGAGAAATTACCGGGAACGCCTGATCTCAATATAGCCATTGCTTTTGAAATCCTTTGTATGGACGGTTGGACTTATCCACATGTGGAAAATAGCTTAATGCTTTATGCATCAAGATACATGGAACGTCGAAAAAATAATCCGAATAAAGATTCCGAAGAAACGTATGCCAAAAATGTATTTAATAAATTACATTCTCGGATTGACGAGAATTATAAGGCACTATGGGATAAAATGCCCTCAATTGTAGCCCCCATAAAACAACGGTTGAAACTTGATGGAGTGATTTTCATTAACGGCGAACAAGCAATAGCACCTCTATTAGTTCAAAATATGACCGACATTTCCTATCTTATTAAGCAACAACTTGAGAATGAACCAATTTCTCAAGATATAAAGAATATTCTCCCTGAAATTAAAAAATCATTTGAATATTGACCATGTATAAAAGCATTACATTCTCGGCCATCTTTGTATTAATCATACTTTCTGCGCACGCTCAAAACAGCCAGGCGATAGTGATAAATCAAGGCAACGGCATTTCCGACCAAATCACAACAAGAAGCGGAGAAATATTCATAAACGGAATATCATCGAGAGAAGATATAGGAGGAGTGGAGGCTAATATTCTGACGTATCCGGGAAATCCCTTCGGCTACCTGCAATTCAAGAACTACAATGATTTTCCGGTCTCTGTGAACTATGAAGTAAACGCCCGTGACGACAATGGGCCAACTCAACTGACAGGAGCCATAGTACTACAAGCGGGTGAAACAAAATCAAGCGCGACAACCTATATTAGACCTACCGGCGTGAAATTGATTTCTCGTCGGCAAAATTCCAGGAATACCCAATCAAGACAACCTATTATAGAACCGGGACGCACTAAATCCGAAGAAAAAGAGCATCCTCTTGACGGTGTTCTCGATAAAATCGGAGGTTATCTTTATGTCTATCCCAATTTCATAAAGTGCACATCTCCCGAAATAAAAAGATTTGTTCAAAACCTGAACAACAAACGTGTTTACGGATGCAGCAACTGGCGAGTTGCCACTCCGGCAGAAGCATCATTGATAAACAATAAGGCGAAAGACGGCATTCCATTGGGTACTTCCGACAATCTAAGCAATGATAGATTCACATATAATTTCATAATCGTATGCGAGTAACGGTATATTTTATTTTCCTGATTTGCAGTTTGATGCCGGCAATATCTGCCAATGCACAAACGGCTTCAAACTACGCTATAATTCAGGTAAATCCCACATATTCAAAAGTATTTGTAGATTCAAATGAGGTTCCGGTAAAAGACGGAATTGCATCCTGTCTTCTTTCCGAAGGGCAACATTCGTATAAAATAATATGTCCGGATTTTGAAACAGCAGAAGGATATTTTACAGTCAATGCAGCCCGGCGCACTGAAATCACGGCGACACTTCGGTCTGTCAAGGCACAGTTAAACCTTACATCAGAAATGGACGATGTTACACTCTATATTGATGACGTTATAATAGAAGGAGCATCATGGAGTGGCTATGTAAGTTCGGGGACACATACTGTCAAGGCAGAGAAAAATGGATATAAGCCCTATGAAACAACCTTTGCAATAGAGAATGGAGACAGCAGAAATATAAGGATACCCAATCTGCAAAAAGAAACCGGGGGCGTGAATGTAAACATCCTGCCTTTTGACGCAGAAGTTTATATAGATGATAAAATGGCCGGACTGTCGCCATTAGTGATAAATAATCTTGATGCAGGCAAACACAGTTTATTGATAAAAAAGGTAAATCACCATCCTTTGGAAACAGATTTTTATATCCAAGAAAATAAACTGACCAATATTGAAGGCACGCTCAAACCCTACGAGCATGTTAATTTGGGGTTAAGTGTTGATTGGGCTTCATGCAATCTGGGGGCAACAGAGCCTGAGGAAACAGGAGACCTTTACTGTTGGGGAGCTCCGGCCCCATCATGGGATTATTCCCCCGCATGTAAAACCAATTCGTTTGGAGTGACAAACTTAATGGCCAAAGAATCGGTATGGGCAAGTTCCTATACTTATGATGCAGCAAGAGAAAAATGGGGCGAAAATTGGAGAATGCCAACTCATAGCGAAATTCAGGAATTAATTTCACGATGCAGATGGATAAAGGTTCGCATAAATGGCGTACCGGCATTAAAAGTTATCGGACCAAACGGCAATTACATCATATTGCCTTACGGTAATTATTGGGCAGGAGACCGAAACAAAAACTGGAACATTTCAGCCATGAATGCATATAGCTTAGATATTCATGATACTAATGATTACATTCAAGTTAGTTGCGGAGATTCAGTGCTTAAAGTTTACGAAGACGAAAGCAAAAATCACCGTTATTCCTGGTATGATAATTCTGACTATGAAAGAGGTATCTGGCGTAAACTAATGATTCGCCCGGTACTGGTGATTCGTTCGTTAAAGTAAGTCAAAAGAGGCATATACCCCGCGTTGAAACGCGGGGCACAGGGGCAGGATGATGGTGGGGGGCCCAAGCAGAAGGCTACAATACATCCCGGGGTTTCTGGGATTTTAAGAATGCAGTAGGGTCTAG
>VSPD01000011.1 GCA_009775125.1 Muribaculaceae bacterium | reverse complement strand
GCTTCCCGCCGCCCCCGTCGTCACCCCCTGAGGCAATGCACGATGCACAATGCACAATGCACAATTCACAATTCACGATGTTAGGCTTCCCAAGCCTCCTAAAAGTCCTATTCCTCCTAAGCCCGGCCTTATCTGCCTAATCCTTAATTAAAGTTTTGCCATTTCGCTGAAAATCCGTAACTTTGCACACCAATTTTTTCACCACAGGAGCGAAGCGGCAAGGCAATGAAAGACTCGGCATATATAATTGAACAGCCGGTGATGGTAAATCTCGACACCATCGCCGCCCGTTTCCGTGTCGACACCATCGCCTGCCCGCCGCCCGAGCCGGAGCTGCCGCGCGAGACATTCGAGGCCGGCATCGAGCCCGAGCCGCGCACCGTAACCGTGGGCGACGACTCCGGAGTGCTTTCCGTCATATCGGTAATATCGATACTGCTGTTGCTGTGCTTCAAGCAATGCCGCAGGATATTCTCAACCATTGGCGACGAACTGTGGGGCCTTCGCCGCCGTGCCAACACTTTCGACGAGCACACATCGGGCGAGAGCCGCGTCATAGCGCTCATGCTCGTGCAGTGGGCCGTGTATTGCGGGCTGCTGATGTATTCCGCCCTGTCGCTGCGCATGCCGCTCGACCCGAGCCATGCCTTTTCCGACGCCGGAGCACTTATCCTGCTCATGTGCGCATATCTTGGCGTGCAATATGTGGCCTACACCATCCTCGGATACACCTTCTCGCCGGGGCTGGGCGCCCATCAGCTCCTGAAAGGATTCACGGCCTCGCAGGCCGTAACGGGCTTCCTGCTCATCGTTCCGGCACTTGTGGCCATATTCTACCCCGACGCCGCCACGGCAATGGTAATAACCGGCGGCATATTGTACTTTTTGGGCAGAATTGTGTTTATCTGCAAAGGATTTAGAATTTTTTACCAAAATTTTGTCTCTTTGCTTTATTTTATTTTGTACCTTTGCACCCTGGAAATTGTTCCGGTGATTCTAATAATACAATCCGCGATTTTTCTCGTATCGAACAACCCCCTTAACCAATAAGAAGAGTGAAAATCAAGAAAATTCTCGTTTCCCAGCCGAAGCCGACTTCGGAAAAATCTCCATATTACGACATTGCCTACAAGCACGATGTCGAAATCGTATTCAGACCGTTCTTCAAGGTTGAAGGGCTTTCTGCAAAAGAATTCCGTCAGCAAAAGATAAACATTTCCGATTTTACGGCTATTATCTTTACATCCAAGACTGCCATCGACCATTTCTTCCGCCTTTGCGAGGAAATGCGTATAAACATTCCCGACACTATGAAATATTTCTGCACGGCAGAGCCTATCGCCCTCTACCTGCAAAAATATATCGTGTATCGCAAGCGCAAGATTTTCCATGGCGCCACCGGCAAGCTCGACGGCCTCGTGCCCTCGCTCGTGAAGCATAAGGACGAAAAATACCTTTATTGCGTCAACGACGGCCATCCCATGAACGAGCCCGTGCTCGACGAAGCCGGCGTGAACTACACCACCGCCGTGATGTCGCGTTCGGTGTCCAACGATTTCGCCCCCGACGAGGCTTTCGACTACGACATGATAGTGTTTTTCAGCCCCCACGGCATCGCCGCCCTCAAAAAGAACTTCCCCGAGTTTGAGCAGGGCGAGAAAGTGATAGCAGCTCTCGGCACTGCCGCTCAAAACGCCGTGCGCGACGCCGGGTTCCGTCTCGACATCGAGGCTCCTACGCCCAAGACACCCTCCATGCCCTCGGCCATCGACCGCTATCTCAACAACCTCGACGACGAAGAATAAGGCATTCCTAATTTCTAATTCGTCATTCGTCATTAGTAATTCGTCATTAGTAATTCGTAATTCTCTCCGCCTTGCCACGCCTCTACAAGTCACAGAAACTTTGCTCCAAGATTGCCATCGACGCGCTGTTTGCCCGCGGCGGTGGCAAGCAATCTTTCATAGCCTATCCCCTGAGGGCTGTGTGGAGGCAGAATCCCGCGCCGTCGCCGTCGGCTCCGGCCCTGCAATTCTTTATCTCGATACCAAAGAAACGCCTGCGCCACGCCGTCGACCGCGTCAAGATGCGCCGTCGCGTGCGTGAGGCATTGCGTCTCGCCCTCCCTGCGCTCAATCTGCCTGCCGGAGCCGCCGCGCAGATGGGCCTGGTGTATGTGGCCGATGCGCTCATGCCTTATGCCGACATAACACACGCCGTGGAACGTATCCTCAAAATTGTAGCGCGCAGCTATGAACATGATTAGCCGCGGCGCGGCGTGGCTCATGAGCCTGCCGATTGTGTTCTACCGCGCCGCCATTTCGCCTCTCTTTCCTCCCTGCTGCCGTTTCACCCCCACATGCAGCCAATACGCTCTCGAAGCGCTTCGCCGCCACGGGCCCGTAAAAGGCTCCTGGCTCGCCCTGCGGCGCATCCTCCGCTGCCATCCCTGGGGCGGCAGCGGCTACGACCCCGTGCCTTAATAAACCGGCCCTTCGGCTTTTCGTCTACTCTACCCTTCGATTGCTCGGCTTTTCGATTGCTCGATTGCTCGATAATTCGATTCCTCCATCCCAACTCCCCAACACCCAGCCCCTTGCCCCTTCGCCAATTTTCCGACATACACTCCCACTGCCTCTCGGCCGGGGCTGACACAATTATCAACGTGCCGCTCCACATCGACCCTTGGGGCGATATTGCCCATTTTTCCTACGGCATACACCCGTGGGACACTGCCGATGCCGATATCGACGCCATGCTCACTCGCGTCGAAGCCCTCGCCGCCGACCCGCGTGTTGTGGCAATCGGCGAGACAGGTCTCGACGCTCTCCGTGGCGCGCCGCTCGACGTGCAGGAACGCATCTTCCTGCGTCATGCCGCCATTGCCGAGCGCGTGGGCAAGCCACTGATTATACATGCCGTGCGCACAGCCGCGCGTATCGCCGAGCTTTGCCGCTTGCAGCGTCCGGCAGTGCCGTGGATTATCCACGGTTTCCGTGGCAAGCCGCAATTTGCCCGTCAGCTCCTTGCCGCAGGCCTGAGCCTTAGCCTCGGCACGATTCACAATCCGGAAACAGCCGCCATCGTCCCTCCCGGCCGCCTCTACCGCGAAACCGACGCCCAATAATGCCTTCCCTTATAGTTTCTTCCTTATAGTTTCCTCCTTATAGTTTATCCCTTATTTTATCCTTTATTGCGCCACCGTGCCCCGCGTTTCAACGCGGCGGCTCCTGCCAATCCTCCATTCCCATGAAAAAACTTCTCCTTGCCCTTCTGCTCGCTTTCCCTCTGATGCTCGTTGCCGGTGTGGACCGTCCGGCCGATCTCGACCAAGCCATTTCTTTGCTGGAGCATAGCATCGGCCATTCGGCCGACTACCGTGCCATGCCTTCCAAGCCTCTTTCCCCCTCCGATTCGACGCAACGCAGCCTCGACCATGCCCGTCGGCTTTTTGCCGAGGGCGACTCGGCAATGGCGATGGCCGAGCTCTCGGAATATTACGACACGCTTTCCATTACGCATCCGCTTTTTGCTGAGACGGCCACTCTTGTGGCGCGGTATTACGACAGCAAGCCCGGCCGCTCCGACGACGCTCTTTATCACCGGGTGCTTGCCGCCATCTCCGACATTCAGTCCGGCTCATGCTCGGCCCTGCCGGTTATTCTGCCTTTGGTCGACCGCGACCGCCATACATGGCTCGCGATAATTATAATCCTTGCCGTAGCTCTGGCCGTTGCCCTGGGGTCTGTCGCCGTGCTTTTGCGCCGTGTCGCCGCATGTCGAAATGAAGCCACTGAAAGTGTGCCCGTTGTCGACACGGCTTCGCCCAAGGATGTATATATCCACCGCATCCTCGACCTTAGCTATGAATACGTCGACCGTCTTGAAGAATTCAACCGTATGGCCGCGCGTAAAATAAAAGCCAAACAGGTCGACGACCTTTACGAGCAGATTCAGACCGGCAAACTGCTGCGCGACCAGACCGCAAAATTTCTCGAGGTGTTCGATTCAGCATTTCTTTCGATATTTCCCAAGTTTACCGACGAAGTGAACTCGTTGCTCCGTGCCGACGCGCAGTTGGCGCAGTCCGACCCCGACAAACTTTCCACCGAGCTGCGTATTCTCGCCTTTATGCGTCTTGGCATTGATGATGCAACCCGTGTGGCAAAATTTCTAAATCTTTCGGTAAACACAGTTTATACCTACCGCAACAAAATGAAAAATCGGGCATCCGACCGCGAAAAATTCGAGGAAAATTTAAAAAATCGTCCCGAAAACACTCAATAATAGTCTATATTTTTGCAAAATTGCAAATAATTCTATTCGCTGTAAATCAATGGATTACTATTTTAAAGCCTCTATATTTATTTATATTTCTATCTAAACACTATGGTTAATCCATTTCTATGTATTAACTTTGCAGTGTAAATAATTTTTCAAGTCTAAGATTCAGGGTTATTATTTAGGATAAAAGTAGAAGAAAAGTAAAAAAGGATTAACGAATAAAATGGTTTTAGGTATTTAGTGTTAGAGACACAAAACAAGAAACAGCCGCACCGAGAGGTGCGGCTGTTTTGCTAATGTATTCTCAAGCCGGAGGCATGAGTTCCTACAAGAGGGCGGAGCGGAGGGCGTCGACGTAGTCAAGGCGTTCCCAGGTGAAGAGGTCGACGGTGAGGGTGCGGTCGCCGTAGTAGGGGTTGTGGAATGTCTTGGTGACGGTCTGTGGCTGGCGTCCGACGTGGCCGTAGGCCGCTGTCTCGCGGTAGATGGGTTTGCGCAGGCCCAGGCGCTGCTCTATGGCGTGGGGGCGCATGTCGAATATGCCGGATACTTTTGCGGAGATTTCTGCGTCGGAGAGGGCGACGTGTGATGTGCCGAAGGTGTTGACGCACAGGCTTACGGGGCGTGCCACGCCGATGGCGTAGGCCACTTGCACGAGCGCGCGGTCGGCGATGCCGGCGGCCACGATGTTTTTGGCGATGTGTCGTGCGGCGTAGGCTGCGGAGCGGTCGACTTTGGAGGGGTCTTTGCCTGAGAATGCGCCGCCGCCGTGAGCGCCGTGTCCGCCGTAGGTGTCGACTATGATTTTACGGCCGGTGAGGCCTGTGTCGCCGTGGGGGCCGCCGATCACGAATTTGCCTGTGGGATTGACGTAGAGGAGGTATTGGCCGTCGAAGAGGGCGCGGATTGCTTCGGGGAGTTTGGCCACGACGCGGGGAATGAGGATGTCGCGCACGTCTTCGGCTATCTTGTCGAGCATGGCGCGGTCGGCTATGGCCTGTGCCTCGGCGGTGGCTTCGGCAGGGGCGATGAAGTCGTCGTGCTGTGTGGATATTACGATTGTGTGGATGCGCACGGGGCGGTTTGATTCGTCGTATTCTACCGTAACCTGGCTCTTTGAGTCGGGGCGCAGGTATGTCATGTCGCGTCCTTCGCGGCGTATGTCGGCGAGCTCGCGCAGCAGGGCGTGGCTGAGGGAGAGGGTGAGGGGCATGTATTCGGGTGTCTCGTTGCAGGCGTAGCCAAACATCATGCCTTGGTCGCCTGCGCCCTGGTCGTCGGGTGTCTCGCGGGTGACGCCGCGGGCTATGTCGCCGCTCTGCTCGTGGATGGCGGAGAGCACGCCGCAGGAGTTGCCGTCGAACTGGAGGTCGGCGCGGTTGTAGCCAATCTCGTTGATGATGCGGCGGGCTACTGTGGGGATGTCGACGTAGGCGTCGGATGTTACTTCACCGGCCACGATAACCTGGCCTGTGGTTACCATTGTCTCGCAGGCCACGTGCGATGCTTCGTCGTAGGCGAGGAATTCGTCGAGGATGCCGTCGGAAATTTGGTCGGCAACTTTGTCGGGGTGTCCTTCCGACACCGATTCGGATGTAAAGAGGTAGTTCATAATGATATAAAAAAAATTGGCGGGATTTTGGCAGTAGTACCAAAAACGCGTCAATCGGCGAGGAAAATTGATATTTTCGAGGGACGCCGCAGGGCGGGCGTCGGGCGATTTTAGCATTTTTTCGAGTGGTTGCAAGCAGCCAAATTTGTCCACGTTTGTTTTGGATTGCAAAGTTACGCAAAATCCCCCGAAGCGGAGGATTTTGCAGGGTTAAAAATTATTAAAAAACACGAAACCCCGCGTTGAAACGCGGGGCACGGTGGCAAGGAGGGTAATATAGGAATCTTAGGAATCATAGGCTGCCTAAGGCTCCTAAGCCGCCTGATTTTGCTGTCGGTTTAGAAGCGTCGGCGTCCGCCGGGAGGGGGGCCGGGATGGCCGCCGCGTGGACCGCGGTCCCAACGGTCGGCATCGGCAGGGCCTTCGCCTTTGGCAAAGGTGTTGAATTTGTAGGTGAACGACGCCATGAAGTAGCGGGTGAGGGAGTTGTATTGGGTGTCGTCGATGTAGTTGGCGGTGATGGTGCGGTAGATGTTGGAGCGTTGCTGGAGGAGGTCGTAGGCCGAGAGGGTGACAGTGGCCTGGCGGTTGCGCAGGAACTGGTAGGCTATCGAGGCGTTCCACATCCATTCGCGTTTGTCGTAGCCGGCGGAGTAGCCGGAGGTGGCGGTGTAGTTGAGGTCGGTCTGGAGGACGAGTCCGAAGGGTGCGTACCATGCGCCGTTGAATGTGCCGCCATAGTTGTGGACGGTGCGGTTTGCCGTGGTCTGCACGGAGTTGGTGACGTACTGCAAGGAGTAGCGCGGTCGGATTTCGAGCTCGAGGTTGTCGGGGCGCCATGCGAATCCGAATGATTCGTTGATGCCGAAGTTGCCGGAGCGGTTTTTAAGGTCGTTGTTGTAGCCGATGGATGATGAGTAGGACATCATCAGGTGGTTGTTGAATGTGAAGGCTTTGTTGCCGGGGATGGGGAACGATACCATTGTGAACAGGCGGGCATCCCATACGCCGTTGACGTTTTCGTAGGTTGTGAATCGGCCGCCGGTCTTGGGGTCGAATGTGGTGTGGGATATGATGCTGTTCTGGGTTATGTTTGCCATGAGCATTGCCATGATGGCGCGCTGGCGCTGGGGCTCAAAGTCGGAGAAGCGTGCGCGCAGGCCGTGGCGGAACGTGGGGTCGAGGTTGGGGTTACCTTGCACGATGTTGAGAGGGTCGCTTTCGTCGGCCACGGGCTGGAGTTGTGTCATGGAGGGCTGGGACGAGCGTCCGAAGTAGTCGATGTTGAGTGAACGTGTCTTCGACATTTTGAGTTTGTATCGGAGGTAGGGGGCGTAGTTCCACACCCAGCGTTCGGGTATGTTTTTGGCGGAGTTGATCAGGTCGGTGGATTTCGACATCTGGGGCACAAGGGAGATGCCGACGTCGAGGGTGTTTTCTTTGCTTACGTGTTTGTAGCCCACGCGTATGTCCTGATTCATGTAGTCGTTGCGGAATTGGTTGCTGAGCCGTTCGTTGAGGTTGAGCTCGGGCAGAATCACGGGGTCGCCGTCCCATCCGTCGGGGAATGTGACGGGGTGGTCGTAGGTGAGTTTGTCGGCGTTGTTCCAGCGGTATTGGAATTGATATGCGAATGTAAGGAAGTTGCCTTTTGAGGGGTTGCCGAGTGGCTCGGTCCAGGAGACGCGTGTGGAGAAGGTGTTGGACCAGGTGTGGTCGTTGGCATACTGGTCGTAGAGGTCGACGGAGTCGTTTACGAGGAAGAATTTGTTCCAGGAGTAGGTGTTGGTTTTCTCACGCACGTTGGATGAGCGGAAGTTGGCAAACACGGAGAATGAGCGGCCGGGGCGGCTGCGGAATTTGTGGTTGTAGATTATTCGTGCGCCGAATTCGGTGGAGTTGCCGTCGGACGATGAGCGGTTGATGCTTCGGGTCACGTCGGCGCGGTGTGCTCCGCCCGATTGCGTGAGGGCTTCGGATGCTGATTCGGAGTCGCTGTAATTGAGCGAGAAGTTGGGGCGGAACTCGAAGGTGTTGAATGAGTCGGGGTTCCAGACGATGCGGAAGTCGCCGCGCACGTTGTGGCCTCGGTCGATGGAGCTGCGGTTGGAGTTTTGGTATGATGTTGAGTCGGCGAAGAGGTATTCGCGTTCCTGGCGTGTTGTGGAGGAGCGTCGGCTGTTGGAGTACATCACGTCGCCGCCGATGCGGAATTTTTCTTCTTTTCCGATGTTGAAGTTCACGCCGAAAGCGTTTGAGCGTGAGATGCCGTTGTTGCCTCCGAAGCGTCGGAACCGGCCTGCACCGCCGTCGGTGAAGTTGAGGTCGTTGACGTTGTTGAGGCCTCCGAGGAATGTGATTTGGTTTCCATCCCAAAAGTGGTTGATGTTGAACGAGCCTTTGTAGCGGCTGTCGGTGCCGTATCCGGCCTCGACGGTGCCGAACCATCCGTTTTGCATGCCTTTTTTCACGGTGAGGTTGATCACGGTTTCGTCTTCGCCGTCGTCGACGCCGGTGAGTCGGGCGAGGTCGCTCTTGCGGTCGACGACCTGGAGTTTCTCAATCATGTTCACGGGCAGGTTCTTGGAGGCTACTTTGGGGTCGTCGGAGAAGAATTCTTTGCCGTCGACGAGTATTTTTGTGATTTCTTTGCCGTTGTGGGTGATTTTTCCTTCGGAGTCGACTTCTACGCCGGGGAGGCGTTTAAGCAGGTCCTCGACCACGGCGTTGGGCTGAGTCTTGTAGGAGTCGGCGTTGAATTCGACGGTGTCTTCCATCACCTTTACGGGTGTCTTGATGCCGACGACGGTGGTTTCTTTGAGGGCGATGGCGTTTTCCTGCATCTTTATGGTGCCTGCGGCAAGGTTTTTGTCGTTGACACGCACGGGACGGTGCATGGGGTTGTAGCCTACGTAAGAGGCTTCGAGGATGTATCGTCCGTCTTTGATGTCGGTGAGGGTGAAGCGTCCGTTGTCGTTGGTGAGCACGCCTTTTACGGCTGTTGAGTCGGATGTGGCGAGCAGGCGCACGGTGGCGCGGATCAGGGGTTCGTCGAATTCGTCGACAATGGTGCCCGTGATGTTGAACGCACGGGCGGCGAATGCCGACAGCATGAGGATGATTAGAAACGTGTACTTTTGGAATTTCATTTGGAAATATATATGTTTTTGAAGACTTTCTTGTCGGAATGTATTGCAAAGTTACATATAAAATGTGGACGGGCAACAGAGTGTCGACATTTGGGGGGATTTTGCCGATGTTTACATGTGATTAACGTTTGTTAACAGTAAATAGGCTCCATAGGAAGCCTATGAAGCCTATTTGGTTGGTATTTTACTCTCAAGCCGGAGGCTTGAGTTCCTGAGTTTCACAAGCCGGAGGCTTGTGTTCCTGCTATTTCACTTCGGGATCGACGCCCCACTGCTGGAGGGCGAGGCGGCGGTAGTTGTTGTAGCGCCACATTGCGTTAGACTTGGCTGCTGCGAAGAGTTCGGCTGCAATGTCGGGGTATTGCTTGAGAACTGATGCGTAGCGTACCTCGCCTTTGAGGAAGTCGTCGAACTTGTCCCAGTCGGGCTGCTTGGAGTCGAGGGTGAAGGGGTTCTGTCCTTCGAGCTCGAGGGCGGGGTTGTAGCGCCAGAGGTGCCAGTAGCCGCATTCTACGGCGCGTGCCTGCTCGGCCTGTGAGTGGCCCATGCCTGCTTTGAGGCCGTGGTTGATACAGGGCGAGTATGCTATGATGAGCGAGGGTCCGTCGTAGGCTTCGGCTTCGCGGATGGCTTTGAGGGTCTGGGCGTTGTCGGCACCCATTGCTATCTGAGCCACATATACGTAGCCGTAGGTGGATGCGATGAGGCCGAGGTCCTTCTTGCGGATGCGCTTGCCGGAAGCGGCGAATTTGGCGATGGCGCCGAGCGGGGTGGCTTTTGAGGCCTGGCCGCCGGTGTTGGAGTAAACTTCGGTGTCGACAACGAGGACGTTTACGTTCTTGCCGGAGGCGAGCACGTGGTCAAGGCCGCCGAAGCCGATATCGTAGGCAGCGCCGTCGCCGGCGATGATCCACTGTGAACGGCGGGCGATGAATGCCTTGTGGGCTACGATGCCTTTGCAGATGTCGCAAGAGCCGGCTTCGCACAGGGGCACGATTTGGTCGCGGACGGCGCGTGTGATGGCGGCGTTGTCGCGGTTTTCGAGCCATTGTTTTGCGAGGGCCTTGATTTCATCGGAGCAGCAGTCGCAGGTCTGGGCTTCGGTCATGAGCTGAACGAGGCGTTCCTGCATTTTTTCGTTGGCGATGGTCATGCCGAGGCCGAATTCGGCGAAGTCCTCGAAGAGCGAGTTGGCCCAAGCGGGACCGTTGCCGCGGTCGTTGGTGGTGTAGGGCGTGGAGGGCACGGAGCCGGAGTAGATGGAGGAGCAACCGGTGGCGTTGGCTACCATTTCGTGGTCGCCGAAGAGCTGCGAGATGAGTTTCACGTAGGGTGTCTCGCCGCAGCCGGAGCAAGCGCCGGAGAACTCGAAGAGGGGAGTTGCAAACTGGCTGTTCTTCACGGTCTGAGCCACGTCTACCAGGTGAGCCTTTGATTTGACGGAGGCCACGCAGTAGTCCCAGTTGGGCTGGTAGCCGAGTTCGAGCTCGAGGGGTTTCATGGCGAGAGCCTTCACGCCCTTCTTGCCGGGGCAAACGTCGACGCAGTTGCTGCAACCGAGGCAGTCGAGCACGTCGACAGCCTGGATGAAGCGCATGCCGGCGAATGTTTTGCCGATAGCGGGGAGCGTGTAGTCTTCGGCGAAGGGAGCCTTTGCCATTTCGTCGGCATCGAGCACGAAGGGACGGATGGCGGCGTGGGGGCAGACGAAGGCGCACTTGTTACACTGGATACAGTTGGCGGGATCCCATTCGGGAACGAAGGCTGCCACGCCGCGCTTTTCGTAGGCTGCGGTGCCTTGCTGCCATGTGCCGTCGGCGTTGTGCTCGAAGGCGGAAACGTGGAGCAGGTCGCCGTCCTGAGCGTTGATGGGGCGGACAATTTCGTTGATGAATGCGGGGTCGTTGTTTTCAACGGCGGCATCGTCGGGGAGCTGTGCCCAGGCGGGGTCGACGGCGAGGGTGTGGTATTCACCGCCACGGTCGACGGCGGCGTAGTTCTTGTCGACGATGTCCTGGCCTTTCTTGCCGTAGGACTTGACGATGAATTTCTTCATCTGCTCGATGGCGAGGTCGACGGGGATAACGCCTGTGATGCGGAAGAATGCGCTTTGGAGGATGGTGTTGGTGCGGTTGCCAAGGCCGATTTCCTGAGCGATTTTTGTGGCGTTGATGTAGTAGACGGTGATGTTGTGCTGAGCGAAGTAGCGTTTAACCTTGTTGGGGAGGTTTTTGGCCAGTTCGTCGCCTTCCCAGATGGTGTTGAGCAGGAAGGTGCCGTTGTCGCGCAGGCCGCGTGTCACGTCGTACATGTGGAGGTAGGCCTGTACGTGGCAAGCAACGAAGTTGGGGGTGTTCACCAGGTAGGTCGACCGGATGGGGCGGTCGCCGAAGCGGAGGTGAGAGCAGGTGAAGCCGCCGGACTTTTTGGAGTCGTAGGCGAAGTAGGCCTGGCAATATTTGTCGGTGTTGTCACCGATGATTTTTACGGAGTTTTTGTTTGCGCCTACTGTGCCGTCGGCGCCGAGGCCGTAGAATTTAGCTTCGTAGGTGGAGGGGTCGCCGAGAGCGATTTCCTCGGGGAGGGGGAGCGATGTGAAGGTCACGTCGTCGACGATGCCCACTGTGAAGTGGTCCTTGGGCTCGGGGAGGGCGAGGTTTTCGTAAACGCCGATGATCTGAGCGGGGGTTGTGTCCTTCGAGGCCAGGCCGTAGCGTCCGCCCACGATGACGGGGGCGTCGGCTTTGCCGTAGAAACATTCTTTCACGTCGAGGTAGAGGGGCTCGGCGTTGGCTCCGGGTTCCTTGGTGCGGTCGAGCACGGCGATGCGCTTGGCAGTGGCGGGAATTGCGGAGAGGAAGTGTTTTGCGGAGAAGGGGCGGTAGAGGTGTACGGACACGAGGCCGACTTTTTCGCCTTTTGCCACGAGGTAGTCGATAGCTTCCTGGGCGGCTTGTGTGACGGAGCCCATGGCTATGATTACGCGTTCGGCATCGGGTGCGCCGTAGTAGTTGAAGAGGTGGTATTCACGGCCTGTGATTTTAGAAATTTCGGCCATGTAGTTTTCGACAACTTCGGGCACTGCGTCGTAGGCTTTGTTGCAAGCCTCGCGGTGCTGGAAGAATACGTCGCCGTTTTCGGCCATGCCGCGAGCCACGGGGGCGTCGGGGGTGAGGGCGCGGCTGCGGAAGCGAGCGAGGGCGTCCTGGTCGAGCAACGGGGCGAGGTCGTCTTGGTCGAGCATCTCGATTTTCTGGATTTCGTGCGATGTGCGGAATCCGTCGAAGAAGTTGACGAAGGGAATTGATGATTTGATTGTGGCAAGGTGGGCTACGCCTGCGAGGTCCATAACTTCTTGTACGGAGCCTTCTGCGAGCATGGCGAAGCCGGTCTGGCGTACGGACATCACGTCCTGGTGGTCGCCGAAGATGGAGAGTGCGTGAGAAGCGATAGTGCGTGCCGACACGTGGAATACGGAGGGGAGCATTTCGCCGGCGATCTTGTACATATTCGGGATCATGAGGAGAAGGCCTTGCGAGGCGGTGTATGTTGTGGTCAACGCACCGGCTTGCAGCGAGCCGTGGACGGCGCCGGCGGCACCGCCTTCTGATTGCATCTCCTGCACGAGGACTGTCTCGCCGAAGATGTTTTTGCGTCCTGCGGCAGCCCATTCGTCGACGTATTCAGCCATAGTCGACGACGGAGTGATGGGGTAGATGGCAGCCACTTCCGAGAACATATAGCTCACGTGTGCGGCGGCCTGATTACCGTCACAGGTCAGGAATTTTTTTTCTTTACTCATATTTGTATCTAAATTTAGAAAATATACGATTGGTGTAACCGCCGCAAAGGTACGAATTTTTTTAAAAATGGACAAAAAAGAGTGTGTCTAATAACAATTGTTAAGACAAGCGCCGGCCTATGGGGTGAAATAATTGTATATTTTTGATTTATTGGACTTATTTTAATAAAAAACAGCCGGCGATTTATATAATAGGATATGCAGATGCAGATTTGGGGCAGGGGGCGGGCAGGTGAAAAAAAACGGGCCGGCGCGCGTGTCGCGTGCCGGCCCGTGGTTGGGGTATTTGGTGTTTGGGATTTGCTTTTGGGCTCTCCCCGCGTTTTAACGCGGGGAACGGTGGCCTTTTAGCCTATTTTATCCTCTTGGCCCGGGATTAGTCGATTGCCTCGTCAGCAGGGTAGCCGCCCATTTCGCGGATGGCGTTTTTGAGCATTACGTACTGCTGGAAGAGGTGGTTTACGGGCACTTCACCCTTGGTGTAGTCGTGCATCGGGCTCTTGAGGAAGAACGAGAGGAAGCGCTGTGTGCCGTGACGTCCGGCGCGGGCTGCGAGGTCGCTCAGGAGCACGAGGTCGAGGCAGAGGGGAGCGGCGAGGATTGAGTCGCGGCAGAGGAAGTTGATCTTGATCTGCATGGGGTAGCCCATCCAGCCGAAGATGTCGATGTTGTCCCAGCCTTCTTTGTTGTCGTTGCGCGGGGGATAGTAGTTGATGCGCACCTTGTGGTAGTAGTCGGTGTAGAGGTCGGGCTGCTCTTCGGGCACGAGGATTGATTCGAGTGTGGAGAGTTTCGACACTTCTTTTGTGCGGAAGTTGGCGGGTTCGTCGAGCACGAGGCCGTCGCGGTTGCCGAGGATGTTGGTCGAGAACCAACCGGAGAGGCCGAGGCAGCGTGTGCCGATGATGGGAGCGAAGCCGGATTTCACGAGGGTCTGGCCGGTCTTGAAGTCTTTACCTGCGATGGGCATGCCGGTTTTTTCGGCGAGTTCCCACATTGCGGGGATGTCGACGGTGGTGTTGGGAGCGCCCATGATGAAGGGAGCGCCTTCGGCGAGTGCTGCGTAGGCGTAGCACATGGAGGGAGCGATGTGTTCCTTATCGTCAGCCTTCATAGCTGCTTCGAGGTCGGCGAGGGTGTAGTGGATTTTTTCGTCGACGGGAACGTAGATTTCAGTGGAAGCGGCCCAGAGTACAACGACGCGGTCGACGCCGGCTTCCTTCTTGAAGTTGCGGATGTCTTCGCGGATTTGCTCGGTCATGTCCCAGCGGTCTTTCACGGTCTTTACGTTGTCGCCGTCGAGGCGAGCGGCGTAGTTGTGGTCGAAAGCGGCTTTGAGGGGCACGATTTTTTCGAGTTCGTCTTTTACGGGGAGGATGTCTTTTTCTTTGAGCACCTCGGCGTTCATGGCCGATTCAAAAGCGTTGGCGGGATAAACGTCCCAAGCGGCGAATACGATGTCGTTGAGGTCGGCCAGGGGCACGATGTCCTTATATTGGAGGTATTTTTTGTCTTCGCCTTGTCCGACGCGGATTTTGTCGTATTGGGTCATGGAGCCGACCGGTTTGGCCAAACCTTTGCGGGCCATAAGTACACCGGTAATGAAAGTGGATGACACGGCGCCGAGGCCGACAACCATCACACCGAGCTTGCCCGTGGCGGGCTTAACAGTGGAGTTGCTCAGTTTGTTAGCGTTGCTCATTTTAAAAGATTGATTTATTTTTTGATGTTATTTTCTGTTTTGGTTTTAGTGCGCGCCATGGCCGATTGCAGACGGTTGAAAATCTACAAGCCCGGTTAACACTTTTAAACGATTCGGCGCAAAATTACGTACTTATTTTCGTAGTGCCAACAAAAAAGCAGGTTAAAAATTGATAAACTTTGTATGTTTTAGTTAAAAATTATGCTGTAAAGTGAATATTTATTAATTACATTGCTTTTTAATGGTATGTATGTTAAAATAAGTAAACGGGCGTTTTATCCGCCTATCACCTGCTTGCGGCCGCGGCCGGGCACATAGGATATGTGAATCCAGCGGAAATCCTGCTCGTTGATGAGCTGGTCGAAGGGCAGGTTCAGTTGCCGGGCGAGTTGGAAAAGCCGGCGGTTTTCGTCGCGCGAGCCGCCGATAATGTCGGCTGCCTGGCCGCGCAGGTGCTGGGAATTGCGCGCGCCTCCCACTTCGGCGTTGAGGCGGCGGCATCGGAAGCCGGATGTGACTACGATGGGGCGTCCGAAAGCCTCGCGCAGAGGGTCGAGGATGTTGTCGACCAAGGCGTTGAGGCTTGCGATTGCGAGGTCGGAGGGGATGTTGCGGATTCCGAGACGACGTGCCGTGGGCGAGTCGCAGAGTTCTTCGAGGGTGAAGTGTTTCATAATAATTAAGGATAAAGTGTTGGTGATAAGATTGGGAGGAGGCTTAGGATTCTTAGGAGGCATAGGAATCATAGGAATCCTATATCATCGTGCATTGTGCATCGTGCATCGGCTATTGCGGCCGTGTGCGGCGGCGGCAGGAGGCGCGCAGGCAGGCGTCGGAGTTGTAGCGGCGGCGCATGTCGAGGAGTTGGGCGGTGAGTTCGGCAATGCGTTTTTCGTGGTCGAGGCACTGGCCGGCGAGCCACTCAATGCGGGCGCGCAGCGACTCGAACTCTTCGGTTTGGGTCTTTATTGCAGCCGAGCGGCGGTTTGTGGTCAGATATGCCAGAAATTTAACCAGCCCCAGGCCCCCGAGGGCGGTGATGAGAGATGTGATGATTGTGATGTCCATAATATATATATAGGTATAAAGGGTAAGTGATAAAGGGTGTGTTGTGGTGTTTTTGCAAAGGTAATAACAAAATTTGTATTTGCCAAGTTTTTTGCAAATTATTTTAAAAAATTGTATAACTCATTTTTTTTGCATAATTTTGTCGAAAATCACAATTCGCTAATCCTTTTTAATCCTAAGAATGAGAAAAAAGCTACTTTTGTCTGCTATTGCGGCGCTTACGGCCGCGACAGCCTTGGCCGACAATTTCGTGACGACATCGGGCACGAAGATTCTCGACCGCAACGGAAAAGAAATCACGCTCCGCGGCTCCAACTGCGGCAACTGGATGGTGCAAGAGCCTTACATGATGAACACATCGGGCTCGCTCGACCGCCAATACAAAATCCACAAAAAACTCGTCGATATTGTCGGGCGCGAAAGAGCCGAGGAATTCGACCGCCTGTGGATGGATTGCGTCTTTGGCGAGGCCGACCTTATATTCATGAAAGAGCAAGGTTTCAACGTGCTCCGCGCCCCGATGCACTATAAATACTTCACCTTGCCAATCGAAGAAGAGCCCGTGGCCGGCCAAAACACCTGGCTCAACGAAGGCTTCGACCGCATCGACCGCCTGGTGGAGTGGTGCGAGAAACACGGCATGCTCCTCATCCTCGACATGCACGCATGTCCGGGCGGACAGTCGAGCGGCGACATCTGCGACTACGACGACACCAAGCCCTCGTTGTGGGAAAGCGAGGCCAACCGCGACAAACTCGTGGCGCTCTGGCGCAAAATCGCCGAGCGATATGCCAACGAAAAGTGCATAGTGGGCTACGACCTGATAAACGAGACCAACTGGACCCTTCCCAACAGCAACAAAGCCCTGTGGGACCTCTTCCGTCGCCTTATCGCCGCCGTGCGCGAGGTTGACAAGAACCATATCGTGATAGTGGAGGGCAACAGCTACTCCAACGACTACACCGGTTTCCCCGCCGCCAAGCTCGACTCCAAGATGATTATCCAATACCACCGCTACGGCGTGTACAACACCAACGACCAGCTCTCAGGCATGAAGGCCAACGGCGACTCTCACGACTGCCCCATCTACGTGGGCGAGTTCGGGGAGAATTCCAACACATGGGATGCCGACGCCGTGCGCGCCATGGAGCTCGGCTCCGGTTTTGCCGCATGGACGCAGTGGCCCCTGAAAAAAAGCAACGTCAACACAATCCTGCGCGTAAATCGCGTAAAGGCTTACGACGACGTGATAACCCAGTTGCAGGCCGGACGCAACCCCGGAGCCGAGACCGTGTGGAACGCTTTCAAGGCATGGGCCGAGGCCCAGCGGTTCGACAACTGCATCGTGGCCCACGATTATGTCGACGCACTGCTCAAACGTCCCTTCGACCTGTCGGCGCGTCCCTATGCCGAAGGCGCCACCATCGACAGTCCCATCTTTGCCGCGCACTACGACCACGGAGCCTACGGCCACGCCTATTACGACACCGGCGACGCATCCTACCAGTATAACGGCGAGGACTTTACCAACTGGAACGACGGCTGGATCTACCGCAACGACGGCGTAGGCATCGAATCGATATCGTCTTCCGAAACCACATCCTGCGGCTACAACGTGGGATGGACCGCCGACGGCGAATGGCTCCAATTTACCGTCGAAAACCCCTACGGCGACGCCAAATGGGACCTCGAGCTCCGATATGCCAACTCCGGCAAAGTGTCGGTTACAGTCGACGGACGCGAAGTGGCTCCCTCCACCCAGCTTGCCTCCACCGGCGGATACCAGACATGGAAAACTCACACCTTCGAAGGCGTGATTATCCCGCAAGGCACCATAAAAGTGCGCCTGCATATCGACCGCGGAGGTTGCAACCTCAACTATCTCCGTTTCGTCAACCGCCGCGAAGCCTCCGCAGCCGAGCTCGCCACACTCGTTGCCCCGGCAGGCGCGAACTTGCTCAAAGGCTCCGACTGCACCCACTCCGACTTCTGGCTGCATGCCGATTCCGGCTCGCCTCATTCCATGCTCCTGCAATGGAACGCCACCGACAACCTGCCCATGTGGGGCTCGGGAGGCGCGCTCAAAGTATCGTCGAAACGCTCCGGCTCCAACATCGTGGTGTATCAGGCGGTCGACGCAGTGGCAGGGCACACCTACAAATGCGACGTGGCCTATCGCGGAACCGCCACAAACAAAGACTTCTGGATGCAGTGCTTCGTTCTTGAAAACGAGCCCGTGCATTATGCCGACCTCTATATGGCCGAAGACCAGACAATCGGCCAGCTCAACTCGTGGGCAGATTCATCCGTGGGCAATTTCGACGGCAACATGTCGACAAAAGCCAAGGCCGGCAAAAATCACACCGACGGCGTCATGACATGGAAAGCTCCCAAGAGCGGCCGCTACTACTTCGCGCTGAAAATGGGCACACAGGCCCATCCCTTCACCGCCACGCTCGACAATTTCGTGATGCGCAGCCTTACCTCTTCCGCAATCGACGCCGTAGAAGCCGAGGCGGCCGAGCTCTACACCCTGGCCGGACGCACGCTCAGCGTTGCCGACGGCGCGCGCGTGTTCGACATCAACGGCCGCGAGATGCAGCCCGGCGACATGGCTCCCGGCATCTACATCGTAACGTCGGCCTCGCGCTCGTGCAAAGTGGCAATCCGCTGACAATAACATCCCGCAACGATATCATCCCGCCGATACGACAAATATCGGCGGGATTTTTATGAAGGAGCGTGAGCCGCCGGCCTGTGAAAGCCAAAATCGCGGTAAATTTGTTTAAATGTGAAATAAAAATGTTAATTTTGCCGTATGATTGACTTTACACCGATAGCACGACCGATATTTGCCCGCAGGATAGCGGCCCTCGACAGAGAGGCAGCCCGGGGAATAGCCGAAGTGCAACTCGGGCAGTTGCGCAGCATACTCGCCAAGGCCGCGAAAACCCGCTATGGAGCAGGGTTGAAAATCACCCCCGATATGTCATATGACCAATTCCGCGCGCAAGTGCCCGTTGTGGAATACGAAGACTTGCGTCCGTGGGTGATGCGCATGGTGGGCGGCGAGCCCGACGTGCTCTGGCCCGGCGTGACGCGCCGTTTCGCCCAGTCGTCGGGCACGTCGGGTGGCAAAAGCAAATACATACCCCTCACATCCGACAGTCTCCGCCTCAACCACTATCAGGGCGGCTTCGACGTCGTGGCCCACTATCTCGACATGTGCCCCGGCTCGCGCGTCTTCGGCGGCAAGGCCTTCATACTCGGCGGCAGTTTCGCCAACGAAGTGGCCCACCTGCCCCGTGGCGTGAAAGTGGGCGACCTGTCGGCCCATCTCATCGACAAAATAAACCCGCTGGTCAACAGCCTTTTCCGCGTGCCCGACAAAAAAACGGCCCTCATATCCGATTGGTCGGAGAAACTGCCGAGGCTCGTAGAGGCTGCCGCCCGGCAGGATATAACCAACATATCAGGGGTGCCGTCGTGGTTTCTCAAAGTGCTCAAATCCGTAATCGAATACCGCGGAGCGCGCACCATCCACGACGTGTGGCCCAACCTCGAGGTGTTCTTCCACGGAGGCATAGCCTTCGGGCCCTACCGGCAGCAATATGCCGCCATCACCGATCCTGAGCGTATGCGCTTTATCGAGACCTACAACGCCTCCGAAGGATTCTTCGCCATGCAGACATCGCGCTCCGGCTCGGCCTTGGAGATGCTCCTCGACGGCGGCGTGTTCTGCGAATTCCTGCCAATCGCTCAGATCGACGCCGAAGAAAAGCATCCGCTTGCCCCGTGGGAAGTGGAGCCCGGACGGACATATGCCCTTGTAATCACGAGCTGCAACGGCCTTATGCGCTACATCATCGGCGACACCGTGCGTATTTGCTCAACCGACCCGTTGACAATAACCATAGCCGGGCGCACCCACGCCTTTATAAACGCCTTCGGCGAGGAAGTGATGGTTTACAACACCGACCGCGCCCTCGAGCACGCCTGTGCCGAGCATCGCTGCACCGTGCGCGACTATCATGTCTATCCCGTCTTTGCCGACACCCGTTCGGTGGCCCACCACCAGTGGATAGTGGAGTGGGATACGCCGCCGGCCGACGAAGACGCCTTCATGTCTACCCTCGACCTCGCCCTCCAGGACGAGAACTCCGACTACCAGGCCAAGCGGCAGTCGTCGATATTCCTCAACCCTCCCGGCCTCACCGTTGTGGCAGCGGGCACCTTCGACCGCTACCTTGCATCCACCGGCCGCCTCGGAGGCCAGCGCAAAGTGCCCCGCCTCTCCAATTCCGGCGCCATCGCCGAGCGTATCCTCAACACATCACTTTTATAAATAACATCGGAAAGTATGGATAATACAGAAATTTTAATGTCATACCCCGAATATCAGAAATGGGTAGAGGTTATCAAAGCCAAAGTGAGGAAAAGTCATTTATCGGCAACAATAAAAGTTAATAAGGAATTATTATCGCTATATTGGGAGATTGGTAAAGAGCTTGATTTAAAAAGTTCCCAAGGTGAGTGGGGTGAAAAAATAATAACCGCTGTAAGCAAAGATCTTGTTGCATCTTTCCCTCAAATGAGAGGGTTTGAAAAGAGAAACCTGGAAAGGATGAGGCAATGGTATCGTTTTTATCAGCCATGTATTGAGGGACACGGTGACGAAATAAGAATTGCGTCGCAACTTGCGACGCAATTAAAAGATTTATTATTTTGCATACCTTGGGGTCATCATATTTATATTTTAACGAAATGTAAACAAGTAGAAGAAGCGGCGTTTTATATCCGGCAAACTGTTAATAACGGTTGGAGCAGATCGATTCTTTCCCATAATATATCCATGCATCTTTACGACAGGCAAGGGAAAGCTATAACTAATTTCAAGGCTAATTTGCCTTTGGAACAAAGTGAATTAGTTCAACAATTAACAAAAGATCCATATATTTTCGACTTTTTGGATTTGACCGAAACACACGACGAAAAGACATTAGAGTCTTTTTTAGAAAGTAAAATGTCGCAATTTTTACTTGAGTTAGGTAAAGGTTTTTGTTACTATGGACGTCAGGTGAAAATTGAAATGGAACATACCGACTATTACATAGACCTTCTATTTTATAATGTTATCATCCATGCTTATTTTGTTGTAGAATTGAAGTCTGTCAGATTTAAGCCTGAGCACCTTGGACAACTGAATTTTTATGTAAATGCCGTAGATAATATATTAAAGTCAAAAGACGATAACCCTACAATCGGATTGCTAATTTGTAAAGAAAAGGAAGATTTAGTTGTGGAGTACTCGTTGTCCGGGATTTCCACTCCATTAGGTGTGGCATCATATGATATGTATCCCGATTTGGTCACCGGTTATAAAAATACACTTCCCACAATAGAAGAAATAGAAAATGAAATTAAATCATTAAAATAAACCATGAAAATAAGAATATTTCTTGCAGCCGCGCTTGCGGCGATTATGGCTGTGGCCGCCTCTGCCGCCGAGCCTAAGTACATATTTTACTATATCGGCGACGGCATGGGCATGGGGCCGGTAGTGGCCGCCGAGATGTACAACCGCCAGGTGCGCCGGTCCGACATGCCCCTTACAATGTTTCAGTTTCCCGTGGCCGGCATGTGCCTCACTTACAGCGCATCGTCGCCCGTAACCGACTCCGCGGCCGCCGGCACGGCCCTCTCCACAGGCCACAAGACAAGCAACGGCATGCTCGGCATGAGCCCCGACACCGTGGCCGTGACATCCATGGCCCGTGTGCTCAAAGACGACGGCTACGGCGTGGGCATTGTCACTTCTGTGGCCGCCGACGACGCCACCCCCGGCGCTTTCTTCTCCAACGTGCCCAAGCGCGGCATGTACCGCGACATCATCCTGCAAGGCGCCCGCTCGGGCTATGAATTCATCGCCGGAGCAGGCCTCCGCGCCGAACTCGACAAAAAAGGCAAGCCCACCGGCCTCATCGAAGAAATCGAAAGCGAGGGCGTGAAAGTGGTGCGTGGCCGCGACGGCATCGGCGAGATAGCCGACGCGCGACGCGTAATGCTCATCGGCGAGCCCGGCTCCAACCCGAGCAACGTGTCGTTTACAATCGACTCTGTCGAAGGCGCGCTCACTCTCCCCATCATCACCGAAGCCTGCATGGCCCATCTCGAACGCGTGTCGCCCGACCGTTTCTTCATGATGGTAGAAGGCGGAAACATCGACCACAGCCTCCACGCCAACGACGCCGCCACAACTATCAAGGAAATCATCAACTTCGACCAAGCCCTCGCCCTGGCCTTCGACTTCTACCGCCGCCACCCCGAGGAAACTCTCATCGTAGTGACAGCCGACCACGACACCGGCGGATTTGCCACCGGCAACAATTACAAAGGCTACTTCGCCAACTTTGCCAACATCGACTATCAGCGCGTGTCAAAAGAAGAATTCGAGAATTATTGCCGCGGAATCCTCCGTTCGCGCCGCTCCTACTCGTGGGACGACATGAAAGAATATCTTAGCGAAAACCTTGGGTTCTACACCGCCATACCCATCGGCGAAAAGCAAGACGCCGCCCTGCGCGAAAAATTCAACGCCACATTCGAGCTCCGCAACTCTCCCGACCAGAAAACCCTCTACAAAACTTTCAACGGCTTCGCCGCCGAAGTTTTCAAAATCATGTCCGACGTGTCGGGCTTCGGGTTCACTTCCACACACCACACCGGAAACCCCGTGCCCGTATTTGCTGTGGGCGTAGGAGCCGAACGCTTTGTGAATCTGAACAATAACACGGAGATTCCCGTTAAGATACTGGATATTGCCGGAAAGAAACTCCCTGACACAAATAAATAATTCCCGACATATGAAAATCGTAAATTTCGACAACACCAACTCGCTCATGAGCCAACTCATGCTCGAGATGCGCTCCGTGACTATACAAAACGACAGAATGAGATTTCGCCGCAACCTTGAACGTGCCGGTCAAATCATGGCTTACGAAATATCCAAAACTTTCGAATACCGCAAGGTGGGCATAAACACGCCCCTGGGTGTAGCCGACTGTCACGAACCCGCCGACCAGGTGGTGCTTGCCACGATATTCCGTGCCGGACTGCCCTTCCATCAGGGATTCCTCTCTTATTTCGACCGCGCCGAAAACGCCTTCGTGTCGGCCTACCGTAAATACCGCGAGAAGGACGATTTCGACATCCTTATCGAATACCTCGCATCCCCCTCGCTCGACGGCAAGACGCTCATAATATGCGACCCAATGCTCGCCACCGGCGCCTCGATGGAGCTCAGCTACAAGGCCCTGCTCACACGCGGCACACCGCGCAAGATTCACCTCGCCTCGGTAGTGGCCTCGATGCAGGCCGTGGACTATGTGCGCCAGACATTCCCCGAGAACACCACCCTTTGGGTCGGCGCCATCGACGACGAGATCAACGCCCACTCCTACATCGTTCCCGGCCTCGGCGACGCCGGCGACCTCGCCTTCGGCACAAAATTGTAAAAAAATACAAGTTTCGCAAGTGAGTCACGGCGAAGCCGTGATTCCTTGGTTAACCGGGTTTGGAGGCAGCATGCCGACAAGCCCGGTTTGTTATGGTGGCTAAAAAAGCACTGCGAAGCTGTGCCTCGCGGCATGTTTGGCATTATCGAACGCTCCGGCAGGCTCCGCTCCGATACCGCGATTGAATTTGCATCTGCCAAACCCCGCATGTCGGCTGCGCCGGCCATACGGGGCTAACATAAAGCGACACGGCTTTGCCGTGACTATTCAGAATTGCTTTGGCTATCAGATGTATATTATGCGAAATAAAAAATATAATCATAGGAATCATAGGAATCCTAAGACTCCTATGTCTCCTATGCCTCCTAAGAAGCCTAAGCCTCCTATAATATCCAATTTGGTAAAAAAACAGACGGACACTTTCTCACGAGAGTGTCCGTCGTTCAGTAATCTGATATTAGCTATCTATTACTATTTTACCACCATTGATAATTTCATTTGAAGAGCCACATCTTTTCTGAATAGATGTAGGAGCCGTCGCCATAGGCGGCTTTCACGTTGGGGTTGGAAAGCACGGCTGAGTTGGCATATGGCATGCGGTAGGGGAAGCGGTTCACGCCCGACTGCACATTCATAGGGTTGTTGAGATGGATATACTCCTCGCCCATGGCCTGGCAGCGGCGATAGTCGTTGTAAGCCTCGATGTTGTTGTCTACCATCTGCTGGAGATATTTCTGCTCGAATACTTTCTGCAATGTGGCCGAGCCGAGGCTTTCGGCGAAAGCGGCTGCGTCGCAATCTTCTTCCCAGAAGCCAACCACAAGCTCGTCGACGGCAGCGGCCACGCCGGCTTGGAAAGCGGCGTCGGCGTTTTGGCCTTTGCGCAGCTGACATTCGGCGATGATAAACTGCAATTCCGATTCCGAAATAAGGTGTATCGGCTGCACGCCAAGGTCGAGCCATCCGGGCGCTACGAGTTCCTGAGGCGACTCGTTGGCATATTCGGCCACGCCGGCGGGGTAGGCCATGCCGGTGTCGTAGGTGTAGATGCCGGCGCGGGGGTCGTCGTTGGCTTCGAGCATGTCGAGCACTGTCTCGCAGCTTGCCGTGTAGTAGCGCGACCAATAGTAGGCCGACCAGGGGTTGTCGGCCGAGATGCCGTCGAACGTGGTGATGCAGAAGTCGGAGAAACCGAGGCTCTCGGCTTCGAGGGCATATTCAAGGGCGTCGTCGATAGCTTTGTCGTCGACCGCGCTCATGTGCAGGCGGTAGCGGGCTTTCAGGGCGTAGGCTGCGGCTTTCCAGGCGTTGCAGTTATTGTTGTAGGCTATGTCTTGTGCGCCGGCATTTTTGAGCTTGGCGTCGATAGCCGTGTCGAAATTGGCAATTGCGGCGTCGAAGTATTTGAGTATGTCGGCGTAGATGTCGGCTTGCGCGTCGAGCTTGGGGTGCATGTTGGCCTGGCCCTGCAAGGCTTCGGAGTAGGGAATGTCGCCGTGCATGTCGGTGAGGATGCCGAAGTTGAGCGCCCAAAGGGTCTGCGCCATGCCAAGTATGTCGTATTGTCCTACGTTGCCCGGCACCTCGCCTTCGATTTTGTCGATTATCTGCTTTATGTTCATCAGATTGCCGTAGACACCGTTCCATGTGTTGTTGAACGTGCTGGATGCGGCCCATTCCGAGGGGTTGCGAAGCTCGGCGCGCGACATCTGGTTGTTGCCTGTGCCGATGGTCTGCTCCATGAGGCAGGAGAGATAGAAGGAATAGTCGCCGGACGATGCGGTGAAGCCTGAACCCATTATGGCGTCGGAAATTTGAAGACGGACGGGCACGGCGTCGACCGGCGGGTTGCCCTCGTTCTTGTTGATTTTGTCCATGGTGTCCTCCGAGCAGGCCCCGAGGGCGAGCATGGCGGCGGAAAAGAGGATATATCTTGAAAATTTCATGATTGTCAAAAAATTTGATTTTTTAAGGTCTTTAATGTCCTTAATGATTTCTTAGAATTTCACTGTGAGGCCGCCGCCGTAGCTCGATGTGGCGGGCACGGAGAAGCGTTCGAAGTAGCCGCCCATGTTGCCGTTGCCTTGCGACGATTCGGGGTCGAAGTTAGGCAACTTGGCCCAGACGAGCACGTTGCGTGCGAAACCGTAGACAGAGATGTCGAGTTTCCAGATGCGGGGAAGCTGGTAGGTCACGGTGAGGTCGCGGAGCTTGAAGAACGAGGTGTCGTACACGCCCGATTCCGTCACGTCGTAGTAGGCGCGGTAGTAGTCCTCTTTGGCCACCTCGATGGTGTTGGGCTGGCCGGTGACAGCGTCGATGCCTTCTACCACCATTGTGCCCTCGTGGAAGGGAAGCGATTCCTTGGTGGCGCCGAAATAGTTCATCGTCATGTTTGTGCCGTGATACATGTGTCCGCCTTGCTGCCACGACCATGTGCTCGACAGGCTCACGCGCTTGTAGCGTCCGCTCAGGTTGAAGCCCATCACGAAGTCGGGCGAGCAGTTGCCAAGGTCGTAGGAGTCGCCGGTGGGCATGGGGAGGCCTTCGAAGGTGAGAAGGCGGCCCTGGTCGTCGCGCTGGAATTTAAGACCGTAGATGTTGGGATAGGTGCATCCGGCCTGGGCGCGGATTTGCGGTTCGACAAAGCCGCCGAGCATGATTGACTCAACGCCGGGGGCAAGTTCCACAACCTTGTTTTCCACCTTGGTGAAGTTCACGCCGAGATTCAAGTCGTAGTCGCGGGCTTGGAGTATGGCGGCGTTGATCGAGAATTCGTGCGAGTTGGTGCGCATCTTGCCGGCATTGGTCATTACATACTGGTAGCCGATGGAGCCGTCGGTGGGCACGGTGAAAATCTGGTCGGTGATGTTCTGGTAGGAGTAGGTGTACTCCATTTTGATGCGGTTGTTCCAAAGGTTGATGTCGGCGCCGACCTCAAAGTTGGATGTGTTCTGCGGTTTGAGATCCTTGTCGTACACCACATAGTAGGGCACGTACGACGATACGCCCGAGGGGAGGGGGTAGCTCACGGGGGTGTAGCCGTAGAAGCCGCCGCCGTAGGAGGGTGTCCAATAGTAGTTCTGGAACCAGCGTCCGGCCTGGCCCACCTGGGCGAATGAGGCGCGGAGCTTACCGTAGGAGATTACTTTCTGCGAGTGAAACGCGGGCAGTTGGGTAAATTCCCATCCGAGCGACACCGAGGGATAGAAGAACGAGCGGTTGTTGCGTGGCATCGACGACACATAGTCGTTGCGGCCCGTAACGGTGAGGTATATCTGGTTTTTCCACGATGCCATGGCGCTGCCGAAGAAGCCCACGGTGCGCTCCTGGTCTTTCGACTCGCCGCCGCTTATCGATGCGGTGTTGCCGATGGTGGGGAAGCCGGGGAAGTTGAAATTCGAGCCGTAGTAGTCCCATGTGCGGACGTTCTCGTGGTTTATTTCATTGCCGAGGAGCACGTTGAGGTTCCAGTCGTCGCCAAACTGAGCGTCGAAGTTGATGGTGAACAGGTTGTTGAACACATTGTGCTCGGAGCCGTAATTTTCTATGTCGCCGTTTTTAAGCGAAGTGGTGGTGCCCACCTCGTTGATGTCGGAGTAGTCGGAGGTCCACATGTCGATGCCGGCCTGCTCGCGGAATTTGAGGCTCATGTTGTCGCCCCAGTTGATGTTGGGAGCGAACTCGATATAGGCGTTGCCGAAGAAGCGGTTGGTGTGCTGGTTATAGGAGTTATGCTCGGCCCACCAGTAGGGATTGGTAAACGATAGGGAGCGGAAAAGAATCTGCTGGGTGGGGTCGCCGGGCACATGGCTGGGGATGCCTTTGAGGTCGTATTCGGCCGGGGCGCTGTACACCACGTTCATGATGCCGGAGTTGGCTCCGGGAGCCGATTTGATTTTGCTCGACGAGTAGATTCCTGAGAAGCCGGTCGACCATTCTTTGCTAAGGCGCCAGTCGACGAGGCCGCGGGCGTTCCAGCGGTTCATCATGGTGGAGGGTATGATGCCGTCCTGGTAAGAGTTCGACACCGACACCGAGTAATTTACGCCGCCTACCGAGTGGGTTATGTTGAGGGAGGTGTTTTCTGTGAGGCCCGAGCCGAAGAAGTCGCCGACATTGTCATAAATCTGCGGAGTTGTCCAGGGGTCGAGGCCGGCCTGGGCGCGCTGGGGCGAGTAATATTGGCCCTGGTGGAGGCCGGAAGCGGTGTAGTCGTTCTGGGTGTTGCCGCCATAGACGGGGTCGTTGGGAATTTCGGAGATTTTCGGGCCCCATGTCATCGACGATGTGGGGCTGTAACCCAGGTATCCGTTGCCCTGTGCATATTCGGTCTGGCGCTCAAACTTGCGCGACACGCGCTGTGCGGCGATGTTGGTCGACACGGTCACCTGCGGTTTCAGCGAGGAAGCCGAGCCGCGTTTTGTGGTGATTACAATCACGCCGTTGGAGGCGCGGATACCGTAAAGAGCCGAAGCGGCCTGGCCTTTGAGCACGTTGATGGACTCGATGTCGTCGGGGTTGATGTCGATAGAGCGGTCGGCAATATTGGCGCCGGTTGTGGAGTAGCCTGTCGACACGTCGGGAGTGGTGGTCACGGGCATGCCGTCGATCACATAGAGCGGCTGGTTGTTGCCGTCGAAGGAGCGCGCGCCGCGTATCACAATCTGAGCCGATGCGCCGGGAGCGCCCGACGACTGGCGGATGTCCACGCCGGTGAGCTTGCCCTGGATGGCAGAGGCCATCGAGGTGGTGCCGTCGGTGATAAGCTCGTCGGCTTTGAGGTCCTGCGAGGCATATCCGAGAGCTTTTTTATCGCGTTTGATACCCATGGCGGTAACTACCACCTCGCCCAGTTCGAGCGTGGGTTTCATTTTAATTTCCATGTTCGGGGCTATTTTCACCTCTTGGGTGGCCATTCCCACATAAGCCACGGTTACATATTTTGCCGATGAAGGCACGTTTGTGATTACGAATCTGCCGTCGATGTCGGTGTTGGCGCCGATATTGGTGCCCACCACCATCACTGATGCGCCTACGATAGCCTCGCCGTCGTCGGCCGACGTCACCGAACCGCGCACCGTCGACGGTGCCTGTGCGGCAGCGATGCCGCACAGGAGCATCAGCATTGAGATGAGGGATAACAATCTTTTTTCCATAAAGCTTCTCTCTGTTTTTGGTTAAAAATCGATGAATGTGTTGATTGAATTCTTAAAATACCTTAATTGTAACGTTACCGGAATGGCGCAAAAGTACACAAAAATTTTAATATGCAATAGTTTTTCGTAATTTTTTTTCACAAAAAATATTAAAAATGTAACAATAATCCGATTTTTAGTGTGAAAAGTGCTTTAAATGCGTAATTTTAGTAAATTAAAATAATTTTTAACAAAGCACGCCCGGATAAACAGATTTTAACTAAAAAAGACCCTGCGCCGATTTCGGCGCAGGGTCTTTTTTAAACTATTTAAGGTCCTTAAAGTACTTAAAGACTAAGTTTAGCAGCACGGCACGGCGAAGCCGTGATTCCTTGGTTAACCCGGTATGGAGGCGAAGCCGACATGCCGGGTTGTTGATAACGGTAGTCAAGCACTGCGAAGTAGTGCCTCGTGCCATGTTTGGGATAATCGAACGCTTCGGCAGGCTCCGCTCCAATACCGCGATTGATTTTTATTTACTTAACCCCGCATGTCGGCTTCGCCTCCATACGGGGTTAACATAAGAGTCACAGCTTCGCTGTGATTAAACTGTATCGCATTGGTGTTTAATGATATACAAGCGGAGCCTATGCGTTTTTTAGATTGAGAGGCGGCGAAGCGTGTTGAGGAGCTCGCGGTTGATGGGCTTGTCGTTTTTGATAGCCTTGGAGAAAGGCACATACACGATTTCATCGTTCTTGATGCCGATCATCACATTGCGCTGGTCTTCGAGCAGGGCGTCGATGGCAGCAGCGCCCATGCGCGACGCCAGGATACGGTCGTGGGCTGTGGGAGAGCCGCCTCGCTGGAGGTGGCCAAGAATCGACACGCGCACGTCGTAGCCGGGATACTCGTTCTTCACACGCTCGGCAAGGCCGATGGCGCCTCCGGTGACGGGGCTTTCGGCCACGAGCACGATCGACGAGTTCTTGCTCTTGCGGAAGCCGTTTTGGATAAGTTCGGCCAACTGGTCTACCTCCGTCGATATTTCCGGGATGATGGCAGCCTCGGCGCCGGCGGCGATGGCGCCGTTGAGGGCGAGGAAGCCGGCGTCGCGTCCCATCACCTCGATAAAGAACAGGCGTTCGTGCGATGTGGCGGTGTCGCGTATCTTGTCGACACATTCCATGATGGTGTTGAGGGCTGTGTCATAGCCGATTGTGGTGTCGGTGCCGTAGAGGTCGTTGTCGATGGTGCCGGGAAGACCGATGATGGGGAAATTGAATTCGTTGGCAAATATGCGCGCGCCGGTGAGCGAGCCGTCGCCGCCGATCACCACGAGAGCGTCGATTTCGTGGCGGCGGATATTGTCATAGGCCAGCTGCCGTCCCTCGGGAGTCTGGAACTCCTTGCAGCGCGCGGTTTTGAGAATCGTGCCGCCCTGCTGTATGATGTTCGATACATTCTGGGTGCGGAACTCCACGATTTCGTCGGTGATGAGGCCGCGGTAGCCGCGGTAGATGCCCTTTACTTTCAGGCCCGAGAAGATGGCCGCGCGGGTCACGGCGCGTATGGCGGCGTTCATGCCCGGGGCGTCGCCTCCGGAGGTGAGAATGCCGATGCATTTGATTTCTGCCATGGTATATGTTGTTATTGGATTGTATTCTGTTTATACCCTCTGAAAAGGCAAAATTACAAAATATTTCGAAGCACGGGCATTTTATTGGCAAAAAAAATTGTAATTTTGTGCCATAAGCAGATATAATGGATATAGAAGATTACATAGAAGCGCATATCAGCCCCGAGCCGCCCTTGCTCTCGGAGGTGGTGCGCGACACCTACCTCTACCATCTCTACCCCCGCATGTGCTCGGGCCACCTGCAAGGGAGGCTCTTGAAAATGCTCGTGCAGATGATAGAGCCGCGGCGCATACTCGAATTGGGCACGTTCACCGGCTACTCCGCCCTGTGCATGGCCGAAGGGATGCCCCCCGGCGCCGTGCTTCACACCGTGGAAATCGACCCCGAGGCCGAAGACAGCCTCCGCGCCACTTTCGCCCGCTCCGACCGCGGCTCCGATATTGTCCTGCACATCGGCGACGCTCTCGAGGTGGTGCCCACCCTCGACGAGGTGTGGGACCTTGTGTTTATCGACGCCAACAAGCGCAATTATATCGACTACTACAATATCGTGCTCCCGCGTCTGCGCCCCGGCGGATATATCTTTGCCGACAACACCCTGTGGAGCGACAAGGTGGCCGACTCAACCAAGCGCGACGCGCAGACCCTTGGCATCGAGGCTTTCAACGACATGGTGGCCGCCGACCCCCGCGTCGAGGTGGTGATAGTGCCTTTGCGCGACGGAATGACCATTATCCGCAAAAAATTGTTATAACTATAAAATATCTCCCAACTTCCAAACACCCCAACTAAAATGGAAACTACAAGACAAGCTAAAATATCACGTCTTCTTCAAAAAGAACTTAGTGAAATATTCCGTCAGCAGACATCGAAAATGCGAGGCGTGCTCGTGTCGGTAAGCGCCGTGCGTGTGTCCCCCGACCTCTCTACGGCCAAGGCATACCTTTCGGTGTTCCCATCCGACAAAAGTGCCGAGATGCTCGAATCCATCAACGCATCGGCCCGCACCATCCGCTACGAGCTGGCTCAGAAAGTGCGCTTTCAGTTGCGCAAGACTCCCGAGTTGAGTTTCTTCCTCGACGACTCCCTCGACTATCTCGAAAACATCGACCATCTTTTGGCTAAATAGGCAAAACAGGAGGCATAGGAATCATAGGAATCCTATGCCGCCTAAGCCTCCTAAAAACTCCCCAACTCCCCAACTAAAAACTTCCCAACTCCCTTGTTTCTTGCCTGGAAAATAGCGTCGCGCTATCTGTTCTCGAAAAAAAGCCATGCGGCGGTCAACGTTATATCGGCCGTGTCGGTGGCAGGCGTGGCCATAGCCACGGCCGCCATTGTGGTGGTGCTGTCGGTGTTCAATGGCTTCACCGACCTGGCGTCGGCGCATATGTCGATGCTCGACCCCCAGCTGATGGTGCGCCCCGCCTCGGGAAAGGTCATTGCCGACGGCGACTCTCTCGCCGCCGCGCTCGCCTCGCGCCCCGATGTGGAAGCCGCCACGCCCACATTGCAAGAGCGCGCGCTGCTCGTCTACGACGGCGCCCAGATGCCCGTAGTAGTAAAAGGCGCGGGACGCGACTATGCCTCCGTCACATCTATTGACTCGGCCATAATCGACGGCGCCTACCTTCCGGCCACATTCGACCTCCCCGCCGCCACAGTGGCCGTGGGCGTGGCCATGACATCGGGCGTGCGCCCCGGCATTTCCTCGGCGGTAGACATACACATGCCCCGGCGCACAGGCCGCATCAACCCCGCCAACCCCGCCGGAGCCTTCCGCACGGCGCGCGCCGTAGTAACAGGCGTGTTCCGCGTCGACCAGCAGGAATACGACGCCGACCGCGTGATACTGCCCTTGGCCGACGTGCGCTCCCTGCTCGAATACCACGGCGGAGAAGCCACTGCCGTCGAGCTGCGTCTTGCCCCCGGCGCCGACCCCGAGCACGTGCGCCGCGCCTTGACCGACGTGCTCCCCTCCGACAAATACTTGATACTCACCCGCATGGAGCAGCAGGCCGACGCCTTCCGCATGATACGCGTCGAGAAATGGATTACATTCCTCATGCTCGCCTTCATAATGGTGATAGCCGGCTTCAACATCATATCCACGCTCTCGCTGCTCATAATCGAGAAGCGCGGCAACATGGCCACGATGCGCGCCTTTGGAGCCTCGGCAGCCTTTGTCCGTCGCGTCTTCATGATAGAAGGCTGGCTGGTTACAATGGCCGGCGGCCTGGCCGGCGTGGCGCTCGGCGCCGCGCTTGTGCTCGCCCAGCAGTGGGGCGGATTCATCCACCTGTCGGGCGACGCGTCCATGCTGGCCGTCACCGCCTACCCCGTGCGCCTCGACGCCGGCGACATAGCCGTGGTCATAGCTCTCGTCGCCCTCGTCGCCGCCCTCATCTCCCAAGTCACCCGATTCAAAAAACTGTAAGGAGAGATTTTTGTAGGATTTCAACAAATCCATGTAGGTCTGAGTTGCAAATGTTTAATCTTTGCTTTGCAAATATTAAAATATTATATATATTTGCATATAATTAATAATTAATTAATTATGCTCACGACTTGCAAATGTTGTCAGGCGTGTGTTGCAAATGTTTAAACCTCTTGATGCAAATAGCAATTATGAAACTTCAAATACCAAAGATTTCATTTGACATGTCGATTACAGATTTGATAATGGAGCTGGAAAAGCTTCGTTACAAAGATTTGTCCGGCATGACGAATCCTCTTATATTTAATCAGATTAGACAAATATTCCATATGTTGGAGAGTGTTGGTTCAAGTCGTATAGAAGGCAACAACACCACCATAATGGATTATGTTGAGAATACAAAGATTGAGACGGGACGGCAGGCCTGGCACGAACAGATAAAAGAAATTCGCAATATTGAGGTAGCGATGGCCTACATCGAGGAAAATATTAATGATATGCCCATATCAAGTATGTTTATTCGTGAACTCCATCAACTCACTGTGAACGATTTAAGTTATAAAAAAGAAGGAGCCGCTCATCCCGGACAATTTCGGCAGCATAATGTACGTATTAGCGGATCGGCACATACCCCGCCGGATTATACACAGGTCGATAATATGATGCAAGAACTTATCGATTTTATCAATCAAGAGACTGCTCCGAAATACGACCTGCTTAAAATAGCCATAGCTCATCATCGGTTTGTATGGATACATCCCTTTGAAAACGGCAACGGCCGTGTGGTGCGCCTCTTTACATATGCTATGCTGCTTAAATCTGTGTTTAAAAGCCGTGAGCGGATTATAAACCCAACGGCGGTGTTTTGTAATAACAGGAATGAGTATTACGACTACTTGTCAAAAGCGGACGAGGGAACAGATTGCGGTATGTTGCAATGGGCCGAATATATGCTGCGAGGCTTAAAACAGGAAATAGAGAAGATTGACAAACTTTCAGATGCGCAGACTTTGAGGGAAAAAATTCTGTTGCCTGCATTAGAAGACGCATTACACCGTAAATTTATTACGCCGGAATCTTTTGCCATACTTCAAGTAGCGGTAAAATCTCCTAACAGTACTATACAGTCATCAGATTTGACGAAAGTGCTTCCCGGAAAATCAAGTTCTGACAGGTCGCGTGCAATAAAGTCTCTTGTCGATGCTCATATGTTGGCACAGATAAAACCTAATGCTCGAAAATATTATCCTGTGTTTTCAAATAATTACCTTTTGAGGAGTATTTTGTGGGCGCTTGATAAAGAGGGCTTTCTTCCGGTTAATTCCGGAATAGATGCTGTGGAGGATACTGTAAAAAAACTATAACGATAAATACTGATTAATCAACGAATAATATAATGCAACGCGTTCTTTTCCACGATACGATATTTGGGCCGATTCATTCCCGCAGGCTCGGTACGTCGCTGGGCGTGAACCTAAGCCCCAACGACGGCAAAATTTGCACTTTCGACTGCCTCTACTGCGAGGCGGGCTACAACGCGCAAGGCCCCGGCACCACCGGGATGCCATCGCGCGAGCAGGTGCGTCGCCTCCTTGACGAGCGTCTTTCTGCAATGAAGGCCGCCGGCGACAGGCTCGACGTAATCACGTTCTCGGGCAACGGCGAGCCTACCGTCCACCCCGACTTCCCCGGTGTGATCGACGACACAATCGAGCTCCGCGACAAATACTATCCCGACGTGAAAATAAGCGTGCTCACCAATTCCACGATGATCGACCGGCCCGCCGTGGCCGAGGCCCTGCGGCGTGTCGACAACAATATCCTGAAACTCGACTCTGCGGTGGAATCTACAATGCGCGCGCTCGACCGCCCCGTGCGCGATTCGTTCACCGTCGACAGCGTGGTAGCCGCCCTCGGCCAATTTGCCGGCACGGGCATAATCCAGACCATGCTCACGCGCGGCACACACGGCGGCGTGGCCGTCGACAACACCACCGATGCCGAAATCGACGCGCTCATCCGGGCCTATCGCAGCATCCGCCCGCGCGAGATAATGATATATTCCATCGACCGCCGCACACCCGAGCAGTCGCTCGAGCACATCGTCCCCGACCGGCTCCGCGCCATAGCCTCCCGCATCGAGGCCGAAACCGCAATCTCCGTTCAACTCACCCTTTGACAAAAGATTTTTTTTTCACGTTAATGGCCGTGAATGAGCCATTAATTTGAATTAATTAAAAATTAATGAGTAATTAACGGCAATTAACGCAAAATTAAATCCACGTAATTAACGTTTAAGACTTATATGAATACATTCGGCAACAAGGTTACGCTCACCACTTTTGGCGAAAGCCACGGCCCCGCCCTCGGCGGAGTGCTCGACGGCATCCCGGCCGGCGTGGCTCTCGACATGGAGCAGATTCAAAGGCAGATGGCCCGCCGCCGTCCCGGCCAATCGGCCATAACGACAGCCCGTAAGGAGGCCGATACGGTGGAACTGCTCTCCGGCGTGTTCGAGGGGCGCACCACCGGCACGCCGATAGGATTCATAATACGGAACTCCGACCAACATTCGGCCGACTACGACAATCTGCGCCATGTCTTCCGTCCGTCACATGCCGACTATACATATTTTATGAAGTACGGCGTGCGCGACCATCGTGGCGGAGGCCGATCGAGCGCGCGAGAGACGGCCGTGCGCGTGGCCGCCGGGGCAATAGCCATGCAGGTGCTCGCTGCCCGTGGCATCTCGGTGTGCTCCTACACCTCGCAGGTGGGCGACATACGCCTCGACAAGCCGTATGCCGAGCTCGACCTCGCCGCCGTCGACAGCAACGCCGTGCGCTGCCCCGATGCCGACACGGCCCGGCGCATGATAGCCCTCATCGAGCAGGTGAAGCGCGAGGGCGACACCGTGGGCGGCGTCGTCACCGGCGTGATTCGCGGTCTGCGTCCCGGAGTGGGCGAGCCCATGTTCGACAAATTGCAGGCGCGGCTCGCCTATGCCATGCTGAGCATAAATGCTGCCAAGGGCTTCGACTACGGCATGGGCTTCGACGGCGTGGGTCGGCGCGGCTCGCAGATGAACGACGCTTTCGTGCGTTCGTCCGACCCTGCCCGCCCCTTGCGCACCGCCACCAACCATTCCGGCGGCATCCAGGGCGGCATCTCCAACGGCGAAGACGTCTATTTCCGCGTAGCCTTCAAGCCCGTGGCCACGTTGCTGCGCCCCATGTCGACGTTCGACGATGAGTTTAATCCCGTGGAAGTGCAGCCCCGCGGACGCCATGACGCCTGTGTGCTTCCGCGCGCGGTGCCCGTGGTCGACGCCATGGCCGCGCTTGTCACGCTCGACCTTGTCGAAAGTATGAGTGATAATGCAAAAATGTAGGGACGCACGGCCCGTGCGTCCGCGTAAAACCTTCGACACAATAAATTAACATTATCTTACAACGGACGCACGAGCCGTGCGTCCCTACACTCGGGGCATTGATTATCTTATTATAAGACATATAATGAAAACTGTTGTTTTTGGACCAAGATATTTCGGGTCGGTAGATTATTATGCCGCGATGGCAAGGGCGGAAAAGGTCGTAATCGACCGCGGAGTGCGCTACGACAAACGCGCCAAGGACGTACACCGCTGCGAGATTGTGGACACACGGCAACGCGTGCTCCTTACCGTGCCCGTGAGCAAAGGCGCGGAGCACGTGTCGCGCTGGCAGGACATGGCGGTGTCGGCCCACGACTCCTGGTGGGAACGGCATGTCACCGCGTTGGAGTCGGCTTACGGACGCACCCCTTTCTTCGAGTTTTATATCGACCGCCTGCTACCCTTCATGGGCCCCGAGGCCGTAGGACGCTCGATAGTAGATGTCGACATCGAGCTGGATGCCGTGATGCGCCGGCTGTTGCTTATCGACGCCGAGGTAACATATGATGCCTCCGGCCTCGACCCCGCCGAAACAACCGACTATCGCCGCGAAGCCATTCCCGACGCAGGCCTCGGCCCCTACTGGCAGGTGCGCGCCGACAAATTGGGCTTCACCCCCGGCCTGTCGATTCTCGACCTCCTCTTCTCCCTCGGCCCCGAAGCCGCCCGGCATATTGCAGGGGCGTGATAAGGCAGGAACACAAGCCTCCGGCTTGTGATATAAAGTCACAAGCCGGAGGCTTGTGTTCCTGCATTGATAAATAAAAAGTGATAAGGCTTTTCGCCTTATCACTTTTTATTTTATCACCAAAACTTTATACTTGGTTTATTTGTCGGGGTTGGCGTCGATAAACATGCGGTCGAAGCGCAGTTTGCCGTCGAAAAGGCCTCGTTCGCCGTCGAACGAGGCGAGTACTATCATAGGCGTGCCCACGATGTGGTCCTCGGGAACGAAGCCCCAGAAACGTGAGTCCTGCGAGTTGTCGCGGTTGTCGCCCATCATGAAATAATAGTCCATATTGAACGTATAGTTGTCGGCGGGCTTGCCGTCGATATAAGCCTGTCCGTCCTTGAAGTAAGCCTCGGGATGGTTCTCGTAGTTGCGGATGCAGCGGTTGTAGAGCTGCCATGCCGCCTCGTTGAGGCGCACGGTGGTGCCTTTTGCCGGGATGAGCACGCCGGAGCCTCCCCAGTTGTTCACGGTCCAGTTGTCGGCGAGGCCGCGGGGATACATAGAGCCTTGGCCGAGCGCCCAGAGATTGTTCATCTTTACGCGGCCGAGCAGAGAGCCGTCGGCTTCGAGAGCGTCGATCATGCCCTGCGACAGAGGCAAGGCATAGAAATTGGCCGGTTGAGTAAGGCCCATCATTGACGAGAAAGCGGCAATCTGGTCGGGTTGCTCCACAGTCTGAATGTCGGAAAGAGCTATGTCGAAACGGCGCACGAATTCATCCGTTATTGGAGCCGAGAGAGCCACGATATAGTTGTGCTGCGCATGTTTGGGCATAGGCTGTGCCTCGCCGTTGATATAGATTGTGTCGTCGACGATTTTCAAGCGTTGTCCGGGCAGGCCTACGGCGCGTTTCACAAAATTGACGCGGCGGTCGACGGGACGGTATTTTATTTCGCCGAAAGTCTCGGGATGCTGCTTTATATAGTCGCGTCCGAAGCGTTCGACAAGAAGCTCGTAATATTCCGGCGACTCTTCAAGGAGCGTGACTATGGTGTCGCCTGCCGGAAAGTTGAACACGACGATGTCGCCTGCCTCGACAGAACGCAGGCCGGCGAGGCGGTGGTAGGCATTGGAGGGAGCGTCGAGATAGCTGTCGCAACCCAGCCAGGGAAGTTTGTTATGGACGAGAGGGAAGTGGACGGGAGTCATGGGCACCCGGGGGCCGTAGACAAACTTGTTCACCCACAGATAGTCGCCGGTGAGCAGGGTCTTTTCCAGCGACGACGAGGGTATCATATAATTCTGGCCGATGAAGGCAAACACGAAATACACAAGCACCAGCGCGTAGACTATTGCGTCGACCCACCCCATCACGGTGCGCACCGCCGGATTCTTGCTTTTCTTCCACCAGGTGAAAGGTATGTAGCCTGTGATATATATGTCGAAAAGAAGCACAAGGCCAAGAATCCACCACCAGTTGCCGAGCCACGCCACCCATGCGGTGTATATTGCGGCTACGGCGGCGAAGCGGATCCAACGTGTTGTCTTGATTTCGGCTATGCGTTCCTTGAAGGTTTTTTCGGACATTGTGTTATTGGTAATGGATTGGGATTTCGCGGTTGAGCGACTGTTCGAGTGAGATAAGGGTCTCTGTGCCGGTCACGCCGGGAATCATCTGGATATTGTCGTTGAGCAGGCGCATGAGGTGCTCGTTGTCGCGGGCGTAGAGCTTGATGAGCATGGTGTACGGGCCGGTTGTGAAGTGACATTCCACGATTTCGGGAATTTTTTCCATTTCGGCCACTACGTCGCGGTACATGGAGCCTCGTTCGAGGTTTACTCCGATATATGTGCAGGTGGCGTATCCGAGGATTTTGGGGTTCACGTTATAGCCGGAGCCGGTGATGACTTTCAGGTCGATCATGCGCTGGATGCGCTGGTGTATGGCGGCGCGGGATACGCCACATTCGGTGGCCACGTCCTTGGAAGGAATGCGGGCGTTGCGCATCACTATTTCAAGAATCTTACGGTCGAGATTGTCAATTTTTTCCATGAGAAATAGACTGTTTGTGATGAGGGGAGAAAATAATTGGCAAAATTATACAAAAACGACGATATCTACAAACGATTGCTTTAAAATTAACATAATTTTTGTAACAATCCTTCCAATGCACAATTCACGATGCACAATTAACAATGCACGATGCACAATCGGGCTTCGCGCTGAAAGCCAATTGTGCATCGTGCATCGTGAATTGTGCATTGAGCTGAAAGCCAATTGTGCATCGTGCATCGTGAATTGTGCATTGAGCTGAAAGCTCAATTGTGCATCGTGCATTGTGCATCGTGCATTAGAATATAACTTTGTCGGCTTTTTTGCCTTGGAGACGGATGTAGACGGCTCCGGGCGCGGGTGTGCGGGTTTCGATGCCTTGGAGGTTGAAGTAGCGCACGGGTGCGTCGGGGTTGTCGTTGCCAATGGCCGGGGTGGAGGCGGTGTCGACAAACGAAGAGAATACCGATTTGTAGATAGGAGTGTATTTTGTGTAGTCGGAGGCTTCGTCGAGACCGTTGAAGATTATTTCGACAGGCTGTCCGGTGGCCTCGTCGTAGGTGTAATCGTATTTTTCGCCCTGTACGAGAGTTGTCACGCCGTTTTCGGTGTCGTACTCTTCGTGGCTTATGAGATTGCCGTGAGAATCGTATGTGCCGATGAGTTTCATCTCGGTGTTGTTGTAGGGGAGTTCGATGATTTCCAGGAATGAGCCGTAGGCGTCGGTTTCGGTGTAGGAGTGGCGTTCGTAGATTTCATTTTGGTCGAGTCCGGTTTCGAGAGCTATGAAATCGGGCTTTTCAGGGTCGGGGTAGGATACGATGCGGAAGCCGTCGGGGTCGCCTTCATAGTACATCTCGGCGCTGAGCACACGGTTTTCGCCGAGCACGAGGGTTGAGAAGTCGCCCACGATTTGCCCGTCGGTGTTTTCCCATTGTATGTTTTTGGCTTCGGTGCCGGTCTGCCAGTAGAATGTGAGGCCGTTGTATTTGAGAGCTTTTTTGGTGTATGTGTCGGCGTTGGTGCCGTTGTAGGAGATGATTGTCTGCTCGGTGTGGTCGTATTCGCCGTTGTAGGGCACGTATATGTCGATGTTTGTTACATTGCCGTCGGCGTTGCGGGTCACGGGGCGTTTGTATCCGTCCTCGATCCATGAGCCTTCGTAGCTGGTTTTGCGGAGCATGGATGTGATGAAGCCGGTAACGCGCGAATCGTAGGTGTAGGATGTGATCTGGGTGGGAGTCTCGACGCCGTTTACGAGGTCGGCCTCTACGCGCTCGGTCACTTTTCCGTTTTCGTTGTAGGTATATGTTATGACGTATGTGTCTTTGCCGGAGGTGGATACCTCGCGGATTACGCGGCCTTCGTCGTCGTAGGTTTTCTGGATTGTTTCATCGAGAATCCACGATCCGTTGCGATAGTTGTAGACAGTCTCGGTGGCCGGACGCCAGATTTCAGTGGCGCGCGAGCGTGGGGAGTCGGCCGATTGCGCATGGCGCGACACGGGAGTGGCGTTGAGCGGGCGACGCGGAGCGTCGGCAGCCGCCGATACGGGCAGGGCGGCGGCGATGAGTGCAAGGTAAAGAAGTTTCATAGAATTGTTATATGTTTTAATTTGTAGAAATCAATAGTGGAATGATGAGCCTCCGAGGAATTCTCTCAGCAGAGAGGTGGAGGGGATGTTTTTCTCGCCGATGGGGAGGAAATAGGACAGGAATTTGCGCAGGCGGTGGGCTTCGCCGTATTCGGGGGTGTCGCGGGGAACGCGGCCGAGGATGTCTTCGGCGTAGTCTTTCATTACGCCCAGCTCGAACAGCAGCGACGAGTTGAACGTGGCGTCGGCATTTTCCTGATAGGGGAAAATCCAGCGTTCCTCGCCGCGACGCACCGACGGCCAGCGGCGTATGGTGTCCTCGGCAGAGGCGCCCCGGTATTTGTAGTCGCGGATTATGCGCCGGAGCAGGCGGTTGTCGGTGGTGGGCACCCAGTTGTGGTCGTCTATGGATATGGTGGTGAGTGCGGAAACGTAGATGCGGAATTTCATGTCCTCGGCCACAGCGGCGGTGAGCTCGGGATTGAGGCCGTGGATGCCCTCGATGAGGAGGATGGAGCCTTCGGTGAGGCGGATGGTGTTTCCGCGGTATTCGCGCGTGCCGGTCTGGAAATTATATGTCGGCAGGGCCACTTCCTCGCCGGCTATTATGGCGTTGAGGTCGCGGTTGAACAGCGGCAGGTCGAGGGCATAGAGCGATTCATAGTCGTAGTCGCCGTCGGCGTCGCGCGGAGTTTGGGTGCGGTCGACGAAATAGTCGTCGAGCGATATCATCTGCGGTTTGAGCAGGTTGGTCATCAGCTGGATGCCCAGACGCTTGGTCGTGGTGGTTTTTCCAGACGACGACGGGCCGGCTATGAGCACCACGCGGGCCCCGCCGCGATGGTAGCGGGCGGTGATTTCGTCGGAGATGCGGGCTATGTATTTGTCGTGGAGGGCCTCGGCCACGTTTATGAGCATGGCTGTGCGCCCGGCCTCGACGGTGCGGTTGAGCTCGCCGGCGTTGCGCACCCCTACGATGGAGTTGAATTCGAGGTAGTCGGTAAAGGCCGTGTACATTTTTTCCTGCGTCACGGGCTGCGGAGGCACGGCGGGGTTCTCGGAGTCGAAGGAGCGCAGCAGGAAGCCTTCCTTATAAGGGTCGATGGCGAAAACCCGGAGGCATCCCGTAGAGGGGGCCAGGGTGCCGTAGTAGCTGTCGCAGATGCCGTCGAGACGGTAGTAGACGGTGTAGAGAGAGTGGATGGACGAAAGCAGGTCAACCTTGTCGATGAGGCCCTGCTGCTCGAAAATGCGGATAGCGTCGCGTGTGAGGCGTTCTTTTCTTTCGAACGGGATGTCGGCGTCGATTATGCGCTGCATCTCGGCGCGGATAGCGTCGATGTCGGCATGAGATATAGGGCCGTTGAGGCCGATCAGACGCCCGTACCATCCCCGTGATATGGCGTGCTCAATGCGGAGCCGCACCCCGGGAAACAGGCTCGATACGGCGCGGTAGAGCACCATGCAGAGCGAACGGACGTAGGTGCGGCTTCCCGAAGGACTTGTCTTGTCGAGGAACTCGACTTGCTTTGGGGCGAAAACCTGGTAGAGGAGGCTTTCGGTCTTGTTGTTGACGCGCGCGCAGATAGGCTCGAAGGGAAGGTCGAGCGTGCGGGCTATGTCGACAAGCTTTTCGCCGCCTTGTATGTCGATGTAGCGTTCGAGGTTGACGCAATATATTTTCATTTGTTCGCTCATGGGAGTTGGGAAGTGGGGGAGTTGGGAATAGGGGCCGTCGCGTTGAAACGCGGGGGGCCGTGGCTATATAACTTGGCAAATATAGGAAAAGTTTATTAAATTTGCAATATGGAAAAGAAAACGATTTTTGATTTGCACCGTGCCACGGTGGATGAATTTCGCGCCGCAGAGAAGACTCCGCTGGTGCTTGTAGTGGATAATGTGCGCAGCCTCAATAATATAGGGTCGCTCTTCCGCACCTCCGACGCCTTTGCCGTGGAGCGGATGGTGCTGTGCGGCATATCTGCCGTGCCACCGTCGGCGGAGATACACAAGACGGCTCTCGGCGCCGAGGATTCTGTGGCGTGGACCTACTGTGAGTCTACGCTCGATGCCGTGCGCGAGTTGCAGGCCGAGGGCGTTACGGTGTGCTGCCTCGAACAGGTGAAAGGGTCGGTGGAATTGCAGGAGTTCAAGCCCGAGCCGGGGCGGCGCTACGCCATAGTGATAGGCAATGAGGTCGACGGCGTGCTGCCCGAAGTGGTGGACGCCTCGGATGTGTGCCTCGAGATTCCGCAGCGCGGCACCAAACATTCGCTCAACGTGTCGGTTTCGGCCGGCCTGGCTATCTGGCATTTTTTTACACATATGGAGTGCGTCTAATAACAAATGTTAAAAAATGAGGCTTGGTTGCGACAGAGCTTAAAAATATTTGTTATTTTTGCAATAATCTATAAAAACAGAGTAGACGAGAGATGACACCGATGGATATATTTTTGATGGTGATAGCCGGGCTGGTGCTTGCCGCAGTGGCAGGTCTCGCTTTTTATTTGGCCTGGAAGGGCCGGGTCGAGGGCGTGATAGCCGTGTATGTGGCCTTGTTGCTGTGCGGCCACGGACGTGTGCCCGCGGGCCAGCTCGTGTTCTGGGGCGTGGCCTCGGCAGTGACGGTGGCGTTGATGCTGCTCCTTCCGCGTCAGGTGTCGAAATCGACAGTGGGCATGGCCTACCTCACAGCCGGCGGCCTTGTCGGCATGGTGGTGGGGCTCTCTCTCGGCACCATGGCGTCGCTTATCCTCGGGTCGGCTGCCGGCTGCCTGCTTGGAGCCTTTGCCGTGGGGCGTCTCGACACGGGCCGCGCGCTCGATTTCCCTTCTCGCAAGTTCTTCAATTATGTCTGTGCCAAGGGGCTTCCGGTGGTGGTGCTTTTCTCGATGCTCGGCTTAATCCTTTCTCCATTATTCTCATATAACTGGCAATGATTACCTTGGAATTTCTGAAATATCCGATATTGGCGTTTGCCTTGGCGGTTTCGTCCTGTGCTTTCGCCACGGTGAACTGTCCAAGGGTGGAGATGCCCGACCTCGAAAAGATAAAGATTGAGTCGATCGGCCCGGATTCGCGTTACTGCTACCCGCGTTTGCTTAAAATGTTTATGAGCAACGACACGGAGATGTCCGACGACGCGGAGATGACCGACGACGACTACCGCTATTTATATTTCGGCACTCTCTTATTCTTGTTGGTGATATTAGGGCTGGGGCTTGCCGCAGTGGCATGGCTTGCTTTTTATCTGGCCCGGAAGGGCCGGGTCGAGGGCGTGATAGCCGTGTATGTGGCCTTGTTGCTGTGCGGCCACGGACGTGTGCCCGCGGGCCAGCTCGTGTTCTGGGGCGTGGCCTCGGCCGTGACGGTGGCGTTGATGCTGCTTCTTCCGCGTCAGGTGTCGAAATCGACAGTGGGCATGGCCTACCTCACAGCCGGAGGTCTTGTAGGCATGGTTGTGGGGCTTTCGCTTGGCACGATGGCGTCGCTTATCCTCGGGTCGGCCGCCGGCTGCCTGCTTGGAGGCTTCGCCGTGGGACGTCTCGACACGGGCCGCGAGCTCGATTTTCCTTCGCGCAAATTTTTCAATTATGTCTGCGCCAAGGGGCTTCCTGTGGTGGTGCTTTTCTCGATGCTCGGTTTGATTCTTTCTACATTATTTTATAACTGGCAATGATTACCTTGAAATTTCTGAAATATCCGATATTGGCGTTTGCCTTGGCTGTTTCGACCTGCGCTTTCGGCGCGGTGAACCGTCCAAAGGTTGAAAAGCCCGACCTTGAAAAGATAAAGACGGAGTCGACCGACCCCGATTCGCGTTACTACTATCCGCGTTTGCTTAAAATGTTTATGAGCAACGACACGGTGATGACCGACGACGACTACCGGTATTTCTATTACGGCACTCTCTTTCAGGAGGATTTCGACCCTTACCGCGAGCCGGTGGATGCCGAACGCCTCAACAAGATTGAGCCTCTCTATTACAAGAATGAGCATACCATCGCCGAGAAGGATATGATGATGCAATATGCCCAGGAGGAGCTTGCCAACAATCCCGTCGATCTTGTGCAGCTTAAAAACCTGGTGTATGTATATGAAAAAAAGGCGAAGGTGAATCTTGCAAAGATATGGAAGCATAAGCTGAACCATCTTTTGCTCACGATAGCCTCGTCGGGCACCGGCGCCGACACCGACAATGCCTGGATAGTGGTGTACCCGCGCCATGAGTATGATTTTCTGAATCTGTCGGGTCTTACGGCTCAGGCTCAGGAATTTGTTCCGCCGTACTACGAGCGCATCTCGGTGCAGCCGAAGTCGGACAAGGATCCGTCGGCATATTATTTCGACATCCATTCGCTGCTGGAGCAATACTATCTGAAGCATCCGGGCGAGATGGCGGAACAGTAATTAAGTTGGGAAGTTGGGAAGAGTGACCCCGCGTTGAAACGCTGGGCACGATGGCAATTTTGGTTTTTATGGAGGCTACTTGTGGAGCAGCTTGTCGAGGCGCGTGCATGCCCACGCCACCGCGAGGGTGACGGCGCAGGCGAGAATTACGGCGACCTCGGGGTTTGTTCCACGTGGAACAAGTGTGCCGATCAGGGCATAGCCCATGTTTTGGTGCACGAGGTACCAGGCAAGGGTGACGCCGGCGACGGCTCCGATGAATGTAGCGATTTTTGCCGGCATGGCGGGCCGGATGATTATGGCGGCGATGAACAGCGCGGTGTAAACCGGGAACCATATGCTGCCGAGTTTGGCATATACGGCGCACCACAGGACAAGGGCCATGAAGAGCGCGCAGAGAAGCGGACGGTTGGCTCTGTTTTTGTAATCGGCAAGAAGTTTCGGACCTTTTTCAATCAGCAGGGCGGTGACTATGCCGATGAACACGCACCATATGTAGTGACGGTTGCCGAGTATCTTGGCTATGCGGTCGAATATTTTTATGTCGGTGGCGATATACAGCAGCGAGCATGCGGCGTTTATGCCCACGATAATCATTAGTATATTCAGGCGTTTTTTTGGCGGGGCGAGCAGGGCGAGGGCGAATATAAACTGGATGAGGAGCAGTGTCTCGAGAAACCAGTGCGCTCCGTCGACGTGGCGCGCGCCTTTGCCGATGGGGAAGATTAGTAGGTTTTGGATGAATTGCAGAGGGGTGCAGTCGCGTTCGCCGGCGGATATGAAGAATTGGCTGCCGACTATGGCCACGCAGCATATGATGAACAGCGGCCAGAAGCGCATGTAGCGTCGCAGGCAGTAGCGGCCGAATTGCCGCGGCCCGTGGTCGGCCTGTCGGAGAAGTGATGTGGCGGCGAAGAACCCGCTGATTATGAAGAATATGGCCACGCCGACAGTGCCTCCGTTTTCGAAAGTGAATCGGAAGGGTAGGTCGACGCCATAGACCTTGTTGTAGTGGACGGTGTAGTGAAAGAGCACAATCCAGGCAAGGAGGATGATGCGCAGCAGGTCGATGAGGATGTTGCGGGACAAGCGAATTACGAATTATTAATTACTAATTACTAATTACGAATGACTAATTATGAATTACGAATGACTAATGACGAATTTTGAATTTTAATCTGTCATTAGTCATTCGTCATTAATCATTGGTCATTATTACAGGTCTTCTTCGAGGTCGAATTCTTCGTCGAAGAGGTTGTCGGGGGCTTCTGGCGCTTCGGCCACGGTTTCGTCGACGGGACGGGGGGTGTCGTTTTCATCGTCGGCTTTCTTGGCTTTTTTTGCAGGGCGGAGCTCGCCGTCGTGGTCGGCGGCATACATGGCGTCCATGATTTTCTTTTCGAGCTCGGCGGCCACGTCGGGGTTTTCCTGGATGTAGCGTTTGGCTGCGTCGCGTCCTTGTCCGATTTTTGAGTCGGCATAGCTGAACCAGGAGCCTGATTTCTTGATTACGTCGTATTCAACGCCAAGGTCGAGGATTTCGCCGGCTTTGGAGATGCCTTCGCCGAACATGATGTCGAATTCGGCGCGTTTGAATGGGGGAGCCACTTTGTTTTTCACTACTTTAATGTAGGCGCGTTTGCCGAGGACGTCGTCGCCGTCCTTGATCGGGTTTCGGGAGCGTATGTCGATGCGGACCGATGCGTAGAATTTGAGGGCGTTGCCGCCGGTGGTGGTTTCGGCGGGGCCGAACATCACGCCGATTTTTTCACGCAGCTGGTTGATGAAAATGCAGGTTGTGTTTGTGCGTGCTATGGCGCCGGTGAGCTTGCGCATGGCTTGCGACATGAGGCGTGCCTGGAGTCCGACGTTGCGGTCGCCCATCTCGCCTTCGATTTCGTTTTTGGGGGTGAGGGCTGCCACGGAGTCGATTACGATGATGTCGATAGCCGATGAGCGGATGAGCTGTTCGGCGATTTCGAGGGCTTGCTCGCCGTTGTCGGGCTGGGATATAAGGAGGTTGTTTACGTCTACGCCGAGTTTCTGGGCATAGAAGCGGTCGAAGGCGTGTTCGGCGTCGATCATGGCGGCGATGCCTCCGGCTTTTTGCGCCTCGGCAATGGCGTGGATTGCGAGGGTGGTCTTACCGGATGATTCCGGGCCGAAAATTTCGATGATACGTCCGCGGGGGAATCCGCCAACGCCGAGGGCGTAGTTGAGTCCGATAGAACCTGTCGGAATTACTTCGACTTGCTCTATATTGTCGTCGCCGAGTTTCATCACCGCTCCGCGGCCGTAAGATTTTTCGATCTTGCCGAGAGCTTGAGCCAGGGCGTCGAGTCGGGCTTGTTTTACGGCTTCTTCGGGAGAAACGGCGGAAGCTGCTGCTTTTGAAGTTTTCTTTGCCATTGAGGTATATGGTTTTTTATTGTTTGTCGTTTTGGTTGTCTTGCGATGCAAAGATAGCGCGGGAGGTGTGCTGTTTGTGTGCCCGACGATGCTAACTTATGTTAAAATTGAATATTGTATTTATGCTTGTGAACAAACATGCGAGATGCGATGTTTTAATTTTACAAAAAGCAAAAATACTTTTTCCATTGCAAGAAATGTGATAATGATTGGTTTATTATCTAACGTGGAGATTCCGTGAGGCATCTCCACGATTAGTTTTTATACGTATGGGTTATTTTGATTTGGGAATGACGTTGCCCTTGATGCGCAGGCGTGTCTTGCGGCTTTTGGGGTCGTTGGATGTTACGTCGATGGTTTTGTTGAATTCACCGGGGCGTCCGGCGGGGTTGTAAGTTACTTTGATTTTGTCTTTTTTGCCCGGAGCGAGCGGAGCCTTGGGGTAGGAAGGGCGTGTGCATCCGCAAGAGGCTATGGTTTTGAGGATAACCAGGGGGGCGGAACCGGCGTTGTCGAACTCGAATTCGTGGCTTACGGGGCCGTCGGCTTCGCGGATTGTGCCGAAGTCGTAGACGGTTTCGATGAAGTGGATTTTGGGCGCGTCTTTTCCTTTTGCCGACGCGCCGATGAATATTGAGAGGATGAGTATGATGAAAAGGGATATTTTCAGTTTCATAACGGTTTATTTTTCTGAGAAATAATGGTCGAGGATGTCGCGCGCGGCGATGAACGACGAGAGTCGGTTGGAGAGCACGAGGCGTTCTTTTTCTTCGAGCATGCGTGCTATGTCGGGGTTGTCGTAGAAGTGGCGGCGTAGCTGCTCGTCGATGGTCTCGAACATCCAGTAGCGCGACTGTTGGCGGCGGCGGGTCTCGAAGTAGCCGTTTTTGCGGACGAAATCGAAGTATTCGTCGATCATCTGCCACACTTCGGCGATGCCGAGCTCGTAGTAGCCGGAATATGTGAGCACTTTGGGCGTCCATCCCGAGGGTGGCGTGGGGAAGAGGTGGAGTGCGGAGCGGAATTGGGCTTGCGCGAGTTGCGCCCGCTGTATGTTGTCGCCGTCGGCTTTGTTTATGACGATGCCGTCGGCCATTTCCATGATGCCTCGTTTTATGCCTTGGAGCTCGTCGCCTGTGCCGGCGAGTTGGATGAGGAGGAAGAAGTCGACCATTGAGTGTACGGCTGTTTCGCTCTGGCCCACGCCTACTGTCTCGACGAATATGGTGTCGTAGCCGGCGGCCTCGCACAGCACGATGGTCTCGCGGGTCTTGCGGGCCACGCCGCCGAGGGAGCCGGCCGACGGGCTGGGACGAATGAAGGCGGCGTCTTGCACGGATAGTTTTTCCATGCGGGTTTTGTCGCCGAGAATTGAGCCTTTTGTGCGTTCGCTGGACGGGTCGATGGCGAGTACGGCGAGGCGGTGGCCCTGGCCTATGACGTGCATGCCGAAGGAGTCGATGGATGTGGATTTGCCTGCGCCGGGCACGCCTGTGATGCCTATTCGGCGTGAGCGGCCGGAATGGGGGAGGCATTTTTCGATTACTTCCTGGGCTATGGCCTGGTGGGCGGGCACGAGGCTTTCGACGAGGGTGACGGCACGGGCGAGCTGTGTGGTGTCGCCTTTAATGATGCCTTCGACCAGCTCGGAGGCCGAGGGAAGGGGTTTGCGCTTGGCCCGTCGCATGTATGGGTTTACCGATGGGGGCTGAGCCACTCCGGAGTTGACGGTGAGGCCGGTGTATTGTGAGTCGTTTTCGGGGTGTTCCATGGGGTAGAGATGCTTAATTTACAAAGGTACGGGTTTGGCGCGGGAGTAAAAAGATAAAAAAGGTTAAAAAAGTTGGGAGAGGGGAAGAGGGCGGTGGCCGCCGCGTTGAAACGCGGGGCACGGTGGCGGGTGGGAGTGGGTATAGGAGGCTTAGGAATCTTGGGAGGCTTAGGCTTCCTATGCTTCCTAAGAATCCTAAGCTGCCCAAGGAGCCGGTGCCGGAGATGGCGAAAGGACCGCAGCCCCGGGCGGGGTGCGGTCCTTTCTATTTAGAGAACTATTGATGGGACGGGTTAGCGGGCTTCCTGAACGAATTCGAGGGAGTTGTTTTTTACTTTTTCATCGCCTACGAGCATGTTGTAGTAGTCGGAGATGCCGAAGGATTGCATGAAGGACATGCCGTCTTGACGGGCGTCGAAGGGACGGCCTTCTTTCTTGGAGCCGTTGACCATGAAGTAGACGATGGAGTTGTTGGCCTGAACGGGACCTACGATTTTGCCTTGGGGTGCGGCGGCGATTTTGCCTTGTACGGCGTATTCACCGAAGCCAAGGGCGCCGAGGCGGGGCGATGTGAACACTACTGCGGAGTCGGCCTGAACGGTGGTGTTCATAGCTTGTGCGTAGCCTTGGAGGTCGTTGTATTTTCCGGCGGGGTATTGCTCGGAGAGTTTGGCGGCCTTCTTGTCGGCGATTACGCGAGCGCGGAGGGCATCCTGGATTTCGGGTGCGTTGGCGGGACGGTATTCTCCTTCGTAGATGTTTTTGAGTGCTACGACGAGGTAGTGGTCTTGGTTTTCAAATATTTTGGATACTTGTCCGGCTTTTGCGTCCATTGTCCATTTAACGGCCTGACGGGAGTCGGCAACGTTGCCGATGTGGGCCGACGAGGGGGTTACTTCGGCGTGCTGGAGACGGTAGAGGGAGTCGGCGTTCTGCGAGAAGAGGTCGGCTTTCGAGTTGGAGGCGAGGAATGAGTTGAGGCCGGTCTTGATGTCGGAGATGGTCTGTGCGGAGGGGTCTACCACATATTTGATAACGGCTACTTCTGCTACGTTGACGGGAGCGTGGCGGCGGTTGATGTTGTAGATTACTGCGCCTTCGCCACGGAGGGAGTCGGAGTAGATGAAGGGAACGCCAACGTTGGCAGCTTCGAGGAGTGTCTTCATTTCGGCGGGAGCGCCTACGAGGGTTTGCCAAACGCTGTCGACGCCCATGCCTTGGTTTTCTTCAACGAGGGAAGCGAATGAGCGGCCGCCGTTGATGAGGGCGAGGAGGGAGTCGGCGGCAGCGCGAGAGGGTGTGCCGAGCATGGAGATGTTGATTGAGTCGATCTGGGCGGTAACGTCGAGCACTTTTGCGATGGTGAATGTGTTTTGACGTTTGGGGAATTTGTGCACGCGGCCTTTTGCAAGAGCGGAGTCGGGGAGGGTGCGGAGGTCGGCGTTGTTTTTAAGACGAGCCACGGGAGTGACGATGTTTTCGGTTGTGAAGCGGGGCTTGGCGGCGAGGGCTTCGAGGCCGTCGGTTGTGGCGAGAGCGGCAACGGTGTTGTCTACTTCCACTTCGGCTTCGTTGAGGTCGTTGACGGAGGGTTGGATGTTGACTACGATGTAGTCGACAGTGCGTGTTTCTTCGGGGAGGAAGTAGTCGCTCTTGGTTTCGGCCCATTTGTTTTTGAGGTCGACATCGGAGTATTCCACCTGGTCGTCGGCGATTGCGCTGAACGGGGTGGAAACGTATGCGACTTGGGATTGGGTCATGTTGTTGTCGTACATGGCCTGGGCGTCGATGTCGTTGGATGTGAAGAGGCCGGAAACGAGGGAGCCGAATGCGGCTTGCTTGATTTGTGTTTCAAGCTGGTCTTCCTGGGCTTTCCACATTTGTTTGATTTGCTCGCCAACTTCGGGAGGGAAGTTGTAGCGGGCGGGGTTGTTCATCACGTCGATGATTGTGCGGCCGTTAGAGCCTTCGGGGAGGCCGAGCTGCTGAGCGACGGTGTAGATGAACTGTGCCACTGCGGGGTGGGGATTGTCGCCTGTCATGGCGGCGGTGATTTCTTTATCGGTAACGGTGATTCCGAGGTTGTCGATCTCGCGGTTGAGAAGTGTTTCGAACACGAGCTGCTGGAGTGTGCTTTGAGCGAGTTCGTCGGGATCGGAGCGACGCTGGCTCTGCTGGGCCTGCTCGGAGTTTTGGGTGTAGCGTGCGGAGTAATCCTGGTATTTGATTTTTTCGCCGCCTACTTTTGCGATTGTGTCACCGGGGCCGAAGAAAGAGCGGCCAGAGGTGAGGGCGTCGCCGAGAATGAATGCAAGAAGGGCAAGGATGATGATAGTGAACAAGAACACCGACTTGCTTCTGATTTTTTCAAGTGTTGCCATTTGGTTTATTAGGGGTATTTGTTTATTATTCGAGGGATGGTGCGCCGGGGGCGCAAGGTTGTGTTTTTGCCATTGTGCGCAAAATCGCACAAAGATAAGCATTTTTTTTCAGATAGCAAAAATTTTTAAGGTCTTTAAGGATATTAAGGTCTTTAAAGGCCTTAAAGGCATCTTGTCACAAGCCGGAGGCTTGTGTTCCCGGAGTGTTATTTGCGGCCGAAATCGGCGGGGATTTCGCCCCAGCGGTCGGTTTCCCATTTGAGGATGGGGTTTTGGAAGGGGTGGGTCTGGAGCCAGCGGTCGGCGCGGGCGAGGAGGCCCGGCAGGGGGCTTTCGGGGGGGAATTTCACGGTGGAGCGGTGGGCGCGGCGGCGCACCCACGAGAGGGCTGTGACGGAGTCGGTGTAGATTGGTGTGGATGTGTCGCCTTTTTGTGCGAGCAGGGCGAGGGCATGGACTATGCCGAGGTATTCGCCTATGTTGTTTGAGCCGTAGAAGAAGGGGCCGGCGTGGAAGATGCGCTCGCCGGTGCCGACGCGCACGCCTTGGTATTCGACGTTGCCGCCGGGGTTTTTGTTGCATGCGCCGTCGACGGCTATCGCGTCGAGGCGTATTTCGGGGAATGCTTCGTAGTTGACTTGCTGCACGGGTTGGGTGGTGAGGAATGTGTAGAATTGCATCAGCGACGCGTCTTGGTCGCGGCGGAATGCTTCTGTGGCTTCTTCGCAGGAGCTGAATGCTTTGTATTTTGCGCCGTGGTAGCCTTCGATCTGGTTTTTACATTCTTCCCAGGAGTCGTATATTCCGGGCTGGTATCCTTCCCAGACGACGTAAAATTTTCGTGATGGCATCAGGAGAATTGCAGGATTAGGTTTATGTCGACGGCGCGGAGGCCTACGAGGGCTCCGATTTCGGCGTTGACGGGTTTTCCGAGGAATGTGAGGGCGGCGTTCTGGAGTCCGCGGTTGAGCATCAGGGCGTTTGTCATTCCGTCGCAGGTGAATATTTCTGTTATCATTGTGAGGAATGTGTTGCTCAGGGCCATGGCCACGGTGCGTGGCACGGCGTTGGCGGGGTTGACGTAGCACACGCGGCGTCCGTCCATGGTGTTGTCGGCGGCGGATGCGTTGCCGAGGTCGACTTTGGGCATTGACGGGAATACGCTGCGGACGCCGGCTGTGAGGTCGAAGGTGATTACTCCGGCTTTCATTTCGGCCACTACGTCGGCGGATATGATGTGGAGGGGGCGTATGTCGGTGGCCACGACCACGTCGGCCGAGCGCAGGGCGTTGATCAGCACGCGCGGGTGGAGGGCCGATCCGGCAACGCCTTGGCCAAGCTGGCGCAGGGCCGAGCGCAGGCGGTAGGCGTCGTTGTCGAACATGCGCACGGTGGCTCCCAGGCCCATCGCCGACTGTGCGGCTGCTATGGCGTCGATGCCTGAGCCGAGGATGGTGACTTCGCACGGGACGATGCCGGCGATGCCTCCAAGGAGTATTCCTTTTCCGTGGACGGAATCGGCGAGCAGGGCCGATGCCGTGGCCATTGAGGCGCGGCCGGCTATCTCGGCGAGGATGTCGGCGAAGGGGGTGTGGCCTCCGTCGTCGGTGATATGGTCGAGCGCTATCGTTATTATGCCTTTGATGAGGAGGGTCTTGACCACTTCGGGGTCGGCGGCCACAGCCGGGAAGAGGGTCATGAGCATTGATCCGCGTTTGAGGCCGCGGGCGTCGGCAGGGGAGAGGGGCGAGAGGTATATCACCATGTCGGTGCGCAGGGCTTCGGCGCGGTCGACAATCTCGACGCCTTGCTGCTGGTAGCGGAGGTCGGGGTAGTGTATCGCGGCTGCTCCGCCTTGTTGCATTTTCACGGTGAAACCGCGCTCGACGAGCATGCCGGCGGCCTCGGGGGTGAGGGGGAACCGCCGGTCTTCGCCCGGTGCGGGGGCGGGAAGGCCTATGGTTATGTTCCGGCGGTTGACGCCAATGCGGAGCATTTGTTCCAGAGGTGTTGGCGCTGAGGAAATTGTGGCCATTTTGGAGGATTGGTTAGGGTTGTTGGTTCGGGTATTCGGCCTTGAAAGCAGGTGTGGCGATGAATCGGTCGACGGAGGCGGCGATTTCTTCTTCGGTTTCGAGCAGGGATGAGTCGAAGCGGACGGCTGCCATGTCGTAGAAATGTTGCCGCTCCGACAGCAGGGGCTCTACAATGCCGCGGAGGGCTTCCTCGTTGCGGGCTTCGGCGAGCAGGGGCCGGCTTTGGCGGCCAAGCATTAGCCGGGGGTATAGTCGGCCGGGGCAGGCATGGAGCGCTACGGTGAGGCCTGCGGCGTTGAGGCGCTGCATCATTCCGGGGCGGCACGGGGTGCCTCCTCCGGTGGCAACGATTGTGTCTGTAAGGCGGCATATTTCGTCGACCATCTCGGCTTCGAGGCTTCGGAAGCGGTCTTCGCCCAAGGTGTGGAAAATCTCGGCCACCGACATGCCGGCGCGCTCCTCGATGGCTTGGTCGAGGTCGATAAATCGCATGCCGAGCCGGCGGGCGAGAGCTTGCCCGAACGTGGTTTTGCCCGAGCACATGAATCCGATGAGGAATATGGGCCTCAACGGTTTATTGTTTTTGGTTTTTGGCGAGGATGTCGCGTATCTGGATGAGGAGTTCTTCCTGGGTGGGTCCTGCGGGCGCTTCGGGCTCGGGTTCGGCGGGTTTCTCGCGTTTGAGCTTGTTGACGAACTTGATGGCAACGAAGATGCAGAAGGCCACTATTATAAAGTCGAATACAGTCTGGACGAATGCACCCCATGTGACGGCCACTTCGGGGGTGACGATTTCCTCGCCCTTGGTCACGGCTTGCTGTATCACCCATTTATGGTCGGAGAAGTTGATGCCTCCGGTGGCAAGGCCGATGAGGGGCATGATGATGTCGTTGACGAGCGAGGTGACAATTTTGCCGAAGGCGGCGCCGATGATAACACCGACTGCCATGTCGACCACGTTGCCCTTCATGGCAAACTCTTTGAATTCGCTGAAGAATTTTTTCATGTGCGGATATGTTAAAGGTTGTCTAAAATTTCGATAATTATTTCTATTGTAGGGACGCACGGCTCGTGCGTCCGCATTAAATTTCATAAACAATCAATTTGTTACTCTATTTCGGACGCACGAGCCGTGCGTCCCTACACTCTTAATTGTAAGATTTATGATTTGAATTATTAAGCGCCTCTCTCATAAATCAATATTTTAGTCTGTTCCACATGGTTGTTGGCAAATGGAAGGAGGTGCCCTGATTCAACCACGTCAACGCTATGGCCAAGAAATTTTGATATGGATGATATTATGCCTCCTATGGTGAAAAGAGTGAAATTATCGTCTTTGTCATAGTCGACAAGCAAATCGATATCGCTCTCGGGGGTAGCTTCGCCGGTGGCATATGACCCGAATAGCCAGGCTTTTCGAATTGGAAACCTCGGCAAAATTTCTTTGAGTTGTGAAATCAATATGTCTTTTGAGAGAGTTGGCATTTTTAGGCTATAACAGTGGATAGGAGGTTGATGTTTTGGGACCCGGGAATGTAGGCCTGAGGCTTGCGGTATGTTTCACAAGCCGGAGGCTTGTGTTCCTGAGAAGACAGTTTGGAAAGCAAAGGTATGTTTTTTTTTATGATTTTGCAAATTTTCGGGTAAAACTATGACGATGTGCAATTTGTTATTAATGTAACGTTTAACCAAATTATTTTAATCATGAGTTACAAGATTGATGAAATAGAGGGCATCGGCGCCGCATATGCCGAGAAACTGCAAGAGGCCGGCATCCGCACCACCGACGATTTGCTCGACCGCTGCGAGACACGCCGCGGACGTGCCGCCCTGGCCGAGGCTACGGGCATCTCCGAAAAACTGATTCTGAGATGGACCAATCATGCCGACCTGTTCCGCATCCGCGGCATCGCCGGGCAGTTTGCCGAGTTGCTCGAGGCCGCGGGCGTCGACACCGTGAAGGAGCTGCGCCACCGCGTGGCCGGCAATCTTGCCGCCGCCTGCGAGGAGGTGAACAATGAACGCAACCTCTGCAACCGCGTGCCTTCGGTAAAAGAAATCCAGGCCATGATCGACCAGGCCAAGGAAATGGAGCCGCGCGTGAAATATTGAATCTTATTGAAGGTATTTGACCATGATTGGAGGATTGCGCATGTTTTATTTGCGTAATCCTCCAAAATTGTGTAATTTGCGGAACAAAATTCTTCTATTATGCAGGCGCTTAAAATTTTTCCGACATCGATCAACGAGCGGGTGGTCGACACGGCCGTGGAGGCTCTCTCCGACGGACAGATTATCTTGTATCCCACCGACACGGTGTATGCCCTGGGCTGCGACGCGCTGTCGAACCGCGCCATCGAGCGGCTGTGCGCCATCAAGGGCGTTGCTCCCGACAAGCAGCTGCTCTCGATAGTGTGCGCCGACATATCGCAGGCGTCGGAATATGCGCGCATCGACAACCGCGCTTTCCGCCTTATGAAAGAATGGCTGCCCGGCCCGGTCACTTTCGTGCTGCCTGTGTCGCCGCGGCTGCCCAAGGTGCTGAAAGGGCGCAAGACCGTGGGTGTGCGCGTGCCCGACAATGCCATAGCGTGCGCCCTGGCCCGTGCCTTGGGGCACCCGATACTGTCGGCGTCGGTCGACATCGACGATGCCGACGAACTGGCGTCGCCCGATGCCATCCGCATGCACTATGCCCATTGCGCCGACTTGATGGTCGACGGCGGCGAGGGCGGCACAGACCACTCCACGGTGGTCGACCTCACCGACTCGGCCTCGCCCGTGATACTCCGTCAAGGCATCGCCGAGGTGGAGGTGTAGCCACTTTCACGTTAATTGCCGTAAATAAGCCATTAATTTCAATTAATGGATAGTTGGCGATAATTAGTGCAAAAAAATTCTCGAAATCTTTTTAATTCACGAAATTAACGTTTTCTTCGTGTATTTCGGGAATTAAATAATTATGTTGATTAACACGTTAATAGCCGTAAATAAGTATGTCACAAATGAAAGTTAATACTTATGGCATTAATTTTGATTAATGGATAATTGGCGATAATTAACGTGAAAAACACGAAATCTAACGTATTTGCATGAATCTTGGAATAAAAGAGCGCCGCGCCCCGAAGATGGGGAGCGGCGCTTGAATGTTATGGGGGAAGTGTGTTTAGAAGCGTACTTTGGAGGCTTGGCCGTTGGCAACGCGGATGTAGATGTTGCCTGCGGCGGGAGCGTCGACGCGGATGCCTTGGATGGTATAGTAGGTGGCGTTGGCGTCGTCGGCGGTGATGTCGGTGATGCCGGTTGTGATGCCTTGCGACATCTCAGCCACGTCGGAAGAGTTCCAGAGGTGTGCGCCTGCCATTGTGGGCACGACTACGGCTTTGATATCGAGACGGTTGCCGTGAGTGATGTTTTGCCAGTTGTTGGGGTGGATTGCGTAGAATGGACCGGAGTAGACAAATGTGCCTTTGTCGAGTGTCGGGTCGGCGACGGGAGCTTCTTCCTCCTCGCCTTCGGCGCGAGAGCGGGCCGATGCGGCGGCGTTTTCTTCACGGGCATTCTTGATGTTGGGCGTAGAGCCGTCGCGGGTGTAGTAGATAGTGGCGTTTCCGGCAGCGTGGAAAGCGTGCGAGATGGTCACAGGCTTGTGGATATACTGTGCTCCGCCCTGGGTCGGCTCACCGTTCTCTTCGAACGAGATGGCGGGCATCGTGTCGATAGCGAGCATCGGGTCGTTGGAGTCGGCAATCACAGCGTCGACGATAGAGATTGTCTCGCCGTCCTTAGCCACGGTACCGATTACATTGTGGATGCGGTTTGCGACAAAGCTGTGTTCGGCATTTTCGTCAAGAACGATGGCGTATATTGCTGAAATATTACCATTAGACTTGTCGTAGACTACGACAGATTTTTCGCCATCAATTTCAACAACATATGCGTCAGTGATTTTAACTTCTGCACCGTTTTCGAGGTCGGCGATTTTTGCTATGTCGTCATATGCAATTTCGGTAGTGGAAGGAGTAACGAGAACACCCGAAATATCGAATTCGTCGATAACAGCCTGTGCACCTTTAACATTGGTGTTCAGCTCTATTTTAATATATGTATTATTAACTAATGCTTCATTGGGTAGTGATACTTTTACTTCTACAAATGCAGAGGCGGTTGTAGGTTTAAATGAATGTTCGATCTCAGTATAATTTATACCTTCATCAGTGGAATAAAATATCTTTGCCGTATACGTGCCTTTTATAGATGCGGCTTTCCAGTGATAAGAAATTTTAACATCTTTTGTTGATGATAGGTGGAAGGGTCCTGCGATAAATAAAGCAGGAGTTTTTTCTGAACTTTGTGCCAAACCGGATTTTTCTTTTCCTACTGAATTTTTGGATTGTTTGGCATTTGTGATAGTGTATTTTATGTCTTTGTAAACGGATTCAACACCGGATTTCACGGAGTATTCGTCGCTCCAATCTCTGGCTTTGTCGCCGTTATCACCGAATGTTTCATGGAATAGGGTTTGAGGTGTATCGCTCGGGGTGGGGTCGGGATCAACCGGGTCAACGGGATCAACGGGTGTTTCACCGCCATCGCCGCCTTCTTCGGCATCATATATGACAGTAACGGATTTAATATAGCCGCGTTTAGTTGTTACGGTAAGGCGAATGGATTCTATGGCAGGATTAAGAATATAATTGGAGTTTGTAAATACAAAATCGTTGAAATCTTTTTCGAGGGCTTGTGAATTTGTGGCGCTAAAAGGACCGCTTACTTTACAGTTGGCGTCAGATCCATATTGCTTTGCATTTACGACAATTCTTTTGGCCTTTACTTTTCCGGCTGCGGTGAGGTTTATTGTAAATTCACCTTTATTGCTGCTGTTGCCAAACCGCAGGCCATCAGTGCCGCCTGGAAAAATGTATTTGGCGTCACTGATGGATTCGACAAAAGTCCTACCTTCTTCTGTAATGGCATCCATTATTGCTGATGCATTCATGGAATTGGTGCCGCTTGTGCTTGTGGCAAATTCTATTGTGTAGGATTTTTCGCCTTTTTGCGCGGTGGCGGGGAGGGCGAAAAGGAGGGTTAGGAACCCGAAAAGGAGTAGTAGTTTTTTCATATGTTTGAGTGATTGGTTGGCGGATTAGAGCAGGGTAAATGTATATTGATGTTTATTTTTCAAAATTAGTGTTTATTAACGGTGTGGAAGGTAGAATTATGTGTGTTTAACACTACTTTAACGTTTATTAATTATTATTTGCATATAAGGAGGTAAGCCGTGTTGCAATGCAACACGACTTATAAAGGGTGGGGGAAAACGGCGATGTATGAAATGTTCCGGTTTTGATGTGTTAAATGTACCGCAAAATCTGTGTTAAAAAACCTTAAAGAGACGTATGAAATGTCCCAAGTAGCGAATTGTGTAAGGCGGGGGTTATTTTTCTAAGGAGGAGAGGATGGCGGCGCGGGAGGCGTCGATGAGGGTGGAGAGGTCGTGGCCGTCGGCGGGGGCCTCGATGGGGCGGTGGATTGTGAGGCGGATATGGCCGGGCCGCGGGGCGAAGGCGGTGCGCGGCATGACGCGGAAGGCTCCGTCGATGGTGACGGGCACCACGGGGAGGCCGAATTCTACGGCGAGGGTGTAGGCTCCGCGCTTGAAGCGGCCGACGGCGCCGGTGAAGGTTCGAGACCCTTCGGGGAAGACGACGACGGACATGCCTTTGTCGAGCTGCCGCTCGGCGTCGGCCATGGTGGCGCGGATGGCGGAGGGGGAGGAGTTGTCGACATAGACTTGCCCGGATATGCGGCATGAGAAGCCGACGAGGGGGATTTTCTCGAGGGATTTTTTCATCATCCAGCGGAAGTTGTGGCCGAGCCATCCGTAGATGGAGAATATGTCGAAGGCTCCCTGGTGGTTGGCTACGAAGACGTAGGATGTGTTTTTGCGAATGTTCTCGTGTCCGGTGACGGATACGGTGACGAAGTTGAGCCAGCAGAATAGGCGTGCCCATATGATTTGCGGGTAGTAGCCCCACCAGCGTGCGCCGCCGAGCGCGCTGCCTATTATTGTGACGATAGCGGCCAAGGTGGTGACGACGAGCATTACGGGCACCATTACGAGAATCTGGTATATGCGATAGAAAAGCATTTTGATTTTGGGGATTTTAGGGGGGCGATTTATTTCGAGGGAAATCGATTTTTTTCGAGATATTTCGATTTAAGTCGAATTAAGTCGAATTATATCGATTTGTCACAAGCCGGAGGCTCGTGTTCCTAAGAGACTTTGGATTTTTTGCGGAAGGGGTGGAGGGTGTTGCCGGGGAAGTGGTAGCCGATTTCGTGGACGTATTCCACGGTGCAGCCGTCGAAGGGGTCTTGGAAGATGTGTTCGTCGAGGTCGGCGTCGAAGGTGCGGTGCAGGGGCATGCGCACGGCTTCGGCGTAGGCGGCGATGCCTTGGGCGGGTGTGGCGGCGAGCCATGCGTCGATGACGGGCCGGCGGTGGGCGTGGAATTTTTCAATTTCTGACGCGAGGTTGAGCATCAGGGCCTTGTTGTCGTCGGAGAGGTCGAGGCCGAGTATGGCTGTGCGGGCCGGGGCGATGCCGTTTTCGTAGTCGGCGAGAGATGCGAAAAGGACCGGGATGGCGGGCTTGGCGGTCTTTTTCATCGAGGCTATGCTGTCGGCGAGGGTTGTGAAGGCATGCACGGCTTCGTTGTAGGCGTCGAGGGTGGGGGAGTTTGGGAGTTTGGAAGTTGGGGAGTCGGGGAG
>VSPD01000109.1 GCA_009775125.1 Muribaculaceae bacterium | reverse complement strand
GCAGGGTATCCCGACGAGATGAAAAGGATGTTTGATATGAACCCCGGTTTCAAGTCGCGTATTCCGGATACTAACATATACATTTTCGATGATTTCACAGAAGCTGAACTGATGGAGATTGCCGAAAATTACCTCGAACGTAATAATTACACTTTATCATCCGGTGCGCAGAAAGCTCTGATTACTCGTCTTAAATCTGACCATGCCCGACGAGATAAAAACTTCGGGAATGCCCGTCACGTGATGAATATGATTCAGACCGAAATACTCCCATCCATGGCTGTCAGGGTCGTTAGCGAGGGACTAACAGATGACATATCTCTCACCGAGATACGCGAAGTAGACATACCAGCAATTGCACCCTTAGCAAAGCCGACAACCTCGCGTCCGCGAGTTGGCTTTGCAATTTAACGGGCATTTAGCTGACATTATTTAACAACCAAAGCCCGAAGCCATACAGTCAATGGTTTCGGGCATAAACTTTTAATCAATATGGGAAAACATTTCAGCGACAGCCTGTATTCGCCCTGCTGTCATATAATGAGTTCCGATGAAGATCAGCCGATTGTAATGGACATCTACGTCGGATTCAATATATCCAGTCAACTTGTGGTTTGTGTGGATTTGCATGATTATGATGAGCCAGAATACAATTGCTCCACGGCAGCGGTAGTCCATCTTGATGACTCACATAAAATGGCACATCTCCATCGCGTAAAGCACTCTCGCCTTCCGATATTCATAGCGGAATGTATGGAAGAATGGGCCTACATCATCAATCCGACTTTCACTCAAGTTCGGGACTGTTTTAAAGAAATCACCGAATGCCTCCTTGATGAAGGCTGCCGGTTTAGAATCAAACGCACATATGGCAAAGGGAACCATATGTGCTGTTAAATAGGGATATGAAAGTATGTAGAGGATGAATAGAAAATCTAATTACATATGAAACCTTCATAAAGCTTCTCTTTAGCTATCGCCGCCTTTTGGCGGCCGAAATTTTTAGCGAAAAATCAGTGAAGCGACTTCATCACGAGGTCGCTCCACTTGCTATATTACGACTTGGCAAATATTATTATTTCTTATTTAGCCATTCATCACGGCGTTGTCTGCATTCTTTGAGAGTTCCAGCCACGCAGAAGAATAGTTCTCCATTGGTGTGGCGATAGTCGTATTGGTAATGCTTGCACCGTGGGTGGTAGGCGTTATAGAACACCTCATACTGTTCAGTGCCGAGAGTGGTGGTTGTGCTTACTCCGTTGGCAGTAAGTTTCATTGCCATATTTTCAAGTTTTAGAATTTAACAATCAGTATTCTGTAATCATATATCATATCAGGGTCGGTAATTTTTCTTTGTTTAAGCCAAAAATGGTTTCTTCCATACCCATATACGAAGTGTCTGTCAAGGTCGGAATTGTCGGCATAATCTGCAATGGTTTCTCGTAAAGACCTTTCATTGCCAGCACAGATTATTCGATTTACCAATTCTATGATAATTTGGGGTATTTCGTTGCTGATAATAATAGTTGTGTGTTCAAATGTTACGTTCATAATCAGTGGGGGATTTATGACCTGCGCCATTGCTGACGCAGGTCGGATTAAACATTTAGGCGGTCATTCTCTCCTTGATAAGTCGGGCGTTTGAGTTCACAAGGTCGATGATGCGCTCGTGGTATTCAGTATCCTTGTTATATTTGCCGTGGCATTGCACCACTTTGAGTGTCTGCAAGTCAACCTCTACCGTTTCTATTATGGTATCGCCAATCCTTGCCGACAACACCAGCGTGTTCTTTTTAAGGTAGTAGGATGATGAGAATACGCAAATGTGCTGTGTGTTACCCTCCTGGCAGTATTCCTCTATGCTTTCAAGCACCTTCACCGATATTTCTTTGTCGGAGATTACCAGACCGAAGAATTTGGATTTGAGAGCCTTGAATTCTTCTTCGTTCTCCTTTTCACGGAGCAGTCTTTCCTCGGCTCTCCTGCGCTCGGCGTCCTCACGCTCCCTTCTGCGTCTGTCCTCTATCTTCCGGCTCAATCCATCGTGTGCCTCTATGAAATCTTCGGGGCAGATGTTCTTGGGATTGCGCAGGTCTTGACCGAGGTTCTTCAGCATTTGCAGGTAGTCGCACCACATTCCGATATTGTTGATATGGTAGTGGTGGCGTTTGGCGATAAGGTAGGATGCCCAAAATTCATCCGCATTGTCGGGATTGGAGATAAAGTATTTCATTACCTCAATCTCTCCGGCTTTCATCAGCGTTTCCATTCTCGTGTCGGCAAGGAGTGCCTTGAAAAGTCTGACGGGGGATATGCCGTAGAAATCGCCCTTGAAGCCGTTGCGTTTGAGTTGTGGAATGACCGACATTCTCGGATAGACATCGCCCCATACGACAACATCATCATACAGATTGTTGTGCGGGCGTATCTCCATTTCGCTCCAATAAGACCAGCAGTCGCAGTAATGGAAAGTAAATCCACGGAGCAGAGCCATGTCGGTAACTATGCCTTTCGGAGAAATCCACCTTTGCACGACCTCCTGACAATAGAGTTGTCTGACCTCTCCCTTACGGCTTTCGCTCGTTATCTGCGATACACGGATTACTTGAAAACCTTTGTGTGCTGTTATGACGCTGAAATATGCGGTTTCCTTATGGGTGCGTTTGCGGGTGTCCTTCACTTTCAGTTCAGTGCCGCAGTGAGGGCATTTGCAACCGGCGATGGTGTCGCAAAGATTGCCTTTCTCGCCGTTCCAAACGTGTCCGCAGTCGGAGCAGGTCATTGTTCCGCTATTGGTGCGATAGGCGAAATGCTCAAAGCAGTGGCGGTATGCCCATTTCTCTTGTGTCGCGGTTATGGGGCGCAGTGTAGCGGATAGTGCTGCCACTTGCTTTTGTAATGACGTCTTGGGTTTCATAGCCGTAATGTTTAGAAGTCGAATAGACTGGGTTGTTCAACTTGGGGTTTCTTCTCACTCACTTTCTTGGATTGCGTGGGTCTGCGCATTTTAGCCATTTCCTCATCTCGGAGTCTGTTGATGGCGTCCTGCCGTGCCTGTTCCTTTTCTTCCTCGGTGAGTTCTACCGTATGGTTCACTACCACTTGGCAGTTGATAGGCTTGCCGACCTCTATCTCATTTTCTTCATAGTAATGGACTGCCATTCCGAAGATTTCATCGTCTGCAAAGCCGTTACAACCGCTTTTCTGCACTTGGCTGATGATATAGGTACAGCAGTCGGAAACCGATTTGGACGGATTGGCATACTTGACTGCGAACAGAGCGTCATTCTCCGCCATAGTTTCAAGATAAGCCTTGATTATGTCTTGGAACGATTGTGTTCCTTTCATCGCGTTGCTTGCCATAGTCGTAAATGTTTTAGAGTGTATTCATTATCCAATAGATTATCCCTAATGCGGAGAGGATTGAGATTATCCACCCGATGCCTCGGAATATTCTTTTAATCAGCCAACCGATAGTCAGACCAACGATTGCTCCAATGACAATCAGTATCACTTTCGCCACCTTTGCAACCGCCTTGCTTATGCGGTAATGATAGGAGGATTGGCGAGCTTGCCTTGACCTATTTGTATGTTGTTCTGTGGCTTTCATATCGGTGGGGGCTTTTTTTTAACCTCATGCGTCCAAAGACAGTGTGGTTGTTTGAGTTGCTTGACACCTGAAAGGCGTGTGGCACAAAAGAAGGGATGTTCACGGCAAGACGGGAAAATACTACTCGCAGAGTGGAGATTTTTCCGGATCGACGCGAATATCCCTTTGCCGCACGTTCATTTTTGCAAGCAACTCCAACTGACCCACAAGGCTCAGGTACGCATCAGATGAAAATGGCCTCCCCGATATACAGGAAAGCCACAGGACGACATTGAAATCAAAATGCCGGACTTTACTGAACGGCATCATAATGAAAAAATCTGGGGATCACAAAAAAATGGCAGTGAGGAAAAAGAAAGGAAAAGAGATGGCAGCGCAATCCCGGAACAGGATAATGTCCGGCATTAGTTCAAGCCGGAAGGCAGCGCAGGCGCAGGGCAAATGACGGTCTTTATCCCCGTGGATTGAAAATTCTTGCGGGGCATGGAATGGCAGTGTTCAGTCGTAAGATGTGGATAACCGTATCCGGTTGCACATTTTGCGGCGACGCGGATATTCGATGTCCGGCATCGCAGTGAGGCAATATAGAAATCTGAAACAGTCCTGTCAAGGACAACTATCAGGCTGTGATAAAAAGAAAGTCACTATGTTTGCATCAGATTAGCTGACGGGGCGCTCAACGGGGGCTGTCTGCCCCCTTGCCGCTAAGGCTT
>VSPD01000108.1 GCA_009775125.1 Muribaculaceae bacterium | reverse complement strand
GAGAGATAAGTATATGTAAGACAATAACGTTTGAAAATGGATTTCATTGCATTAATTCTTTAATAAAACATACTTAAAGCCCCATGAAAGTATTGACAGTAAACGGAAGCCCGCATCTGCACGGATGCACCGACAGAGCTTTGCAAGAATTTGAGAAAACTTTGGTAGCGTGCGGCATTGAAGTAGAACGCCTCAATGTCGGCAACAAAGATATAAGAGGCTGTATCGCCTGCAATTATTGCCGAGAACATGGACGATGCGTATTCAACGACCTTGTGAATGAGACAGCGCCCAAGTTTGCCGAAGCCGACGGCATTATTGTCGGCACGCCCACTTACTATGCCGGCAGCAACGGCCAGCTGCTGTCGTTTCTCGACCGCTTGTTTTACAGTACGGCAAAGACCGTGAACAAGACAATGAAAATCGGAGCCGCGGTAGTATCGTCACGCAGAGGAGGCTCCACGTCGGCCTTTGACGAAATCAACAAATATTTCACAATAAGCGCCATGCCCATCGTGTCAAGCACATACTGGAACGAGGTTCACGGATTCGTGGCCGAGGATGTGGAAAAAGACCTTGAAGGCTTGCAAACCATGCGCAACCTCGCCCGAAACATGGCCTTTATGATAAAAGCCTTCAAAGCCCAACAAGACAAAGAAGGCCTCCCCGAGCAAGAACGCACCTCATTCACCAGCTTCATGGACGAAGCATGACATTGAAAAATCGCTAATGCGATTTCTTGCATCAAACCGAAAAACCGGAGCATTTAATCGCGTTAGCAATTTGGCAGGGTTTTCACAAATTAATATCTCTCATTGCTGTACGATAAAAATCTTTAACCAACTATTATAAAGACCTTTACGCATTGTCAATCCATCCTCCCCATCTGTTTCAGTAATTATGCATGCCGGTAAAGATTTTTGTGGATTTAGGACAGATACAAAAGTCTGAGGATTCTTTTACTAAATCTTAACTTTTGAGGTGTATTACTCTATATCTTCCATTTTAGGAGCTGTAATTCTTTATTGTTTTGCTTAAAACTCGTCAGTAAGCAAGAATGTCCGCAATGGCATATGGGTGATTCCGTCATAGTCTTTCGGTTGGGTAATGGGATCCATCGACACGACGTATTTGGGATAATTGTCGGGTATTTGCATCAAATTGCCAAACTCACGTTTCACTGTCGAATCTTCATTGAGCAAATAAGCGACCTGTATGTATATTGGTTTGCCTCCCCTTTCTGCAACAAAATCTATTTCGCCATTAGGGAGTGTGCCAACAGCAACTTTATAGCCCAGATTCTTCAAATGAAGATACACAGCATTCTCCATCACTTTCTCTATATCCTTTACGCGGTTGCTTCCTACAAGCAAATTCCTTAATCCAAGATCCTCAAAGTAGTATTTATCATTGGTTTCCAGCAGCCTCTTGCCGTGTATGTCATAACGCTTAACCTTATTTATAATATAAGCGTTTGAGGCCGCTTTCAGATAATTCACTGCAGACAGCGGGGTCAACTCCACCCTTTGGGCTTTAAGATATTTCGACAAAGACGTGGCCGACACAAGTTGCCCGGTGTTGTCGCTGACATAAGACATAAGATTCTCAAACAATGTTACATTGCGGAGGCCTTCCCTTTGCACAACATCTTTTAACACTATGGTGTTGTAAATGTTCTGCACATACTCCCAAACCATGTCTTCATTTTCAAGCCCGAGCCTGTAAAGATGAGGAAGCCCACCAAATGACAGATACTTTTCAAGGCTTTCCGGAGAGTCTTCAAGGTTGTGAAAACGCAAAAATTCACGATAAGACAGACTCTGAATATGAATGTCGATATATCGTCCCCCAAGATAGGTTGACAACTCTGAGGAAAGCATTTTGGCGTTGCTCCCCGTCACGATTATCTGGCACTCCTCATCAGCATTCAGGCTTCTCAATGTATTCTCGAAACCATCAATGTCCTGCACTTCGTCTATAAGGAGATAATTATCCTCACCTTCTGGAAACTTCCCCTCTATATAAGCAGATAGGTCCAAATCGTTTTTTATCAAATCATATTTCTTCTTCTCCTTATTTATATATACGATGTTTGCGTCGGGATTATTATGACGGATAATTTCAGCGAGATTACGAAGCACATAACTTTTGCCCACACGACGCTGACCGGTGAGAGCTATCATCATACCCTTGTTCAAGAACCTCAGGATATGGTCAATGTATATTTGTCGCGAAATGATTTCCATATGGCAAAGTTAATGATTTTTATTTGTTATACCAAACATAATCTCAAAACAAGATATTTTTATTAATCATACCAAACAAAATTTCATTATCGAAATAATTTGGATATGTTGACAAAAAATCCGATTTGAATGGAACTTTTCGACCAAGATTGCAACTAACTTTGTAAAGACTTAATATTGCATGACAAATCAAACGGAATATAATAGCAAATTCACTGATATGGTGAAACGGCACGAGAAGACTATTTTCAGCGTCTGCTTCTTCTATGCCAATTCCGATATCTCATTTGAGGATCTGAGGCAGGAAGTGTTGATTTCGTTGTTCAAGAGTTACAGGAGTTTCAAAGGGCAATCCTCTGAATCGACATGGGTATATAGAGTGTGCCTCAACACCTGTCTTTTGTCTTTGCGGAAGTCTATCAGTAAAATCCCGACCGTTTCATTAGATGAATTCCCTTATGTGAATATTGAGTTTGAAACTAACGATGACTTCTTGCAAAAGCTTCAATGGCTATATTCCGCAATCTCACAACTCAACGCAATGGACAAAGCTATTATTTTGATGTGGCTTGATGAACTGAGCTATGAGGAAATAGCCGGGAATATGGGGATACCACGCAATACTGTAGCCTCACGTCTATCCCGAATAAAAGCAAAACTTTCATCCCAAAAATAGATATGATATGGAACTTGAAGATTTGAGAACTACATGGAAGTCCATCGAAAAAGACATCGAGAATATTTCAAAGAATGACGCAGAGGAAGTCCCGACAAATCATAAACGCGGTGTAAAGGCATCGCTTACAAATCGCTTACGTTGGGGGATTATCATCTTAACCGTGGCAACAATCCTTCTCGGCACATCCAGATTATGGGCATTAATAAAAATGCCCGTGTGGTGGATTGGAGCCTTTTGCATCCTCTTTGTATCAGGAATAGTCATTATGGCATTCCTGATACAAAAAATTCGCAAGATAAATCTCGGTGAGGACACACAACTACAAGTGATGAAACAAATTCTGTCAATCAAAAAGATTTATCGGAATTCTGAATTGTATGGTTGTGCCGTAATATTGGCGTTGATGATAGCAGGTATCATTTGCTCGCCTATACCTTACAGACCAAGTGAAATTGTCTTTATTTCAATTGTCACAGCCATCTGTTATTTCTTGGAATTTATAACGTACAGGTCGAATATCAAGAAAATAAATAAAATACAGAACTGGCTTAATGAGCCGTAAATTTCAATATCATGAAAGTCACAAGACTATTTTTGTCAATTATGACAGCCTGTACCATAGGCATACTCGTCATAGGGTGTGGCAACAAAAATGAATTGCCGCAAGTGGAAACCGTCAACCAAAATCTTAATGTGGCTATCTATGCTGCCATGGAAAATGAAGGGGAAATTACACCCGTTGAACCGGCTCTTTTACAGGAGTGCGTATCGTTGGATAAAATCATCCATTATGACAGCGATGGAGATTATATTACTGTTCCAGTTCAGTTCAAAGACAGTGTTGTATATGCAGAAATTACCGAAGCCAATATCGGAAAACGTATCGTGATAACTGTCGATGGTGAAGTTGTGACTACTCCAATGGTAAAAATGCGTATCGGAAATGGAGCATGTTCAATCTTGCTTTCAAAAGAACAAGCCCAAAGTTTGTTCCCAAGAGCAGAGATTGAGAACCTTCTGCCAGGAAGCAACTAATTTCAGAGAGACGTTTGACGGGCCATGCTTGGAAATTTGCATGACCCGTTTTAATGAATATATTTCTTACGGAATCCAGTAATAGGGGTTCTTCTTTCGGTGTTCTTTTATCCAGCTTTCAAATTCCGACATAGCTGTCACGCCGTCGGCGATGACGGCTTCATAATATTCCACGCCGTGATAATCCGTCCCTTCCGGTGTCTCAAATTTCAGTCGGAGAATCAGGTCTTTTTGCTCAGGCGTCATAACCTTGACAATTCTGTCGGCCATCCTCTCGAAGTAACCGTCATATTCAGTTCCCTCTTCAATGTGGATTATGTCGAACTGCCATATTGCGCCATCGTCAGCCTTGTAGAACACATGCCAGGCTATGCAGTGCTCATCGGTATGAAGGCCGTTGATACACTTAATTTCTGTCACCTTCGGATTTGTTGCAATCTTAGCCGCGATTGCAAAACTGCTTTCGGCTGTGACGCCGGAAGAATAGACATGCAAGTCTATATCTCGATGAGAAGCGAGTAATCCCATCCTCAGTGAACCTACAAGATTTACACGGCAACCGGCAGCCCTCCATATCTCTGCAATGCCCGATTGCGCCAGCACCTCACAGGCCGTTTTCTGATTGGCGAGAGCCAAATCATTGATTCGATTTTGATCCATCGTAGTTGCGATTTGATAAATCTGCAAAGATAACACTTTTTTTCGGATTTTCAATCTTTATCGGATCGGGTTTCAGCTGAAAAACAAGACTGCGAGAATAAGCCTAGATATTAGAGTCGACTTAACAAAAAAATAACCATCTGATTATCAGATGGTTAAAAGTGGAGCTGGAGGGACTTGTTCCTTACGCTCCAAATGCAGTTATTTCAATCAGTTACGCTCGCTCATTTTTCTTGTGTAACGAGTATGTAACGAATCATTTTATTCATTTTTCCGACGGCTCTCTCGCCGTGGCCGCAAGGCTGGATTGCGAATGCAAATATACTAAAATCCAGGCGTCTTCGCAAGTCCAAGGGTTCGATTTAGAGATTTTTAAGCCTGTCAGGATGACATTCATCACGGCCTTTATCGAACGGCGTCGATGACAACTTTGATGAGTCCTTTCATCGAATCTGCAATTTCATCCGGTCCGGGGATTGTCCGGTATGACAAAACCGACAGTTCAGATTGATATACGGAGGCAATCTTGCTCCATGTTGAATCAAAGTCAGCAATGAGAGGCGAAGACAGGATGGGAGCGTCGCGCCATTTCGGAGGACGGTCAAATTCTCTCTTGTCATGTTCGATAAGTTCCACGAGATTCTGTTTCAAATCTCCTGCAATGTAATCGCTACATTCTTCATCACCGAGGAGAAAATGCAGATCGTAGAAATGTCGTATCTTAGAGATAAGGCCAGCGGTCGGGTCATCTTCAAAGGAGAATCTCAAAAGTGATACCACTTTCTCACAGAGAGTACGCCGTTTGTCAAGCACATTCAACTCAAATGGCATCATGTCAAGGTCGGCAATCATATCGTTCAGACCTCGGCGCTCCATCATTTCGGTTATAAAGGGTTTGATTTCCCTTCTCTCGTATGGATATGGATTACCGTAGGTGTTGATTTCTACAATCACCTGATTGCTCATTACATTGGACATCCCTCTATTGATGCCATCTAAAACTGACCTGTAAATATGATATGTCTTACGGAAGCGATTGTTCTTGACCGTATCAGGCTTCTCAACTTCCTCCATGCCTGTAGTGGATTCATGTCCTATCCTTGCCACGAGCTTTTTCTGTTGGTTCTGGCTCAGGCCTTCGCCCAATATGGCGAAGTCGACATCTGATGAAAACCGTGCAATCAAGCCGTATGCTTTTGAAAGCGAAGTCCCGCCTTTCCAAACCGTCTTTTCCGCCGCAGGATTTCTCGACAGATTCTGCAATATTCGGCATATCCAGTAACAATGATTCGGTAAAATTTGAGGTTGTTCAGCCTTGGCTAAGCCGCTAACTGAGCCAACCGATGATTTATTTTC
>VSPD01000107.1 GCA_009775125.1 Muribaculaceae bacterium | reverse complement strand
GACATTGGAAAGAGCCGCCATGATTCCGGCTAATTCTTCGCCGGTAAGAATGTGCATATTGTCAGCCATATTTCTTATATGATTGGGTCAGCACACGGTCAATTTCTTTCACCGGATAGAACACCTTGCCATCAACAATGGAATATCCTATCCTACCTGACGAGCGCATGGTCTGCAATGACCGCGTGCCCAGCTTCAGCATTGATTTGGCAACGGTGTTGTCAACCCAGTCATCAAGACTGCGGGGAGTAATCATTTTCAGCAGTATCCTGACAGCTCCGGCACATTCGTCAATCTGCGCCAGAATTGCATCAAAAGCGATGCGTTCAATTACGACGTAGTCCATAAAGATAATTTTCAAATTTAATAATCGTGGATTCAGTGGTGGCATAAGAATTGCCGATTTTGTTTTGACGGGCATCTGCATTGACCGGTCATGCATTTTCACTTTCCCATTCCCATTCTCCTGTGTCGGAGTTATGGATGCAACGGTCAAGGTTGATTTTATTCGTTTCGCTCAATTCAGTACTTATTGCGAAGATTGAAAAGTGTCTTTTCGGTTATGCCTAACAGCTTGGCTGCTTCGATCCAACTGCCTCCGCGACGATACGCTTCGAGTATTTTCTCACGTTCACGTTGCGGATTGCGCAGGCTTAAATCATCGTCAGTCCTCGGTTCCGAGAGATTGAAATTGATGTCTGCCTCGGATATGGTGTCGCTTTTGGCATGGAGTTAATAGTTCATTGTATCTTAGTGTAAAGATTGTTGCAACAGCATATTTAGAAAGCCGGTAGGTGAATAAATTCCTGACCGTTCCACCCGATAATGGAATTATCACCGCCAACTGCTATTTTGTATAGTGGCATAGGCACATTGAACAACCTGTCAACTATTTTCCCGTCCCAGTCAATTTTGAAAATTGTGGGTGCTGTATCCTCTGCGTCAGCATATTTGAAATTCCAATGGAGGGCATATATGTTTCCCGGAGTAGTTGCAATATCAACTATATGTAGAGGATTCAAGTCTTCAAAATCGGCTTCGTTAAGAGTTGCGGGATTAAACGTATCTTCGCAAATTCGCACTTGCTTAACCGGCTTTCCGTCCATTCCAAAGATTTCAATCATCGGATGAAGTCTGTATGCAAATGCCAATCTATCGTGTAGTCTTGAATAGGCGAGTTCTCCGGCATTTGGCATCCAGGATGTGAGTTCCGGCGATAGTTGTATTCTTCGGATTGTGTCCACCTGCGCCGTGGTAATATTTGCTTTCAACGCATACTGTGTGCCACCATTTGGTTCACGTCCGATAAAAACAAATTTGTCCGGAGCAACCATTGATACATCTTGAACATATTGAGACAATGGAAAAGGCAGAGAGCTTCCATCACTGAAAATATATTTTTTAGTCCGTGACAGAACACTATCATTCTCTGCGCTATATATCTCACCATCGTCTTGACTTACCACCAAACGAGTGTTATCACAGTTATTAACCGGATATGGCATATATGACACATAGTATCCATCACCCTTGTGTCCCATTTCGGGCCCGACATTTAAGGTGTGGTTCTTGCTGTCAATTATTGCACGGCGAAGGAAACGCTGTCCGTATCCGCCTTCGGTTTCATAAACAAACCATAGCGTATCGCCTGTTATTTTCATATCATTGATATGGCGGATTGCAGGAAGCGTGCAGCCTGTCAGTATCAGCTTTTGAGCATCAGCCGACTGCTGCGCGTTGACAGAGCAACTTGTCAATGTCAATGCGAAGATGAATATTATCAGATTTTTCATGTTTATTTAATTTCAAGTGGTTTGTATGGGATTGACTGTTGTGCAGCCTTATCAATATCGACCTCTTTTCCGTCTTTCCCTACTATATGTATTCTACGCGCGTCACCTCCCATTGATGCGATGTCAAAGCCAACCGGTGATTTGAAATAACGGGCAAGCGTTTTTGCCGCATCTTCGGCGCTGCAATTTTTCTCATTGGCATTCCGGTATTGATATTTCATTATAGGCTCGTTTGAGCGTTCAAATCCGACAGCCTCCCAGATGAACTGCTGTTCGGCATCTTCTATTTTAAGAATCAATCCGGGTAATCCACCGAATTTGTAAGGGCCATACGGAAGTGGCAGTTCGGATGTGAACCACGCAGTGTATGTGCGCCCCGCAAACTCTCCCGTAGCTTTCGAGCATTCATATCCAAGTATTGACGTGCTTTCTTCCGGTAGAAATGTCCAGTTGATAGTCGGGATAGAATCGGCATATACCAACGTGTTCACGTTCAACGACAATCTCAACCGTAGGTCGGCAGATTTTCCTCGCGTCGGGCGAACAAGCTCGACGGGCCACGGCATTCCTGATACATTTGAATAAGAGCTTGCGCCGCGTCGTATTTGCTCGGTTGCAAGAGAGTCAAAGTGCTGGATTATGTCACTGTAATCCTTGATGCAATTTTTACCAATCTGCACAATACGGGTGTCATCATAGTAATCCTGTATTTTAGGATGATATTTATATTTTAAGGCGTAAGTGACCTTGTATCGGGCGGTATCGACAGGGGTTGCCTTGTCAATCAGTTGCGACATCGTTTCATACGCGGAGGCAGACATGCACATAAATGTGCAGATGATTGTCAAAATAAAATGTTTCATATCATTGGTGATTAAAGTATTCGGAATCTGATTTTTAACAGTACGGTGCGAGGCCGGATATGGTATATTGAGTTAGTTTCGGTAAGTGCCGTGCGATTGGAATACACATAGTCTTTCCTGTTAAGTAAATTGTCACAGGTAAGAGTGAATGTAAATCGTCTTATGGCGTAACTTGCTTCTGCATTAAGCAGTATAAACGACTTGTCGCCATCGTTAAAATTGTTATAGTAATGATACAGCGATGCTCCGATACTTATACCCCATGGTAAAGTGAAATCGAGCGATGCGTTGTTGGTAAGTGTACGTATCCAAGGCATACGGCCAAAACCATTCTGACGTGATGCTGATTGATAATATTTACCTTCGTATGATACTGACAGCCATTTGAATGGTGTCAGGCTTATATCTCCATTCAACCCGAAAGAATCTCCTGAATAGCGCAGAATACTGTTCTGCACCAACAACGGGCTTTCATAATGACTATATGAAGCGGAAAGTCCTATTTTCAGACGCCGCCAATCAAAACCCTGACTGCCTCGGATAGCGGCAGAGAACATATCTGATGTTTCATTGGTGCGCTGACTTATGACACGTTCCACAAGGCCGTCATAATATGAACCGTACAGCACATCCGGCCGCTGCCTGCCCCAGCTTAAATCCACCCCGGCAAAACTCATGGCAAGAACATTCTTGAAATTGTAGGAAAGCGTATTATACAGGTTCAGCCCCTCGAATAAACCCACGACATCGTATGCCGACAGTTGCCGGTAGGATGTAAGGATATTTTTGGAATAGAGATTCTGAATTGAAGGTGTCGAATAGTTCAACGACGATTTTACACTGAGATTATGACTGCTGTTGATTTTGTACGATAAATCCAATTGCGGTTCGATACGCACACGGTTTTTATCTGTCGCAATGTCTGACAAACGGTTATCGAGCTTGAAAAACTTATCTCCGATTGGCAGATGTAGCGATATGTCAAATTTGCGGTTGCGCCATGCAATTTCAGCTTTAACACCCGTATTAAGGTTGTCAAGACATAAATCGTTATTGAAATCAGGCAGTTCACTCGTGAGGCTATTGCGCGTATAATTCAAGAAAAATGTAGGATGCAGGGTTACATTGCCGATTCTGAACGCAGAGAGCAGTCCGATACGGTTTTCAGTTGATAAATCACGGTAATCCACGCTCTGACGCAAAGCATCGCCGAGTATCAGATCCGGGAAAAGATTTGGTGATACTGACAGGCTATGGGGGCGCTTTTCCAGATTTATTGTTGAATAAATCTCATATCCACGATATTCGGAACTGCGGTTTGTCATGTGGAATTTGTTAAACAAGCGGAATGATTCAGTCTTGTCCGCCTGTGAAATATTGTCAGCTCCGGTCATTATCCGGCTGTCGGCATCGGTTGAGAACCAATCAAATTTCAGTTGTTCTTTCAGATACCGGGTGTCACCGTTATTCAAAAATGTCAGGTCGCCGTATGCTTTGTTTGTCTTTGATAAGCCGTCCATCAGCTCGTCAACTATGTTTTGCGAACCATCGGGCAATGTATTGGCTGTTGATGAATAACTCCGGCGGGAATCACGGTCGTTTAGATACGCGGCGTTGATACCAAATTCTCCGGAATCTCCGACACGATATACATTGTTGAATGTCGCACTATGTGAGCGGTTATAATAGTAAAACCGTTTGTCAATGCCGGGAGCTGACGGCATTGATATATTGGTGATGTTGAATGTGCGTGAATAATCATTATCGAAGGAATAAAGCTCCTGCGACAAATCCTCTCCGGTATTGTTGCCTTTGTAAGTGGCAAGAAATTGGCTGTTGCGTTTGAAATAAGTCGCTATCGCAGAATTATTCCACAACATATCGTCGCCATATCCTCCGCCTAATGTGGCTATCAGATTGAATACGCCTTTAACACCTTCCTTCAACCGGATATTGATTGAAGCCTGTTCCTCCGGGCGCAATCCTTTGAGAGCCTTGATATCCTGATGATTCTCCAATACCTGCACAGTGGCTATGTTATTAGGGTCTATATTGTTTGTTGCAATGCCGTAATGACCTTTCATAAGATCCAAGCCCTCGATATAGAAATTCTTTATCGGCTTGCCTTGATAAGAAACCTGACCCGACTCTGCCACAGTAATACCGGGCATCTTTTTTAATACGTCTGCAAGTGCCTGATCATTCTGCGAAAGGAACGATGCAACATTATAATTGATGGTATCTCCTTGAGAATAGATTTTCTTGGATTTTACTACAACCTCTTTCAGTTCAATCGCCTTATTTTCTACAATTATGTCGTATGTTCCTGACCGATTGGGTATTTTGATAGTAGCCGGTGTAATCTCAATACTTGATGCTTTCAGTAACAGACTGTCGCAATTGCTGTTTGCCGTGATGCTGAACCTTCCATTTTCATCAGTAAATGCCGATGAAAGGAATTGTTTCGGAGAATTGGCAGGTGTGATAATCACATTGGCAAAATCCACACCTTTCCCTTGTGCGGTTTTTACAACCCCACAAATCTCAACTTGCGCAAGACTCTGAAAAACAGACAATAGCACAGAAGATGCAACAATAATACTTCTGATATTATATTTTGGCATAGGTATGGAATTAGCCTGTCACCGCAATGCGGCGACCTGATTAAACTCTTATAATTATCTGATTTACATTGGCAAAGATACTTTTCTTATAGGTAAGGCAAATCGTGTGCTTATCTTTCGGTCTCCATCTTTCACAACCTCAAACGCGATTTGATTGGTAGCGCGGTCAACTGCCACACGCACTTCAGGATTGTCGTCATGATCCGTGGTTGCGCTCACGATATTGCCTTCTTCATCGGCCTGTATTCTTACAAGTATCTTATCCGGAATTAAATCTTTATCGGCCAACTCCATTGACATTTCAAATTGCTTTAACAGCGGATTCGGATCAGTCAAAGGAGAGGGAATCCTCTTGGTGATTAATGTTGCAGGCAGTTCTTCGGGGATGGTTTTTTCAGCTGCATATCCTGTACCCGTATCTATTTCTATTCCGGATGGAGCTGCCGATGTGAATTTATAACTTGATATCGCGTTATGTACTGCAACAGACCACGGGGTTGTATCAGCGTACGCTGCTATTGCAAGTGCCGGGAGTATTGTTGCGGCAATCCATTTTATCCCTTTTGAGGATTTGGATTGGCTCATCGTAAGGACACGCCTGCGGAAATCTTTCTTGCTCATGGCAAAATTGTTTGCGATATGCAGTGTGCGGTTGCCTACCGCTTTGGCGATAAGCAGCCTTTGATAACTCAATACGTCGATATCCGATCCGATCACTTCTGCATCAGCCTCATATTCGTGATTGAGTTTGATAAGATTCTTAAGCATCCATGCAAACGGATTATACCATACGAAGATGCAGAAAACATCAGCAATGGAAACATCAATCCAATGCTTCTTTAACGTATGTGCTTTTTCGTGTATAAGAATAGATTGCTCGTTTTCCGCATCAGGGAGAACTATAAATCTGCCCCAACTGAACGGGGCTATACCCATACTTTTATGTCTGCATAGTACATAACCTCCCATCTGCTGCTTTTCAGATTTTGATATGATACGCCACAAGTGGGTATATGAAATGATCTGCCGGGCAACAAGAACAAAAACACCAATCCAATACATGCTGATAATCCAAGGCAAAAAATCAAAACTTGATGCTTCAACAGTTGGATTGGCGGCGTCAGATGCTGTTATATCCAGTGAGCGAATGATATTTGCCTGTATTGAGGCATTAACGTGTGCAGCATCAGTCACTGGCTCATAAGCCAATGCTATCGGAGCAAGAATTATGATGCCAATACCGAACAACATCAGCAATCGGTTGAACCTGAACGAGCGACACCGGTTTGCCAAAATGTGGAAAACCGGATATAGCATCACGACCAGAAGTGATGCCGAAAGAGAGAGTGAAAATATTGCGTTCATATTTAATCGGTTTTATGCGATTGCTCAACTTCGTCGAGTAACTTTCGTAAATCTTCAATCGGCAGATTGCCATCTTCTACAAAGGAAGAAACTACCCTGAGATACGAATTTTTGAAATATCGGCTTACAAGATTTCCTATGGATTTCTTGCCCATTTCCTGCTCGGCTATAATTGCGTGATAAAGGTATGTCTTACCCTGTTGGGTGTGTCCAACATATCCTTTATCCTCCAACGCACGCACAATAGTTGAGATAGTGTTGAAATGCGGTTTGGGATCATCGTACATATCAACGATATCCTTAACATGCAATGCTCCGTGTTTCCATAAGAAACCAAGCACCTCTTCTTCTTTTGCTGTCAGTTTTTCCATACTAAATATTTTATGGTGCAAATATAAACTATATTTTGTAGTTAGAACTATATCGCATAGTTAATAATTGTTAACATCATTGTTTATCAGAAGGATATTCTGTAAAACAATAAGGTATAAATGTCTTATTCCACTTTGAAATATGGGGAGAAAATCGTAATTTTGTCCCTATGAAATCGGAATTAGAGAAATTAGTAGGGAGATACCGTGAACTTGGCATAAACCGGCAGCTGGACTATGACAAGTTTTATCTGTATTCCATCATCACGCATTCCACGGCGATTGAAGGCTCAACCATTACTGAGCTTGAGAATCAGATAATGTTTGACAATGGCATTGCGTTGAAAGGCAAGAGCCTTGTCGAGCAGAATATGAACCTTGATCTTAAAGCAGCATACGAGCGGGCGTTGGTTTTTGCCCGTGAACATGCTGATGTCACTGTTGAACGACTGAAAGAGTTGTCGGCGTTGACTATGAAAAATACAGGTTCGGAGTACCATACGGCATTGGGCGATTTTTATTCTGCCAATGGAGATATACGCCTTGTGAATGTCACAGCCGGAGTCGGTGGCCGTTCCTATATGGCGTTCAATAAAGTGCCACAGAAGTTGAAAGAGTTTTGCGATACGCTCAATGCTATGCGCCGCAATCACGGCTCGATGTCAATGCAGGAGCTGTATGAAATGAGTTTTGACGCGCATTATAACCTGGTGACAATACACCCGTGGGCCGATGGCAACGGACGCATGGCCCGTCTGCTGATGAATTGGCTGCAATTTGAATTCGGGCTTATCCCGTCACGCATATTCAGCGACGACAAGGAGGAATATATCAAGGCATTGGTTGCGACACGCGAAAGCGAGGACTTGGATATATTCCGCCGGTTCATGACCGACACAATGATTGCTCACCTCAACCGTGATATATCTTCCTATCTGGAATCAATCGGAGAAGATCCTACGGTTGAGCAACCAAAGAAAAAGGTCAAGACCCGCGATAGAATAATCGAACTGCTCCGCGACAATCCGAAGCACACCACCCGCACCCTCGCAGAAGAAATAGGCATTACGCCCAAAGGCGTGGAGCGACACCTCGCCATACTCAAATCCGAAGGCATCCTCCACCGCATCGGCCCCGACAAAGGCGGCGAATGGCAAGTTGTTGAGGTTTCTTAACTGAAAACATGATGATTATCTCAAAATAAATTAGTAATTTTGCACTTGACAAGATTAGAGAATCTGATGTGCAAACAATCATCTTCCGACATTGCCGTGAACGCAAAACAGGGAACAACGATGCAAGCCATACAAGACTCAAATGTTGGAGATGCAAAAGTTAGACTATATAATCTTTTGATTATCAGGATATAAATTCCGCACACTTTCCCCAGGCGGATCACTGAACAAATCGGCAGAAAGCCGCAAATCGCTGAAACTAAGACGGTTTCAGCGATTTTTGTAATACCCCTATCAAATCTTCGCCAGGATATCCGTGAGCGGTCAGGTGATGGAGATAAACATCGGCCGCAGTGTCGTTCCTGACAACTGGGACCAGAAGCGCGCCATGTCAACGGGGCGCAGCCGCCGTGACCTTGAACTGAACAAGTACATCGAGGTTATTCGTGCCCGCTTCCTTGAAATCCACAATATGCTCGTGCGCGAGGGGAAGCTGGTCAATCCGAAAATCCTGCGTGGCCATTTCCTCGGAACGGTCTAGAAGCCGAAGATGCTGTGCGATGTGTTCCGCGAGGCGAATGAACAGCGTAAAGCCGAGTATGAGCGCGGTGACATGGGCAAGCCGACATACGAGCGTTGGGTGCGCTGTGGGACCTACCTTGAGGAGTTCATGCAGTTGACCCGAAATGTGAGCGACATTCCTGTAAAGGTAGAGACCAAAGGCTTCGTGCAGGACTTCGAGCATTAGAAGAACGCCGCCAATAACACTGCCGTGCGTTATCTCCGCTACCTTAAAAATGTGATGCAGTATGTCATCGCCAATAAATGGGCGACTGATGAACCGTTCCTCGGCAAGAGGTTCAAGCGCACCGTGGCAGAGCGCGAGGCGTTGACCGAAGCGGAACTGAAGCGTATGATGGAGCTTGAACTGAAATAGTTTCCTCGCTTGGAGGTGGTGCGCGACACGTTTGTGTTCTGCTGTTTCACCGGCCTTGCGTTCATCGACATCCAGACGCTCAAGCGTAGCGACATCAGCACAGATGCCTCCGAGCAAGGGGTGATAACATTCCCTCAAATCCTGACATTTGATGGTAATGTCGTCAGCGATGGCGTTGAAACGCGCGATGCGTGGGTCGTTGGCTGTTATCAGTTCCCATGTGAACATCATTCCTAATATGAAATAGTGTAATGCAGCCCCTATGAAGCCCGGTTATCAATCGGCAGCATGAATTTCACTGGTTTCAGTACGTCGGTGGGATAGTATCTCCCGTCCTGCTTACCTAAATTTACAAAAAATCCGGCGCAATTCCTAACGATGAAAGAAAAAATCAGGAATGGTATGATGAAAAATTGACGCTTCGGTATCGGTCATGAGCGATGAACCCATAAACCCGAAAATTTTTTTGTTAAAAATTCAGTCGAGTTTTCACGGCATATCCCGGCAAATCCGGACATAGGCGGACAATCCTCTAAATTCCAGCAATCTCGCTCTTTTGGCGACTTGACAAATCGCTAAATATTTTGTTTCTTTGTGTAGAGGTTGGTTCGCAGGATAGCCTTCACGGAAGTCAAT
>VSPD01000106.1:14894-18239 GCA_009775125.1 Muribaculaceae bacterium | reverse complement strand
TTCTGGATAGCTCTCTTTGCAATCGTCCTCGCGCTCACTTCATGTTCCGATGACCTTGATGTGCAGCAGTCTTATCCTTTCACGGTGGAGGTCATGCCCTACGGCGACAAAATCAAGCAGGGCGAAACAGTTGAGCTACGTTTTGAGATAAAGCCGGAGGGCAACTATAACAATACCCTCTACACCATCCGCTATTTCCAGTATGACGGCGAAGGCTCTCTCAAACTTGTTGACGGCCCGGTGCTGGTCAACAATGACCGTGTGCTTCTCGAAAGCAAGGTCTTTCGGCTGACATATACAGCAAAATCCTCTCAGGCTCATAAACTCCTGATTGTGATTGAAGATAACTTCAATTCGACCCCGTGGGAACAGACCTTTGAATTCAACGGCAAGGACAGCGGTGATGATGATGGTGGCAAAATCATCGGCCCGGTTGTAGGACCTGTAACACAGGTTATTCGATGAGAAAAATCCTGATATTCCTTATGGCGATAGTGGCGTTGACCGCCACATCGCCGGCTTTCGCCGCAAAGCGGAGCATAATGGAGCTGCCTCCGTATGAGAGAGCTGTCCTGATTATCAAGCACCATGAGACCCTTCATGATTCTCGTCGACACTGGCCCTATCTGGGTTATGGACATAGAAAACTCCCGGGTGAAAAATATTTCCGAGGCTATAAGATGAGTGAACGGGAGGCTGATTTACTTCTACGCAAAGACCTCAATAAGTTTATCGGTATCTTCAATGATCTCAAACCGATGGATGCACTGCTCTTGGGTGTGTTGTCCTACAATATCGGACCGGGAGCTGTAAAGAAAAGCTCGGTATATCGGAAACTGAAAGCCGGAGACCGCAACATATTCAAAGCATATACTGCACACTGCAAATATAAGGGCAGATTCCATAAAGGACTTTATAAGCGCCGCTGTCAGGAGCTTGCAGCTCTTTTCATTCCGTAAAAACACCGTCTAATATGTACCGAGGGGATGCGCTCTTTTCGGAGTGTATCCCCTCGACGTATCTTATAGACAAATCAAATAACATAATCCTAATGGCTTCGATAAAAGTAAAGTTCCGGCCCTCGATTGTCGCTGACCACGAGGGCACCATCTACTATCAGATTATCCATGAAAGGAAGGTGCGACAGCTTCTGACCGACTATAAGGTCTTTTCATCTGAATGGGATGAAAATCGCTCAATGGTTACAACCACTCAGAAAAGCGAGCGAAAAACATTCATTCTCTCAATCCGTGAGCGTATCCGCTGGGATGTGGAGAGGTTGACTAAAATTGACCGAAAATTAGATTCCAACGGTCTGACATACACAGCCGATGATGTGATTGACGAGTTCAACCGCTACGCGCATGAATACTCCCTATTCAACTTCATGGAGAGTCTCATCGCCAGACTGAAACAGAATGGTAAGATAAGGACATCCGAGACATACAGATCCACTCTCAACAGCTTCAAGAACTTCAGACAAGATGAGGACATAATGCTCGACTGCATCACATCCGAGATAATGGAAGCCTATGAAGCGTGGCACAAGAAACGGGGAGTTGCTCCAAATACCATATCGTTCTATACCCGCGTACTCCGCGCTGTGTATCATCGTGCGGTCGAAGATGACATCATCGAGAACCGCAATCCGTTCCGAAAGGTATATACCGGGGTTGATAAGACTGTAAAAAGAGCATTACCGTTGGCTGTCATCAAGAAAATCAAAGCATTGGACTTGTCGCTGACTCCGGCACTCGACTACGCCCGCGATATGTTCCTGATAAGTTTTTATCTCAGAGGCATGAGCTTCATCGACATGGCATTTCTGAAAAAGTCAGACCTCAAGAACGGCTACGTTACCTATCGTCGCCGCAAGACCGGTCAGCAACTGATAATAGAGTGGACAAAGGAGATGCAGATGATTCTCGACAAATACCCTGAAAATAAGAGCGACTATCTGCTTCCAGTCCTACGTAATCACGGAATCAATGAGCGATGCACCTATCGCAATACCGCCTATAACATCAACCATAATCTGAAGCGAATCGCAGAAATGGTCAGTGTAAACATACCTCTGACCCTCTATGTTGCCCGGCATAGCTGGGCCTCTGCCGCCAAAGCGAAAGGTATTCCTCTTTCGGTAATCTCAGAAGGCATGGGCCACGACAGTGAGGCAACCACCCAAATCTATCTCGCCAGTCTTGATACCTCCGTCGTTGACAAAGCCAACAGCCTAATCTTGAAATCGCTCTAATAGTTCCCGACCATTACTGAAACCTCTTACTAAATATCCATATCCTCTTAAAAAATACTATTGCCTCAGCACCACTCGGTTCTGAGGCATCGTTGTTTAGCAACCGTCCAATTCTCTTGTTTAGAGAGTCTTAACCAAGTACAAAGTTACGAAATAATTCTGAGATAGCGGCTATATTAGGCATTATTTTTTTAACGAGCCATCGGATTTCCTCACATTGTTTAGCAATTAAGCTTTATTGAATTACTAAACCAGCTGATTTTCAATTAGGATATAGAGTATCCATCTCTCTAAACAAGAGTGGCTTATTCCGCAAAAACAAATATACACTCACAAACTTCAATGGAAGCGCTGAGCAGAACTGACACGAATAATCTACCGACAGTCAATGGGACTGACGGCCGCGAAGCGTTGCCAAAATTTTGGATTGCAGCGTATACTCGACCTCGTAGTGAGAAAAAAGCAGCCACTGAAATTACAAGATTAGGTATTGAAACCTACGTGCCAGTTCAATCTATTATGAAGCAATGGAGCGACCGTAAAAAGAAAATTGATGTGGTTGTAATACCAAATATCATTTTTGTGAAATTGAGCGAAAATGAAATTATTACTGTCAAATCGCATCCATTAATAACAAGCGTAATCCATAGCCCTGGCAAAAAAAATTACAGTATTATTCCCAGCTATCAAATAGAGCAATTAAAATATATGCTTAATGAAGCTGATACTCCCGTAATTTTTAATGCAACAGTTTACAAAATCGATAGTCATGTCAGGGTTAAACGAGGGCATCTAAAAGGTTTAATTGGAGCGGTAGAAAAGATTTCGGAAAACAAATCTAGACTGATTATTTCTGTCGACCTCCTTGGCGGTGCAATGATAGAAATAGATACATCTGACTTAGAAGCCGTTGAAGAAAAGGCTGTTAGGAAAAGTTCTTTGAAGTGAAATAAACCAATGTTATTCAACATGAAACTAATAATTCCAAGTGGCCAGTTGGCTCTTGATCCCACCAAACTCAAGAGAAAACAGTTGGCTGAAGACCTCAAGAAAGGCAAGCCCCTAAAGCTGGGTGAGACTGGTGATGTGAC
>VSPD01000106.1:0-14794 GCA_009775125.1 Muribaculaceae bacterium | reverse complement strand
AAGCCCCTAAAGCTGGGTGAGACTGGTGATGTGACAGGGCAGGAACAAACCAAACTTGTGACGCAACAGGGAAAACTGGCTGCACAATGGTATGACAATGATCCAGCTTTACTTCAAGGTGAAAAAGAAGCGATGGCTCAATGCTTTCCATATTTCCGTCTCTACAGGATGAATGACCCATCATCCCGATGGCACAACTGCCTTTACTGGCGTGGCATATTACGCCCAGGCATCTATGACAATACCGAATGGGATGTTATGGCAATTTATCACCCTAACCATCCTAATGCCAGAATGGGAGGTTCCGTAGCAGTATCCCTTATAGACCCGTCGATAGAAGATGTGAGAAATGCGCTCGAACTTCCCGGTGGCCAGTATCCACACCATCTTATTAACGATGGAGAGGGTGGAAAATATCTCTGTACCACAAGAGCAGAAGATATGTCCAACGGTTATGCTGTAACAACAGCTGCACAAACCCTTTCGTGGGCGGTAAAATGGTTAACTGCTTTTGAACTGGTATGTACAGGAGACTTGGATTTTTATACATTCAATAGGCCAGACGGCATATAAGATTATGAGCCAAAACTATGTGGTTTTTACTCAACGGGCTTTCAATTCTATCGTTACAGAAGTCATTGATAAGCACCCGATTGAAACAGGTGGTATTCTTATAGGATATGTACTTGACAATGGAGCTTGGATAGTTGTGGAGAATATTCCTCCAGGATACCACACTATCCATCAGCGGGCATATTTTGAGTATGACGCGGAATTCGTCAACTATCTGTCGAATGTTATTGCTCTTCAATACAAGGGTAATCTTCAAGTGCTAGGCCTCTGGCATCGTCATCCAAGCAGTATGGATACATTCTCACGTACAGATGACGGCACCAATATTAAGTTCGCTCAGGATCGGCAATGCGGAGCGATTTCCGCTTTGGTAAATTGTGACCCAAAAATGAGGATGACTATGTATCATGTTTCTCCACAAGGGCTATATCAGCCAATAGAATGGTATGTCGATGACGGAGAAACTATTCCTGAGGAATTTCTTGCATTGCATTACACTGATGAGGAAAGTCTTCCTGTGTTCGATTCACATGGAGTCATTGGATCGGTTTCTCCTTCATCATCTCAGAACGATATCAACTCAGAAGGAGCAACGGTCGAATCCCCTATTATGCCTTATACACTTTCTGATGCAATTTCCGATTTTAAAGAAATAATCCAAAATCTCAGAAAGGGATATAAATGAATCTAAAAAATATTTTCAGGCGTAGCTCAACGGAATCTACACCGTCTTCAGCTGAACTTACTGAGTCGGCAGAGACACAAACTCGGCCACTGCCAGCATCGGAAGCTGATGGGAATTCTATGAATATGCAACATATTGCTGATGAGGCATCTAACGACAAAATATGGTTCGAACGAGATAATGGCTTCATTAATGCTGAAATTTCTTTCATGGCTGAATCTTATCCAGATTTCTCCTTGAGCATACTCGATGACTCTGAGTCAACTCTGAATGGTTCCTTATGCTGGCATGGAATAATCAAACCACAGATTATGGAAAATATGGAGTGGGAGATAACTTTAGTTTACCAAGGAATTGGAGGTGGAAAAGGAGATTGGTCAGGAATTATGACAATCTATCTTTCCGATCCTTCTATTGAGCAAGTCATAGAGACTCTTGGATATACGCCTGGTTGTTTTTGCAAGGATGCCGATGGAGCTTATACATTAGCTAACGATTGTATAGGAGGTGTCAAAAGTGCAATGGAAAAAGCGAACCATTTTTGTTGGACTGTCGAAAAGATATGTAAGGGAGAAATTCGTGAAGATTATTTGACCGGAGATATCTTACCGTCGCCTATGCCTGATACTAGATATTAAATCATTTATCAATGAAAACCTCAATAATCCAACAACGAAGATACCCCACTGTTGCTATTCCGACATCATTAGTGGAATATGCCGGCAAATCTGTAACTCTTAGAGGATATTATGTATCCAATACCCAGTACTATAATATTATGCCAATAGATGCCCATATTGAGCAGGATAGAGTATATGAGATTGGAAAAATATTTAGCGATGAGGAAACTAAGTCAGAATTAATTCCTTCATGCCTTATAGAAAGACTAGATAGTATCATTTTAGGGAAAACAACAACATCATCATCAAATAAACTGAGGAGTGGGGTAAAGTCATATTTAGAAATTGAGTGCACTGAGGAAAATAAGTTCAATGTTTCTCTACCACAGTTATTTGGTTATTGGAACAATGGTAAACTTCAACTATTTGAAGCTTTTCGAGAGTCAGAAGAGGATGACAAAATAATCATTACACCTGTCAAGCAGGATTCCTATTCTTTGAAACTTGATTTATTTTCACGTAATACTGGTATCCTCGAAAGTGATGTAATGCTGAAAAAAAAGGCGTTATTCATCGGATGCGGTTCAGTGGGAAGCTTAGTAGCTGTTGAGCTTGCTAAAGCAGGTGTAGGTCATTTTATGCTTGTTGATAATGATATTTTCGGTTATCATAACATTTGCAGACATCAATGTGGCATTTACGATGTAGGGCACTATAAAACAGACGCTTTAGCAGACCGTATTCTTTCAATCAATCCATACGCTGAAGTTAAAAAATTCAATCTCCCAATAGAGGATGTCGATCAAGATGAAGTTCTCTCTTTTTGTAATAGTGATACGGTAATTATAGGTGGTGCAGATAATAGAGAAGGAGATCTATACGCTTGTAATCTTGGCATTCGTGCTGGTTCTTCTTTTGTATCAATAGGATGCTGGGAAAGGGCTTTTGCTGGCGAGATCTTCTATTGTCTTCCAGAAGGGATGCCCACTTATAAGGATTTCTTAGCAGTTACGGGATATGTAAGCGGTCGTGTGACACAAAACCGACGGTTTTATACAACTGAAGCGGATCTTGAAAAAGTATCCTTTGAGCCTGGAATATCGGCAGATGTCAATTTCGTAACAATCGTTGGTGTCAAATTAATTCTTGATTTATTAAATCGGGATAATGCAGAATATACACAACGAATTTTACCTTATTTAACGCAATATACTCTCGTCTGCAACACTAATGATACAAGAATTGGTGGTGAACAAGCAGAGATTTTTTCTTATCCTTTACAAGTGACAACGAGTATAATTGTGCCATATGCTGCTAAGGATAATGTCTAAATTAGTAATATAATGGCAATAGACCAATACGGTAGATTTATAAGGACAGCTCCGTCACCAAGGATAAACATTCCAGTGAGGGAGTCGTCATATTCATACTCTTATAGTTCTCGATATAGTACCCCCTGGTACGAACATATTTGGAATCGGTTTGATAACGCAATATCAAGTATTGGCAATTTCTTGGCCGATAAAGGGTTCTCCGCCGCAGAATTAATTACTGGTATAAGCGTTTGGATTTATGCTATAGGACTAATAATATGGGTAATCGGGAAATGGAGTTCAGACGGCTTTCTTTGGGCTATTGTCTATGCATTTGGCGCGATGATTATGTTCGGCATAGGTTGTATTGGTATAGGGCTTTTTTCTTGGCTACTTCAACTTATAGTTGGTGCATTAAGGTTCGTTTTTTGGAATGGAGTATCATTTCTTGCCGTCTTAGCTGTCATAATAGCATTTTCTTGCTTAAGTAACTGTACTGGGGCAAAAACACATGAATACGTTTCAAATCAGACAGAAACATATACGCCAACGTATCCTAAATATGAATGTACTGCTGAAGTACTTAATGTGCGAACTCATCCGAATACTACAAGTCATGTTGTAGGAACATTGCGCAAGGGCAACCAAGTTGAGGTAATAGATACTGAAAATGGTTTTGCTGCTATTGATTATAAAGGTCAACGACGCTATGTAAGTCTTAAATATTTAACAAATACATACTAATACACCGTGTAATCAGATATATAATATGGATTTACTCATTACTGAATCTTGTAATGCCAATTGTAGCTATTGTCTGAATGCAAATTATAGAAATCAGTCGGCTATAATGGATAAAAACAAACTATTTGACCTACTTGATTTCCTATATGCAAATGGATGTGATATGGTGAGATTGATGGGTGGAGAACCAACACTCCATCCAAACTTCAAAGAAATAGTCCAACGATGCCAAGATTTATTTACAAAGGTAATTGTTCTCTCGAACGCATTGTCTAGCGTAATTAAAGACTTTAACCCCAGAGCTAATGATGGAATAATATATAATTTCAACACCATTGAACGAACTTTCGATAAGTCTAAGCTTTTATTATCTTACCCAGGTTTTCGCTATTTATCTATTGTAATATCACGAACCTCCAATGTTGGAAATATCATTGAAAAGTTAAATAAAATATTTGATAATGATGAATTGACCGGAGGTGTTGAGCTAAATATAAGCATGGATCTATGTGATAATATTTTTGACAAAACAGATATTATCCGTGATAAAATAGATCAGCTATACTTAGAGATTGTCTAAGAGATTGTCTAAAATTTTTTCCAAAAGATTTTTAGAGCTGTTTTTAAGGGAATTTGGAGGTTTGAAGAGAGAGCGATGCGGGCATCGTGACCGATGAAAAGCTAAAAAATTCACCAAAAAGAGCCTAACAATCAGCAGACAATCCCTTTGAAAAAATTTTTAGACAATCTCTTAGAATGCAAGAAAAATAATTGGCATTGCAATTTCCGTTTTGATGGGGAATTAGTGATCTTATATCCAGAATGCATGAAAGATATCCAGCCAATACCGGGCGGGGCGAAAAAGAAAATGTGTTCAAGGGTACAACCTGGTTTTGTTGACGCGGATTTCAATTTTAGATTTTGCCACGCATTTCCCGTAAAAATTGGCCATTTCGATGGCAATACAAGTTGGATTGAAATGTGTGAGATAGCGAAGAGATACACAACAGAACGGATAAAACTGACAAGCAACAGATGCAAGAATTGCCCGGAGCATTCAGTCAATTGTGATGGAACCTGTTTTGCTCTAACGGCCATAGAGGGTTATGATGCGTTGAAAAATAGATTAGAAGAGAAATATGTTAGCTCGATCTAAATATAAAACCTGCGACCCAGAGGAAACTATTTCCGTTGTCAAATCCATCTTGGAATTGAATGGGATTAAGACAGATATCAAATATTTTACCACAACTGGGGCTGAGCATTCGTGCAGGTTAAGGATAATCAATAAAGGGCTGGAGCCATTTGACATCGGGGTAAATGGCAAAGGTATGGATATGACTTATGCCACTGCGAGTGCGTATGGAGAGCTCATGGAAAGATTGCAAAATAAGGCCTTATGTCGGGAAAATATAAAATATGCCGCTAAATCATTTTCTCATTTGGATGATGAATCCAACCTATCGCCAATCGCACTGAATTTCCAATATTTTCCCGATGAAAAGTTGACAGAAACTAAATCGGCAGATTTGACCGATACTGTTATCCCTGCTTTCTTTCCTAATCACATAGAGGAAATTAAGGCTTGTGATTTTGACGATATTGATAAGGTAGTGAGCATATTTGCACCATTTCAAAATCTTTCCGACGGAGAATACACTTTTATTCCTGTAGAATGGTTCCGTGCTATGTGTGGCAGCACAGGTTTGTGTGCAGGAAACAGCAGAGAAGAGGCACTGGTGCAAGGCATAAATGAAATTTGTGAAAGGTATGTACTGATGAGATTATACCTTCATGAATATGATCTGCCCTCTATCCCTTTGAATATTTTTGAAGGACATGATATCTTTAATCGATTAAATGCCCTTAAGCATAAATATCAGATTGTAATAAAAGATTGTTCCTTAGGGATGGGAATTCCTGTGCTGGGATTATTGTTGATTAATAAAACAGAAGGGAAATATGCATTCAGATTAGGGGCAGACTTTAATCTGGTGACAGCATTAGAAAGATGCTATACAGAATCTTTTCAAGGTGAAAACGCATCAAATCAAATATTCAGGACTTTCGATATAAAATCACCGTCTGATTTACGGGAGTATGGCCACTCCCTAAAAAACGGGACAGGAAGATTCCCTCATTACATTCTGAAAGAAACTAATACCGAACAAAGATTTCCTCATATTGATTTCGCAAATTATCAAGAAGAACTGGATTACTATGTTTCATTATTTGGGAAGTTTGGCAGGGATATCTATGTAAAAGACAATTCTTTTTTAGGATTTCCGGCATATTCAATCTATATCCCAGGATTCTCGTCAATAGATTATCCTCTGAGTGATTTAGTTTCGATTATTCTGTCTAAAAGTTTGGAGCATCATAGATTACCGCTGACAATGGATGTAGCCAAGGCATTCAGCACCAATCCGGATTTGTTAATCAGTCATGCTCCGGATTTAATGAATCTTGACCTGCAAAAATGGAACACATCTAAAGCAGCCCGAGTGCCGGCTCCAATCATTAAATTCTATTGCTACGCAATGAAGGGTGATTTCAAAAGTGCACATAATGTATTGAAAAGGCATATAGAATATATAGAAAGTAAGATGATTCCCGTTCCGGCATTATTGCGCTGTGCACACGATGTAGCATCGGTGTTGGATGGAAGCTGCGACATGAACACCATCCGTCTTATATATGGTGATGAATCAGTTGACAAATTATTATTGCAGATACGAGATGTGCCAAAATATTTCAGTTCTCAATGGTTCCCAAAATGTTTTCATTGTAGCGAATGTAAGATTGCAAGGGATTGTCATTTTGAAGATGTAGTAAGATTTGAACAGGCTTTACAAGTAGCGCAGACGCAATACAGTGGATATAAACTTTAAATATATTCTTTCTATCTGATGGAGAACGGAAATTACATATGGTCATCACTGATCCATACGCCTGAATGTTTGGACAAACATCGGAAATCACGGTTCAATGAAGATGTCAGAGACAGACTGATTGAATTACTGCGAATAGAAACTCCGTCAGATTTAATTGAAATAGGATGCGGGCCGGGAACCCTGTCACATAAGCTTAATCAATGGTGCCCTGGATTACAAATCACTGCATTTGATATGGATAAGGCTTTTATTGATTATGCTGCCAAACATTATCAAGGGCCTAATTACATATGTGGAGACGCAAGAAATTTTATTTCGGAAAAGAAGTTTGATTACGTGCTGTCTCATACTATAATGGAGTATATGGACGAGAAGTGTTTTTTTGACGTTAATCGCAGACTCCTGAAGCCTGATGGAATATCAATAATTATCAGTTCTGTGAAATCAATTAATTATGATAATTATTTATTGTATCCTCATTTAGATGAATTAAATAGATTTTTGAGGTTTTGCGAAACAAACAATACCCATCGGGCGGTTGAACAGGTTTTGCAAAAGCAAAATATTGATTATTCAGAATTTTTAGACCGATTCAAGAGAAACGGTTTTGAAATTTTAAGCCAGAATTTCATTTGCAGTGAGATAATTCCACAAAATTATTCTATTGAGCGAATCCAGGATACCATTGAAATGTACTGGGAAATACAGGTCAGTACATTTAAAACGGCATGGAATCGGACACCGAATATTCCAGAATCATTTTCCTATAGTCGGATATTGCAGTCAATTGAAGATTATTACTTAAATATATCTAATGGCAATTTGTTAAAGTGGCCCGCTACAGTTGACATCTTAAGAATAATCAGGGCAAGACTTGCGAGTGCACATAGCAATGTTTAAAACGGTTCTTAAGTGCGCATTAAAGAGCCACAAAAGTGAATCTATTATGGATGACATTTTTGAAATTGTAGAGGTTGAGGTTAATAACTCAAGTCTGTGCGATGCTTCATGCATTGATTAAAGATCACCTCTCAAATCTGACACTGGGTTTCTCTATGGAATCGGAGAGCCCAGTGTTTCTTAAACATTAAAGGAGTTATGAAGTTTAGTAAATTTGTGTTTCTCTTTGAAGAACAATCATATTTCATATGTTTCAATTCGATTTTCGGTAAGATTGTTAAACTGGGGAAGGGGAATTTCGACCGAAACGAAATAGTGCCAGAGAGGTTAACGGAAGAACAATTAAATTATCTGATGTCTTATCATTTTATTGTGGAAAATGATGAGGAAGATCAACGGATTGTAGAGAAGTCTTACCGAGATAGAACAAATACGAAGACATTATATATTACAATTGAAATTACGACAGGTTGCAATTTTGATTGTGCATTTTGCTATCAGCATGACTGGGATTTTAGGTCAAAAATAGACATGTCTGATATTAATAAACTTATAGCAATAATTCAAACTTCCAATTTGACGAATTACAATGAGGTTAATATTGATTTTATTGGAGGAGAACCCTTCCTCTACAAAGAATCTGTCTTAAATATATATAGGAAATTTAAGTCCTTGTGTAAGAAAAATAATTTGAAGTTATCGGTGAAGCTGAATACCAATGGTTCTTTTCTTGACTCGAAAACGCTGAGCGAATTCGAAAATACGGTGATAATGTTCCCATTCCTCGCTCCATCTGATTATGACAGCATAGTCAAATTAAGAACAAATAAAAACAATATTTCATTATACCAATTGCTTTCCGACAGAATATCCGATTGGATATCTACATTAAACCAGAATAAAACGATTTTATTAACATTTAGATATAATGTGAATCATCTCAATGTAGATTATATTCCAACTTTCTTTGAGACTATAAGTTCTTTTGGAATTATGAACTACGAAGTTGATTTTGTCAATACGGCGAATATAGGAGGAAATTTCAATAACAACCTATCAGACACTGAATTCATGGCGATTTATTTTGATAAGATTGTGCCGTTATGTAAAAAATATGGTGTAAAGACTCCGCTGAAACCGCGGTGTGAAATTTCTAGATGCAAAGCCCGACATGCCGGAAGTCTAAAATTATTTGCGAATGGTAAAGTTGGATTATGCAACGGCATTTTTTTAGAACGAAGTATGCCTCATATTTCATCAATCTCTCAGTTAGAAGAGATTGATGAAATCTATTCAGAAATAAAAAACTACAATTATTTCAAAGATGAATTGAAATGCCTCAATTGTAGATATGTGTTTCTGTGTGGAGGACCATCGCCTTGTGCAAACCATAAATGCCCTTATGATATAAATAATATCAGAAAGTACATCTATTCTATTGTTCAATAGATACTTAGGAGTATTCCGAAAATCCATTAATCGAGTAGGAAATGGAGTAATCGAAAAGCCAACAAGTGAGTAGATTTCATAGCTAAACATCATAATTATGAAGGATAACAAAGTTATCAATCAGATTATTGACTCAATCCTTAAAGAAGGAACAACAGTCAATCTTTCAGGATGGCATACCGACGCATGGAAAATGCCTCACTAAAATTTCAACCCACCTTAACCTAAATGGAGAGGGGTACCTCACTCCTCTCCATTCAACTCTTAAATCAAATGGTGACACCAGACAAATATGATAGTTTATACATAATGATTTCACCAACAATCAGGTGTAATTTGTCATGCAAGTACTGCTATGTTAATCAAAATATGTCACGCGCTTATAGCGATTTGACAATGTCAGATATAAAATTTATATACAAATGGGTGTATGAGTATGCCTCACTTATTAATATCAGACGATTACAGATAGAATGGTTTGGAGGCGAGCCATTGATTGTTGGAGGAGATTTCCTTGATGAAGCCATTTCACTTCAAACTGACTTTTTCCCGGTAGAAGAATTTGAGGTACATAATACAATACAAACCAATTTACTGTTGGCTGACAATCCCAAGAATATAGGACTATTCAAGAAGCATTTTCACAGCTATGTCAGCGGTTCTATGGATTATCGCGGAGGTATGCGAGTGCTTAAGAATGGAGAAGACTCAACCAAGATTGTGCTTGAAAACATATCGGCACTTCAAAGCAAAGGTATATCTGTCGGAATTGTATGTACTCTCACAAAATCAAATATAGATTATGTAGATGAGATATACGATTTCTTTAAGTCAAGAACAATAGATTTTCGCGTAAATCGGGCTGCTCATGTAGATAATAATGAGATAGAGTGTTCGATTATTTCTCCGGAAGAATACAGCAATGCCGTCAAGCGTTTGTTTGAATTATATGCAAATGATCCTAATCCAAGAATACGATTTGCGAATTTTGACATGATGGTAAGATTATATCTTATGGGGCTGTCAGACATATGTGTGACTGCAACCAAACCATATCTACATCTTGCGTTTGAGGCTGCGGGAAGATTGTATTCGAGGTGTCGGTTTGTAGATCAGATTGGGGATTATCTTAGAGAGACACCTTGTGATATACTTGCGCGTTTAAAAGAGCGCTCGTCACCCCGTCTTGCACCACAGCACTGTACAGAATGCCGATTCTTTGACAAGACGTGCATGGGGGCATGTTTCGGAGAAAAAGATGTCGACTGCTATCACTCCGACTGTGGTTACCGAGGTGAAACCAATAAGGATTTATGGGAATATTTAGAGAATTACCTTACATCTCAGGGTTATGAATATGGCTCATACAGAAAAGATTGAGAAGAAGCGATTTATGCAGTTTATGTTTAAGCCCACTTTGGCTTGTAACTTAGCTTGCAGATATTGCCATATTCATTCAAGTAGAGACAAGGAAAATTTTATCATTAGTCTTAACCAGGCAAAGGAGGTATTCGATTGGATTCTTGCCTACTGCCAGTCAGGCGGCGTTAATCAGGTCGATATTCTTTGGCATGGGGGAGAACCGCTGCTGATAAAGACAGATTTGATGTTAGATATAATCGAGTATTATTCGGAGTTGTTCTCTCGCTATAATATTGCCGTTTCTAACTCGATACAGACCAATTTGTTGTTATTCAACAATCTTCACGTTCCGATAATCCGGAAGTATTTCGATAACACAGTGGGGTTTTCTTTTGACTGTAACTCTACAGACAGGTGCTACAGAGATGGGCGCGATGCAAGTGCCGACATCTGGCAAAAAGCTCTTCAGTTGAAGACACTTGGCGTAAATCTTGGGGCAATAACCCAAATTACGAAAGATAATTATAGCAGGATTGATGAGATATATCAGAAGTTCAAACAATCAGGTATCAGTTTTAAATTTAGCAGAATTAGAGAAACTGATATTTTTAAGGAAGAACTGCATGATGATGAATATATTGAAGCAGTGACAAAATTATTTGTCAGATGGGTCGAAGACTCACCCCAGACAATTATGATATCCAATTTTGTAGAGTATCTAAACATGCTTCTGGGCGGCAGGTACTCATCATGCTGTTTTCAAAAAGACTGCAATATATTGTCTTTTACAAGTGATGGATCGATATTCTTTTGCGACCGCTCGTTTCCGGTCGGCACCGTCGGGAATATTCATAAAGACACACCTTCGCAGGTTAAATCAAACGTCATCAAGTCAATTAAACAAGGAAATACCGAGCCAAAAGAATGTAACGAATGCAAGTACAGGCAGATTTGCAATTCAGGATGCCTTTATAATAGAATAAGCGGATGGCACAGGCAGGAGTGCTATTCATTTTTCAACATCATGGAGTTTATCAGTGGCTACTTAGAAAACATGGGGTATAATGTCAAATACAGATAAAACTGCACGAAAACTAATGGAACTGACCCAGCTCTCCATTGACAAGGAATTGCTGGTACCACCCCACATGTTTGATACACCAACGCGTCTCTATACACTCAATGAGGTGTATGAACTTTGGCATAATGGAGAGACTGCCACAATGAAACAGCGGAAAGACGCGCTATATATCCATATACCATATTGTAAAAGCCGATGCGCATTTTGCATGTACGACTCAAGAGTAACGCGCTCCGGTAGTCTTTCAGGCTATATCGACAGATGCTATAATGAGATTGAGTTCTGGGGTGAAGAGATTCAGTCACCTCTTGAAAGCTTATATATTGGAGGTGGCACCCCCTCAATTCTATCAGAAACAGAATTACAGACACTTCTTAAGCCTGTGTCACAATTCGAATTTGCAAGCAATTCTTCCAGGACTTTTGAGTTGTCTCCAGACACGGCAAGCGAGACAAAACTTGACATCTTAAAACGCTCAAATATCAATAGGGTTAGTTTTGGGGTTCAATCGCTTGATTCAACCGTTTTGAGAAATGTCAGACGCCACAACCCTCCGGCCTCTGTCATAGGCACACTTATACAACATGCCTGTGGTTTGAAGTTTGATGATATAAATATTGATTTAATGGTAGGCCTTGAAGGACAAGATATAATGACTGTGGCTGATACGGTCAAGAGGGTAATATCCATGGCACCTTTGAGTGTCACGGTCTATACTTACAGGACCGTTGGCCGTGAGCGTGAGGATGAGAAGGACACTTACAATCGTATCATTGAATCTCAGAAACAACTTGCAGCAGCGTATGAGATTTTTGAAGAATTTGGCTGGAAGCATGATGCAGGAACCATTGAGACAGAATACAATGTTTTTGCATCCCCACGAAGGAAAAAGAATTTAATCAGACATAAGACCTCTATAGATGTGATGGATAATTTAAACTTGATTGGCATCGGCAGTCATGCTATCGGATTCAGGCCATCACTCGCCTATCGATGTGTGTCTTACGATGAAAACTTTGATGTGAAAGCTGCAAGGTATGAGGTATACCGTCATACCAAACATCAGCAAATGAGGCTTGCCGTTTGCCAGATGCTGTATCATAACAAAATGACCATAGATTGCATCCGGTTTAAGGACTATTTCGGCATTGATTTTGAGGACGCTTTCCATGATGAAATTCATGAACTGGAAACAATAGGCCGTATAGACCGCACTTATCCGAAAATGAAATTTATAAGCAATTCAATATACGAAGATGCAGGAATCCAAAAATTTTTCTGGGATCAAGACTTTCTACAGAAATGTAGACAATGACGGCTCATTTCGCAATATAGAATGTCTAATACTAAGTATGCCTTTTGTTGAAAGCGATAACCCGACTGTGGGTGTTGCTGTCCTTAAAAGCGCATTAAATGCCGCAAATATCAAAGCTGACGTGCACTATCCCGGCATTCCATTTTCCTCAAGTTTGCCAAAGGGTATGTATAGGTGGTTTGGCAGTAATATATATGAACGGATTGGTGACTACGCCTTTTCTGAGGTTCTGTTCGGGCATGACGAGGCTCGTGAAAAAAAGATGATAGAGGCTATTTACAATCTTAATAAAAACAGTAGATTCCCTAAGGGGATTGAAGGAATAGACAATGTGAAGGATTTGCTTGAATTCCTGCCACAATTGAATTCCGCCGTGTTCGCCCTCATCACTGAAATCACTGAGCTGATCAGGGTGCGAAAAAATATTAAGATTGTATGCTGCTCCGCAACATTTGTGCAACTATTTGCATCACTCGCGGTGCTAAAGGAAATTAAGGCCGTGAGGCCGGATGTATTCACTGTAATTGGCGGTTGTGAATGCGAAGGTGAGGCCGCAAAAGAGATAGTAAAAGAATTCGATTTCATAGATTATTCTTGTTCTGGAGAGGGAGATATCACTTTGCCTCAGCTGTGTTCAAACTTATTGAATGATAGGAATAACGAAAACATCCAGCTTCCTGTTGGAGTCTATGACAGGAATAAAGCATTTAATCCCTCAAGCGAATCTGCGATTGTCGTAGGCGATAAGATTTATTCGGCAGATCACAGCAGATTCTATTTGGAACAGAAATATATTGCATGTGAGAAAAAATCCGACGATTATACAATCGAGTTTTCCCGTGGATGCTGGAAAGGCTACAAATCACATTGTACCTTTTGTGGCCTTAATGGATTGCGAATGAAATACCGTCTTAGAAATACAGATGAGGTAATCTCAGAAATAAAAAAAGCATATGAAGGAGGTAAACGCGTATTTTATGTGGTGGATTCTGTATTGGATCTAAACCATATGAAACCAATCTTCGGGTATATTAGGCACCATTGTCCAGAAGCGATTTTTATGTGTGACACGGTTTCTTCTCTTTCATTTCAACATATGAAAAATCTCGCAGATTCAGGTATGCTTATAATCACAGCCGGAATTGAGAGCCTGCATCCCAAGCACCTTGTCCTAATGAATAAGGGACCAAGGGCCATTGCAAATATTGCATATCTTAAATATGCTTCGATAAATCATATGCATATCTTATGGAATATGTTGACAGCAATTCCAGGTGATGCTCCACATGACTATGATGAATTGGCTGAGATTATTCCTTTGTTGGAGCATCTGACACCCCCTAATTATTCCGTCATCCGCTTTGACAGGCATAGCGTATATTGGGAGTCTCCCTCGAAGTATGGCCTAAACCTGGTGCCAATGCGTAATGTGGAATATCTGATACCGCGGCAATCAAAGCTTGACCTTGAAAGATTCTCAATGTACTTTGATAATCTAAATGATTCTGCAGTCACACCATACGACAACGAATCGTTGCAAAATCTGTTTGCTACCATTGATAAGTGGCAGGCAGCTAAAAGTAACGGGGCGTCTTTGAAAATAACAGACAAGTATATAATAGATACCAGAACGGAGGCAGTGTGTGAAAGGTATAGATTATCGGATAACGACACCTTTATCCTAAATTATTTGTTTTCTCCTAGGTCGTTTGAGGACACAAATAGGCTAATTACGCAGAATCAATTAGAAGAAAACTTAAAGAAATTATTAGATAATAAATATATAAGTATATCGTAAAAATAAATTAATGTATTGATATGTTAAGCCGCAGGTCTACAGAAATTAATCATGTATCGT
>VSPD01000105.1 GCA_009775125.1 Muribaculaceae bacterium | reverse complement strand
GAATTGAATTTATCGACCTCGCCAAAGGCGTTTGCATCCTGCTGGTAATCCTCATGCACTGTGGAAGTTCTTTTGAACCTGCCGGATTCAGAGCACTAAGAATGCCTCTATATTTCGTCCTTTCCGGGTTGTTTTTTAAAGATTACGGTGGTCTCATTTCCACTTTATGGAAGAAAACCAACAAACTGATAATACCTTTTCTATTCTTCTATCTTTTAGCACACTGCATCATTCAACTGAATTTCTATATTAAAGGAACAATTAATGAAAGTCCCTATCATATATTTGATTTCATAACCAAATCTTATTATTTCAATCGCCCTATATGGTTTTTACTTTGCTTATTTTGGGATAATATAATATTCCTATGCATTTGCCGTAATGTCAAAAATGGAATTATTCGAGGCATATTGGTATTATTAACCGGATTGATCGGATACTATTTTGCTCACGAGTCAATAGTTTTACCAATTCAGTTAAGCCCAGCATTAAACAGTTTACCATTCTTTTATTTAGGATACCTCCTTAAAAGGACTTCTCTGCTCTATCCTTCTGAACGAAAATCATTTGAATGGGGACTAATTGTAGTTTTTCTGGGAATCGGTATAAGTCTATCCGTATTTCTCGACCAGCCATGTATTAGTTTTCTTGAAAACGAAATTCACGGAAATTTGATAATAGTTTATATCACCTCGGCAGCAATGGTTATTGGGACATTGCTATTATGCAAACAAATAGGCCGACTCCCGGTAATATCTTACATCGGCAGGTATTCAATAATCCCATTAGGCGTCCACTGGGTTCTAATCCACTATATCAATAAGATTGTTCCAACCCTCCCCCACTCCGCTCTTGTAAATTTTGTTTTGACGGTAGTAATCTCTATTTGCCTCATTCCGGTGTTCCTCAAATATTTCCCCTATTTCACAGCACAAAAGGATTTAGATATAAACGCCATAAAACAAAAGGCCGCGACATTCGTCAAACTGCCGAGCCGATAAAGAACTGACTTGCCAAATACCAATAAGGCAATAAACGCTAAACCTTTTTAAGCAATATCGATAATTCCCGAAATTAACGGTTTTATACTATAGTTAGGGAATTATTTATTTCGGGGATTGTGGTTTTTACGTTAATTGTCGTTAATAGGCCATTAATTTTAATTAATGATTAATTCGCGCCAATTAACGCAAAAATTAATTTTACATCTGCGTAGATTGTGTGGATTAAATTAATCTCGGATATTGGTTTTTACAGCACAATCACGGCGAAGCCGTGACGCTTGATGTTAACCCCGCATGGCCGGCACCGCCGACATGCGGGGTAGCGCATATCCACAACACAGGCACTGCGAAGCTGTGCCTCGCGCCAAAATCACCATATATGGCATCTGCGAGGCACACGCTTCGCGGTGCTTTCCATCCATCCCGACCAAACCCCGCATGTCGGCTGCGCCTCCATACGGGGTTAACCAAGGAATCACGGCTTCGCCGTGACAAACTTGCGAAACCTTGCTTAATCAAAAATTAACGCCCCATTCGCGGTCATTAACGTAAAAAAACGATTTGTGTAATTCCGGCACGGCTTCGCCGTGCCAACTTGCAAAAAAATTAATTTGTGTAATTCGTGTAATTTGTGAAATTTGCGGTTCGGGGTCAGAGGCTGTCGTAGGGGGGGATGTCGGGGAGGTAGACGGCTTGGCGGGTATCGAGGTCGAAGCGGCAGCAGTAGGAGTTGACGCCGTTGCTTACTATGAGCCACTTCACGCCCATCACCAGGTTGTAGCGCGCTATCTGCTCGAAAACGCGCTGCGTTATCGCCACCGACGGGGCCTTGTACTCAACTATGGCCAGGGGGCGGGCATTACGGTCGTAGACCACGGTGTCGCATCGGCGGCGCGTGCCGTTGAGGGTGAGACCGACCTCGTTGGCCATGAGTCCTTCGGGATAGCCGCGCCGCTCGATGAGAAAATCCACAAACCGCTGGCGCACGCCTTCCTCGGGCGTGAGCGCGACATGTTTCTTCCGGAGCCTGTCGTATATTTTTTCCATATTGACGCAAAGATACTGAAATTTTTTGTTTATCTTTGTCTTTCGAATCTCGAAATTTTTATCTATGGCTACTGCTGCTGTGACATTCGACGGGCTCAAAAAACAGATTGCATCGGGCAAACTCGCTCCGGTGTACCTTCTCCACGGCGCCGAGAGTTATTATATCGACGAACTGGTGAAGGAATTTGAAAAGGTGGTGCCCGAGGCCGACAAGGAATTCAACCAATATGTGCTGTATGCCCCGCAGGTCGAGCCGGGCGCGGTGATGGACCTGTGCTCGCGGTATCCTATGATGGCCGAGCGACAAGTCGTGATTCTCAAAGAATGTCAGGCCGTTCGTGCCGACCAGGTCAACCGTCTTTTCCGATATGTCGAGCACCCGTCGCCAACTACCGTGTTTGTAATCGTGTTCCGCGGCGACACGGCCAAAGGCAAGGACCTTATGGCTGTGGCCAAAAAGCACGCCGTAATATTCGAGTCCAAAAAGCCGGCCGACTATCAGCTCGTGCCTCTTATATCGAAGTGCATATCGGAAGCGGGACTCGTGCCCGACCAAAAAGCTCTTGAAATGCTCCGCGACTTTATCGGCACCGACCTTAGCCGGCTATATAACGAGGTTGGCAAATTGAAGACCATCCTTGCGCCGGGTGCCAAAGTTACCCCGGAAGTGGTGGAGCAATATATTGGCGTGAGCAAGGAGTTTAACAATTTCGAGCTTATCGATGCCATTTCCGTACGCGATGCCGCGAAGGCTTTCAGAATCGCCGACTATTTCGCCGCCAACCCCAAGGCTAATCCGCTTGTGATGACTACGGCGGCCCTCTACGGCTTTTTCTCCGATTTGATGGTGGCGTTCTATGCCAAGGACAAAAGCGATGCAGGGTTAATGAAGGACCTGAATCTTAAATTTGACAAACAGTTGCGCAAGTTCCGGGCCGGAATGCGCTCCTACAATGCTTTTCAGGTTATAGAGATTATTTCCGCGCTTCGACGCTTCGACGCGCAAAGCAAGGGCATGGGCTCGCGCCAGAACGAGCACGCCTTATTTCACGACCTCATTTTCCACATCCTTTCCGCCCCCGGCAACATTTCATTCTGAAAAAATTCTTCAGATTTCCTGCCGAATTGCTATTCCACGCACCGTTTTTACGTCAATTACCGTTAATCAGCTATTAATTTTAATTAATGAATAATTCGCGGCAATTAGCGTAAAATAATTAATTTGTGTAATTTGAGCACGGCGAAGCCGTGTCGCTTGATGTTAGCCCCGTATGGCCGGCGCAGCCGACATGCGGGGTAACGCATAGCCTCAACAACGGCACTGCGAAGCTGTGCCTCGCGCCAAAATCGCCATATATAACATACGGGAGGCACACGCTTCGCGGTGCTACCCATCCATCCCGACCTAACCCCGCATGTCGGCTACGCCTCCATACGGGGTTAACCAAGGAGCCACGGCTTCGCCGTGACAACCTTGCGAAACCTTATCTAATCAAAATTAACGGCTCATTAACGGCCATTAACTAAAAAAAATAAATTTGCGAAATTTGTGTAATTTGTGAAATTTGCGGTTAAGAAGAGCGCGGTCGCGCTCGGGGTACACAAATTGAAAAGCCACGGCTTCCCCGGGATGGGGAGCCGTGGCTTGGCGTTGACGCGGATGGCGCGTCAGGGGTCTTATTTCACGAGCACTTTCTTGCCGCCGACGATATAGAAGCCGGGGGCGAGGGCGTCGATGTCGGCCTGCGAGGCGTTGCGTTTGAGGCATACGCCTTGCAGGTTGTAGATGTCGTTGGGACGTACGGAATCGGCTGCGCCGTCGTTGGCATCGAAGATTACGCCATCGATGCCCAGCGTACCTTCGGCGGTGACGGTTGCCGAGGCTACCACGCCGTCGTAGAGCGTCTTGGCGGTGATTTCGGCCGTTCCTTCTGTGGCGTCTGTAAATGTAACGAGGCCGTTGTTATCGACCGTTGCCACTGCGGGGTTGCTCGACTCCCAGAATATATATTCTTTGAGCGAAGCGTCGGCCGGCTCGACCGACACGGTGAATTGCAGCTGCTTGGCGTTTGCGTCGGCAGCGCGGCCCGGAACACTTTCGTTCAGAATCTTGAACACAGAGACGGGCACGAGATCGAGACCTTCAAACTGGTACCAGCACACAGCGTTTTCGTATGCCTCGCGGGATTCTTTGAGCACATTGAGCTGAGCGTCCTGTGTGGAGAATACGTCGTCGGTGGCAACGGGCGGCTCAACGGCGGTGACGTTGATGGTGGCGATGGAGTTGTTGTAGGCAAATGCGTTGTTGCCTATTTCAGCCGTTCCGCAACCTATTATCACGTTGGTGAGCTTGTTGTTCTCGAAGGCGCTTTCGCCTATTGTCGTAATATTTGAGGGTATCACAATCTCGCTCAGCGAGCAGCCCTTGAACGCATTGGCAGGGATTTCCGAGATGCCGGTGCCGAATTTCACCGATTCGAGGCTTGTAGTGTTTGCCATGAAATTTTCGGTGATTTCGGTGAACAGGTTGCCGAATTCGATATTGGTCGCCGTGGGGAGCACGCCTTCATAGTTGCGGCCCATGGTGAGATTGGTCAGGCTGTCGAATGGCTTGGTGTCGAGCGTCACTTTGTCTACGCTCTCGCTAAATACCACGGTGGTGAGGTCTTTGTTGCCAGCGAAAGCCCGGTATCCAACTTTTTTAACGCCGGCAGGTATTACAACCTCGGCAAGCGCATCATTTTGGAAAGCGTTGTCGCCGATAGTCTCGACGCCCGAGCCGATAGTTACAGACGCGAGGTTTGCGTTTTCGGCAAAAGCGTAGTTACCGATGGTTTTTACAGAAGCGGGAATAACAACCTCGGCAAGCGCATTATTTTCGAAAGCGTTGTCGCCAATGGTCTCGACACCCGATCCGATAGTTGCCGACGCGAGTTTGGAGTTATTGGCAAAGGCATAGTCACCGATAGTTTTTACAGAAGCGGGTATTGTAATTTTAGCAAGAGCGTCCTTATAGAAAGCATAGTCGCCGATAGTCTCGACGCCCGAACCGATAGTTACAGACGCAAGTTTGGAGTTATAGGCAAAAGCGTAGTTGCCGATAACTTTTACAGAAGCGGGTATTGTAACTTCGGTAAGCGCATCGCTTTGGAAAGCGGAGTTGCCAATAGCCTCGACACCCGAACCGATCGTTGCAGATGCGAGGCCGGTGTTTTCGGCGAAAGCATAGTCGCCGATAGTTTTTACAGAAGCGGGTATTGTAATTTCAGCAAGTGCATCCTTACGGAAAGCGTAGTTGCCGATAGTTTCGACACCCGAGCCGATTGTTGCTGACGCGAGGTTGGTGTTTTCTGCAAAAGCATAGTCGCCGATGCTCTTTACCGACTCCGGCAAAACCAGTTCCTGAATATTGTTTTGATAGAACGCGTTGTCGCCTATTATTTCTATGCCATCGCGGAATGTAACTTTGGTAAGTTTCTGTCCTTTGAATGCGCCCACACCAATGGCTTTTACGGTATACATCTTGTTGTCAAGGCTTACCTTGGCAAGAATCGTTGCCTCGGTCATGTTTTTGGCCGGACCAACGAGGATTGCAGTAGCATAGCCCGGGTTAGTGCGGTATTTAAAGTTACCGTTGTCGAGAGACGAACTGTTGTTTACATTTTTGAAAAGATACCAGTTAGACGTAGTCATGTAATCAGTAAACAGATTATCGGGCACATTCAGCTGGCAATTGTCATACAATCCTGCAAAAGCCTCTGAATCCATCATGGGCACAACGGCTGAATTTACATTTACTGTTGTCAGTCCGCATCTCGTAAAGGCATCCTTGCCGATAGATGCGACCGATGCAGGCAAAGTGTATTCACCATCAACGCTAAGAGGCACGAAATACAGCTCTGTTTTATCCTCGCTCCATATATAACCATCTTCCATAAACGTACCTTCGGCCGGGTACTGGACAGCCACCACGCCATAACCAAAAGGATTTTCGATTGCAGAAGGATATGCTGATTTTTT
>VSPD01000104.1 GCA_009775125.1 Muribaculaceae bacterium | reverse complement strand
TCCGGAAACTTGAAGTCATAGATATAAGCACTGTAACCCTTTTCTATACACTGTTTTATATAGTTGTTCACTACGGCGTATGACTTGCCGGAACCGGGAGTGCCGAGGATTATTGTGGCGCGGAACGGGTTTACCACGTTTATCCATCCCTTGTTCCACCGCTTATTGTAGTAGAAACGAGTGGGGAGATTCACGGAATAGTCGTTGGTCTTCAGTTCCGTTTCCTGCATGAACGATTCGTTCTCGTTGTTGAAACGGTCGTCCATCAGGTTGCCTTTCAGCATACGGCCCATCCATACGCCTCCGAACAGCAACGCCACATATCCCGTGACGGTACATATTATATAGGAGTAAAGCCATTCTTTGGCCGGCATCCACCAGCAACCGAAATAGAGGAACATACCTGCGGTGATGGCGATTATTATATGTTTCCACCGGATGCTTTCTTTCTTGACCCCTTTCGTGCCGAAACACGAAAGGGCGAGAAGGAGAAGCGCGAACCATTTTGCGTTGTTGGGATTGTGGAACAGTCCGCAGGCATTGTCCAGATTGTTCAGTATCTTGTACGCGGTGGTATAGAACCATCCGCTTTCCACGGTCTTTATGCCCGTGAACCAAAGCATATTCGCGGCCACAAGTACAAAACTTATGCCGCGCATGAAGTCCATTATTTTGGCTAACGCCCGGAGGTCGTCTTCCTGTTGGCTCATAATATATTGAAATTAAAGTTGAAAATTACAGTTTGGGACCACGGCGCTTTTTCTTCTTACGCCGCTGCATGGCACGGTAGAAGGCTTCCTCCTCCGCATCGAATCCGGGGCCTGTATGGAAAAGGTCAAGACCGGGAATAGAGGGCATATCTTCGTATAGGGATGAATTGCCCTGCCGGAACTGCTGCTGCGACTGACCTTGACCGTGCTGCTGACCCTGTGATGTTCCGGATGTTCCCGCGCCTCCTGCTGTCTGTTGTCCTGTCGCATTGGATTGAGAATTACCTGAACCGGATTGTTGAGTATCAGGCTGCGGCTGTTCCTGTCGGGTGTCCGTCTGAACTGGTACAACCGAAGGTCTTTCTCCGGCTGTGAACCACTGTTCAAGAGCGTTGGCGGAGAACTGTCTGCCCAGACGCGAACCGTTAAGGACAGTCCTTGTATTGTGGTCTATGAATGTCGCGCCGTATATGCGCCCGGTATCGGTATGGCGCAGAATAAGGTCGATGTTCCTCTCTTTGAGTCTGGCGATGAAATCATCCTTACCCGAAGATTCCGCCATTGCCTCAGATACGGATTGCTTGGTCGGACGGATGTCGATGTTGTCTTTCGCACGCTCCATCTTTCCGTCTATCGCCGTGCGGCTGGCGAACTTGCCGAGGCGCGACGCCTTGAACGGCGATGCTATTGTATTGCCGTTGTCATCGGTGGCGAAATAGACCAGACCGTGATACTCCCGTCCGTTAACCCTGCCGTCGGTCTGCTCACACCTTATATTATATAGACCGAGTATGGCGTTATACTCGCCGATGGTCTGGAACTTGTAGCGCATACCCACCATTTTGACCGTGTTGGCAACCTGTCGCTTGATGTCGCCGGAAGGGTCGATTTTCCTAATGGGCATATCGGGAGTGATTCTCTGACGCTCGGCTGTATGAAGGTTGTATTTTCTCTCCAGCTCCCGTGTTATTTCCTTGCTGCGGTAAAAATTGTTTCTGTCGGAAACGGCTTTGCCGTCAGTTCCCACACGGAGGGCGACTATGTGGATATGGTGCCGGTCAATGTCCATGTGTTTGAAAATCAGATAAGGCATATCCCCCAGACCCATTTTTTGCAGATACTCGTGGGCCAATGCAGTATAGTCTGTGTCGCTCAGCCAGTCATCGGGATGCGGATTAAGGGATATGTGCATCATAGGTTTTTCGGTCTTTGTATGAGAAGGCATCCAGCGCATGAAGTCCTCATATACACGGTGGATGTTCACTGAGCCGGAACCGTCATTATATATTTTGTTGGTGTCGAGCAACCGGCCTTTTTCCTTGTTGATTTTCTCCCCGTTGTAGCAGATGGCACCGTAAAGGGATTTGCCTAACGAGATTTTTGCGACCATGCTTCATCGAATTGCCGGGCCAGCGAGACTATCTCTATGCTGATTCTTACCAGCTCGGTGGTCTTCTGTTCCAGATTATACAGGGCCTTCATCGCCTTTCTCTCGTTGAAATTCTCCCTCAGCGTCTTTACAATCAAGGCGTATTCAACGCCGACGGTACGGTAAAGGGCGTTAAGCGAGGATAATTTATCTATGAACACCCGTGTGTTCTCGTCCACATAAAAGACCTTGAACGGCTTTTCAAACAGCACCATCTTGATGAACGCCGACATGGATTCTACCTGAACTTTATCATACATCGACATCAGTATGGCCTGTTCTATGGCAGTGAAGTTGACGGAACATCTGAAAACGGTGGTGTCGGCCTTCGGTTTTCTGCCGGCCCTCTTTCTATTGTCAGTCATAAATCGTGCAATAAAAAGTGTAATCAAATCTGCGGAGCGCAGAATCGAGAATGGGGAGGGCGACTTCGGAGCCATCCCAACCCAAGCTCGCTTGGCAAGGGTGATGTGCTGCAAATTGCATTTGGTGCAGCACATCACATACCTTGCCATGCCAATGTTGGCATCGTAAATCAGTAAAAATCAGATGAAGCGAATGTGTCCGTGCGCTTGCGATGGAATCCCGGAATCCTGTGTGTCGAATCCCGGAATCGTAAGGATCAATCAGCCGACATGAGGGAGTGCGATAAGAAAAAACGGTTACCCGGCGCGGCTGAAAAGCGTGTTTGAGGAATGTGTTGTGTGTATCTGCGTAACAATATCAGAGGCGGTTGGTTTGCCGAGGGTGGAAATCGCCGGCAATCAGTCGGCAATCGTCGGCATTTTCGGAAAACGACAAATCTTTTTCTGAATGACCGTCGTTATGATTGCAGTTCCGGTCAGTCAAACGGCCGGTCATCCACTCCGACGGAAGGATGTGCTGAAAGTCATCCTTATGGCTGAAAGGTCATGCGGAGATAAATATGAAAGTAAAGATGAACAGACTCCCGGCTGTACCTCCATCCGGTCATGATTATGGCAGTAAGTTCATACTTCCTTACGAGTGGACAGATGAATGAATGTGTTTCTGTGTGTATTGAAGGTCGGCACAACG
>VSPD01000103.1 GCA_009775125.1 Muribaculaceae bacterium | reverse complement strand
CTCAAATGTTAAAATCGGATATCTCAAAAAATAAATAATTTTAACATTTCTCCTCTTGCACAAGTCCTAGATTTCCCGGGGTGGAGCGACAGCGTAACCCCGGGTATATGCGTTGTTATCATCCGTGGTATTGGAGCGAGCGGCAGCGTAGCGTTCTGCACCACGGTTGGCGTTATCGAACGCTCCGGCAGGCTCCGCTCCAATACCATAATAAATAACATCCACGCCCCCCCCCAGGGCTGTCGCCCTGCGCTACAATATTTGTCTCCTAACGGAGACGCAATGCACCGAGATTACGGCTTGTGCCGTTTTAATAAAAAAGCCGTCGGCGGCTGCAACAGCGCGCCCCGACGGCAATTCAATCGTAAACGAAGAAAAATCAGTTTAATACCAGGCCGGGCATTTTCGAAACAGGCATGTAAGCTCTTGCAAATTGGCGCAGGAAATCGATAGTCTGCGATTTCGGGCCGCGCGATGTTTTCGTTGGCACAGTCTTCAAGGTAAAATCGTGTAGTTTTTTATCCATAGGCATTCAGGTTGACGTTCAAACATAAAACGTCCGCTCCCCCGATTTATTGTATCCCCCGGCCCGAAAAAAACGCCATGCCTCCCAAAAAGACAAAAAACACACCCTTGGCGCGCAAATTGTAAATCTTTAACTCAAAAATAGAAACACTATTTTGCTATTAGAAAATTTTTTATTACCTTTGCGGTCTGAAATTGACTATTTAGGTATATATGGATTGTTACAACATTGACTTCGACATTCTGTTTGAAACAAGTTGGGAAGTTTGCAATAAAGTCGGCGGCATCTACACAGTGCTGTCCACAAAAGCCAAAACACTCCAAAATTGCTATAAGGACAAGACAATATTCATCGGCCCCGACGTCTGGACCGAAGAAAACCCCTCGCCCTTCTTCACCGAATCGAAAACCGTGCTGAAAAAATGGCGCGAGCAAGCCACGCTGCCCCCCGGCGTCACAGTCCGTACAGGCCGTTGGAACATCCCCGGCAAGCCAATCGCCGTCCTCGTTAAATTCGACGCGATGTACGCCCACAAAAACGACCTCTACTCACGCATGTGGCAGCTCTACGGCGTCGACTCACTCCACGCATATGGCGACTACGACGAAGCCTGCGCGTTCTCAGCCGCCGCCGCCCACGTGATCGAAAGCATCGCCCGATTCTACGGCGTCGACACCGGCAAGCGCATGATAGCCCACTTCGACGAATGGACCACAGGCATGGCCCTGCTCCACGTCAAGACAACCCTTCCTCAGATAGCCACCGTGTTCACCACACACGCCACAAGCATAGGCCGAAGCATCTGCGGAAACGGAAAACCCCTCTACGACTACCTTCGCGGATACAACGGCGACCAGATGGCCGCCGAGCTCAACATGCAGTCAAAACACTCGCTCGAAAAAGCCGCCGCCACACAAGCCGACTGCTTCACCACAGTGAGCGAAGTCACAGCCCTCGAATGCGAGCAGCTCCTCGAGCGCCGTCCCGACGTAGTCACCCCCAACGGATTCGAAGAAAACTTCGTGCCCGCCAAGACAAAATACAAAGCCGCGCGCAAAGCCGCACGCGCATGCATGCTCCGCGTGGCCCAAGCCCTCACCGGCTCCGAATACACCGACGACACATTCATCGTGGCCACATCAGGCCGATGCGAATACCGCAACAAAGGCATCGACCTCTACCTCGACGCGATAGCCCGCCTGGGCGACCTCGACCCCGAGCGCCGCATCCTCGCATTCGTCATGGTGCCCGCATGGGTAAAAGACCCCCGCGCCGACCTGGCCCACGCCCTCAGCATCGGAGCCGCCCGCCGGCTCGAAGCCCCCGTCACCACCCACACCCTCAACAACCCCTTCGACGACCCCATCCTCAGCCGCATAAACACAATAGGATTCACCAACGACGAGCGAAGCCGCATCACCGTGATATACGTCCCCTGCTACCTTAATGGCAACGACGGAATATTCAACATGCCCTACTACGACCTCCTCCCCGGCCTCGACGCATCCGTATTCCCATCCTACTACGAGCCATGGGGATACACGCCCCTCGAATCAGTGGCATTCGCAGTGCCCACAATCACCACCACACTCTCCGGATTCGGCCAATGGGTCATCACCGACGAAAACGAAGGATTCGACAAATCAGGCGTCGCCGTAGTGCCCCGAGGCGACTTCAACTACGACCAAGTAAAAGAAAGCATCGCCACCCTGCTGCGCACCCTCGTCAACGCCCCCGCGTCCCAAATGCAGCAATACCGCGAAGCCGCCCGCCGCACAGCAGCCGCCGCCGCATGGGAAAAATTCTTCGTCCACTACGCGCAGGCCTACGCCAAAGCCATAGAAAACGCCGAAGGACGCCTCAGCTTCTGAGCCACGTCCCCCCGGCCTCGACAGACAGAAATAAATAGCATTCAGCCAAACAATAAACACAAAATTAACCCCATATGAAACTCCCCGTTAGTAACACAAACACGCCCGTATGGCGCGACGTTACTGTCAAATTCGAACTCCCCGCAGAACTCAAACCCCTTGAGGAACTTGCCAAAAACCTGTGGTGGGTTTGGAACAGCGAAGGCAAATCACTCTTCCGCGAACTCAACCCCGAAATCTGGCGCGCAACAGGCGAAAACCCCGTAATGCTCATCCAGCAGCTCACCGGCGAACGCCTCAGCGAAATCATAGCCGACAAAGACCTGATGGACAAAATCCGCAAAGTCTACGCCGACTTCAAAGAATACATGGCACAGCCCATGCGCACCGACATACCCTCCGTATCCTACTTCTCAATGGAATACGGCCTCTGCAACTGCCTCAAAATATACTCCGGCGGCCTCGGCGTCCTCGCCGGCGACTACATAAAAGAAGCATCCGACTCACGCGTCGACATGACAGCAGTCGGATTCCTCTACCGCTACGGCTACTTCACACAATCACTCTCAGTCGACGGACAGCAAATCGCCAACTACGAGCCCCAGAACTTCAACCAGCTCCCCATCGAACAAGTCCTCGACAAAAACGGACACCCCATGATACTCGAAGTGCCATACCCCGGCCGTATAATATACTCCCACGTATGGCGCGTCAACGTCGGACGCATGAAACTCTACCTCATGGACACCGACTTCGACATGAACTCCGAATTCGACCGCGTAATCACACACCAGCTCTACGGCGGCGACTGGGAAAACCGCATCAAACAAGAATACCTCCTCGGCATCGGCGGCGTACTCCTGCTTAAAAAACTCGGAATCAACTCCCAGATCTACCACGCCAACGAAGGCCACGCAGCCCTGCTCAACCTCCAGCGCCTCGTCGAATACGTACAGTCAGGCCTCGACTTCAACGTAGCCCTCGAAATCGTGCGCGCATCATCACTCTACACCGTGCACACACCCGTGCCCGCCGGACACGACTACTTCGACGAAGGCCTCTTCGGAAAATACATGGGCGAATACCCCGCCAAACTCGGCATCTCCTGGAACGACCTCATGAACATGGGCCGCGAAAACCCCGACACCAACGAACGATTCTCAATGAGCGTCTTCGCCCTCAACACATGCCAGGAAGCCAATGGCGTAAGCTGGCTCCACGGAGAAGTATCCAAAAAAATGTTCGCCGGCGTATGGAAAGGCTACGGATGGGAAGAAAGCCACGTAGGATACGTCACCAACGGCGTGCACATGCCCACATGGGCCGCATCCGAATGGAAAGAATTCTACACCAAACACCTCGGCGAGCAAGTATTCGAACACCAGTCCGACCCCAAAGCCTGGAAAAACATCTTCAAAGTATCCGATGAACTCATCTGGGACATGCGAATGACCCTCAAAAACAAATTCATCAACTTCGTAAAACGCGACTTCAAAGAAAAATGGCTCGCAAACCAAGGCGACCCCTCCGCAGTGATGAAAATCGTTGACAAAATCAACCCCAACGCACTCATCATCGGATTCGCACGCCGATTCGCCACATACAAGCGCGCACACCTCCTCTTCACCGACCTCGACCGCCTCGCCAAAATCGTCAACAACGAACAATTCCCCGTCCAATTCGTATTCTCCGGCAAAGCACACCCCGCCGACGGAGCAGGCCAAGGCCTGATCAAGCGCATCATGGAAATATCCCGCATGCCCCAATTCCTCGGCAAAATCATCTTCCTCGAAGACTACAACATGGTCGTGGCAAAACGACTCGTCACAGGCGTCGACATCTGGCTCAACACCCCCACACGCCCCCTCGAGGCATCAGGCACATCAGGCGAAAAAGCCGAAATGAACGGCGTGCTCAACTTCTCCGTCCTCGACGGATGGTGGTACGAAGGCTACCGCTTCAACGAAAAGGCCGGCTGGGCCCTCACCGACAAACGCACCTTCACCGACCAGGCACAGCAAGACAAACTCGACGCAGCCACAATCTACTCAATGCTCGAGAACGAAATCATACCACTCTACTTCGCCAAAAACTCCAAAGGCTACTCACCCGAGTGGATCCAATACATCAAACGCTCAATCGGCGACATCGCGCCCCACTTCACAATGCAGCGCATGATCGAAGACTACATCGACCGCTTCTACCGCCCCGAAGCAAAACGCTCCGCCGCCCTGCGTGAAGCCGACTACAAACTCGCCCGCGAAATCGTAGCCTGGAAAGAAAAAATAGCCGCCGCCTGGGACGGAATCAAAGTATTCGACGTAAAACAATACCACGACGGAGGCACAACAGGCCTCGTGGCCGGAATGCCCCTCAAAACCGACATCATCGTCGACACAAACGGCCTCGGACGCGACCTCGCCATCGAAATGGTACTCTACCGCCAAGAAAACGGCCAAGAACGCCTCTGGCGCAAAGAACAATTCAAAGTCGTCAAAGAAGAAGGCAACGTCCTCACCTACGAACTCGCCTCCAAGGCACAAGACGCAGGCGTATTCCGCTACGCATTCCGCCTCTACCCCGTAAACCCCGCCCTTCCTCACCGTCAAGACTTCGCCTACACACGCTGGATCTAATCCGCGTCCCATAAAACAAAAAAAGCAGGCAGCCCCCCAAAAGGCTGCCTGCTTCCGTTCAACACAAAACCATGCAAAAATTAACCAAAAAAAATAAAAACCACAACCGTCAGATACACAGTCACTTACGGTATGTTGACAAAAAATAATCAAAAAAAATCGAAAAAAACATCGCAAAAAATTTGCACAATTCAAAAATAGTCCCTACCTTTGCAACGCAAAACAAAAAACGGTACTACTAAAAACAAGGTGCCATAGCTCAGTTGGTAGAGCAAAGGACTGAAAATCCTTGTGTCCCCGGTTCGATTCCTGGTGGCACCACACCGAAAAGTTTTGCATGATTCGCTAGCTCAGTTGGTAGAGCACAACACTTTTAATGTTGGGGTCCTGGGTTCGAGCCCCAGGCGGATCACTTGAAATTAAACCCAAACATCTATATATCAGATGTTTGGGTTTTCTTATTTTTGAAGATTGTC
>VSPD01000102.1 GCA_009775125.1 Muribaculaceae bacterium | reverse complement strand
GTAAGCATTAACTCAACTACAGGTTGAAGTACCAACATATAGCAACATCGGCTACAACTTACTCAGGTTGTAGCCGACGCTGTTTTATGTTGGAGGTCTCATTTTGCAAGCTGTCGTACCGGTGTTGTCATGATGGCCTCGGGGTGATATTGCTTCCACTTGTGCGGCAGGAGCTGCGCGATGTCTTTCTCTGAAGCTTTGTCGAAGTATGGCATGGAGGCGATGACGGAGTTGAGGTATAGGCGCGGATTGATGTCGTGGTTTCGGCAGGTGGCAAGCAACGACTGGATCACGCACATGTCCTGCACGGACTCGTGGTTGCCGCAGAACATGTAGTTCTTGCGTCCGAGCGTGATGGGCCGGATCTCGTTTTCGGCGAGGTTGTTGTCGAGCAGCAGCCGTCCGTCATCAAGGATACGCATCATGTTGTCCCAGCGGGTGTAGGCATATGCCGCTGCTTTGCCGGTGAGCGATGAGGGACTGTAGCGGACGATGATGTCCTCAAGCCATTTCTTCATTTCCTCCATAATGGGACGGGATTTGGCCTGGCGCTCCGCTTTGCGTGCTTCGAAGTCAAAGCCGAGACGGTCGCACTCGTGCTCGATGTGATAGAGCTCGGCGATTTTGTCAAGGAACCACTGGGCTTCCTTGCGGTTTTCGTTCCTGACCTCCAGCCAGTGTCGCCGGATGTGGACCATGCAGAAGACGAGGCGCACCGTGGCGCTCGACTTGAAGGCCGCAGTATAGCCCCCATAGCCGTCACACTGAAGGTATCCCTCGAAGTTGTATTTGTCTGTCCTGTCCTTTATCACGTCTCCGGCACGGGAGCCGTCGTCGTAGAAGAAAGCGACGAGCCTTTCCATCACCGCCCGGCTCATCCAGAGATATTCCTTGTCGGCCTGATGCCGATCGTTGTTTATCACCGGAACGGTGCTTTCGTCGGTCTGTATGTAATGGCTTCGGAACACTTCGCCGACCAGAGCCTTGTAAAGCGGTCTGAGCAGTTCCATCGTCCGCCGGTACCATCCGACCATTGTCGCTTCCTTGAGTCCTGTCATTCCCAGATGGGCCATCAGCTTGATCTGGCGGTAGAAGGGCATGTGATACTCGTATTTCTGAAGCAATATCTCGCTCAGGAGGCTTGCATCGGGCACCCCCTTGTAGATGGGGAACTTCGGCAGAGGGGCAATTATCACTCCCTTGCCGCGCTCCACGGGCTCGGTTGGGTCGATCAGTCCGTATTTGGGGCGCACCACCGCAATGCGGTAATATTTGCCGGGCTCGAAGCCCACCAAAGTGGTCACTTCCTCGCCGATGCGGCGGTAGCGCGTGAGGTCCACGCCCTGCGGCTCTATGACACGGGTCTCCAGCAACGGCAGGTTCTCCCATGTCTCGCGCGGCTTCGACACTCCTTTCTGACTTTTCTTCCTTGTGTAGGTCACAGTCTCCTTCTCAGGCTCTTCAGCCACTTCCGGTTGCTGGCCTTCGATCTCTATGCCTGCCGCATCAAAAAGGTTGGGCTGATTGTCCGCCGGCAGACGCTTCTCGCTTTTGCGACCGAACATCTGCTGCTGGAACCAGGCTATCTGAGCGGCCATCTTCTTGACCTCGGCTGTCAGCTCGGATATCTGACGAGACTGCTGCTCGTTGACTTTTGTCAACGATTCCACGGTCATTGCGAGTGCTTCTTCGGTCGTCATAACGGGCTGATTTTATGATACAAAGATAGCAAAAATCAGCGACATACACAACTTTTCCGTACTGATTTTCATCCGAAAACCAGTACGGAAATCAGTCCGGTAATCAGACGTGATACTCTGTCCTTTCGGCACGAAGCCGGCGCAGACGAGATGCCGGATCCTCGGTGATTCCCTCAACCATGACGACCAGATCGCGCCACTCCATCGGATAACTTTTCGTATCGGGATCGTATTCGGGCAACTTGAATCGCCCCGTTTCGAGCCGCTTGACGTACATCACCATCCCGCCGTCCTCGGCATGGATAAGCTTCATCAGTCTGCGGCTGCTGCCGATGAAGATGAACACGTCGCCGTTTCGAACATCGGCGCACATCCGTTCCTTCACAACGCCGATCAGCGAATTGATACCCTTGCGCATATCGGTGCGCCCGGGACACAGATGATAGCGCATCGTGTCGTTAAGGCAGAACATGGCCAGTCATGCTTTGCGACAACACTTCCATCAGCACACCTTCGCTGCCTCGTCCGAAATGCGCCCTGA
>VSPD01000101.1 GCA_009775125.1 Muribaculaceae bacterium | reverse complement strand
GCGTTCGATTATGCCAACCGTGGTGCAGAACGCTCCGGCCGGCCTCCGCTCCAAATCCTCGTTTGGTCGCATTGGTCTTAACCCCGGGTTTCGTTATCGCTACACCCGGGGCTACATTCTTGAATCGCTACGCGATTCCTTGCTCCGACTTTTCGGCTTGAACGAAAAAATTCCCCGTCTATAAATTTGCGTAAATAAGGTGTTTTTTTAACGTGTCATTTGCCGAGAAGGCGGCGGTAGATGCCGGAAAGGGCTTCGAGCGATCGGTCGAGCAAGAAACCGCGCACTTTTTGCCTGGCGGCGGCGGCCATTTGGGCGGCGAAAGCCGGATTGTCGAGATATCGGCGCAGGCAGGCCACAAAATCCTCAACGCTGTCGGGATTAAAGAGCAAGCCGGTCTTGCCCGACTCTATAAGATCACGATGCCCACGTACATCTGATGCCACAATAGGCAATCCGACATACATTTCCTCGGCAATATTCATTGGAAGCCCTTCTGTTTTACTTGCTGATATGCCAATGTCGCAGCCGGCGAGAATAGGACCGATAGCACGAGTCGAGCCAACAAAGATGATAGAGGTGCTCACTCCTTTGGATTTTGCAAAACGGCGCATAGCGTCGAATAGTGGACCCGAACCAAGGAATAATACTTTAAGGTGCGGATATTCATCTTTCAATATTGCTAAGGCTTCAATTATCATGCGATGATTTTTTCGCTTTATAAATTCAGCCATATATACTACGACAGTGTCATCGGGAGCGAGGTTAAAACGCATACGAAGCTCGTGGCGATGCTCGTCCGACGGAAAGCATAAGCGTGAAGTCTGCACTCCTATACCCGGAATCTTCTCTACTTTTGTTTGGAATTTCCCTTCTGTACTTGTCTGATAATCCTCGTCATTAATCGTGATAAGGGTATCGGTAATTTTAGCCAGCCATTTCTCCAAAGGATAAAAAAAACGCCATCTCAATCCATGCGACCCTTGGTAAAAAAAGAAGCCATGTGTCGTGTACGATACCTTGGTGCCGAAATTGGCTCGGGCTTCTCTTGCAGCAAGGCGTCCGACAAATCCTCCGACGGGAGTGTGGCAATCGACGAGAACATATTGCTCTTCCTCTATAAGACGCCTCAGTTGCGTATACCCACGGATGTTGTCAAGCGTGTACGGCGAACGTGTCATGGGCAGTGAAATAACGCGATCGGCAATATCCTCATCCACAAACGACACTCCTCCTCCGACAAGATGCACCTCATATCCCCACGATTGAAACATTCTCACCGCAGGGATAAGAAAATTTCGTATCATGGTGTGGCTGCTCGCCACTATGAGTATCTTGGGTTTCGGCATAAAATAAAGACAGGGGCAAATAGACGGGGGTCAATCTTTGAGAAGGTCGGGACGCAGGCGACGGGTGCGTTCAAGCGCCATGTCATATTTCCATGCGTCGATGCGGGCCTGGTGTCCGCTAAGAAGTATCTCGGGCACATCCCAACCATTGTACGACGCAGGGCGGGTGTAGACCGGCGGCTCGAGCATGGAGTCTTGGAACGAATCGGAAAGCGCCGACTGCTCATCGCCTATCACTCCGGGAATGAGCCGCACTATGGCGTCGGTGATAATCACCGCAGGCAGCTCTCCGCCGGTGAGCACATAGTCGCCGATCGAAATCTCCTTGGTGATAAGGTGCTCGCGGATGCGGTAGTCCACACCCTTGTAGTGGCCGCACAATATTATTATATTATTAAGGAGCGACAGCGAGTTTGCCATAGGCTGGGAAAGGATTTCGCCGTCGGGAGCCGTGAAAATCACCTCGTCGTAATCCCTTTGCGCTTTCAGGGCCGAAATACATCGGTCGACAGGCTCCACCTGAATCACCATACCGGCGTCGCCGCCAAAAGGGTAATCATCGACCTTGCGATGCTTATTAGTGGTATAGTCGCGTAGATTATGGACTACAATCTCGGCGAGGCCCTTGTCTCGGGCTCGCTTCAGGATAGAACACTCCAATGGCGACTGGAGCATTTCCGGCAGGACAGTGATAATGTCTATTCTCATACAGCAGTATAATCAGCCTACGAAGATACGAAAAAAATAATAATAAGCACAAATTATCGCCTAAAATCGGTAAAAAACGCCTTTTTTTGATTTTTTTGAAAAAAAGTTGCAAAATAATTTGGAAGTTTCAAAAAAGGTGCGTAACTTTGCATCGCTTTTGACAGGAAAGGGGCGCTTAGCTCAGCTGGTTCAGAGCGTCTGCCTTACAAGCAGAGGGTCGGGGGTTCGAATCCCTCAGCGCCC
>VSPD01000100.1 GCA_009775125.1 Muribaculaceae bacterium | reverse complement strand
GAGAGATAAGTATATGTAAGACAATAACGTTTGAAAATGGATTTCATTGCATTAATTCTTTAATAAAACATACTTAGATGTTAAAAATTAATTTATATTTACAAGTAGATGCCATTTCATTTCAACAGACATATCTTCGGATGCTTTTTGGCCGCTTTCTTCCTCATCGTCAGTCACGTAGCTCGCTACGCTCCTTCCTCTTTGTAAGAAATCGACTCAAAAATCATCTCGAATATATTGTCTGTTAATTTTCAACATCTACTTAAATCATAAATCTATTACCATAATGACTCTCTTTACTAAAAATTCCATCCTTCGCGGCGTGGCCGTCGGGCTCATGGCCGTCACAGCCATGCTCTCATACGGCGGCACCCTGTATTCAAAAGTCACCGCCACGTCGACAGGCAACGGCAAGGTGTATGTGTCGGAATACGGCAAGAACGACCTTAAAGACGATTCACAAATCACAGCGGAATCTCATTCACTCAAAATCGCCACCAAACCAATGAGCGCAACAGGTTCAACCGCCAATCATGGCTATCTGCTGTTTGCAAAGGGCGATGCAGGCTATGGCTTCCAGAAATGGAGCGACAACAACACTGAAAATCCACGCTATTACCCTTTCAACAATGTCACATCCGGCAAAGAAAAGACACCTGATGAAAAGAGCATAACAGCAACCTTTGCCCCCACGGCACTGGCAGTGAAAAGCAACGACTACACCATAGGTTGGGTAAAAATATACGATTCGGCAAACCGACAGTGAACAAGTCGGTGAACGCCGCCGGCGATGTGGTGGACATCGAGGCCTACACGCGCGCCGCCATGGAAGAATGGGGCCACCAAATGGAGCCGGGAAAGCAGGTAATATTTGAAGGCTGGTATGACAAGGCCGGCAACCTTGTCACCACCGACCGGATTATCAAGAATCATATCGTGGCCGATAACGAAGTATTCATCGCCCGCTTCCACCTTGAATTCGGCATCAAGACCGACGATAACAACAAGATTTACGGCTACTATCGCCTTCAATCTCCGCTACTAAAAGATGAGACACATTTCCTTACCATTATCGGCTCGCACCGCTATGAGGCAGGGGATTTCAGCGCAACATCAAATTCAGAAACCCGTTTTCTTACCGCTACAATCGACCTGAACCAATATTCATATTACCAGCAATATGGCACGGACAATAACGGCTACAATAAGCCGGACGCCTATGCCATGTCGGAGGCGCCATATGCCGATGCCGGAAGCATATTTTATGTAACGGCCGAACCAACAGCGGACCTGCGGTCGACCATCCGCGGCACAAAAGTGGCCGACAAGATAGTGGCATCGGCACAAGGCACGTCGACGGCAGATATTCTTCCCGCTAATACCGATTTTGAGCTCAGGGCAGGTACTTTGCCGGGATTTTATCATATCGGAAGCGATATTTTAAGTCAAAATATGACACTGCAATTTGCGGGAGCTCAGCGTCGCGCATGGGTATCGACCGATAAACCGGGCGACGTGATGCAGCTTGTGAACGGCGACCTTGAAATCCAGCCCGTCGACATCGAGCACATCGACAAGTATTATTTTGGAGCGATGCCCGACGAAACGATGAAGGCCGAGGGCGGTTACTGGACGTCGATGTACACGGCTTTTCCCTATGAGTGTTACGAGCCTGACGGCGTGGAGGCCTATGTTGCTGAAAGCGAGGAATTGCAAAATGGCGTGAGCACAATAATAATCCGCCGTCTCGAATCGGGCATTGTACCGGCCATGACACCGGTGCTGTTGAAATGCCGTGGCACGTCGCCCAAAGAAAACCGCCTCATTCCCATACTCCCCGACGACTCTCGCCTTGCCGACGCTTCGGCCGACATTACATCCAATCTCCTTTTGGGTGACTTCGCGCTCTGGAAAGACAAGGATTATAGCGGACGTACGCCATTTGACGAGTCGACGATGCGCGTGTTCAGCGTCAACGCCGACGGCGTGGTCGGTTTCTACAAACTTCGCGCCAACGAGGACGGAACACAGCAGGAACTGCAACCTAACCGCGCCTACCTTTCGCTGCCGCTGCTGCCCCAGTCGACGGCCACGGCTTCTTACGCCATATCGGTGCGCAGCATCGACGCCGACCTGAGCGGCATAAAGGTTCCGGGCAACGACGACATATTCAATGACGCGCCCGCAGAGTATTTCACTATCGACGGCAGGGCTGTGGCAGAGCCGGCCAAGGGGCACATCTACATAGTGCGCCAAGGCAAGAAAGTGTCGAAGATTGTATATTGACAGCCGAACGCATAAATTAGCATTGCAGGGACGCACGAATCGTGCAATGCGGTTCAAATAAGGACATATCACAGAATCGCGTAGCGATTCAAGAGAGTAGCCGTGGGTGAGGGCGTGGCGAAGCCTCGACCGAACCCACGG
>VSPD01000010.1 GCA_009775125.1 Muribaculaceae bacterium | reverse complement strand
GAGATAAGTATATGTAAGACAATAACGTTTGAAAATGGATTTCATTGCATTAATTCTTTAATAAAACATACTTATATACTTATAATTTTGGATTAATTATAATTAATGATTAATCGACGGCAATTAACGTAGTATTTTTCATTATCGTTTTAAGACCGTATAGCTATGGCATATCCTGTAAACGAAATATTTTACTCGCTGCAAGGCGAGGGACGGTTCACCGGCACGCCTGCCGTGTTTGTGCGTTTCGCGGGCTGCAACCGCCGCTGCGAATTTTGCGACACAGATTTTTCGGCGTCGACGCCTATGTCGGCCGATGAGATTGTGGCCGAGGTGGAAAAATATCCGGCACGGCATGTGGTGTTTACCGGAGGCGAACCCACTTTGTCGCTCGACAGCGAATTATGCGGCATGCTCAAAGACCGCGGCCATTATCTCCAAATCGAGACCAACGGCTCGAATCCCGTGCCACGGGAAATCGACTGGGTGACATGCTCGCCAAAGGCTCGCCCCTGGGGCATCGACCGCGTGGATGAACTGAAAGTGGTGTACACCGGGCAAGATGTCGAGGCCATTGCCGACGCGTTTGCCAACGCTCCGGAAACAGGGCTTCACCCCTCCGACATGAGGCTTCAGCCATGCTCCGGAAAAAACGTCGAAGAGACCGTAAATTACATTTTACAGCACCCTCGATGGAGCCTCTCTTTGCAGACTCACAAACTGCTTGATTTGCGCTAAATATAGCAAAATGTAAGCATTTAACAATTTTTAAGGATTGAAAACATTTTATAAATTAGGATTCATTAGGCTCACAAGTATTTGATGCTTATAGCGTTACGGCCGTTTTTCGAGATGTGTTAATAAAACATACTTAAAAATTATGTCGTAAAACATATAAAAAAATTTGGCTATGTGTAAAAATACCCCGACCTTTGTATCAGAAACCTAAAACAATCTTTTTTACCTTAGAAATTGTACCTATTGGAAACCCCAAAAACGGAACTCTGTGACAGAGTCCCGTTTTTTCGTTATAGCGCATTGCGAAAGAAATCGTATCAAGAGTGCAGGAACACAATCCTCCGGATTGTGAGAAATAAAACTCACAATCCGGAGGATTGTGTTCCTACTTTATTGATTCCTACTTTATTGATGCTATTCGAGGCCGTGGCGCATGACGGAGAGCATGGCGCGACGGTCGAGGACACGGATTTCGCCGGAGGTGTAGTCGATGATGCCATGGTCGCGCAGGCGATCGAGGGCGGCGATGAAGGAGCTGCGCTGAACGCCAAACACGGAATAGAGGTCGCGCTGACGGCAACTCAGCGTCACGTCCGACGACGTGGGCTGGGTCATGGCCACCACCCAAAGGGCTATTCGTTCCTCGATGCTGCCCACGGAGAGCGACAGGATGCCTTCGATGCATTTTTGTGAGTTCATCGACAGGTAGTTGAGCATGTTATAGAGGAAGATGGTGTCGGATTGCAGGATTTTCGTGAGGTCGTTTTTCGAAATCTGCACTGTGTTCACGGCACCTATCGCCGTTACCGTGCCGGGATAGAGAGTGGTGTGCCCGAACAGGAAATCGGGCGATATCACATCGGGACCGGTAAGGGTCTGGCCGATGCGGAATCTCTCGTCGGCATTCACAATTGAGATGCGCACGCTCCCGTCGAGTATGAAGCGTGCATGACTGCATGGCTCACCGGCCGATACAATCGTCTGTCCGGAGGCGTATTTAAGGAAATGAAATTTTGCCATCCCCACGGTACGTTCCATGAGGTCTTTCGAAGCGCCACGGAATAGCGGAATCTCGCTGAGGCGTTCGAACATACTATCGATAGCGGTTGACATAATCTAAGGTTTATCTTAGAAACGCTTGAATATGGTTATTGGTTTTGGTTATGAGTCGGGAAGTTGGGGAGAGAGGGGAGGTTCGGGAGGGTCAGTCCACTTCGTAGGATGCGGTGTTGCCTTCGGACTCGCGGATGTCGACGCGGTAGCAGTTGGGGATGTTGTCGCATATCCATCGGGCGAGATTCTCGGCTGTGGGGTTGAACGGCACCACATCGTTGAGGCAGGCGTGGTCGAGCGAGCCCATGACGGTGCGCTTGATGTCGGTGAAATCGGTGACCATGCCGTTGGCGTTGAGCTCGGCGGCACGGCAGTATACTGTTATAATCCAGTTGTGGCCGTGGAGATTAGTGCACTTGCTCTCGTAATCGAGCGACAGGCGGTGTGCGGCTGATATTTCTATTCGTTTAGTTACGTAATACATCGATTTAAGTTATAGGTTTGAACTATAAGTGATAAAGTATAAGTGATAAAGCTGTTGATTGCGCGGACGCACGAGCCGTGCGTCCCTACTGCATTGTTAATTTATTTCAAGTATGTTTATCACTTATAACTCTTATTTTATACTTATTTCAGGCGGTGGGATCGACGGGAGTGAGGCCAAGGGAGGGGGCGAGGTCGAGGAGGAAGGCCAGGCAGGCTTCGCGGGTGTTGTCGATGGTGCAGTCTTTGGCGGCGGCCGTCATGGGTTTCATAAGCCGGCCCACGAGGGGGCACTGGCCAAGGCCGAAGATGCGCATTATGTCCTTGCCGTCGAGGGCCGGACGGAATTTCGCGTCCTCGTCTTTTGTGAGGATGTCGGCAAATTTTTGCTCCACGATGTCGAAATTGGCAAGAAACAGCTGTTTCTTGGCCATGTTTTTCGAGGTGATGTCGGCGCGTGCAAGAATCATAAGGTCGGCAAGGTCGTCTTCGGCGTAGTGGATAAGACGGCGCACTGCCGAGTCGGTGATTTCATCTTCGACAAGGGTCATGGGACGCATGTGGAGCTCGACGAGTTTCTGAACATATTTCATCTCGCCGCCCATCGACAGTTTCAGGCGACGGAAGATTGCGGGCACCATTTTCGAGCCGACGAAATTGTGGTTGTGGAATGTCCATCCGAGTTTGTCGTCCCAACGTTTTGTCACGGGTTTTGCTATGTCGTGGAGCAACGCGGCCCACCGGAGCCACAGTTTGTCGGATTTTTCGGCCACGTTGTCGAGCACTTCGAGGGTGTGGTAGAAATTGTCCTTGTGTCCGCGGCCACGCATCACCTGCACTCCGGCCATGGCTTCGAGCTCGGGAAAAATGAGTTTGAGAAGCCCGCTTTTATGAAGGAGGTCCCAGCCGATGGATGGCTTGGGCGAGAGCATTATTTTTTCGAGCTCGGTGGAGATGCGCTCGGGCGTGATTATTTCGATTCGGGCGGCGTTGCGCTTAATTGCCTCGAATGTGTCGGGGTGGATGGTGAATCCGAGCTGTGCAGCAAAGCGGATGGCGCGCATCATGCGCAGCGGGTCGTCGGAAAATGTTATGTCGGGATCGAGGGGGGTGCGGATTATGCGGTCGCACAGGTCGTCGACGCCATCGAACATGTCGATAACCTCGCCGAATGAGTCGGGCGTTACCGATATTGCCATTGCGTTTATTGTGAAATCGCGACGGGAGATGTCTTCTTCGAGAGTGCCATCCTCGACAACGGGGTTGCGCGATGTACGGTCGTAGGACTCGCGGCGCGCGCCCACAAATTCAAGCTCGAGCTGCCCGCGATGGACTTGCGCCGTGCCATAGTTGGCATATACGGCTATGTGCGTTCCGCGGCCGAGGTCTTTTGCCACGGCCTCGGCAAGCTCTATGCCGGAGCCGACGGTTACGAAGTCGATATCCTTGGAGTGGCGGTGGAGCATGAGGTCGCGGACATACCCGCCAACGACGAAGCATTGGCGTCCGAGACGGTTGGCAGTGGCTCCTACGCGCGTGAATACGGGGTCGGTGAGAAGATGTCCGAGGTTCATTATTAGTTGGGGAGTTGGGGAGTTTTTAGTTGGGGAGGCCCCGCGTTGAAACGCGGGGAACGGGGGCCGGGGTTGGCCGGCGACGGGATTATTCTTCGAAGATGATTATTTCCTGGGGAGAGCGCGTGATGGCTTCCATGTCGCCGGATGTGTTTACAACGTAGGTGTTCTCTACGCCCACGGCTCCTATGCCGGGAATAACGAATTTGGGCTCGAGAGCTATCACGTTTCCGGCTTCAAGAATTGCCTTGGAGCGGGGCGCGATTACCGGCAGCTCGTTTATCTCTATGCCTACGCCGTGGCTCACGAATCCGGCATGCTGGCGGTGGCCCATGAAGAATTCGGCAAGTCCGGCTTCCTCGGCCATCGCCACGGCGCGGTTGTAGAGGTCGGCTGCGGCTATACCGGGGCGGCCCATGCGCGCGAGTTCGCGGCATATGTCGACAGACAGCTTGTGGGCGTCGAGGGCGCGGCCTTCGAGGGGCGCGGGCGCGAATGTGCGTGTCATGTCGGTCATGTAGCCGGTGAAATTGCCGTTCATATCGATCATTACCGACATGCCGGGGCGCACAATCGTGCCGTCGGCGCCTACGGGAAGCGACGGGTCGAGACCGGCTCCGCCCATGGCAAAGTCGTAGGGCGAGGGAGCGTCGGCGTTTTCTCCGGCAAGGACGTTGCCCATGAAAATCTCCATATCCTGCCCGTTGACGCGAAACTGGCCAAGGCATCCTTCGAGACGGGCTACGCGTTCGATTTCGACTTGAAGCTCGATGTCGGACATGCCCGGACGGAACAGCCGCGGAATCTTGCGGTAGACAGCGTCGTGCTTGGCTCCGGACACACGGAGCAGGCTCAGCTCGTGGGGCGTTTTAACGGCACGGGCGGCCATTAAAGCCCCGCTTACATCAGTTATCGACGAGGCGCCGAGGGCGGCCTGCATCCTTAACGCCATGCTGTATGGCACCAGCGACAATTCAAGACCGATGGCACCGGGAATGTGTATGCCGGCGCGGGCGAGTTCCGACGCTATATTTTCGGGTTTGTGAATCCGCACAACATTGTCGCCATGGAGCACTACGGGGCGTTTCACGAAGAAAACCGGGTCGACTGCCGTGTCGGCGCTGATATAGATGTAGCCGCAAAACACACGCCCTGTAAGATAGTAGAGGTTGGCGTTTGTCTGCACCACGGCGGCTTCAATGCCGGCAGCCGTCATGGCCTCGCGCACTTTTGCAATGCGCAGGTTGAATTCGTCGGGAGATAGAAGGAGAAGTTGCATTATTTGTCGATGGCGTTTTCGGGGGTGAGGATAAGTCCGATTTGCTCGATACCGGTCACGGTGTCGACACGCATTATGTGACGCACCGTCACGGGCGCGCCGGCCGGGATGGAGATGGACGGATAGATTGTGTCGATGCGCTGGTAGCTTACTCCGATTCCGGTGCCATACCACCGCCCGAAGGTATCGGCAAGGCGGACGTCGACGGTGTCGACACGCACGGTGTCGGCCTCGGGCAGGGTGATTTCGAGCCAAAGGTTGGAATACGGGTAGCCGTTGGTGTGGCGCACGGCCACGGCAAGCGAACCGTCGAGGGCGACAGTGTCGGCCTCGGAGTTGAAGAACCGGATGGTGTCGCCATAAGCCCAGCCGTCGGGGCCGAGCGCATTATAGTCGCTCTGCTCCGACGATGTACAGCCGGCAAGGGCTGCCGTGGCAATGGCCGATAATATTATCGGGACCTTATTCATTTATGGATTTTAATTTTCAGATTTCGGGGGCTGAGGCGAGCCGGAGCCTTTGTCGGGGCGCGGCCCTTTTGGCCGGCGTTTTTTATTGCGAGGCTGCTGCGGAGCGTCGCCTTCGGCCCGGGGTTGCTTCTGGTCGGAGGCCGGTTTTTCGCGCCGTTCCTGCGGTTTTTCCTTGGGTCGGTCCTTTGGCCGGGCGTCGCGTGGCTTGCCTCCGTCGGGTCGATTCTGCCCGCCGCGTTTCTTTTTCTTCTTTTTGTCGAAGCGGGTAAGGTCGTCGTCGCCGAGGATATCGCCGAAAGCCTTTTTCTCCGGGGTCTTTTCGGTGCCTTCGGGCAAAAGCGTGAGCGGCTTCTCGCCCTGCTTGTTGAGTTCGATAATCTCGAAAGCGCAGGCCGCCGTGATGGTAACGAGGTTGGCGGCGATGGACTTGTCGGTTGAGTAGGTAATCTCGCGCTTGAAAATATCGGCCTTGAAATAGAAATAGGTATTGTCGGCCGTTTCGAGGCGGATGTCGCGTGGAGGCAGGTGCTTCACGCTCTCGATGTAGGTCTCAACCTCGAAGTTGAGGCAGCATTTGAGTTTGGCGCACTGTCCGGCGAGTTTCTGAGGGTTGAGCGAAATATCCTGGAATCGGGCGGCGGATGTGGCCACCGACACGAAGTTGGACATCCATGACGAGCAGCACAGCGGGCGGCCGCACGGGCCGATACCGCCGATGCGGCCGGCTTCCTGACGGGCGCCGATTTGCTTCATCTCGATACGCACCTTGAATGTCTCGGCAAGCACCTTGATGAGCTGGCGGAAGTCGACGCGTTCGTCGGCTATGTAGTAGAAAATGGCTTTGTTTCCGTCGCCTTGATACTCTACATCGCCGATTTTCATGTTCAGCCCGAGGCTTTCGGCGATTTTGCGGGAGCGTATCATGGTGTCGGTCTCGCGTGCGCGCGCCTCCTCGTACTTTTCAATGTCGGCCGGCTTTGCCTTCCGGAATATGCGTTTTATCTCCGTGCCGGGCTTTATGTTTGCCTTTCGCATCTGAAGGTTGACGAGGGCGCCGGTAAGGGTTACGGTGCCTATGTCGTGGCCGGGAGTGGCCTCTACGGCCACAAGGTCGCCAATTTCGAGGGGTATGTTGGTGGAGTTGCGGTAGAATCCCTTTCGGGTGTTCTTAAACTGCACCTCGACCATATCGGAGTCGGCATATCCACCGGGGATGTCTTCAAGCCAGTTGAAGCAGTGGAGCTTATGCCGTGTCGACGGATCCGACGCCGAGATGGAGCCTTCGGCCATCGGGGCCTTGTCGGGCTCTTCTTCGGGGATGTCGAGATCGTCGATGTCGGGAATGTCAATAATATCGTCCATAAGTCGCGCTTTTTATTTTGCGAACGATACGGAACGTGTCTCGCGGATAACGGTGATTTTCACCTGCCCCGGATAAGTCATCTCGTCCTGGATGCGGCGCGCTATTTCGGTAGAGAGCTTTTCGGTCTCGGCATCGTCGATCTTGTCGGCACCGACAATCACGCGAAGCTCGCGGCCGGCCTGGATGGCGTAAGTCTTGATTACGCCGGGATACGACAGCGCGAGCTGTTCGAGGTCGTTTAGACGCTTGATATAGGCTTCGACGATTTCGCGGCGAGCGCCGGGACGGGCGCCGGAGATGGCGTCGCACACCTGCACGATCGGAGCCAGGAGCGATGTCATCTCCACTTCGTCGTGGTGGGCGCCGATGGCGTTGCATATTTCGGGTTTTTCCTTGTATTTTTCGGCGAGTTTCATACCGAGCACTGCGTGCGGCAATTCGGGCTCCTCATCGGGCACCTTGCCTATATCGTGGAGCAAGCCTGCGCGACGCGCTTTCTTGGGGTTGAGGCCGAGTTCGGAGGCCATGATGGCGCAGAGGTTGGCTGTCTCGCGTGAGTGCTGAAGCAGGTTCTGGCCGTAAGACGAACGGTATTTCATTTTACCCACAAGGCGGATAAGGTCGGGATGAAGTCCGTGGATACCGAGGTCGATGGCGGTGCGCTTGCCGGTCTCGATAATCTCCTCCTCTACTTGCTTGCGCACTTTCGCCACCACTTCCTCGATGCGGGCGGGATGGATGCGGCCGTCGGCCACGAGCTGATGCAGGGCAAGACGTGCGATCTCGCGGCGCACAGGGTCGAAACCGGAGAGCACGATAGCCTCGGGGGTGTCGTCGACAATGATTTCTATGCCTGTGGCGGCTTCGAGAGCGCGGATGTTACGGCCTTCGCGGCCAATGATACGGCCCTTGATTTCGTCGGAGTCGATGTGGAACACGGTCACCGAGTTCTCGATAGCGGTTTCGGTGGCCACGCGCTGAATCGACTGCACCACGATGCGCTTGGCCTCTTTGTTGGCCGTCATCTTGGCTTCGTCCATAATATCGTTGATATACGAAGCGGCGGCAGTCTTGGCTTCGTCTTTGAGGCTCTGGATGAGTTTTTCCTTTGCTTCTTCCGACGACAGGCCGGAGATATGCTCGAGCTCTTCCTGGGCGCGTGCAGTGAGCTTGTCGAGCTCGGCCTTGCGGGCTTCGTTGCGGGCGTTTTGCTCCTCGAGGCGAGTGCGCTGCGAGTCTATCTCATTTTTGGCGCGTTGGTTCTCGCTCTGCTGTTGGTTGAGCTGGAGCTCGCGCTGTTTGAGCTTGGCCTCCACCGACTGCGCTTTCGACAGGCGTTGGTTTGCCACTTTCTCGGCTTCGGAAGTGATTTTGAGCGCTTCTTCGCGTCCTTCGAGGATTTTTGTTTTTTTAAGGTCGTCGGCATCGCGCTGAGCTTCCTCGATAATTAATTTGGCGCGTGTGCGGGCGAGGGAGCGCTGGATAAGCATCGTGGCGCCGGCTCCTGCGGCTGCGGCCACGACGATACAAATGATTATGATTAATATTGATGACATATAAAACTGATTTGTAAGCAGTTGGGTTAATTATTAAATTTTGTCTGTAAGAATAAGAAAGACCACACGCTCCTCTGAGGCGGGGAGTGCGGGGCCGTAATAGACAGGTCTGATTGCCGGGAGAATGCCGTCAGCTTACACGATGGATGGCTTCGTCGAGAAAATTCTCGAAATCGCCGATGGCTTCTTCGTTGGCCTCGACGCGTTCCACAAGTTCGTAGTAAAGTTTGGCATATTGATAAGTCACCATCGCAAGCACTTCGTGTGGGGTGCGGTCGGAAAAGTCGTCGCACCAGCGAGCCCATACGGTGTTGATGTTTTTTTCGATTCGTCGCACCATCTCCTCGCGATCGGGACGTATGTCCAGGCCGATAGGGGGTGTATCGGCTATGCGTATGGAGATATGTTGCGAATCCTTCATCGGTTGCTTATGGTGATTAGTCGGTTAAGTCGGCAATGCAGCGGTCAATGTCCCGCACGAGATTTCGAATCATGGCGCGCGCCTGCTCCACCTGGTCGCGGTTTGGCGCGATAGTCGACACAACACGGAGGTATTCCAGATCAACGCTTAGTTGCGCTATTTTCGCATTGGCTTTTGCCAGTTCCGTTTCAAGTTCGGCGATTCGCGCGTCCGCTTCATTTTTCTCCTTGATAAGCATCGTGTAGCGGTCGGCGAGAATCGAGGTCTTGGCCTTGATACGGGCGAATGTGCCGTGATAGTCGAAGTCCATTATCGTCAAATTTCCACAAAATTACGTTAAAAATCCGAAATAGCCAAGAAAAGCCCCGAATATTTTACTCCTACACCCCGGTTATCATAAATAATACCACATTTTCAGCTTTTCAAAAACTATTTGGATATAATGACATTTACGAAGATACAATAAAACAGTGCGAGATGCGTTTAACGGTTATGACAGTGATTCATTGCATATGGAGCTTCGAGGTCGGAGGTGCAGAGACCATGCTCGTCGACATTGTGAACCGGCAGTGCCGGACAGACCGGGTTTTTGTCGTCATAGTCAATAATATATATGACAAAAACCTGCTCGGCACTATCGCACCGGATGTCGAGGTGGTGAGGCTCGAACGCCGTCCGGGCTCGAAAAGCATCTGGTGGCTGGTGCGTCTTTACAGTCTTTTCGCACGCTTGCGCCCGGATGTGATCCATGTGCATAACCACGACTTGCTGAAAGTGATTTCCCGACATGCGGCGAAGGCGTTGTTTTTCACGGCACACGCGTTGTCGGTTCCGGTCGAAAATTTGCATGACGGGGTCATTGCCGCGGCTATCTCACATGCGGTGGCCGATGATTTGAAACGCCGAAATGCAAAATCAAAGATTATCACCATACCCAATGGCGTGGATGTGGATGCCATCAAATTCAAACAAGACAGCGCGGCCGAAGGCAAAGTGCGTCTGGTGCAGGTTGGGAGGTTGAATGTCGGCATCAAAGGGCAAGACTTGCTGCTGGAATGTCTCGCCCGTCTGCATCGTGACGGGCATGCAGGATATGAGGTTCATTTCATAGGCACCGGTCCCGACCGGCAGATGCTTGAAGATATGGCATCTGAATCAGGCATTACCGATTCTGTGTTTTTTCACGGGGGATTGTCGCGGCGTGAATTGTATGGCTCGCTGTGCACATACGACATAATGGTGCACCCTGCGCGCACCGAAGGATTCGGGCTTGTAATAGCCGAAGGACTGGCCGCGGGATTGAAGATGGTGGTTTCGGACATTGCCGGCCCGGTGGAGGTGGTCGACGGTGGCCGCCGTGGATTGGTCGTTGAAAAGGATAAACCCGACGCCTTGGCGAGAGCCGTGCTGCGCGCGACCGAAGAAAATCCGGACAGATCTGTTTTTCGCCGGGCGATGAAAGATTTGTATTCGGTTGACTTGCAGGTGGAACGCTACCGCCAGGCTTACGCAGACGCGATAAACGGGAAGCGATAGTACAATAAAACGACGCGCGGAAGCGTTAATTATTGTAAAACGTTTTTTTGATTATGAAGATATTGGCGACAGGCATCGCCGAGTTTGCCCGTTGGTTCAAATCATCCGAAAACCCTCTCGCGTGAATTACATGGAAGTGATATTTTATGCGCCACTTGGCCGTGGCATAGAGAAATACAAAGTCGGTGGCGCCGAAATGGGCTGCCGCCGCACCCTCGGCATTTATGAAGATGCCGGGTTTAAGGTTTACTGCGTGGAAAAAGCCGTGAATCTTGGATCCAGATGGCGCTATGCCCTGTCGTTTGCCCGCACCTACGCGTCGTTGGTTGCCAAGATGCTGGCTCACCCGCGCGCGGTGGTGCATATAGTAGGATTTTACGACAAAATTATCGACATTGAACTTCTGCTTGTACGCACCGCCCATGCTCTTGGCCGCAAGGTAGTATATGAGATACGCAACGGCAGCATGATCGAGGTGTATGACAAACGCGACGATGCTTACCGGCACAAGCAACTCGAGATATTCCGCCTCGCCGACGGTGTGCTTTGCCAAGGCGAATGTTTTGTCGATTTCATAAAGGAAAAACTCGGACGAGACACTTTTTATTACCCCAACTTTATCGACGACGAATTTATCCGTACGCTTAAACCCCGCAATATCGATGGAGAAATCCGGCTTGTTTACTTCGGGCGTGTAGCGCCTTCGAAAAATGTCGACCAAGTAATTCGTGCCACCGCGCTGCTGCGGCGTTCATATCCCGGCGCGCGGCTTGATATAATAGGTGGCGTAGACCCCGAATACAAGACATTGCTCGACCGCGCCGTCGAAGAATCGGGCTTGCCGGCGGATGCCATCCGCTATCACGGACCGCAATCGCTCGAATATATAGTGGGGGTACTTCATGCGGCTCACTTTTTCGTTTTTCCGACAGCGTATGAGGGGCACTCCAATGCTTTGACCGAAGCCATGGCCTGCGGAGCTGTGCCGGTAGCCAGCGATGTCGGCTTCAATGCCTCTATAATCGGAGACAAGTCATTGGTGATTGACTCGCTCGACGCAAAAGACTATGCCGGACGCATGGCAGAAATTTTGCAATCGGGGCAAATCAACACCCTCTCCGCATCCGTCCAAAACCGCATCATAAGCCACTACACACGTTCGCTCGTAGCTCCGCGGCTCACTGCATATATTCGCTCAATGCAAAAATAGGGTATATCACAAAAGTGACGCAAGATCGAAATACATCACTCTTGTACGATTATCTTCGTCGTCGTTATTTAAAAACAGATAATTATTTTTGATGTAAAACGGTATCGCATCAGCGTAAGCATCAACCGTTATAAATCTGCAACCGGATTTGTTGTCCACGGTAAAGAAATCTTCTATGAATTCCAGAAGATAAGTGCCGATAGACTGCCGCTGTGCCGATTTGGCTATTGCCAGACGTCCGATTTTAATTGCAGGATAACTTCTTAATCGTTTTTGATTGGTAAATTTGTGCTTTCTGAAACGATTGAAGTCGGTTTTGTTTTCAAAATCCGATATGGATATTTTGTCATTCGACAGGCTGAAATAAGCTAACACCTCGTCGGTGATTTTATCTTCGACCACGTATGTAACTGATAACAAAGCGTTGCGGTAAAGACTTGCTTCATTTAGAATAAAATCATTTAAGTCTTCATCGTAACAATCAAAAGCCGACACGGAATCGCCGATATTTAAACGGCGAACCCTGCATCTGTCTTGAAATTCTTCTCGGGTCATAAATTCAGTTGACCATCATTTTCATGACAGTCTCATAAGACCGGCGGATTTGAGCACGTTTTGAAGGAGAAACCTTCGGAGGGGCTTGCATTCGCTCTTCAAATCGCCTGGCATCAGAACCAAAGAGTATTGGTGTTTCTTTAATAGGTCTTGCCATGTCTGGATAGGTTTAAGTTCTTGGCTACAAAGATACAACAAATTTCTAACATATTATGATTCCTAAACGTAAAACTTTAAATAATACAACTGTTATAAGTTAACAATATTAAATTTTAATTAAAAAATGCTAATCCCATTTTTTGTTTGATTGGAATTTACGTATATTTGGGCGATACCTCATAACTGATACCTAAATCAATTACTACCATGAAAATCGGTGTCCCCAAAGAGATTAAAAACAATGAGAACAGGGTGGGCGTAACGCCCGCCGGAGTAAAAGAACTCATCCGCCACGGCCACACCATGTTTGTCCAGCACACGGCCGGCGAAGGCTCGGGATTTACCGACGATGATTACATCCGCGCCGGTGCCTCGATTCTTCCTACAATCGAAGAAACTTATGCCGCCGCCGAAATGATAATCAAGGTGAAAGAGCCTATCGAGCCGGAATATAACCTGATCCGCGCCGACCAGGTGGTGTTCACCTATTTCCACTTCGCCTGCGACCGTCCGCTCACCGATGCCATGATGGCAAACCGCGCCGTGTGCATAGCCTACGAAACCGTGCGCGACCGCCAGGGCACCCTCCCTCTGCTCACTCCAATGAGCGAGGTGGCAGGCCGCATGTCGGTGCAGGAAGGCGCGCGTTTCCTTGAAAAGCCGCAAGGGGGCCGCGGCGTCCTCCTCGGCGGAGTGCCGGGCGTGAAGCCAGCAAAAGTGCTCATTCTCGGCGGAGGCGTAGTGGGCCGCAATGCAGCGCTCATGGCCGCCGGCTTAGGCGCCGACGTGACCATTACAGACATAAGCCTGCCCACGCTGCGCCATCTGTCGGAGACGATGCCGGCCAATGTCAAGACCCTCTTTTCTTCCTCACACAATATAGAATTGGAACTCCCCTCTGCCGACCTCGTTATCGGATCGGTGCTCATTCCCGGAGCGAAAGCACCCAAGCTGATTACCCGCGACATGCTCGGGCTCATGCGCCAGGGCACGGTGATTGTCGACGTGGCCATAGACCAGGGCGGATGCTTCGAGACATCGCACCCCACCACCCACTCCAACCCGATATATGAGGTCGACGGCATCGTGCATTATGCCGTGGCCAACATCCCCGGCGCCGTGCCTTACACCTCCACCCTGGCGCTGACCAACGCCACGCTGCCTTACGCCCTGCGCATCGCCGACCTTGGCTGGCGCGAGGCCTGCCGCGCCGATGCCGGCCTTGCCGACGGCGTGAACATGGTCGACGGCAAAATCACCTGCCGAGGCGTAGCCGAAGCCTTCGGGCTTGAATACACACCTCTCGCCCTATAACAATTATCACTACAATATCTATTATTCAAGGGCTTGTCGGGTACCCGACAAGCCCTTGAATAATATTTTTTGGAGTATATGAACGAAAAATTGCAGAATTATCTCTATATTTGCGTAGGGGATTGCCTTGCCCTGCCGGCAGCCCCCTATCCATACCATAAAACAGACAAATGACTATATCATATCAGGAATATACCCGGGCTTTTGCCGACGGACGCGCCGACGTGTTTGCGCCGGAGGCGATGCTCGTTTCTGTCATCGGCCACATGTCCGACGGCATTTCCAATATGCTCGTGGCCGCCGACGGCAACCGGGCCGTAGCATGCCGTGCCGAACAAAGGTTTGGCCGCGCGCGCATTATCGAAATCACAGAATTCGAGATGCCGGCCTTTAAAGCCGACCCTGCATGGCTCGACCAGGTATATCGCCGTCCGTCTTACGACGTGGCCTATGACTCTCTGCCGATTTCCGACACCGACGCATCCACATTTGGCACCCTCAACAGCCGCCTCGAGCATTTCCTCGAGCAGGCCGGAGTGAGCCGGGGATGCTTCACGGCCGTGATGCTCGCCCCCGAAGCCGTGCCCCTGCTCCATGCGGCGTCCGTCATTTCGGGGCGCGAACCCGAGACTGTGGCAATAGAAGATGAGCCACGGCGACTTGCCCCTGACTCCGTGCTTTATGACAGCGCCCCCACCCTTTGCGCCGGCCCGACATTCGAGGCCACATTCGGCCGGGAATTCGACGTGGTGATGCCGACGGCCGACGACGCAGCCGAAATATACATAGGCGGCGTGCCCGCCAAACGAGCCCGCTATCGCGCCACAATCGACGCCATGGGCAACATTGCCCACGATATAGTATCGGCCTCAGGCCCGGTACGCACCGTAAGCCTGCGTCCCGACATATTCCGAACAATAGAACTGCAACCGCTCTCAAACATAGAACATGATTGACATACTCCCCGAACTGATAGTCGGAACCGACCCTCTCGATGAATTCCGTCAAAAAATACAGGCCTCAATCGACGCTAACTTTGTCTCGGACAAGCGTCTGCGCACAGCCTGCGAAGCCATAATCATGCTTGAAGTGGCAGCAGAAGCCTTGCAGCGTGTCGAAAAAGACGGTTTTGTGGAAAGTTTCAAGCAAAAAATCGACGAGACGCGTCAAAACGCCACACGTATCCTTGCCGAGGAGGCTTCGGCCTTGCGCACCCGCCTCGAAGAAGTGGAAGCCGAGGCCACTGCCCTCAGAGACGAGGTAAAAGCCCGTGGCCGCTGCATCGACGATGTCCGCGAGGAGATAAGCACATATCTCCCGGCCGACGACACCGTAAGCCAGCTCCGCGCCACTGCCAACGACGCGCTATCTCACCTCGAACGCATTATAAAAGGGGCGGTCGACACCCGGCAACGCAAAAATTTTGCCGACCTCGTGGAACTCGCCTCCGATTCCACATCTCCCGCCGCACCGCCGGCATCGGCGCCGGGCTCAACCCCTCCTTCCAACGGAGAAATTGAAGAAATCGAAGTTTGATGCAAGAAATAAGATACGGATATTATTGGGCCGACGCCCGTTCGCTTGGTCCCGGAGCGCGTTTCGTGCTCTGGGTTAAGGGCTGTGACAAAAACTGCCCGCGATGCACCTCGCCCGACTTGCGCGAGGGCATCGGCGCGCATTCGGCCTCGCCCTCCGCGCTTGCCCGTATCATCATCGATGCCGCCCCCTCGGGCATCACCCTAAGCGGCGGAGAGCCGATGCTCCAGGCCGACGCCCTGGCCGAAATGTGCCGTATCGTGCGCGAGACGCTTCCCGAAATAAATGTGATAGTATTTACCGGACGAACCCTCGAAGAACTCGTCACTCCGGGCCAAAAAGCACTTCTTGCCCAAACCGACTTGCTCATCGACGGCGAATATGTCGACGAACTCAACGACGGCATCGGCCTGCGGGGCTCATCAAACCAGCGCCTCCATTTCCTCTCCCCTGCCCTTCTCCCTTATGAGGACGAACTGCGAACAGGCCCGCGCAGCCGCGAGATTCACCTGCTTGGCGACTACGAAGTACTAACAATAGGCATACCCACATAATCCATCATGGCCACATCACCTTACCGCTCAAATCTTTACGGAGACTGGCAGCCCGAAAACCACTCAGGCGTCTGGGTGGGCAATGCCGAGTATGCCCAAATGCAGCGCGACCTGGCCAAGGCTCGCCGCAACGGAGGCAAGGCCGACCCACGCGAGGTGCTTGCCCTGCTCGACCGCATAATGCGTGCCTGGGACCGCGAACGCACTCAGGCCCGTGCCGCCTTCGACGACCTTGTCGCTCATTACAACGAGGCAATCCGCGCCCTGCACAGCAACGAGCGCGAAATCAACGAACTTCGCAAGACTCTCAACCGTCTGCGGCGCGAACTCAACAGCGCGATCGAGCGTCAAAACCGCCTCACCGAGCAAATCGACGAGATAAACCGCCGAAAGCAGCAGGCATCGCTTACGGCGGCCGAACTCCGCAACACCCTTGTCGAGGAATTCAACTCCGTGGCCAACGACCCCATTTTCAACAAATTTGCTCCCGACGGACTGCAAAAAATAATAAGCACAATACAGAAAATCGACTCCGGCGCCCTTTCCGACGATGCCTGCCAAGCTTTGGCCGTGAACGGCTCGCTCGAGCTCAACGGTTTCCGCTCGAATGTCGAGCGCGAGAGCGCCGAATTCCGCCTCCACTATATCATTGCCCGCGACCAGGTAAAGGCCATCTCCGAGCAATACGCCCATTGGCGCGACGAAATATATTTCGATGCCGAAAACAAGCATCATATCGACATGAACTACTGGTCGCACGGACGCTTCTCACAAGCCGAGGGCAATCTGCGCAACCTTGAAGCACGCATCGTGTCGGGCGAGCTGGCTTCCGACTATTTCACGGCCCAGCTCAAAGAGGACATGGAAACGCTCACACGGCTCCGTGACGAAGGGGAGCAGATATTCGCCGAGGTACTCAACCGCACCAACCTGTCGGAATACATCGAGGCAATGGGACGGCTCACTGCCCTGGTGCTATGCGAGGATTTCGGTTTCCGCCTTGTCACCATCGGGTTCAACAACGACGACGACCGCGACGCTTTCGTCGTGCAGATGGACAGTCCGCAGAGCCTCATAAAAATACAGTTTGTCTTCACCCCGATGTCGCCTACCGACTCGCTCTGCACCTACAACATATCATACGGAGCCTACGTCGACGAGAAACTTGCCGACGTACTGCTCCAGCGCGTGCTCGCCCAGTTGCAGGCCAACAATATATCATTCACCGTAGGCCGCAACCGCGCCGAAGACATAATCGTCGACGACATCCCCTTCTCCGCCCCCGGCAAAACCATTCACCTCCCCGACTCGTCGGCGCAGGAAACAGAATAACGACTTTCACCCCCAACTTCCAAACTCCCCAACTTCTCAACTTAAAAATCACAACTATGTCAGCCGATCACACTTATATGGATTCCGCCACCTTTTTGGCAAACGAACGAGAAATAGCCGAATGGCGCTCAGGAAACTCTCAGGAAATGGAACGCGCACGGCTTCGCACCGAGCAGGCGCTCAATGAGGTGCGAGCCGATTCCGACCGTTTTTTAAGCCGCCTTTCCGATTCCCGTCGTCGCAACATCGAGGCTATAACCAATGCCTCCGGCCGTGTCGCTCAGTCGATAGCGTCCACCACGTCGTCGGCCGACGAGACACAGCGCGCCATGGCCGGCCTCGACCAAGCCGTGAAAGATGCCGCCGACAGCGTGGCCCGCATCAACGCCGAAATGCGCGCCGGAGCCAACACCGCCCAGGCTCTTTATGCCGAACTCACGCGTCAGTTTGCAATCTGCGAGACCAACCCTGACTATTTCAAGTTCGCGCCCCGCGAGTTCGCCTCCGTGCAAGAGCGCGTGGCCTCGCTTGCCGGAAAGACTTTCGGCTCGGCCGCCATCGAGATGGTATGCGCCAACGCCCTCAACGACATCCTTATCATGGATGTGAAAGTGGCCCGCGGACGCGCCGTGTACCACATGCAGCACCTCGAAGCCGTGAAGACCGCCGAGAAAATCAAGGCCGACATCCGCCAGGCCCGCACATCATTCTTCGACGACCTTCCCGCTCAGGAAGGCGAGCTTATCGACATGGACTATTGGACCCACGGCCAGTATAAGGTGCTCGAAGACGAAGTCAACCGCGTTTCCGACGCCATCGAGGCCGGACGCACCAACCCCTCCTACACCGAGGCCGACCTGCGCCGCGACGCAAAACGCCTCGCCGAACTCGACCGCATCCAGCAGTTGCTCCTCGTTCAGGCCCGCGAGCAGTACAACCACTCGCTCAACCGCGTGGCCCAGGGCCAAACCTGTTCCGACATTTTGCAGGAAGACCACGGATTCCAGCTTGTGGGCGAAGGCTTCGACCATGCCGACCGCCGCGAGGCCTACGTGGTGCGCCTGCGCCGCTTCGTCGACGGCGCCGAGGTAGAGGTAATTGTAAACCAAGGCTCGCAGCCCGGCGAATACGAGGTGTATTTCCGCGTCGACTCCACAACATTTATGGACGAGAACCTTATGCGCACCATCAACGAGTCCATCGCCACCGACTTCGCCGAGGCCGGTGTGCAGATGAAGATGTTCCGCCACTGCCGTGCCGAGACTCTCGAGCCTTTCAATCCCGGAAACATCACCGTGAACCAAAACACGCGCAACTATCACGGCATCCAGCGTCGCCAACCCGGTCAAGTAGCAGGTTTATGAACAGGTTCGCATCATACGACATAAAGAAACGGCCTTTTGTATCGGCGCTGTTTACATATCCCGACTCGTATATCGACGGCGGGCTGCGGCTCTACAACCTCCGCCAGTCGCTCCACCTATATCTGAAAAGCCAGGGGTTTGAGACGGTGATTTTCTACGACGTAAACGGCGGACATCAGTCGTTCGAGCAAAAAATGCTCGAACGGTTCCTCATGTCCAAAGAGGAGGAAGCCGCGGCGGCAGGGCAGCAGCCCGAGGTGGTCAATCCCGTAATCACAGGCTCCAAGCGCGGTAATCGCCTCCTTGCCCGTTCCCGCGGAAAAACTCCCGGTGCTTCGGCCATACCCGACACCCCGGTCGACGTGCGCCGTCCGGCCTCCAACCTATATGCCGACGCCCACGGCCTTTGGCATGTGAAAGGACGCTCCGAACGCACCCTCAACCTCGACTATATAATCTACAACCTCACCAACCGCCGCCACACTGCCGTAATTATCGAGGCATCTGAAAGCGAGGCTGAGTTCGACCCCACGCAGACAAATCATCTTGTGTCCGAACTGAGAGCACTCGCCCAGAATGCTCGGCTCAACGCCGCCGATATCAACGACAATCACCTCATCGTAATGATCAACACCGGCGGCTGCCGCAAGGAGGTGCTGCGCCTGTTCTCGCAAGACCACAATCATCCAAGCCCATTTCTGCACGGATGGTTTGCCAACCTTTTCACACGCCGTGAAGAAGGAAACCAACTGCTGAACATGGCAAATTCGTTTGTTACGCCCGACCCCACCACCGCCGATGTGCGCAACACCGTACTTAAATCACGCATGGTCTCCGATTTCGCCCTCGAAGTGGACTGGGCCGACCTCGACGACCTCTGCGAGCAACTGTCCATCGTAAACGAGAAGGGCATCGACGCGTCAATCGACACTTTCATGGCGCAGATGGCCGAGATGCAGCGTGTCAATCATAAATCTTTCTCCAAAATATACTCAACAGTGAAAAAACGTGGCTCAAACCTCAGTTCGCTCAACGAACTAATCGGCCTCGACGGCGTGAAACAGCAGATCGAGAGCCTCAAAGACTATATCGAGATGTGTCTCGAACGAGGCGACGACATCACCGAAATGAACAAGCACCTCGTGTTCTACGGCAATCCCGGCACGGGCAAGACCACCGTGGCCCGCATCATCGCCGGAATATACAAGGACATGGGCCTGGTGTCGAAAGGGCACCTCGTGGAGGTGTCGCGCGAGCACCTTGTCGCCGGTTACGTAGGCCAGACGGCCATAAAGACCTCTAACGTAATAGATTCCGCCCTCGACGGCATCCTTTTTGTCGACGAGGCCTACCGTCTTGCCGACGGTGGCGAGAACGACTTCGGCAAAGAGGCCATCAATACACTCCTTGCCCGCATGGAAAACGACCGCAAACGCCTTGTCGTAATCTTTGCCGGATACGAGAAGGACATGAACCGCCTGTTCGAGATGAACGATGGCCTCACCTCGCGCGTAAACTCATACATCAACTTCGACGACTACGACGCCGGCCAGTTGAAGCAGATTTTCCTGCTTTCGGCACGCAAGAAATACACCATCACCCCCGAAGTCGACGCCGTGCTCGACGAGGTCATGGAATACGCCCTCGGATACAAAGGCCGCTCCAACGATGCCAACTATCATTTCGGCAACGGCCGTTTTGTCCGCAACCTTTTCGAAAAGGTCGAACTCTCCGTTGCCCGCCGCCGCCGCACATCAGATGCCACAGTCCTCATCCCCGAGGACTTCGAAGGGCTTAACTTGCAGGAAGTAAGCGGTTTCCGTCGTGGAGCCGTGGCTGCTGCGCAACAGGAAGAGTCGGGTCTTGCCCAACTCGACAGCCTAATCGGCCTCGCAGCCGCAAAGACCGAGGTGCGCCGCCTCGTCAACCGCGTGGCGGTGAATCTCCGCCGGAAAGAGCAGAATTTGCCAGTGCGCCCCATCAATTCATCTCACCTCGTGTTCTACGGCAATCCCGGCACGGGCAAGACCACCGTGGCCCGCATCATGGGTAAAATCTACCGCGAACTCGGCCTGCTCCGCTCCGGCCATGTAATAGAGGTGAAGCGAGAGGACCTTGTGGTAGGCTATGTCGGACAGACGGCTCCGAAGACGGCTGCCGTGATTGATTCCGCCCTCGACGGTGTCCTGTTCATCGACGAGGCTTACACCCTCGCAAAGCGTGGCGACAGCGGCAACGACTTCGGGCAGGAGGCCATCGACACCCTCCTTGCACGTATGGAAAACGACCGCGACCGCCTCGTTGTAATCATCGCCGGATACCCGGCCGAAATGCAACGTTTCATAGCATCGAATCCGGGTCTCAAATCCCGATTCACAACATACGTCAACTTCGAGGACTACTCCGCCGACGAACTTTTGCAAATCGTCAACGCCAACCTCGGCGGCATGATGACACCCGACTCCGAAGCCACCGCCCGCGCTCTCGCCGAAGGCATCGCCCGCGCCCGCAGCGGCATGAAGCGCGACGACGGCAACGGACGCTGGGCTCGCAACCTCTCCGACGCACTCATATCCGTGCAGTCCGACCGCACAGCCGACGACCTCGACGCCGACCTCTCCGTATTCACCGCCGACGACGTGGCCGAAGCCCTCATCGCCGTAAGCCAAACAATAAAATAAGTAGATGTTAAAAATTAACAGACAATATATTCGAGATGATTTTTGAGGCGATTTCTTCCGAGGAGGAAGGAGCGTAGCGAGCTACGTGACTGACGATGAGGAAGAAAGCGGCCAAAAAGCATCCGAAGATATGGCTGTCGAAATAAAACAATATCTGCTTGTAAATATAAATTAATTTTTAACATCTACTTAATCATAAAATGTCCGACAATAATACCATAAAATGCCCCGTATGCGGTGCCGACGCCCCGGCATCGGGTACATGCCCCGAATGTGGATTCGAAGTCATAGCCGTGGCCGGCGAACCCACCGATGAGATGCGTCAATGGCTCGACAGCCGTGTCGCCCTGGCCAAGGAACGCTACGAAAAACAGAAAGAACAGATGGGACGCAAACCCCGCGGATTCCTCGTCACCGACCGTATGGCCGTGTGCTGCCTCTACGAAGGCCGCAACGTATTCGGCTCCGCAAAAGCCAACGAATCGGAGCCTACGCGGCAGAAAGTGATACTTCCCGGGATAGCCCTGCGCCCGTCGCAATTCGTAATCGACACCGTGGTCGACGGACGCCGCTCCAAATTCTTCATTAAAGAACTTGAAGAAGAAGGCACCGCGTCGATGGTATTCGTTAACCAAACAACCAACCCCGCCACGGCCCCCATCGAGCTCGCCGACGGCGACAACATCCTCGTCATATCCGGCGACAATCGCGCCACCATCACCTTCCGCACCAACACAAATTTATAATTTCCCGCCCGCAAGACATTCAGCATTAATTATCGTTAAAAATAGAATTAATGTATTGTATGCGATTCAGCTGTGGCAGAGCCACAGTCTTTCAGGTAACCCCCGGCTTCAGCCGTGGGGAAATTCAGGGCTCTAATCACGGTGTGGCGGAGCCACACTCTATTTCCGCTTGCACAAGCAAGAGTGTGGCGCTGCCACACCGCCCGTTGTGATATTCACGTCCCCACGGCTGAAGCCGGGGGTTACCTAAGAGATTGTCGCTCTGCGACAATTTTGAATACATTAATTCATTTTTTTCACATACTTAACGTTGGAAAAATAATAAAATTTGCGTAATTCATAAAATTTGTGTAATTTGCGGTTAAAATAATAATTTGCGGTTAAAATTGTAATTTGCGGTTAAAAAAGCAGCCAGTAGTATTATGAGCGTTTACGGTATTGATTTCGGCACGTGCGAGTCGTGCATAGCTGTGGCCGAGGCCGGCAAGAACCCCGAGGTGATTCCCTCGGAGAGAAACCAGTCTACCACCCCGTCGGTGGTTTGGTTCAACATAAGACACGGCGGACGGCCCGTGGTAGGCCTTACTGCCAAAAACCAGATTGAGCGCGGCAACGGAGCATCGGTCGTTGCCTTTGCCAAGACACAGATGCACCTCGACGAGATGACATCCGAATACCTCGTCGACCAAAGCGGCTCTCCCCGGCGCATATCGCCCGTGGAACCGGCCGCCTGCATATATCACAAACTCATATCCCATGCCAACGCCTTCCGCAGCGGACAGGGATTTGATTCCTCCGACAAGGCCGTGATTACCGTTCCCGCCGTGTGCTCCGACATCCAACGCCAGAAAACAAAACTTGCCGCCGAGCAAGCCGGTATAAAGGTGCTTCAAGTAATCAACGAGCCTACCGCCGCCGCCATATCCTACAATATCGGAGTGGATGAGACCGTGATGGTGTTCGACATGGGAGGCGGCACACTCGACGTGAGCATTATCACCCGCACCTCCGACACCGACTACCGTGTGCTCGCCTCCGAAGGCGACCCGCGCCTGGGGGGACGCAACTTCGACATGGAGCTTATACGCATGTCCTATGAGACCGCAGGCTTCCCCTTCGACGAAGCCGCAGTTACCGACTCGCTCCTCGTACAATACGAAACATATAAAAAAGACCTCTGCACGGCAGGATTCCAGACCATCGACGTGGCCGGACATGACGGGCAAGTCGAGACCATCGACATCGACGTGGCCGAATTCGTGCAATATACCGACCCGGTAATTTCACGCGCCATGGCCGTGATTGACCGCGCCATAGCCGAGGCTCGCCGCGACAACCCCGACCTGCGCATCGACCGCGTGTGCCTTGCCGGAGGAGCCTCGAAGATGAAAGCCATAAAGCAAGCCATCGCCAAGCACCTCCCCGATGTGAAGGCCGAGCTCAACGACCCCGACCAGGCCATTGCCAAGGGAGCCGCACGCTATGCCCTCGCCTTGGTGGAAGGCGGCGTAAACTACGACATCCGCCTCGACGACCGCGGTCACGCCTACGGACTGCTCACTCTCGACCGAAACGGCCGCCTCGTAGTGGAAAACATGATTCTGCGCTCCGACCCCGTCGTAATCGAGGCTCGCACGTTCAACCGCTACATGCCGGCTACCGGCTCGTCGCTTCCCGTCACGATAATAGAAAACGATGTGGCAGCCAAACACTTCGCCTACAACCGCCAGCCCGAATTCTTCAAAGGCGACGTCTCTTTCCCCGAGCCTCTCACCGTGGGCGACCGCGTGGTGTTCACCCTCTCGCGCGACGCCGACGGCCTCGTGCGCCTCGTATGCACCACCCCCGACGGCGCAGGCAACTCCCGCCTCAGTTTCGAGACAAAAGCCTCATCCGTCGACGAAACCCTCCTCCGGCGCATTGCCGCCCACCTCACAGCCATGGATGCCGAATAAATTTATCACAGAAAAAACAACCGATCATATGTCATCATATATTGCCGCGATAGCCGTAGATTTCGGCTCCACAAATTCCGGATGCTGTCTTGTGAGCGACCATAACGACGACGGTTCGCTCAAATACTCCTCCCCCACATTTATCCACTCCACCGGCGACTATGCCAAGGATGCTACCTGGTTCTACATCTCCCGTGCCTTCCTCGACAGGCTCATAGCCGATTTCGATGCCGTGCCCGACTCCGACTTCCGCATCGCCTCGCGCGTCATACAGTCCGAGAATCCCAATATTGTATGGGGCAAGGAAGCGATTAAGAATTACAAAAGCCTCATAGGCAGCGACGATTTCGTAGGCTTCGAACGCTTCAAGATGATGCTATATCACGGCAACGACACATATGCAGCCCTCGATTTCCCGCTTATCTCCATCATCAAGATTTTCCTGCGCGTGCTCAAAATCGAATGTCTGTCCCGCGTGTCGGGCCTGGTGGAGCGTCCGGTCGAGGCAAGCGAGATAAAATGGGGCCTCACCATCCCAACAATCTGGACCGACGACAACAAGCGCGTGATGGTGCGAATAGCCCGCGAGGTGTTTACCCCCCAGGCACATATCCTCTCCGAGCCCGAAGGCCCGCTGGTGTGGAGCCTCTACAATATAGCCGCCGACGGAAAGGTGGGTTTCAAGGAAGGACGCACATCGCTTGTGGTCGACCTCGGCGGCGGCACCACCGACATATGCCTTCTCCGCGAGGCTAACCACGGCACAGAAGACAATCCCGACTGGTGCGCCGAGATGGTTGTAAACTCCGACGGCTCCGCCGCCGGCGGCAACGACATCGACGAGGCTTTCTACCTCTACATGCTCCGCGACCTCACCCGCGACCTCAAAACCGATGCCGGCGTGGCCTACGACTCGCTCTCCGATTTCGACCTGCGCGAGGCCATCCTCACCCCCTATTTCGCAAATATCGACAACCGCATCCTCATGGAAGACGCATGGCTCCGCATCAAAAACTCACGCGATATTCATTCACTTCCTTCCGTGCCGTTCTCATTCGAGGCATCGCTGCGCCGCTGGCTTCTCGACAACGGCCACAAGGCCGCTGCCGCCCGTCTAGGCGAGTATCTTATGGACGGCTGCCAATACACCACCGACGACTTCATCAAAAAGGTATTCAACCACACTTTCGACAACATCGTGGCGAAAGTTAAGGAAATCCTCGCCGATGCCAAGACAAAGACGCGCATCGACCGTGTGGTATTCGCCGGAGGCCTCTCGTGCAACTTCCTTATCAAAAGCCGCTTGCAGACAGCCGTTTACGACGTGCTCGGCCAGGACTACGACGTGCAGATTTCCGATATGGGCTCGCTCCGAGCCGGAGGGGCAATCTCGGCCGGCGCCGCCTACCAATTGGTGCACAAGGACTTCGTGCAGCACCTTGCCCTCCGCAATTTCTATTACGACATTTCAAGCTCCAGCCCTGTCGACGACCTCATAAATGCCTACGCGCAGCGAGGCATAGCCATGACCGCCGAAATGGTTAAGGCCGGTATTGAAAAAGAAGCCGAATACAAACGTGCGCCGTGGAATTTTAAAACCGGTCGCAGCAGCCATGTCCTCCTGTTTCCAATAGCCATCAAAGGCCAACTTATCGAGAAATATACCCACGAGGCAAACACAAGCAGCGACCAACGACGCGTATCGCTCGAATTCTTCTCGTCCGATTCCGACTTCGTGTTCTATTCCAATCAAAAAAATCCGAAACTGCGCAAAGAAGCCGAAGTGATTTTCGAAGGCGAGCCCTCGACAACCTACATCATCGAAGCCGACTTCAACGAGGCCGCCGTGTCAAACGCCATCCACTACACCATCACCAACAAAGCCACATCCGCCGTCGTGGCCGAAGGCCTCATCGAAGGCGCCGTCTCCTGACCCCCTCTCATTGGAGCTATACACCTTGTGCAATTTTCACAAGCCGGAGGCTTGTGTTCCTACATCCCATGCAGGAACGCGAGCCTCCGGCTTGCTCATCGATATTCGAGGTTGGTTTCGGGAATCGCAACGTGATTCTCGACCATGCAATATACGCTCTCTTGTTTTCAATCTTGCCGGCTGTGGTTGCGGAGGAGCCGGTGGAGAGGCAGGCGTGTGAGGGCGGTGCCTCGGGTGGCGGCACGGAAGGATACGGGAGCCGTGGTGTCGCCGCGGAGGGCGGCGAGATAGGATGAGAGAGTTGGCGAGGGGGAAAATTCGTCGATTTTTGAGAGGGGAGCCGTGGCGTTGTGAGGGCACGCTTTCAGACATATATCGCAGCCGAACAGGCGCCCGTGGAGGTCGGTGCCCGCGGGCAGGTCGCCGCTATGCTCGATGGTGAGATACGACAGGCAGCGCGAGGTGTCGCATGAGCCGTCGGGGCGAAGGGCCGAAACAGGGCATTTTTCCACACATGCCATGCACTCGCCACACGTAAGGGCGCATGGAGAATCTGGTCGGGCTTCGCCGGTCCACAAGATTTCGCCAAGCACAAAATGCGAGCCCGCTCCGGGTATGATAAAATGATTGTTTATGCCAATAAAGCCAAGGCCGGCACGTCGCGCCCAGTATCGCTCGCGGATGGGCGCGGAGTCGACGCACACGCGCGTCGCGCCGCCGAGAGCAGCCTCTATGGCGGCGGCCGCGCGGCCAAGACGGTCGCGGAGTACAATATGGTAGTCGGCGCCACGGGCATATTCGGCCACGCCGAGGTCGGGCGAGAGGTGATGATAGTTGAACGCCGCCGACACTATGGTGCGCGCGCCGTCGAGCAGCAGACGCGGGTCTTGGCGGATTTCCCGATAGCGTTCGGCAAACGCCATGGAGCCGTGCCTGCGGTCGGCTATCCATCTGTCGTATATTTCTACGGCTTCTGCATCCACGGCCTCGGCCCGGGCTATGCCCGCGGCATACGCTCCTTCGGCCATTACGGCCTCTTTTATGAGCCGTGCGGCCTCAGCCGAGGGGGAGGAATTCATAGCCTTCGTCTTTGAGCCACTGAATGGCGCGGGGGAGAGCCGTCTGCAAGTTGGGCCAAGCCTTCAAAGAATCGTGAAAAACGATAATCGAACCGTTGCGTGTGAACCGGCGCACATTGTCGACAACACGGTCGGGGGTGAGCTTGCGGCTGTAATCGCGCGTGACCAGGTCGTACATTATTATGTTATAGTGCGACTTGATTACGGCGGCCTGCGCCCAACGCATAAGCCCGTGGGGCGGACGGAACAGATGAGAGCCTATCAGTTCGTTGGCGGCGGCGATGTCGCGCAGATAGTGTGTCGACCTCACTTTGAATCCTTGCAAGTGGTGCATGGTGTGGTTGCCCACGCTGTGCCCTTCGTCGCGGACACGCTGCGCCAAGGCAGGGTTGCGGCGCACGTTGTCGCCCACCATAAAGAAAGTGGCCTTTATGCCGTGCTCGCGCAAGAGGTCGAGCACCCAGGGGGTGACACACGGGATGGGACCGTCGTCGAAAGTGAGATACACCACTTTTCGCCCGGGCTGTTTGACACGCCATACAGCCTCGGGGAAAAGAAGACGGTAAAGCAGCGGCGGCTGCTCGATTAGAGTGTGTCTCATAACAAATGTTAAAAACGAGGGCGGCTTATCTTTGAGTGATTTTTGCGTAACGATGAGGGAGTGTGGCAGACGCCACATGACCGAAGAGTTACACGAAAAGCACCAAAGAGAAGCCGTGGGCTAAAAGATTTGTTAATTGACATATTCTAAAATTAAAAAAAGGGTGTCAATCCTTTAATACGGTGTGATTAATAACGCGACAAGTTACCTTCCTGCCGGTCTTTTGGGCGTCTTTCCCACTTTGTTTCAGTCGTGTACATCCAGTACACTCCTAAAACGGCAGTGGAAAACCCGCACCAAAATACCGGACCCTCGATTTAACATTTGTTATTAGACACACTCTTTTCATAGGCCGGGGTTGAGCCTTTTGAGATCGGACACCGACACGGCGTAGTCGCGGACAAAGTCGTTGGTGCGGCCCATGCGGTCGATGCCTGTGGCATCGTGCAGCGACGAGAGCGTGATTGCCTTGTCGGCCACTTCGTCCCAGCCGGTGCCGGCCAGTTGCTCGCGGTATTTCTCAAGCTCTGCCGTGGGCATATCTTCGAGATAGAGCCAATGGTAGACATATGTGCCGTTGTCGATGCTTATGAGGTCGGCCAGAGCCTTGATATATTGCTCTCCGTCGGGCACCTCGCGCAGACGCTTCACAAGGTCGATGTGATTTTGGAAACCGAGAAGCATAGGCACATATCGGAGCGCGAAAGTCTCGCTGTTGCCGAGAGAGTGGAGTCTTGACGCATTGAGCGATGCGGCGTAGCGCGACAGCGCGGCGTAGCGCGGCATTGCCTCGGCCATGAGTGCTTCGGCATGTGCGAGGTCGTCGGCATTGCCCGTGAGCGCGTTCAGTTTGAGATAGAGCACTATGGCGGGCATATCGGTGAGGCTTTCGTAGCGCGTAACCTTAGAGGGAAGTTTTTCCTCCATGAGATTGAGTAGGGCGCGGGCCATATCGTAGCGGTTTTCGGGCACGGGCAGGTTGTGCTCCTTGGCCCACTGCTTGGCAAAGTCGGAAGCGGGATATTCTCCGGAGTTGATAAGATGCTCGGCAGTCTCAATCATCGAATTGCGCACTGTCGACACCATGCGGCGCACAGTCTCGTCGAGGTAAAGGCCCTCGGCGTCGTCGGCGTCGAGACCGCCCCAGCGGAAGCGCGAGGTGATGTTCTCATACGCTTTCTCGACGGTGGGCGATATGCCGGCGTTGACAAACGGCGTAACCTGCAAGGCGAGGCCTGTGGTGTTGAGCATCGGCTCGAGGCCGAGGTAATAGCTCGACGGCACGGTTGTGGCGAAATATACCGGGCGCTTGAAGCCGCCGGCGATACTGTTGGCCACAATATCGAAACTCAACAGCTTGGAAAGTCCGAAGCTCGAGCCGAGCGAGCGGGAAAGGTCGAGGGTGTCGGCCATATAGGGGATACGGAGCACCGAGTCGGGACCCTGCGGATTGATGGCAAAGGCCTTGGCGGCATCAGCAGGCACCTTGGCAAACATGTTGGGACGTGTGAGCAGGTGGAGCGGACGGCCTGTATATTTCGTGGTGGGCTCGGAAGCATAGAATTCTTTCAAGCCTTGAATCACTTCGACGGGAGTATTGTCGACACCTGAGGGCGAACGGAACGAGTACACGAGATTGTCGTAGGCGTAGTCTGACGGGGTTGCCGTCATGTCGATGGCAGCCGCATCGTAATAGGGATGTGTCTGCTGGCGCGCATACCAGTCGGTAGAGAGGTACGAGAGGTTCACCACACGCACGTCGGTACGGATGCCTTCTACCTCCTGGGCGTACCACAGCGGGAAAGTATCGTTGTCGCCGTTGGTAAAGATTATGGCGTTTTCATCGAGCGAGTTAAGATAGTTGGCGCCGAAATCGCGGGCGGTGTAGCGGCCGGAACGGTCGTGGTCGTCCCAGGTCTGCGACACCATCTGCAATGGCACGGCCACAGCCACCACGCAGGCCACGGCAGCCGCGACAATGTCTTTCGTGCGAGCCTCGCCTCCTTTTTTCACGGCCTTGTCCCATGCCCAGGATATGAAACGCGCCACGGCCGGAACACCGAGGCCAATCCATATTGCAAAGGCGTAGAACGAACCGGCAAAAGCGTAGTCGCGCTCGCGGGGCTGGCCGGGAGTCTGGTTAAGATAGAGCACGATGGCGATACCCGTCATGAAGAACAGGAAGAATACCACCCAGAATTGCTCGATGCCACGGTTGGGATTCTCGCGGTGGCGGCAAAGCGACTGCCAGACGATGCCAAACAGGCCAAGAAGCAGCGGCAGCATGAAGAACACATTGTGGCCCTTGTTGCCCGTAGAGAATTCCTCGGGTAGGAGGCTCTGGTCGCCAAGGCGCATATTGTCGATTGCGGGGATGCCCGAAATCCAGTTGCCGAGATGAGGCTCGCCGTTACCCTGGATATCGTTCTGCCGCCCTGCAAAATTCCACATGAAGTAGCGCCAGTACATGTGATTGAGCTGGTAATTCATGAAATAACGGAAATTGTCGCCGAAAGAAGCCTTCCAAGCATAATTCTCGGGGCCGACATAACCGTCGGTAGATGTGGAAATGGGTTGCAGGTTGGGCAGATACGACATCAGCTGGTAGACAGGGGCATACCCGGTCTCGGCCCATTGGCGACGGGTGTCGGCCGGCACAAGATAGGGCAGGTTTGCAAGGTCGGAATTCTCATGCAGACCCCAGTCCTTATATCCTTTGATATGATCCGACGAATACACGCGCGTAAAGAGCATGTTCAAGTCGGGAGCCGTGGCATAGTCGGGAGTCCATCCGGCCTTAACATATTTGTCGGGCTCGGAGGCAGATGTTTTGGTCACTTTCATATACGACGATTCGCCGCGGTCCACGGCTGCGCCGTTCTCGTCGCGGAGGATATTGTCGTAGGTCTTGGTCACGGGGATGCCGTTTTCGTCGACAGCCGCGAAATACTGCGGATTCGAAGGGTCGTTGTTGGCCACAAGGTCGAGTGTCTCAGCATAAACCGGGCCGAGGAACAGCGGACGCTGGCCGTACTGCTCGCGGTTGAGATAGGAAGCGAGAGCGAACACGTTGTCGGGGGCGTTCTGGTTCATCGGCGTGTTGGCCGAGGCGCGGATAAGAAGGAGCGCATATGACGAATATCCGGCAAAGATAACCAGGATGCTGAGCATCATCACATTGAAAACGCGCACCGGCACCTTGGGCATGAAAGCGAGCCCACCGCCAACCACGGCGATAAGAAGAACCCACACCCATACGGAGTCGGTAACGAAAGTCAGGCCCGACAGCACAAGCGCGAAGAAAACAAGCCATTTCACCGAAGCCACGGATTTGGCTCGGTTGATTGCCACCACGGCAAGCACAAGCACAGCCACAAGAGCCACGGCGTAGATTATCACGCCCATGTTGTAGCCCATGCCAAGGGTATTCACGGCCACAAGCTCGAAGCCTTGCGCCACCTTGATAAAGCCGGGCACAAGTCCGTAGAGTATGGCGGCCACAATCACCACCGATACGCCCAAGGCCATAAGCGAGCCTTTGGCGTCGGCATCTTTGTGACGGCGGTAATAGTAGACGAGCACAATAGCCGGGATACACAGCAGGTTGAGCAAGTGCACGGCTATCGAAACACCTATCACATAAGCAATTAAGACAAGATAGCGGTCGGAATGAGGCTCGTCGGCACGGTTTTCCCATTTCAGGATGAGCCAGAACACAAGCGCGGTGCAGAACGACGAGAAGGCATATACCTCGCCCTCGACAGCCGAGAACCAGAAGGTGTCGCTCCACGTGTAGGCCAATGAGCCGCACAGGCCGGCGGCCATGATTATAACTGTCTGGAACACCGAAGGCTCCGAGCCGTCGGCCACCATGATTTTGCGCGCAAGATGGGTAATGGACCAGAACAGGAGCAAAATTGTGGCCGCGCTAAGCAGAGCCGACATTGAGTTTACGGCCACTGCCGCATGCTCTACGCCGCCAAAAAGCGTGACGAAGAAACGGGCCGCAAGCATAAAGATAGGGTTGCCCGGCGGGTGACCCACTTCAAGTTTGGCACCCTGGGAGATAAACTCCGGGCAGTCCCAGAAACTTGCGGTAGGCTCTATCGTGAGCAGGTAAGTCACTGCTGCAATCACGAAACACAGCCAGCCGCCTATATTATTAATAAGGTTATAATTGGATTTTTTCATAAAAAGAGTATAATCGGGGGCAAAAATACAAAAAATCTCCCTAACCGCAAAAAATTAATTTCGCAGGAACATAAGCCTCCGGCTTGTGGCAAAATATTGGCGGTATATTAAAATTCCAAACAGTAGGGACGCACGGCTCGTGCGTCCGGGAAATCATATCGGTATATCGTTGATAATCAATTTGTCATCTACGGACGCACGGGCCGTGCGTCCCTACAATCTCGGCTTAAATAGGGTCAATCCGTAATTACGGTGCATTGCGTCTCCGTTAGGAGACAAATATTGTAGCGCAGGGCGACAGCCCTGGGGGGCGGGCGTGGATGTTATTTATTATGGTGTTGGAGCGGAGCCTGCCGGAGCGTTCGATAACGCCAACCGTGGTGCAGAACGCTACGCTGCCGCTCGCTCCGATACCACGATGAACCAACCTCAACATACCGGGGGTTCCGCTATCGCTTCACCCCCGGCTACATTCTTGAATCGCTACGCGATTCCATGCACCGGAATTTCGGCTTGTGCCGCTTAAACATCCTTTTTACACACCATCTTCCTACGGTGTTCCTACATGGTCTTTGAGGAAGGGGGCGATGTTGAGGGCGCATTCCGAACGGGAGCGGGCGGCCACGACGCCGGCGCCGGTCGAGACGTTGGAATAGCCCCACATGGGGTCGCCGAGGCCTATGTCGCCAAGGTCGCCCATCAAGCCATTGTCGGTGTTCCATTTGCAGACAGCCCAGTTATAGTAACTTTCCGACACCGAGCTTAATGTAAACACGAGCCCGCAGTCGAGCAACGCGCTGTCGAAGCCCTCGCACTCTATATAGTATCTCATTCCTTCATTGTGCAGATGCAGAGTGTAGGTCTTCCCTGAGAATTGGCGGTCGGTAAAGAAAGTGAAGCCAAAACTGTCGTTGCCGCTTACGGCGTCGAGCTCGCTGATATGCTCGGAGAATATCGGTTCAAATTCTGTTGCGAGCGAGCCTTCGTATATCGACATTTTATATCCGTAGATATCCGGCTCATTTTCCGGAAACTTGCGCCGGTCGAGATGATAGTAATTTACGGCAGCGGCCGGGTCGGGCACTTCAAGCTCGACATTCAGGCTGAAACTAATGTCGGCCTCGGTCCGGCCCTGTGTCGGCCCGCTCCACACCGACACATTTGTCGCCGACCATTTACCCACCGAGGGAATTACGCTGTACGGCACCGTCACTTCGGCTTCGGCACGCCCGTAGCGTTGACTCTCGGCCACTATCTTGATATGGTCGCCCTCACGGGCAATGTAATCGGGGCCTGCGGCCTCGCCGTTGGCATAAACCGTGACGCGAGCATCGTCGACACCGTGGTCGGCCGATCCGGCTTCGTCGGTAAACAGCCATGTATGAGTCACCTCCACCTCGACAGGCTCTCCGGCCGTAATCAAGGAATTGAGGCACAGCACCGGCCGCGTGTCGACCTTTGGCGTGAAATCTTCATAGCATCCCCACATAAGCAGGGCCAATGCCATGGGAGCCAATTTATTCAGAAAAGCCATGTATATGATATTGAGGGAATTATCGGTAATATTTTTATTTTTTGGAAAACAGGACGCGACACCGTGGAGCCGTTGACGCGCACGTCGCGCCAAGCCCGGCGCACGCCAATAGTGTTCATATGGCTATATGCGTTGTAGAGGCTGAAAGTCCAGTAGCCACGGCTGTTGTTTACGGTGCATGACAGGTCGAGACGGTGGTAGAACGGCAGGCGGTAGTTGTTGACCGGCGCACGCAGAGGCGCATCTTCGGAGTAATAACTGTCGAAGCCGTCGAAATCGGGAGTCTGCCACATCTGCGTAAGCAGCGTGAATCGGTTGCCGGACCGGCCGGTCCACGATGCGTTCAACTGCACTTTGTCGCTCACTTTCCAATTGAGAAGTATGTTTATAGAGTGACGATTGTCGAACCTTGCCGGAAAGGTGCGTCCGCCGTTCTTTCCGGCAAAAGTGCGGTCGGCCCATGCCAGCGAGTAGGCGATGTGGCCCGTAAGTTTGCCGAAAACTTTTTCAACCTTGACGTCTATACCTTTGGCTGTGCCGCGGCCTGCGACAATGCGCTCGTTCCACATCTCGAGAGGCGGACGCAGATAGTACTCGTCGCGGTAGTCGACAAGATTGTGCATCCATTTCCAATAAGCCTCGACAGAGAAGGCGTATGTCCCGCCGTCGGGCTGCCAATATGCTCCCGCGGCAATCTTGTCGGCTGTTTGCGGCTTGAAAGACCCGGTTATGGGAATCCATTGGTCGGTAGGCAACGAAAGGTAAGTGCTCGACAGTTGGTGCACATACTGCACCGTGCGGCTGTATGCTCCTTTAAATGACAGATCGGCTCTCGGACGCCAGTTCACCGACAGGCGCGGCGACACACCGCCTTTCGTTTTTCCGTCGATATAAAACAACGAGGCGTGCACCCCGGCATTAAGCCTGACATGCCGGCCGAGGCTCAGGTCGTCCTCGGCATATATATTGAACTCGTTGGCTCCATAGGCATTTGTTGAATCGCGCGACTCAACGAGAGCGTCCCCTACCCTGTTGCTGCGGAATGTGCGCGAAGGCAAAAACGAATGACGCACATAATTGGCTCCGTATCTCAACCGCGAGTTTTCCGAAACATGCCAGTCGAAGTCGGCTCGAAAAATCCAGTCGTTGATATTATTATCGGTACGAGAATACGCATCGGTCTCGTCGACGCTTTCCGAATCTTTCAAATATTCAACTTCATGGCGACGTATGCCTGAAAAATAGCGGGTATAGGCCGCGGTGAATTCGGCCGACATCTCCGGCGAGAAGCGATAGTTCAATCCGGTCTGCGCCACAAGATTGCCCCAATGGAAATTGTATTTTTCGTCATAGAGCCATCCGCTGTACGACTCGGAATCTTTATCTTTCGAGCCGGTTTTAAGATAATCGTCGCCAAAATATACGCTCACAAAGCCGGTGGCCTTGTCGGAGAAGCGGTGCGACACTTTGGCATTGAGGTCCATGAAATAGTAATGAAAACGGATTTCTTCCTGTTCGCCTGAATTTATCAAGGCAAGCGCGGGCACAGAAAGCACGTCGAACCACGATCGTCGCAGCCCCACGAGATAAGACGTGCGCGAGCCTATCGTACCGGAGATGTTGAACGCCCCGGAAGTGAGCCCGATACGCGCCGAGCCATGGTGGCCGTCGGAGGAGCCGTTGCGTGTGCGCACATCCACAAACGACGACAGGCGTCCGTCGTATTTCGCCGGAAACGACGATTTGAAGAAATCGACATAGCGGATTATATCGGAATTGAATGCCGAGAACAGGCCGCCAAAATGGTTCACCTGATAGAGCGGGACATTGTCGAGCATATACAGGTTCTCGTCGGCATTCCCGCCATGAACATACATTCCCGCCATGCCTTCGGTGCCTTCCGCCACGCCCGGCTGGGTTTGAAGCGCCTTTATCACGTCGTTCTCGCCAAACAGCACGGGGGTGTTGCGTATCTGCGCCTCGGTCATTTTCCGCGCTCCGATTTCGGCAGTCTCGACAGCGGGCGATTCAAGACGCGACACAACCACAATCTCCTCGAGCAATGTGGATTTATCGGCCGATGGCGTCGCCACCTCAAACTTAGGCGCATTCACCGGCCGAGGCTTCTCTTTGGCAACGCGTTTCTTTTTCAACACCACATTTCGGCCCTTGATTTTGTATTCGATGCCGGTGTCTTTGAATATTATGTCGAGAGCCTTGCGCAAAGGCTTGTCCTTTACATCTACCGTCACCTTGACTCCGGCAAGCAAGTCCGACGAGTACACGAAATTCATGCCCGTCTGCCCCACAATGCTGCGGAACACCTCGGCGGCAGGACGGTCGATAGCGCTTACGGTTACATTCTGCGCCGCGGCCGACAGAGCGACGGCCGCCAATATAAGGAATATGATGCGCTTCATATTTACTTAACTGTCATTTCCGTTGATAGCAGGTCGTTTATCGTGTCGACAAGGTCGACAGGCGTGCCTTCGTAATGGAGCGACAGCACATAATCATCGGCATTCTCGGGCAGGCCGTCCACTTCCACACCGTAGACCTCGCGGATACGCTCGACCACCACAGGCAGGGGCGCGTTTTCAAAATCGACCACCTTTACAGTCTCCATCGGCGAAAGAGTAAGTGTTTCGGATTCTATCTCCGCCCGCACATCATACTGATGATAGATTATGGCCGCCGCGGCCGACAAGGCTATCGCCCCGGCCAAAACCGCCGCCACCCTGTACCGCCGCCAAATGCTCATCGACGGGGCTATGCCAAGACGCCGCCAGGCTGCATCGGCCGAAAACAGCCCCTTGCAATAGTGACGGGCCACAAATCGTATATTTTTATCGTTGTCTGCCATGTCAGAAATCAAATCCTATACGGAAAGAGAAAAATGCTTTTGTGCCGTGGCCCTTGCCTATCTTCTCATAGGTTATGTAGCCGAAGTCGGGGTCGACGATTTCACCGCTGTAAATATCATAAGAATAGCGCTGGACGGTAAGGCCGACACCAAGATTTATACCCATCTTGCGGCCCCAATTAAAGCGGTAGCCTATGCTCGGCGAAAAGTACACACCCCCGCCCTGCGAAAGATTGTAGCCGAGACGGATGTCGCCGAAAGGTGTAAAACGACCGAATTTAAGGTCGGCGCGGCCTTGCACAAACACCGGTACGAGCCAACTGTCGATTTTGCCGCAGCGTTCCAGGCCGATACCGGCGCCGGCAAAGAAAATGGGGTTTATCTGATAGCCGTGCGAGGTGGATATGCCGGTATAAAGAGTTGACTCACGGTTTCCGGGATACCACATGTCGACAGAGCCAAGGCTGTTGGCCCATTCGGCAAAACCTCGGTATCCGCTTTGGGGCTGACGTGCCGACGTGGCCGACACGACAAACAGCAGTGCGAGTGAAAGAATGACAAATCGTTTCATAACGTCGTTTTTTGATTGGTTTTACCTCTATGACGCAATGAATCGAAAAAAGTCCTACCCGAAAACAAAAAATTTTTAGAGGAAAGGGAGGAAGAAGGGCTTGTGGCCGGGGGAGAGGGCTTCGCGCATACGCGAGAAGGCTTTGGTGAGTTGGTTTTTGACGGTTTTTACCGAGAGGCCGAGTTCGTCGGCAATTTCCTCGTTGGTCATGCCGTCGCGCTTGCTCATCAGGAAAATCTCGCGGCATTTGTCGGGCAGACGGTCCACGGCCTGCCAGATGCGGGCGTCGCGTATCGATGTGTCTATTTCCTCATCGCCGATTTCCGCGATGGCATCTATTTCAACGGTTTCTTTTTTCGCGCGCAGAAAGCTGATGCACTCGTTGTGGACAGCCCGGTAGATGAATGGCCGGAAATTGTCGATTTCCAGCCCTGCCTCGACGCGCTGCCATGTTTTCAAAAATGCGTCTTCTACAACATCTTCCGCATCGCCGGAGTCGCCCACAATCCGGAGAGCGTACATTCCCAAAGGCAGGTAGAGCCGGCGGAACTCTATTTCGAACTCTTTCGCGGTCATCGTCTGCGGAGAAAACGCTTGATGCGGCGCGCCCAGAAATACGGATCGAGATAGTCGGATAGATAAAGGGCTCGCTCGCCATAGAGCCACGGGCGCAAGGCTTCCTTAGAGCGTTCAAGAGCACGGAAATATAAATCGGCTTCGTCGAGAAGATACATATCATAGGATATGGCCTTCTTATACAGCCGTCTGTATGAATGGAAGAACGTGCGCAAGCGACGCTTCACGGCACGGTCTGAAAGGTATTTTTCGTCGGGATGGCATCCGCCGGTGTCCTCGGTATATTTTTGCCAGAAGTCGGTGTAATGATACAGGCACGGGCCTGAACCCTCCTCGACGGGACGAACGGCAAGGCTTCCCTCTATGTAGACCGGACTGATGCCGGAAGCGAGGTTGGCGGCCACCTGAAAGATTTTTTGTGTCGGCAGGCTTTCCACAATCGTAACGAATGTGCCCTCGCGGGCGAGCAAGATGTTGTGAGCCACCGAGCCGCTCGTAAAGGCGATGGCCTCGGCCGAATCCAACAGTCGAATCATGGCCGAGAGCGTGAGTTTCTCGGGACTGATTACAGCATATCCGTTGCGCGCGAAATAATTGTCGAGCAGTTCGATGCCGATATCCTTGGCAATATGCGTTTTCCAGGCCGAACGGCTGAAAAATATTTTTTTAGGACTATTGGCCTCCGGCGCAGTACGCGACAGGGCTTCCCGGCGCAGAAGATCGAAGATTTCGCGCCACTCGGGGCTGATATGTGTCTGCAAATTGAAGCCGAGGGCGGGCACTGCGATGGAACGGAACGCCGTGGGGCCGGATATTACAACGATACGGCCGGCAATGCCAAGCATGTCGAACAGCTCGGCATAGTTGCCCGTTTCCCAGAACCCGGTATTTTCATCTTCTGCAACGGCAAAGACGATTTTGGCGTCGGACGGCGCGCCTTTAAGCAGATACCACAGTCGGGCGGTGGTGTTCATCAGGAAATGGCCCCATATCCGGCGGATATATCCGGCGTAAATGGCCGGGCCGGTTATCTCTTCAACCGGTTCTCCATAATTATTGGCCGAAACTATTTCCGAGCACAGGTCGCAATCGTCGACGATAAGGTTGGCCGGCGGATTTATCCAGGCATCAAGAATGAAGCCGAGGGGGCGTACGACGCAGCCGGCCCACGTCGAAACGTCGGGCCGGCCGTCGGAACCGACCATCGGACGCACTGCATACTTGGCCTGCTCGCGTCCGATGGCCTGTTGTTTTTCTTCGGGGATATATTGTCTGCCGGTCACAGCACTTTGCGAATCGAAGATTCGAGAGTCGTGGGGTCGGCTACTCGCTCTACCACTTCACCTTGGCGGTTGATGACAAACGAGATGGGCAGCATGCCCACATTGTAGGTGCGCAGGAGCTTGTCGCCGTCGGTGGGGTTGTTGCGCACGGTAATCCAAGGCAGGTTTGCGGCAGTCTCGCGCCATGCACGCTCGTCGGAGTCGAAGGCCACCTGATAAATTTCCAGGTTTTGTCCGCGATAAGCCTCATAGAGGCGGTTGAGTTCCACATTATAGGGAAGTGACGCTTCCGAGTTGTAAGCCGTGAAACAGAGAATCACCGGGTTGCCTTTGCCTGCCACTTCGGCAAGACTGTGTTTTTGGCCTTTCTCATCGTAGAGGTCGATGTCGAGCACGCTCACCTCCTGAGCCTCGATAGTAACGCCCTTGCCGGGATTTATCGCCTGACGCGCCGAAAGATAGCGACGTTCGAGGTATTTTGTGCGAGGGTCGGAAGGCAGCAACTGATTGAATTTCTGCGCTGTGGCTCCGAGCATGGCCACATCGCGGCGGTCGACCGGCGAATACATGGGCTGGCCACCGAGCGTCTTGTTTATTATATAATATGAGAGGACGCCGATGGAATCGTCGAGCACGGCCTGGTTGAGGTCGCGTTTGAGCAGCGAGTCGGTGAGCGCGGCCTGCACGCCTTTTTCCGATACAACGGAGGCAATCTTGCGGTCGATTTCCATCATGGCACGAGCCTGAGGCGTGCCGTCGAGTTTATAATCCGAACCAAAAGCCGAGGCATTTGCCTCAACCGTTACGGTCTCTATCGAGTCGATGGGGAAATAGATGCTTTCTCCGGCATAGTTCAGACGATAGATGTCGGGGAACTGCGCTCCATGCTCCGCCGCATATGCAAACGAACCGTCGGCACCTATGGCGAGAGAGTCGACCGTGTACCAATTACCGGCATTAAAACCTTGAAGCACAATCTTTTGGTCGGCATCGGCACCTGCCACGTTACCTTCCACCTTCCAGCCTTGTTGACCGGAACATGCGGCAAACACAGTCATGGCAGCCGCGGCCATTATATATAATGTTGACTTTTTCATGGATTTCATTCAAAGTTTTTTGCGATTTCAGCGGCGATTTCGGCCATTTCTTCCTGTGTGAAGGAAAGGTGGCGACGGAAGTCGACATCTGCCTCGGAATTAATGGGGAGGAGGTGTATATGGGCGTGGGGCACTTCAAGGCCGAGCACCACCTGCGCCACCTTGCGGCATCCGAAGGCGCGACGCTGTGCTTTGGCAACACGCTTGGCAAAAATCTCAAATTCGGCAAGCAGCGTGTCGTCGATGTCGAAGATGTAGTCCACTTCCTGACGCGGAATCACGAGAGTGTGACCTTTCGCCACGGGATTGATGTCGAGGAAAGCGTAAAATTTATCGCTTTCGGCCACCTTGTACGAGGGAATCTCGCCGGCGGCTATTTTGGAGAAAATCGAGGCCATTTTTCAATGCACAATTTATGATGCGCGATGCACGGTTGGTTAGCCAATGGAGATTTCGACAATCTCAAACTGCATCAGTCCGGCGGGCACCTTGATTTCTACCACGTCGCCGAGCTTGTGGCCAAGCAGGCCTTGGGCGATGGGAGTCGACGAGGCAATTTTCTTTTCTTTAAGATTGGCCTCGGAGTCGGCTACGATTGTATATTCGATAACCATGCCGTTTTTCACGTTTTTAATCTTCACCTTGTTGAGGATTTGCACCTCGTCGGTGTTGAGTTTCGAGTCGTCGATAATGCGGGCATTTGCCACGAGGTCTTTCAGTTGGGAAATCTTCATCTCGAGCATGCCTTGCGCCTCTTTTGCCGCGTCGTATTCGGCATTTTCGGAGAGGTCGCCTTTGTCGCGTGCCTCGGCTATGGCGCGTGAAATCTCAGGACGCTTCACCGATTCGAGATAAGCGATTTCTTCCATTTTTTTCTTGTAACCCTCACGGGTCATGTAAGTTATAGCCATGATTGTATTTTCTTTTCTTTTTTTTAAGACGTTGAAAAAATAAGAATCCCGGCTTCACGTCAACAAGCGGGACCCTTTGGTAATTAAATTATTTCGGTGCAAAGTTAACACTTTTTTTGCCAACAATCAACCCGCCAAATCTTAATAATAGTTAACGCATAGTTAACACACAAAAGCCCCCGGCACCGGCTTTCAAATAAAGCCCTCACAAAATTACGGCTTGCAACTATTGCCTCGTTGCAAGCCGTAAGTAGATATTGATGTAAAAAATGATTAATACTTTAAATTATTCAGCAAACTCAATACAGTCGCTTCTCCGTCTTTACTGTCCCGTCAGACATGATGGTACGGACAATGACAACAGAACCTTTCGAGGGCGAGTCAATCCTTGCACCCATAATATTGTAGTACTCTGTATGCACAACCTCGCCATTTACCGACACCCCTTCCAATGCCGAGTTCGGATTCTCTATTACCGACATCTCGCTTTCGGTCCTGCCGTCGGGATGCACATGCGTAATGGCAACTCCCAGGGTGTTCCATTCCCGCTTCGGGAACCTGACTGTGACTTGCATGGGTGACTTGTATCCGAAAATATATGTATCGTCATGGTATATTACAGATATGAGATTACCTTCGCCTCCAAGGCCGGGAAAATCCGCCGGGGTAAACCTCATCGGTTCCCCGTCAAAATAAAGCGAATAATACAGTTCCGACGGCTTGATATATTCTTCGTCAACACTGAAATCGCTGTAATCGAACCAAATTACATCCCGTTCTTCATTAAAATTCATATATCCGATATTTTCAGCGGCTTTGGGCTGTTTGGCGCAATCTTTGTAGGGCGCAAGTACAATATCACTTTTGCAAGTGTTGTACTCTGCGTCGGGATACCCCCACATACATTCCAAGATGGCCAAGTCTTCCGCGCCCCGGATTTCATTATTCTCCTCGTCGATTTCAAAAACCCACTCCGACAGCCTGTCGGCTTTGAGGGTAGGATAACCATAATCCGTCAATTTTTCGAAATCAACCGTGGCCGCATCCAATTCATACATATAGTAGCCAAGGGGCCCTTTGTCGCAAATTTGCCCGGACTTGAAAGTTATCTTATTGCCGTTGCGAGTGCCCTTTATAACTGATTCCTGCGAACTCTGGCTAAGCCCGCTTATATAGACGTCGTTGCCATCCATGGCTACTTTTGCGATGAAAAGCCTGCGGTCCTTCATGTACAGATTGGTATGGCAGGTAAGGATATACTCTTTTACCTCCGCCGTAGATGGTATTTCCGGTTCGCGCAAGTCGCCGACCTTTCGCCAGGAGGTATCCACCGTATAATCGGCGATATTCCCCTCAGGATCCAATATGCAGAAATACAACCTGCGCCCGTCGGCGAGGGGTTCGGGAGAGAAACTGTCTTCCGTCAGTTCAAACTTCCACGAATCCAGAATCTCAATCATTTTCGTACTCTCCGAATATGCCCCTGCGGCAAAATAAAGATTGGTCTCGCCGTTGGAGTAAAGCCATTGGCCCGATTTAAGTTCATAAATGCCATTTCCCATCGAAATGGCTTTGAGCCACGTCTGCTCGGGGTTTTCCCCACGCAAATCCTGCATGTACTCATCATCCGCAATATCCATGATATACACAGCCTCTCCGTCATTGTCAAACCGCAACTCGGAAGATATGGAATTGGTAAAGAAAAGGCCAAGCCAAGTTTTAGAATAGCAATCACGCGCATAGTGTACAGCCGTGGCCCCTGCGACTTCCGGGGTAGAAGATGTCAGCATAACATCCGACAGATGAACTCCACCCTCGGAATCATCTGAGGCTTCTGCCACACGCATCGGCGCGGGCATCTCATTGGCAGGCATCCCCCGGCGAAGCACACGATTTTCCGTGGCAAGGGCTTCCGAAGGAAAAGCCATACCGATTAAAACAATAACAAAAAATAAAGTGCGTATCATAAAAAACATTGGATTGAAATTACACGCAAATTTAATCCATTATATGTGAATAACGCAACTTGACAGCATAACAATATGCTAAAATCGCAAATCATATAACACTATATATCAAGATGTTATATATAAAACACAAACACAGTCCATAACAAATTGATTTCACCGCGTCACAACGCTCAAAATCCTGCCATATAATCTTCTATCGTAATTCCATCCGGCAATGATATCCTCGAATTTCTGAGGCGATATTTCCGTTGGCGCACGGCTTCAACCGATGCGCCCATAAGCAAAGAAATATCCTTGTTCGAAAGATTCAATTTCACCATACAAAGCAAGTCAATATCGGCCTCCGTAAGTTGCGGAAAAGCCGCCAAAAGCCGGTCGGTGAATCCATCATAACAAATATCCAAAAGATCGCGGATATCGCGGATATCCTCATCAGAAAATTTCGACAATCCTTTCTTCCTTTGTCCCGAATTATCCTTGATAGCCTGCAATCTCCGCATTGTGTCATCCTGCTTCAGAAGCCTGCTCCTCATCGCCGACACCATGCCTTCGTGGCGGTTCGCCTCTTCTAAAATACGCATACGAAGCGTATTCGCCACCTCCATATGAATGGCCCGGATACGGCGAGTATAGACATATACCCCGAACAAAGCCACAATAAATATAAAGGCGCATAACAACAACATCGTATTCTGCCGCTGTGTCCTCGCTTCAAGACGCCGGTTTTCAATCTCCAGCCCCTGCCGGGTTATAGTATTCTGAAACTCAATGATTCTATCTTGTCTTTGCCGGGTAAACACGCTGTCTGAAATTTCCCATGCCCGATTGGTCAGCACATTAGCTTCCTTATATTCCCCCCGCTTTTCGTGCCACAAGGCGCGGCTCTTCAAATAATCGCTATATTGCAACGGGGAAATCAGCCTCGAAGACTTGTCGAGCCAAACATCCGCCTCGTAAAGCGAATCCATTTGAATCAAAACCAATGCCTTTATAGTATAGCAACGGAACAAATCCTCATCGTTGTCGATATGATCTTCAAGCGACAAAGCCCTGTTTATCAGGTCCAATGCCATTCTGTTGTCGTTGCGCAAAATATAATTCAAATAGGCCTGTTGCCGATAAATGGAGGCAAGCATCGTAAAATCTGCCGACTCTACGGCAAGCTCTTCCGCATAACGGTACACGCTGTCCGCTTTATCCGCCTCTTCCCGCGAAATATAGGTATATGCTTCCCTGACAAGCGAATTCACGGCCACAAATGTGTCCCGCGCGCCCAAGGCCAGGCGTCCGGCCTCAGCGAAATACCTCGAGCCCTCGGTATAAGGATACTGCCCGTTCAGCATCTCGCCCCAATGAATCAGTATGCATGCCGTAAGCGAATCATTCCCTTCCGCCACCGAAGCCGCATGCGCCTCATTAAAAAACCTCAGGGCCCGGTGCACGTCCCCGTTGTCTCGGTACTCCAAGGCTCTATCCCGCAACGCCTCAGCGCTCTCCTGAAAACCATCATTCGCACGTCCGCAACCCGTAATCAAGGCCAAAACCGATACGAGCCCCAAGAAGAAAAATCGGTTCCATATTTTAAGCAAATCATAAATAAAAGAGAATCTCATGAGAAAACATAATAATCTCCGTAAAATTACAAAAAATTCGCATACATGCGTAATTATTGCACGAAACAAAAATATTTAATTATGGCCGACAATGTCCGCGGAAATACTATTTTTCTTAACTTTGCAAAAATAATTGAAAATGAAGAAATTTGCAATATGGATCGAGGCTATGCGGCTACGCACGCTTCCCGCCTCTGTTTCGGGTGTAATAGCCGGCATTGGCTTCGCTTTTATGGCCGGCGTATTTAAATGGATGCCCGCCGCACTGTGCCTGGTTTTTGCCGTGCTCGCCCAGATCGCTTCGAATTTTGCCAACGAATACTACGATTTCAAGGGCGGTCTCGACCGTCCGGGCCGCGAAGGCCCTCGCCGTGGCGTAACCGAGGGCGACATCACGCCACGAGCCATGCGCAACGCCACCTTTGCCACTCTTGCCGCTGCCTGCGCCGTGGGGCTCGCGCTGGTGGCTTGGGGAGGCTGGTGGCTCATCGCCGTAGGGCTATTCATCGCTCTCGGCGTGCTCGCTTACAGCACGGGGCCGTATCCGCTGTCGCATCACGGCCTGGGAGAAGTGGCCGTACTGTTTTTTTTCGGCATAATCCCCGTTAATTTCACTTTCTATCTCCAAACCGGTTTTTGGGATTTGACAGTGTTGATTGGCTCGATATCAGTAGGCTTGATGGAGTCAAACATATTGATTGTGAACAATTACCGCGACCTTGAGGATGACCGAGCCGTGGGCAAGCGCACGTCGGCCGTGATTTTTGGCCGCGGCACGATGTCGAACGTTTATCTTTTCAACGGATTTATCGCCGTTGCGCTTATGTGGATTGCATGGATGATGGCAACAAGCATATGGTGGCTTGCCGTGCCGATTGCATATCTTTTCGGCCACACCATGCTGTGGCTGCGCATGTCGAGCCGGTGGGGAGCCGCGCTGAATCCGCTTCTGGGCATGACGGCCGTGCTCATGCTGCTTTACTGCGCAGGCTTTGCCGCCGCCATGTTTCGCGGATGATGAGTCAGTATCTCCCGGCGCAAAGCGGATGTGTCGGTGTGCAGATACACCTGCGTGGTCGAGATATATTCGTGCCCGAGCATCATCTGAATAGCGCGCAGATTGGCGCCGCCTTCGAGCAAATGCGTGGCAAATGAATGACGAAGCGTGTGTGGGCTTATCGTGCGCCTTATCCCTGCCTCCTCCGCAAGTCCTTTTACAATAATGAATACCATCTGGCGGGTGAGCCGGCGTCCACGCCGGTTAAGGAACACTATGTCTTCTTCGCCGGGCTGAGGCTGAGGACGGCATGGGTCGGCCAAATAGCCGGAGATTACCTCCGCTGCCCGCTCCGACATGGGCACCATGCGCTGCTTGCTGCCCTTACCCTCAACAAGAATCATGTGCGCGTCGAAACGTATGCGCGATATTTGCAGGTTGACAAGTTCCGACACACGCAACCCGCAGCTGTAAAGAGTCTCCATCATGGCCACATTACGCAGCCCCTCATCCTTGCCAAGGTCGACAGCTCCGATCATGGCATCCACTTCCTCGACGGTAAGCACCTCGGGCAGCGTCTTCGACACCTGCGGAGCTTCGAGCAGAGCAGTGGGGTCGGCCTCCACCACTTTTTCGAGCCACAAGAAATGAAAAAATGATTTTACACCGCTAAGTATTCTCGCGCGCGAACGCGCCGAGATGCCAAGGTCGGCAAGCGATGCCATGAATGTGTGCAGGCAGGGTTCGCCGACTCCGCGAAGCAACGCCATGAAAGCCTCATCGTCGACAGGGGCGTCGGCCTCAGCGACAAGCCAGCCGGCAAGTTTCTCCACATCGAGGCGATAAGCCGTGGCCGTGTTGTCGCTAAGCCCGCGTTCAAGCCGCAGGTAACTTTCAAAAAGGTCAAGAATTTTCATTAAAACAGTGACGGCTGGGAGCCTTCGCGGTTCAGGCCAAGATGCGAGTAGGCCAGAGGTGTCACCTCACGTCCGCGAGGCGTGCGTTTGATAAATCCCTCTTTTATCAAGAACGGCTCGTACACCTCCTCGATTGTGCCCGGATCCTCGCCAAGAGCCGTGGCTATGGTGGAAAGCCCTACCGGTCCTCCTCCAAATTTGGCGATAATGGTGGTGAGTATCTTGTGGTCGATTTCGTCGAGACCGTAACGGTCGATATTGAGAGCTTCGAGGGCATAACGCGCTATCGCAGTGTCGATACGTCCGGAACCTTTCACCTGGGCAAAGTCGCGCACACGACGAAGCAAGGCGTTGGCGATACGAGGCGTGCCACGGCTGCGGAGAGCAATCTCGAGAGCTGCCTGTTCGTCACATTCCACCCGCAGCAACTGCGCCGACCGTCTGATGATGCGCGTGAGCACATTGTGGTCGTAATATTCCAGATGGCAATTTATGCCGAAACGCGCGCGAAGCGGCGACGTGAGCAAGCCCGAGCGCGTGGTGGCGCCAATGAGCGTGAACGGGCTAAGCGACAGCTGCACGGTGCGCGCTCCCGGGCCTTTGTCGATCATTATGTCGATGCGGTAATCCTCCATTGCCGAGTAGAGATATTCCTCGACAACGGGGCTGAGACGATGGATTTCGTCGATAAAAAGCACGTCGTTCTCTTCAAGCGACGTTAGGATTCCGGCAAGGTCGCCGGGTTTGTCGAGCACCGGACCAGACGTTATCTTTATACCCACTCCAAGCTCGTTGGCAATGATGCCCGAAAGCGTGGTCTTTCCCAAGCCGGGAGGGCCGAACAGCAGGATATGGTCGAGCGACTCCTTGCGCATGCGAGCGGCCTGCACGAAAATTTTCAGATTCTCCACGACCTTTTCCTGGCCGTTGAACGCGGAGAACGCATCCGGCCGCAGAGCGCGCTCGAAGTCCTTGTCGGCCTCTGCGGCCTTGCTTCTTATGTCAAAATCTTCACTCATAAGTTTTTTTCCGCATTTGTTTCATATACCCACGACTCGACGGTGCGCAGCGTCGACGAGAAATTCGCGCCAATCTTCGTAACTATCAGGCCATCGCCCGACCAAGGAAGCGCATAGCCCTTTTCGTCTATTTGCCTTAGCGCATCCTCGGCGGAGCCGTCGACCTTGAACTCAAACACATAGACACGCCAGGGTGTGCGCGCCACCATGTCGACACGGCCGCCCGACTGCGCAATCTCGCATTTGGTGCTCACACCAAGCATCATGAATATGATATACATGCACAGGTGCACATGTTTCTCGAGCATCTTCGTGTCTATCTCGTGGTAGGGCACCGACGACAGCATCGCCTTGAATATCTCCATCATTACGTCGACATCGCCGTTCTTTATCGCACGCCGCAAACGTTTCTGATCATCACCCACTTCTGTCGAGGTCATATTTTCGACAAACTCAGGTATCACCAGTTCGACAAGCGCAGTCTGAACTTCCTGATTCGGAATTCCAAGTTTGTACTCATCATCGTCAAAATCACGGATAGTGAGATAGCCGGTCTGGAAAAACAGCGACAAGGGGTTTTCCGTTGTATAAGTAGCTTGAAGGTCGTTGGCCGACACCCATTTAGATGTCATTTCAGTAAAATCAACTTGCGACCCGCGCAAATATGTCTTTAATATCCGAGATGAGCCGGACTGCACCCAAGCATCTTCAAGCATTCGCTTGCTGAGCACGTTGAGCACGCTGAAAGGGTTGTAGACATACAATTCTGCCGCTGTGAACCGATAGCCGTCGTATTTATTTTTCAACACTGTGAGCATAGTGTCGTAGTCATATCCGTATTTCTCAGCCAAAACCTCGATACCGGGTTTGAAATACCCTTCGAGCTCGTCCTGTGTAAGGCCAAACAAACCGGCATAGTCCTCGGCAAAGCTTAAATCTGACGGATTATTGAAGCCGGAGAATACTGTGGTGTTGCGGAAACGCGACACTCCGGTTATGAACGCGAACTTGATGTTGCGGTCCGACGTTTTGAGCACGTTGAAAAATGGCCGCAGATTACTTGTTGCCTCTTTTAACAGCTCCTCGTCGTGAAGCACCTCGAGAAAACCCTTGTCGTATTCGTCGATAAGGATCACAACCTTTTTGCCAAATTTTTCACAAAGGGAATCAAGCAGGCTGGAGAACATTACACCAATTCCTAATGTGGTGTTCATCTCAACGCCATATCCTTCCGCGATTTTTTCCAAAGTCCATTTCAACTCGTCTAAAACAGCCCCCGAGTCGGTCGCGGTCATTGTATTGAAGTCGATATGCACAATGGGATACGTCTCCCAATCTTTCTCCCATTCCGACACGGCAAGCCCCTCGAAAAGGTCCTTGCGTCCCTGGAAATAAGCCTCGAGCGTCGACAAAAACAAGCTCTTGCCGAACCGGCGCGGACGGCTCATAAAATAATACTTGCCTTGCAGCAGCATAGGGATATACTGCGTCTTGTCGACATAGATATATCCACCCTCTCTGATATTTTCAAAAGATTGGATTCCAATCGGATATTTTGGCCCGGGTATATACATATATATAGATTTTTGGGACTACAAATATACGAAGAATATTCGATGAAAAAAATAGCGCATGTCGGCTGAAAGCCGGTGCGCGGTGGCGCAGCCAATTTTTTGAGTCAAATATACGAAGAATATTCGATGAAAAAAATAGCGCATGTCGGCTTCCGGAATATTATGTATTACATATTCAGTTAAAATTCGTAACAATGGTTAATTCTTTTAATAATTAACATTCCTTTTTTACATTATTTTTAAAACAAGTCTTAAAGAACAGGCCGGAAACGCTAATTGTGGTTAAAGTTCGGCCTGTCAATGTAATATTTGCATATATTTGCCGTCAAATAGAAAAAACACAAAGAAAATCCATCACAAGCAATTATGAAAAAAATAACTTATCTTTCTATTTTTGCCACAGGTGCTCTTGCCGCCGCCATGGGCATCTCCCTGGTTTCAGGACAGAGCCCCGTGGCGCCTCCCTCCAATCAGGAGGCTTTTGTCAACGCCGCCGAAAGCACTATCAACGGCGTTGTATCGGTAAAAAGCTACGCCACACCCCGTCAACAGCAATATATGGGCAACGGAGGCGGATTCTTCGACGACCCATTCTTTGAATATTTCTTCGGCGGACCTCGCCAACAACCCCGCCAGCAACAGCAGCCGAGAGAGTCGGAACAGCGACAAATCGGTCTCGGCTCGGGCGTGATTATATCGGCCGACGGCTATATCGTGACCAACAACCACGTCATTGCCGACGCAGAGAGGCTTGAAGTGACTCTTAACGACAACCGCAACTATAACGCTACCGTTATCGGCGCCGATCCCACCACCGACCTTGCCCTCATCAAAATCGACGCCCCCAACCTCCACGTAATCCCCATGGGCAACTCCGAGGATCTCCATGTGGGCGAATGGGTGCTCGCAGTAGGCAACCCCTTCGGTTTTACATCAACGGTAACTTCCGGCATCGTCTCGGCCAAGGCTCGAAACATCTCCTCGGCAACCCAATCAATGTCGGCAGGCAACATCGAATCTTATATCCAGACCGACGCAGCCCTCAACTCCGGCAACTCCGGCGGCGCGCTCGTCAACCTCAATGGCGAACTCGTAGGCATCAACGCCGCAATATACTCCAAAACCGGCACATATGCCGGATGCTCATTCGCCATCCCCACTTCCATCGTAAAGAAAGTAACCGACGACCTGCGTCAATACGGCACTGTCCAACGTGCGCTTCTTGGCATTTCTTTCCGCGAGCTCACTCCCGAGTTTATCAAAGAAAAGGACATAAAGGGCGTTAACGCCGGCATCTATGTGGCCTCGGTGGCCGACCGCTCTGCCGCCCGCGAGGCCGGACTCGAAGAAGGCGACGTAATCGTGGAACTCAACGGCACACCCGCCACAACCACCGCCCAGGTGCAAGAAGCGATTGCCAAATGCTCGCCCGGGGAGACAATAGCCATAACATTCTTCCGCGACGGTAAAAAAATGCACAAAAACGCCGTGCTGCGCAACGACCAGGGCAACACCGACATCCGCCGGCCCGGCTCAATCACCGACCTTGGTTGCGCCTTCTCCAAGGCTCCCAAGGAAACGCTGTCACAGCTCCAGCTCTCGCACGGCGTGCAGGTGAAAGGACTTCAAGACGGCCGCATGAAAGACGCCGGCATCCGCGACGGCTTCATCATCCTGTCGGTAAACGGCGCCCGCATCTCCTCACCCGAGGAAATCGAAAAAATCTACGACTCAATCATCAAGTCGGCCGACCAAGACAAAGTGCTCTTCATCAAGGGCATCTACCCCACCGGCAAACAGGCATTCTACGCCGTGCCCCTCGTCGACTGATACCAATACATCTATAAATAAGAAAAGAGGCTTCCCGCGCGGGAGCCTCTTTATTATTTTCTACTTACGTGTATATCAATATACGAGGGCCACATTGTCGACCCACAGGGTAAGGTCAATCGTGCCGATATAAGCGCTGCCCGACCCGGCCGAGAACATCACCAAAAGATGCGTAGGAGTGGCATCGGCCGCATCCCAGCCCTCCTCCACCACCGGAACCATCTTCCCTTTGGAATTCTTGGCATAATAGCTTTTTTCTTCCGGAATCAGCCCCTTCCACGCCTTGAAGCCGGCACGCCCGCTTATGTCGCCGTACTCTACGGGAATACGGTGCGCGGCCACCCAGTCGGTTGTCTTCGCATAGCGTTCGCGCCCCGTGCCCACACGCTTGGCGTGGATATTGCCGTCGGCATCTTCCCAGCGGCGTTGAAGGATAATAAACACCTCGGCGCAGTCGTTGCCCTTATATGTTTTCTTTTTGCCGAAACCCGAACTGTATATCCGCTCCCCGGTCGAAGGCATGAACAGCTTATAGTCGAATTGCAGAGCCTTGGGCCGGCGGGTGAACGGCACGCCCATTTCCATCTTGCTGTAAGGATTCGACGTGCTCTTGATAGGCTCGAGCATCTTGCCAAGGAACACCGACCCGGCTACAAGCACTTCCATATTCACCACACCTATCACCTTGCAATGCTCATACAGCGTGGTGAGTTTGGCGCACTTCCCCGAACCGTGAACGTCGGGAAACACAGCGTTCGACGTCTTGGTCACGCCCATTGGCGATGCAAGCACATTCGACGTGGCCCATGGCGACCCGCCAAGATTTGTATACGGCTTGCCTGTCGTTATAGTCTGCGTGGGGCCTATCTCATATATCGTCTTGTTAGCGCCTCCAAGGAGCTTCGACTCCTTGATTTCACGTGTGACCCATTGGTCGAAATTGCCGAAATTAATCGGCTCAACCTTTTCAGCGTGTGTCGTCGCCGCGGCCGCGGCACACAGTATAGCAATTAAGAGTCTTTTCTTCATATCTCAAAATTTGGCGCAAAGTTACAAATTATCCTTTCACACCACAAAACATGCCTCCATTTGTGACAATATTGTGGACTGAATGGGCAATAAAACATCTATTTAACAATGATAAATCATTTTTCGATTTAGATTTTTTTGTGATTATTTGAAAAATTTGGAGAAAAATTTGGATAATTGAAATTTGTTGCGTAACTTTGCAGTCGCAAATGGCGGGATAGCTCAGTCGGTTAGAGCGTCGGATTCATAACCCGGAGGTCCTGAGTTCAATTCTCAGTCCCGCTACAATAAAAAGCAGTTTCATCAACGAAACTGCTTTTTTTATTGCTCCTCTCATCATATAGCCATAGATAAGGGCACAACCCGTAATTACGGTTATTGGGTCTCCGTTAGGAGACAAATAGTGTAGCGCGGGGCGACAGCCCCGGGGGGCGATAACGTTATTTATTAGGGTATTGGAGCGGAGCTTGCCGGAGCGTTCGATAACGCCAACCTGAGGTAGGGGCGCGATAAATCGCGCCGGCACCTTTTTTTATATTCGATTCGAGGGTGTGTCAAAATACCAAGGGTAGGGACGTACGGCCCGTGCGCCCGGGAAATCACATTGGTAATTAATTGATTATCAATCTGCGGACGCACGAGCCGTGCGTCCCTACAATCTCGGCATAAACAGCTTTTTTGACACACCCTCAAATAAATTTGTGAAATCCGTGCAATTTGTGAAATTTGTGGTTAAAAAGAGCGCGGTCGCGCTCCGCGTTCACAGATTGTACGAATTTCATGCACCGACTTTTCAGCTGTGCCGTATAAATACTTTTGTGGCCTTGTCGCCATCCATGCGGATGTAGATGCCGCTGCCGGGATTGTCCACGGGCACGCCTTGCAGGTTGAAATATCTCACATCGCCATCATGGTCTGTGCCTATTTCCTCTATTCCGGAAACAATATTACGTGCTCCTGTTATTTTAAGTGTCCTGACCTCGCTTTTTAGATTTTTCTCGCTATTATGTGCAAAATAGGTCAAGATGCCGTTTTCCGAAACATCAATACCTGCCTCGCCGGCCTTTGCAAAAATCTTTCCTTCATGCTCGATGGTCGCCAACGGCTCATCTTCTGATGCGCGAGTCTGCGCACCTTCCTTTTCAAACAGGTAATAGACATCGTCGGCAGAGCCTGCGGGGATGAAGCGGACATTTTTTGCCATGCCTTCAAGATCGAGCGTGTCGGCATCGTGAACCGCATCGTTCACGGCAATGGCCGGCACATAGGGCGTGTCGGCATCAACCGTCTCCAAAGCCAAGGCAAAACACATCTTCTTCCCATATGGGGTAAAAGTAATCTCGCCGGTTTTGCCATCGAAGTTGAACACGCGGGTATCAAAACTTTTCTGGGGAGAACCGTCAAATCTAAATTCCCTGAAATACCATATCGGGATGTTCCGGGAGTCTTCTGTAAGGTCGATTCCGTCAACTTCTTTCCAGCCGCATGAAATTTTGCTGAAATCTGATGTTATGTTGATTTCATCCACAAATCCGTATACAGTAAGGCGGTTTACCCGCTCATAGGCAGGGATTACCAACCGGGCCTGCACATCGGCTTTTATGTCTTCACGACAGCGCCGTCGGCAAGCAGCATGTCAACGCCGCTTTTCCACGTTTCCGCCTTATCGGCAAGCACAAGTTTATATCCGTGCCCGGTAGCCTCGTCTCCGTCTGTACCGGCCAAAGTGCTGAATCCATCGGCATCGGCAACAGGCGCATCGAAACTATTATAATCCAATACTACTGTTTTCTGCGACACCACATCCCGCAGCGGCGCGACGACGACAGGCGACGTCGGCTTGCTGTTGACATATCTATCTTGCGTGGCACGGGCGATAATGGCAACAGGCTCTGTCACGGTGACAGGACGCTTGTATTCCACCCATGTTTCGCCGTTGTCGTAACTTATCTGCACTTTTGGTGCCGAGTCCGTAATCTCGACAGCAGGGGCAACGCAATGGAACGTACCGTTATATTGCAGTACGGCAGGCTGTTCCAACTGCTTGATCGGCACGCCGGTCATCGTCGACAAATAGTTGTCGTCGGGAGCCACCGCTCTCGCAATCACGAAGGCCCCCTCCGTGAGTTCAAACGGCCCGGTATACACCGTATAAGTTTTATTATCCAAAGAGTATTCGACCGTAACGTCCTCGGGCACGCCACCGATTGTCACCATCTGATTCATGAACGAAATTGATGGCTTGGGCATTGCCTTTTTATCGATGGCGAGGGTATATTTTGCTGTGGAGTATCGGAAATCCATAGTTGCCGTGGCAGAAATCACAGTTGTGCCGGAATGTATCACTTCCACCTCACCGGCGGCATTTACCGTGGCCACGGCAGGGTCGCTCGACGCGAAAGCGACATCCGTATTGAGATTATTCACGAGAACGGGAAGATTCTTAATCTCGTCGCCCCAAGTAAATTTATTTGTGCCATCGCTGAAAGAAATACATTCGTCGTCGTATACCACAGCCACTGCATAGATGGAGGCAACCCCGGCATCTATCCCCACATAAGCCCTTGTAGCGCCGGTGCCTTCATATCTGCACGAATAGGATTCTGTTCCGTATTTAAGATACTGTTTCTTGGTTGAGTCGAATTTTCCTGTCGAAATTATCAGAACCGGAGCTCCTCCACGCCCAGTGGCATTTGCCACGACATATATTGTGCACGGACCATCTATATCGAACTTAAGATGGTTATATTCAGGGGTAATCTTCTCACTAATTGAGGTATATTCATGAGTGAGCGATATTTCACGGAATATATCGTCGCTAAACACTTTCGGGGTTTCCAACACGGAAATTCTTGCTTTATCAGCAATATTAGCCGATGTGGATGATGAGGCCGTAAGACCATCGATGGTAATGCTCTTTCCAATTATATCATACTCTCCCCATTTCTCGAAAGTCCACATCTTGCTATCCCAGGCAAAAGAGCAAAGCGAGCCAAGGACAGTCATTATAATAAATAGAATAGCGTTGATTGTTTTCATAAACAGCACTTGATATTTTGCAAAATTACAAATTAAATACGATCCTTAGGCAATATTGACATAACATTGGCAAATATTAGTGCATGAATTTAATTTTCGGGGTATTTTTAGCCGATAATATTGTAAATTGTATTTTTTTCGCTAAATTTGCATTTGTAATAGACAAAATCATCAATTTTACGCAATATCATTTCATTTTTCCAACAATCCACACATTTTTCATTACACACCTATGAATAAACTTTTACTTTGCATCTCGGCCGCTGCATTACCGGCCATCGCAGCCATGGGTGCTACCCAGGATGTGGCACTGTTTGGCCAGCTCTACAACGGCAACGGCGATTATGGCATCTACAAATTCTCGTCGGGCAACACGCCCGGGGCGGAACTTGTAGCCCAAATAGAGGCCGAACCCAATTGCGGAGCAGTGAAAGCCGGCGACCGTTTCTACACTTTCAGCGCCGAGCCGGGCGATTATGGCACAGAATATGCCGCATATGTCTATGACGCAAGCGCCGACTATCAGCTCATAACACGTATCGGCAGCGCATGGGGCCTGGCCAAATCACAGCAAGTGCTTGCACACGACCCTGTTTCCGACAAAATATACACCATATATCAGGAAAGCGGATATTACGGAGGAACCGAATCGTATCTCGGCATTCTCGACATATCCAACCGCACAATTACGAAAGTGGGATATGGAAGCCTCTATTTCGGATATGGCAGCACCTATGTCCTGGCAATGGCTTTCTCGCCCGAGGGCGAGCTTTACGCCGTGGCATCAAACTCCAACCTCTATAAGGTAAACACTTCAAATGCAGACCTCACCAACATCGGCTCTACCGGAATTTATCCCGAATACGAGCAGTCGATGACGTTCTCGGCCGACGGCTCCACCATCTACTGGGCCGCATGCAACGATGAGATTAACGCCCTTTACAGCCTCGACCCGGCAACAGCCACCGCCACTAAAATTAAAGATTTCACCAACAACGAGGAATATGTCACCCTCTGGATAGGCGACATCGAAGCCGCCGACGATGCTCCCGGCGCACCGTCCGACCTCGCCGCAACTTTCACCGGCGGCGCCCTCACAGGCTCGTTCTCATTCACAGCTCCGTCCACAACCCACGGAGGCGACACCCTCGAAGGCGAGATTTCTTATGAAATCACAGCCAACGGCGAAGTAGTAGGCTCAGGCACAACAATGCCCGGCGAGCAGGCTTCTTGTCCCGTAATACTCCCCACATCGGGCCTTTACGACTTCAAGGTGACGCTCTCTAATGGCGCCGGCACAGGCGACAGCACAACCCTCAACGGCTTCTACGCCGGCATCGACACACCCATGGGCGTGGGCAATCCCCTCCTCGAACGAGGCGACTCCGACAGCGAGTTTGTAATTACATGGGACGCTCCCACCGTAGGCGCCCACGGCGGATACGTCGACCTTGACGCAATTAAATACCGTGTACGCCGCCTCCCCGACTTCGAAACAGTGTCGGAAGACGCCACATCGCCTTTTATCGACTCGTTCGAATCTGAGCAGCCCGCCAAAATATCCTACGAAATCACCCCCTATATCGACGAAGCCACATCCGGCCTTTCCCTCACCACCAACCGCCTTATGACAGGGCAGCCTTACGAGACACCTTGGTCGGAAGACTTCACAGCCACCTCCTCGGCACAGATATGGACCGTGGCCGACGCCAACAACGACGGCCACAGCTGGGAATACCAGTGGGACTACGGATATTTCAGAATCTACGACAACAACAATGCCAAGGACGACTGGCTCATCTCTCCCTACATCCGCCTCGAAGAAGAACATGAATACAAACTCACATTCGACGTGCGCACCATCGCGACAGAAGAACTCGAAGTGATGCTCGGCAACGGTCTCGAACCCTCCGACATGACATTCACCGTCCGCGGGCCCGAGACCATCCCCGACACCGAGTATTCTTGGAAAAAAGTTGAAACCACTTTCTTCAGCCCCGCAAGCGGCAACATGCACATCGGATTCCATGCCATGGTCGCCTCGCCCGACGACGCGCTGGCTCTCTACATCGACAACGTAAGCCTTGAAAAAACCGGCAACTCCGGCATCAAAGACAGCGTCGCAGCCTCCACCTCCGCAATCGCCGCCGACGCGGCAGGCATCCGCGCCCTTGCCGACACCGCAGTGGAAGTATTCACCGCCGACGGCTGCAAAATCACATCGGCCACCCTCCGCGCCGGCGACATCCTCGCCCTTCCCGCCGGACTCTACATCGCCGTTGCATCCGACGGCACATCCGTAAAGGCCGTAATCCGCTAATTCACCCCTTAACGAACATATCGTCGCCAAAGCCGGCTTCCGCTGCTTTGGCGGCGTTTTTTATATCCAATAATTTTACCGCCCCGCAACTTTTGACAGAGGTCGCTTGTTTACAGAATACATTCAATTATTTATTATATGGCAACCTCCGACAATCAAAACGCTCAACAATTAGAGCAAGAACTCCGGCCACAATCCCGCTCGGAGAAAGTGGTGAAATCGATATGCCGCGGCTTGGTGCTTGTGCTCTCGCTGCTGCTCATCGTCTACATATCCTACGACACGTTCATGAACATCCCGTTCTTGAGCAACCATAAATACATGACATTCCAGTTCTGGGTGTGCGTGGCTTTCCTGCTCGACTTCTTTATCGAGTTCGCCTACGCGCGCAACAAGAAGGAGTATCTCAAACGCCGTTGGTTCTTCTTCTTCATCTCAATACCCTATCTCAATCTGGTGAACTCGTTAAACATCACCGTGCCGGCCGACATCCTTTTCTTCCTGCGGTTCATCCCGCTGGTGCGCGGCGCATACTCGCTCTCGATGGTAATAGGATACATATCCACCAACCGCGCGGCATCGTTGATGGCGCAATACACGGCAATCCTCACAGCCCTTGTCTACTGTCTGGCTTTGATTTTCTATTATGAAGAATACGGCCTCAATCCCGATGTGAAATCATTCTGGGACGCACTCTACTGGTCGGCCATGAACATGACCACCGTTGGCTGCTACTTCTCGGCCGTCACCGCCACCGGCAAGGTAATCTCCGTGATTCTCCCCATCGGAGGCATGCTCATGCTGCCGCTGTTCACCGCCATGGTCACAAGCATGGTTCAGAACTACGACGCCCGTCAGAAAAAACTCAACCAAGAACTCGCCATGATCCGCGCCGAAGAACGCGCCGAAGAAAAATCCGGCAAAAAAGCCGACCACGACCAACCCACCCCTCAAAACTAACCGCCTCCCTCCATCATACATCTCCGCACCCGGCAGGCATCGCGCCCCGCCGGGTGTGTTTTTTATGGAAATAAAGAAGAAATGGAGCGGGGCGTGAACAGATTGGCAATATAGGTTGTTTCATAATATGAAATGTCGAAAATTATTTCCGGCCAATTATAACTTTAAAAGTATACGATATGCATCTCACCCCCAAAGAAGAAGATAAGCTCAAGCTGCTCACTCTCGGGCTTATCGCAGAGCGCCGACTCAATAAGGGCCTCAAGCTCAACTATCCCGAATCAGTGGCCTACATCACCTCGTGCGCGCTCGAAGGGGCACGCGAGGGCAAGACCGTCGAAGAAGTAATGCACGACGCCGCCAATGTGCTCACCAAAGAGCAGGTGATGGACGGCGTGGCCGACATGATCGGCCTCCTTCAAGTAGAGGCCGTGTTCACCGACGGCTCACGCCTTGTCTCAATACACCAACCTATCAAGTAACGTACCATTACCAACGAATAATCTCCAACTACAATGGCTGACACATATACAACTCCTCAAGGGGTCTTTCAGGGACAGCCCCCGATCGATTTCCCGAAGACTCCGGGCTACCAGCCCGCACAGCCTTGCCCCGTAGGCGGCGTCGTGCTCGCCGAAGGCGACCTTGAATACAATACCGACCGACGCACCGTGACTTTGAAAGTGCGCAACTGCGGCGACCGCCCCATCCAGGTGGGCTCGCATTTCCACTTCTTCGAAGTGAACCGCTACCTTGAATTCGACCGCGACGCAGCTTTCGGCATGCACCTCAACATCCCGGCCACCACGGCCATCCGTTTCGAACCCGGCGAGGAAAAAGAAGTGGAACTCGTCGATTTCGCCGGCAAACGCCGCATCATCGGCTTCAACGGCCTGGTTCAGGGCTATGCCGGATATGAGGACAATCCCACATACTATCCCCGCAAGATGCACGCTTTCCGCAAAATGGCGGAATACGGCTTCAAGAATATTTCCGAAGAAGAGGCCGACGCCGAATTCACCACGCCGGCACCCAAACCGTCAACCCCTCAAAAGTAATCACCTATGGCAACCATATCAAGACAAGAAAACAACAACCTGTTCGGCCCGACCGTAGGCGATCGTATCCGACTGGGCAACACATCGCTTTACGTCCAGATTGAAAAGGACCTCCGCGTGCTGGGCGATGAAGTGGTTTACGGCGGCGGCAAGACCATCCGCGACGGCATGGGCACGGCAAACACCATAACATCGGCTGCCGGCTCGCTCGACCTTGTGATAACAAACGTGACAATCATAGACCCTGTGCTGGGCGTGGTAAAGGCCGACGTCGGCATCCGCGACGGCAAAATTGTGGGCATCGGCAAGGCCGGTAACCCCAACATCATGAAAGGCGTGACTCCCACCCTATGCACAGGCCCGTCTACCGACGCCATCTCCGGCGAGCACCTCATCCTCACCGCCGCCGGCATCGACGGTCACGTCCACTTTATCTCCCCGCAGCAGGCCTACCACTCCCTTAGCAACGGCATCACCACGCTCATCGGCGGCGGCATCGGCCCCACCGACGGCACCAACGGCACCACAATCACGCCGGGCGTGTGGAATGTGCGCAAGATGTTCGAGGCCACCGAAGGCCTGCCTATCAACATGGGCTTCCTCGGCAAAGGCAACTCATCCGTAGCCGAGACCTTGGAAGAATCTCTCGTGGCCGGCTGCATGGGCTTCAAGATTCACGAGGACTGGGGTTCGACTCCGCAAGCCATCCGCGCTTGCATGGATGTGGCCGACCGCTACGACGTGCAGGTGGCTATCCACACCGACACCCTCAACGAGGGCGGATATGTCGAGGACACAATCGCAGCCCTCGACGGACGCACCATCCACACCTACCACACCGAAGGCGCCGGCGGCGGACACGCTCCCGACTTGCTGAAAGTGGCTTCCATGGCCAACGTGCTTCCCTCATCGACCAACCCAACCCTGCCTTTCGGCATCAACTCCGAAGCCGAGCTCTTCGATATGATTATGGTGTGCCACAACCTCAACCCGAAGATTCCTTCCGATGTGGCATTCGCAGAAAGCCGTGTGCGCCCCGAGACACAGAGCGCCGAGAATATCCTCCACGACCTTGGCGTAATCTCGATGGTATCGTCCGACTCCCAGGCCATGGGCCGTGTAGGCGAATCGTTCATGCGCACATTCCAGATGGCCTCATATATGAAAGACGTGCGCGGACGCCTCCCCGAGGATTCCGACCAAAACGACAACTTCCGCGTGCTCCGCTATCTGGCGCAGATTACCCTCAACCCCGCCATCACCTACGGTATTTCCGACATACTCGGCTCCATCGAGGTGGGCAAAATGGCCGACCTCGTGCTCTGGGAACCCGCTTTCTTCGGCACCAAGCCCAAGATGGTGATTAAAGGCGGCATGATCAACTGGGCCGAGATGGGCGACCCCAACGCCTCGCTGCCTACACCGCAGCCGGTGATGATGCGCCCGATGTTTGGCGCCTTTGGCAAGGCCATGCCCCGCACATGCGTGCGCTTCACCTGCCGCGCCGCCATGGACGCCGGCCTCAGCGACATAATCCGCACAGAAAATATCCTCTACCCGGTACACGGCGTGCGCCAGCTTGCGAAAACCGACATGGTGCGCAACTCTGCAATGCCTCAAATCGAGGTTAATCCCGAGACATTCGACGTGTATGTCGACGGAACCCTCGCCTACGTGCCGCCGGCCAAGGAATTGAGCCTCTCGCAACTCTACTGGTTCAGTTAAAATAATAAATCGATTTAATTCGACTTAATCCGATATAAATCGAGTTAAGTCGGATTAAATCGTTAATTTTACGTTTCAACTTTAATTTATTTTCAGCCGCCATGACTGTTTTTAGTGAAATTTTAGGAAATATCAACTCTCCCGAATGGACGAGAAAGACCGAAGGCTTTACCGTTGAGTCTATCATCCTCGACCAGTGGACAGCCCAGAAAAGCCGTTTCCTCGCCACAAGCGACCTCGGCATCGAATACCCCATAGCCCTTCGCCGCCAGAGCCAGATTGCCGACGGCGACATCGTGGCTTTCGAACCCGACGAGAAAAAAGTGGTAGTGCTCCGCTTGGGACTCAACCCCGTGCTTGAAATCGACCTCGGCGAACTCGCCACGCTCTCGCCCGAGGAAATTATCCGTCACTCCGTAGAACTCGGCCACGCCATCGGCAACCAGCACTGGCCCGCCGTGGTGAAAGGCACAAAAGTGTTTGTTCCGCTCACCGTCGACAAAAAAGTGATGATGTCGGTGATGGAGACACACGACATACCCCACATTTATTACAACTTCCACGAGGCATCCGAGGTAATCCCCTACATGGCCCCGCAGGAAATCCGACGTCTTTTCGGAGGCGCGTCTCACCAGTCTCACTCCCACGTCCACTAACTTCCCAACTTCATAACTTCCACACTTCCCAACACCCTCGCTATGAACGCCCTGATGCACATATTGCAGATGACCGACTCGACATTTCCCGTCGGCACATTCTCATTCTCCAACGGCTTGGAGACGGCCTCGCATATGGGAATAGTCCACGATGCCGCCACCCTCGAGCAATATACCCGCTCGGTGGCCCGCCAGGGCGCGTATTCCGACGGTGTGGCCGCCCTCATAGCCCACCGTGCCGCCAAGGCCCGCGACTACGACGCCATAGTGGAAATCGACCGCCGGCTCATGCTTTTCAAGATGAACGACGAAGCCCGCATGATGCTGCGCCGCATGGGCAAGAAGCTCGCCGAGCTCGGAGAAAAACTTTTCCCGGGCGAGGAGCTTTTCGAGCGATGGCTCGCCGACATCAACTCGGGCGCCACCCCGGGCGCTTACCCCACGGCCCAGGGCATATCGTTCGCCCTGGCCGGTGCCGACGAGGAGCAGCTCTTTGCCTCCCACCAGTACGGTGTGATAAATATGGTGCTCTCGGCCGCCCTGCGCTGTGTGCGCGTGTCGCACTACGACACGCAGACCATACTCCAGCGTCTCTGCTCCGAAGTGCCCGAGATATACGAGCGTGCTCGCACGATGCGCTTCGAGGACATGAACTGCTTCGTGCCCGAGATGGACATCTTCGCGTCGCTCCACGAAAAAGGCGCGATGCGCATGTTCATGAATTGAACGCCCGGCAAATCGCCCCGTGCCCCGCGTTTCAACGCGGGATCCACCTCCCCAACTTACCCCCGACCCAAACATACCCCCCCCCCCACTAATTATTTTTATTTGAACATGGCGAATACGTATAGGGGGCCCCGG
>VSPD01000001.1 GCA_009775125.1 Muribaculaceae bacterium | reverse complement strand
GGTAGGAGGATTCGTTGCGTCGGCCTCGGTGGGGCACGGGGGCGAGGTAGGGGGCGTCGGTCTCGAGGAGGATGCGGGAGGCGGTGATTTCGGGAAGGACGTTGCGCAGGGTGCTGTTTTTGAAGGTGACGATGCCGTTGATGCCGAAGTAGTAGTCGCCGACACTGCGGATGCGGTCGACGTCTTGTGCCGTGCCGCCGAAGGAGTGGAACACGGCGGGTACGCCTTTGTGGCCTTGCATTACTTCGAGGGCTTGGTTGAGGCCTTCGCGGCAGTGGATTATGACGGGGATGCCGAGGCGGGCGGCGAGGGATACCTGTGCGTCGAAGGCTTGCATCTGCTCGTCGGCGTATGTTTTGTCCCAATAGAGGTCGATGCCGACTTCGCCCACGGCTATGTAGTCGGTTTCGTGTGAGAGGTGTTCGGCCTCGACGGTGGCGAGGGCGTCGCGCCAGCCGGGGCCGACTTCGGTGGGGTGGAGGCCCATTGCCATTTTGATGTTTGAGGGGAATTCGGCGGCGAGGGCGCGCATCGGGGCTATGGTGGCGAGGTCGACATTGGGAAATATCATTTTGTCGACGCCGGCCTCGATGGCGCGCGCCACGACGGCGCGCTGCTCGTCGGGTGCGCCGAATTCCGAAAGGTAGAGGTGGGTGTGGGTGTCGATCATTTTTCGCGGTGGAGCAGGGTGTTGGCAAAATCGATGAACCATGCTTTTGCCGCAGGGGTGAGCGTGGCGTCGTCGAGGCATGAGATGGCATCGGCGGTGTATCGGCCGATGATTCGCTCGCCTTCGTCGCGCAGGCCGAGGGAGTCGAAAATGGCTGTGACGGCGGCGATTTTTTCGGCGGGGTCGGCTATGGCCTCGGCCTTGGCGAGCTCGGCGGGGCAGCGGTCGTGGGCCATGATGCGGAGCCAGGTCTTTTTATTGTTGAGGATGTCGCCGCCGATGTTTTTGCCGAAGGTGGCGGGGTCGCCGTACACGTCGAGGTGGTCGTCTTGCATCTGGAAAGCGATGCCGAGGTTGTTGCCGAAGTTGAACATTGCTTCCACGTCTTGCGGCGAGGCACCTGCGATGAGGGCGCCCAGGGCGCAGGGGTAGGCGATGAGCGCCGAAGTCTTGCCCATGATCATCTGCAAGTATTGGCCGAAAGTGACGGCGTCGGCGGTCTCGAAGTCGGCGTCGATCTGCTGGCCGTGGTATACGGTCATGGTCATCATGGAGAAGCGGTCGATAACTTCGGGGAGGAACATTGGCGGACAGCCTGCGGCAGCTTTGAAAGCCATCGACACCATGGCGTCGCCCGAGAGGATGGCCGTGTTCACGTCCCATTTAGCCTTTACGGTGGGCTTGCCTCGGCGCATGTCGGCATTATCCATCACATCGTCGTGGACGAGTGTGAAATTGTGGAAAATCTCCACGCCTACGGCGGGCCAAAGGCAGTCGGACAGTTCGCCTCCGAAGGCTTCGCCGGCGGCGAGCAGGAGCACGGGGCGCAGGCGTTTGCCGCCCGAGGCAAGGGTGTAGCGGATGGGGTCGTAAAGGCCGGGGAGATAGTCGGGGATGTCGATATGGGTGAGGGCGCGGTTGACGATGTCGGCGTATTCAGCGGATGTAAGCATAATTCAGAAAATAATTGTCGGATATAAAGAGTGTGGCTCTGCCACACCGTGATTGTCGTGAGTGCAGACCCCACGGCTAAAGCCGGGGGTTACCTGAAAGACTGTGGCTCTGCCACAGGCATTGGTGGAAAAACAGATATGAGCAGGTAAAACCGAACGCTCCGGCAGTCTCCGCTCCAATACCGCTATTGATTCACGTTCACCCGACCCCGCATGTCGGCTGCGCCTCCATACGGGGTTAACCAAGGAGCCACGGCTTTGCCGTGATAATACTGCATTGCTTGGGTTGACGGTGATATACATGCAAAAAATCGGACAGTTAGATTTTAGAGGGTGAAGTGCCGAACTGTTTCTTGAAGCATACGGAGAAATATTTCGGGTCGGAGAAACCGACCATGAAAGAAACTTCGGAAACATTGTATTGGCGGGTGGAAAGGAGGTCGCGGGCGCGGTTGAGGCGCACGATGCGGATGTAGTCGTTGGGGGATGTGCCGGTGAGCACTTTTATCTTATTGTAGAACGAAGTGCGGCTCATGCCCACCTCGCGGCAGAAATCGTTGATCGAGTATTCGCTGTTGGCCATCTCGCGGTCGAGAATCTCCTTTACCTTGTCGAGGAACTCGCGGTCGAGCGTGCCGGTGAAGTCGTTGTCGGGCACTTCGCCCGACGACGATACGAGCGTCTCGCGGAGTTTGCGGCGGCCGTTGATGATATTGCGTACGCGGAGTTTCAGCATTGTCATGTCGAAAGGCTTCACGATATAGTCGTTGGCGCCGGCTTCGAGGCCGTTTATGATATCCTCGCGCTCTGACAGGGCCGTGACGAGTATGACGGGGATGTGGCTTGTCTCAATCGAGGATTTGAGTCGGCGGCACAGTTCGTCGCCGCCCATCACGGGCATACGCAGGTCGGTGAGCACAAGGTCGGGGTTTATTTCCACGGCTGTGGAGTAGGCCTTGCCTCCGTCGGGCACGGACACCACTTTGTATTCGTCGGAAAACGCCTTTACGAGGTAGGCGTTGAGGTCGGCGTCGTCTTCGGCAATGAGCAGGGTGTTGGTCTGGTCGTCGGCTTCGGCGGAGGATATGTCGGGAGCCGATTTGTCGGGAGCCGGCTCGGTGTCGGGGCGGACATTGATGCGTGTCGGGAAGACAAGTGTGAAAGTGGAGCCGACGCCTTCTGTGCTTTTGAATGATATGGCGCCTCCGAGTTGCTGCACAAGGCGATGTACAATCATAAGGCCGATGCCCGAGCCCGACTCCTTGCTGTTGACGGCATTGGAGGCGCGGTAGTGCTCGGTGAAAATGCGCTTTTGCTCGGAAGCCGGGATGCCGATGCCCGTGTCGGAGATTTCCACAGACCATTGGCGCGGAGAAATAGAGAGCGTGACCGAGACGGAGCCTCGGGCGGTGTATTTCACGGCGTTTGTGAGGAGATTGTCGAGAATATGGTCGAGCTTTTCGGTGTCGGTAAGGACGGAGATTGTGGGTTGGGAAGTTGGGGAGTTGGGCGGTTGGGGAGTCGGGAAGTCTTGGATGTGTGTGTCGAACTCCATGCCGATGCCTTTTTGCGAGGCGAGCATACGGTATTCCTCGATTTTGCCGGAGAGGTGTTTTGCAATGTCGCACATTGCAAACCTGGCCGTGGGCTTGTCGCCCTCGTCGGAACGCTGAATCTCCATGAGTTGTGTTATGATGGAATGGAGCTTGTCGGCGTTTTGCGAGGCGAGAAGTATGTTGTGGCGGTTGGCGTCGGAAAGCTGGTTGGATTCGAGCACCTCGCTGAGCGGAGCCTTGATAAGCGACACGGGGGTCTTGATGTCGTGGGCGAGGCTCACGACAGTGCGGAAACGGTCGTTGAACCGTCGCTCGTTGATGCGGTGGCGGAAATTTTGAAACAGGATGTAGATGATGCCGGCGGCAACGGCGGCGTAGATCAGCAACGCCCATCCCGATAGCCAGGGGCTGCGTCGGATGGCAACGTCGATTTCGCGCTCGCCGGTGACGCGGCCCGTCCAGCGGTCGATGGCGCGGACGCGGAATTTGTAGTCGCCCGGCGACAGATTGGTATATTTTACCCAGCCAGGCAGGTCGGCCGAAATCCACTCCTTGTCGAAATTTTCGAGCATATGCTCGAAGCGGATTCGCCGGGGATATGCCATGTTCACGGCTGAATATGAAATTGAGAACGAATTTTGGTCGTGGGCAAGCGTGATTTTATCGGTATCGTCGATATTTCGGGTTATGATGTCGTTGCCGGCGCCGGGGCGGAGCAAGGTGTTCATCATCTCGAAATCGGTAAATACCGGTTTTGGCGAGAACGAGAGCGAGGGATTGTCGGGGCCGGAGCATTTCACGGCTCCGTCGATGGAGCCGAACATCACGTCGCCGTCGCTGAGCAGGGTGGAGGAGCATTGGCTGAAAGCCTCGGGCGACATCGGAATCATGTCGTTGAGGCACATCACGGCATTTTTTGCCGTGTCGTAGCAATATACCGACCGTTCAGTCGAGAACCATATGCGTCCTTGAAGGTCGGCCGTGACGTTGAGGATGGAATTGGAGTCGATGCCCATGCCGTCGGTCACGATTCTTGTCTTGTCGGCTTGCGGGTCGTAGACGGCGAGGCCTTCGCCGTCGGTGGCAATCCAAAGCGAGCCGTCGCGGTCGACGCAGATGCCGATGACCGGATAGCGGAAAGTGTGTCCGCCGATGGTATTTGTCCAGCTGTCGATTGCCGCCGGGTTGCGGGTGAAAGCCAGCGCGTCGTTGGCGGCAATCCACAGGCCGCCGTCGGGGGCGTCGGCCATGCCGTCGATATATCTTCCCGGGAAATAAGAGTAGGTGTCGGCGGCCGGGTCGTAGGCTACGATTTTGGCGCCGTTGCCGGCAAGAAGGATTTTGCCGTCGCGGTTGTGGATGCAATATACCTCGTCGAAAGGCATGCCCTTTTGCGAGGCCGGGTTGTAGGCCGGCAGGCGCGACACATTGCCATCGGCCTTGTCGATTATATATACGCCTTTGCCGTAGGAGCCGACCCATATCCGGCCGTCGGGAGCCTGGTTCAGGGCGATGGACACCACGGCGTTGTCGCCGTTGCTGCCGAGAAAGTGCCTCCACGAGCGTGTTTTCGTGTCGAAAAGCGACACGCCGCGGTTGGTGCCGAACCAGTAGTCGCCGTCGGCGTCTTCGAGCACGGTGTTGACAGTGCCCGACGGCAGCGACTGCGGGTTGAAAGGCTGATGGACAAACAGTTCGATACCATTGCCGAAAGCCGGAGTATAGTTCAGTCCGCGTGTCGATGTGGCCACCCATACACCGCCGTCGCGGTCGATGAGCAGGTCGGATACGTTATTTGCCGAGATGCTTCCGGGCATGTCGGAGTCGGCATTGTAGTGGGCGGTGACAGATGCGGAAAGAGGGTCGATGGCGTAGACGCCGGCGCCGTCGACACCGGCAAGCAGATATCCGTGAGGCGAGAGGGCGATGGCTCGCACGGGTTTGTCGGCCACTCCGGCCACCTTGCGGGCGTTGCCGCCGTTGCGGCCCGACACCCACAGTCCGTCGTTGGTGGTGCCGGCAAATATGCCCGCCGGGGTGACGCACACCACCTCGGTGTTGAGAGGCGCGTCGAATAGTTGCCGGAATTCTGCCGGCTTGTCGCCGTGAGGCATTGTCGCGGAGAAGGCACCCTTTTCAGTGCCGGCAATCAAGGTGCCGCCGGATAAGAGAATGTCTTTGACCCACAGGCCGTCGAGCCCGCGTTTTAGCAGGCCCTCGTCCTCATGCCAGGAGTAAACTCCGGAGCCGGTGGCGAGCCAAAGGCGGCGGTCGGCGTCGAACGTGCCTCGGTAGACGGGCGGAGCATCGGGGAGGTCGGACATGTGCAAGAAATTGTCCGACTGCCGGTCGTAGCGATAGATATGGCCGGATTTCAAGACCACCCATGCGCTGCCCGAGGGGTCGGTGCAAAGCGTCGAGAACGGGTCGAGAATCTCGTCGAGCCCCGAGGAATGGCGCAAGGAATAGTGCTTGGCATGAGAGCCGTCGAAACGGTCGACGCCCTCGTGGGTGCATACCCAGACAAAGCCGGCTGAATCTTGCCGGACTTCACGCACCACGCGGCAGTCGAGGCCTTGTGCCGTGCTGATAGTACGGAAGTTGGTGGCCTCTGCGAAAGAGGCCACCAATATAGATAAAAGCAGTATGAGCAGCGCCGGGCGATTCATGCTGTGATATTAAAGAGATACTTACATTGCAAAAATACGAAATAAATGGCGCATACTCCAAATAATAATTAAGGAATCTGGTTATTTTGTGTATTTGGCGAAGGGATTGCCCTTGGGCGAACGGCTGAGAATCCAGCGGAAAGCGTTGACAGCCATGAGGTTTTGTGTCGACTCCATGTATTCGTCGTCGCCGTGGCCCCAGTTGATGTAGAGCATGCGGAAGTTTTTGTTGGTCCATGCAATGGGGAAATCGCCGCTGTAAACCACGTCCTTGATGCCGAAAGGATAGTTTTTGGGCGAGATGCTTACGAGCACTTCCACATTGTCCTTGTCGCGGGGATTTTCTTGCCACATGTAGAATTCAGACGGGGCGGATACAAATTCCACGGGAAGGTTTTTGGTGACGGGGTGCACGGTAGTTTCCACAGTGAGGAGGGCGGGTTGGGGCGGCCACTGGTTGCAGAGGAATTTGCCGCAGCCGAGGAATTCGTTGTACCAGGGCCATTTTGTGCTTGCGTCGTTATATGCGGCGGCGTGGAAACCGAGCCATCCGCCGCCGTTTTCCATATATTTTTGGAAATCGGCGCGCACCTTGGGGTCGGTAGGGGCGTCGTTGATAAACACCACGATGTCGAATTCTTTGAGGCGTTCGTAGGGGTAGTCAGCAAGATTCTGAGTAGATTCCATGGTCCAGCCGTCGCCTACGGTGAGGCCCTTGAAGAAATCGAGAGTGCCTTGGGCAAACTGCTGGTGGGCGAGTTCCACATTCATCGAATAGTAGAACAGAGCTTTGAATCGGGGTGCGCGAGCATATTCAAACTCTTGCGCCGAGGCATTGGTGACGCAGAGCATCACAAGCAAAGCCGAAAAGAAAGAAATAAAACGTTTCATTTATCAGTTATTTTTTTGAAAAAGATTTTAAATTATTCATTTTTTGAAAAAGATTTTAATTCAGAGGCAAGCGAAATCCATTTTCCTGCCGAAGTGAGCCACACTTCCTTGTAGCAGGCGTTGTTGATTTCGGGCCAGAATGGCTCGTCGGTGTCGCCATGGGTGCGGATGCCCACGGGAATGGCTCCGGTGATTTCTCCGGATGAGAAATTGTCGAGCGAGGGATAGTTTGAGCCTTCGCCATAGATGAGCGACTGGTTGAAGGGGTTCTCGCCCACGGTCCAGCGCAACTGGCCTTCGGCTATATCCATAAGCGCCGTGTCGCCGAGATGCCGGGCGCAGATGGCGGCGGATTTGCCCATGTCGAGGTGTACGGCGGTGTTGCCGTTGAACACGTTGAACCACACGGGGAAGCGTTTCAGCGTCCAGCCGTCGCCTACGGGAATACCGCCGGCGAGTTGCGTAGAGAAACGCTCGGTGGCGTCCGACGGCGGGAAGAGGTGGAGTTGGCGGAAGCCGTGGTCGTCGAGATATTCATCCTCGCGGTAGATTCCCGAAGGAATCATGGCGTAGGGTGCTGTGGCATACATCAGCGTTTTGAGATAGTCGCCGTAGAGCTCGACAGCGCGCCGGCATCGGCTGCTTATGTCGCCGCCGGGAGCAATGTCGCAAATTGCCACAAGAGCTTGGGGGATAATGTGTTCGCGTGATTGATGGATGGAATGAACGAGAGAGCGGCGCGAGCTGTCGCGGTAGAAAAAGCCGCGGAAGCCAAGTTTGCCGATTGGCTCGGTGTGCTGGCAGGCAAGCACCGGCTCGATCATCTCGATGGCTATGTCGGCGTAGCGTTTTTCGCCCGTGAGGCGGTAGAGTTGGGCGGCGGCAAGCGAGATGGTGGCGTAATAAAGGCTGTTGGATGTGGAATAGGTGTGCTCGTAAGGCTGTGTGAACGTGTCGAAGCCCTCCTTGCGGAATTTATCGAGAGCGAAATCGAAGTCCTCGACAGCCGCTTGTCGCAGGCCCGTGCGCAGTGGGCCGTTGGCCACAGCCGAGGCGGCAGCGGCCTCGTGAGCTGCGTATAGGAAATTGTCGTAGGCCTTGTTTTGGACGCGCACGGTGGAAATGTCGTCGAACGAGCCGACAATGCCGTCGGTCCAGTGCAGCAGGCCCATCGACGAGGCGTGATAACCGTTGCCGAGACGGTTGGCGAGCACGAATCGCAGTCCCCATTTTGCTTCTTCCAACATTCTGGCGGCCAACGCCGGGTTCGTGTCGCGGTTGGCGAGATAGCCCTCGATCAGGGCGTTGGCCACTTCGGAGGTTTGGAGAGTCTGTTGCGAGAGGTCGCCGGCGTCGTGCCATCCTCCGGCGAAAGGTGTGAAACGCCCTTCGTGGGACGAGAACAAGTCGGTGTGGCAGCGTCCGTGGATGCCGTCGACGGCATCGCCGCAACGCATACAGTAAATAAAATTGAGCACTCGCCAGAGCGAATTGTCCCATACGCGGTCGGAAAGGGGGAACGGTTCAGTGGCTAAATTTCCGGCCACAATGCGGAATGTCCCCGGTTCGGTGAAATCGGAAAAATCGAGAATGCCGTAAGTGCCGGTAGTGGTCGAGGCGTATTTTACAGGGAAAGTCGCGGCGATTGCGCCGGTGGCGGCGTCGACAAGCGAGAAATTCTTAATCTTGCCTTTGTGCGAGCCTGCTATTATTGCCGTTTTCGTGCCGTCGGCGGCGTATCCCGAGTTGGAGTGTGCGATGGTGGATGCTCCGGGTTGCCATCCGCGGGTCTTGTCGGGATCGGGCACGCGCTCCACACGCAGGTTGGCTATGCGGTATGAGGCTGAGTCGCCGGCGGTTACGTCGGCCGGTCCTTTAATGTCGGTGTAAAAATCGATGCGTGTCACTCGGTCGCGTTGCAGGTCGTCGATTTCGAGGATGCAGTCGTTCCGTCGGCCGTTTTGCAGGTTTACGAGATGCGCGCCTGTGGGGGCTATATAGCCGTCGCGTTGCTCTTTCGTGTCATTGTTGAATACAAGGTTCACGTTCACCACACCGGCGCCGGGATAGTCGGGAAAGACGGAAAAAGCTATGCGGTTGTAGCCTTCCCAGTTTTCGCACGGAATATCGACAGAAGCCGACGCACGTCCGTAGATGGCATAGTCGGGGTCGTTTTCCGGGCCGCGGGCGCGGTCGAGATTGGCGGTGGAGTATGCGAGGACAAGAGTGTCGGCCGTGATAAGTTTCGAGGCCTCGACGGTTTTTGCAGCCTGGCGCGAGGCCGTGGAACGTTCGAAGTCGAGGGGCAGGGGAGAGTGGAGCATCGACGATTCCACGATTTGGCGCGCGAGCACCGAATCGGGGCACAAGTCGGCGGATGCGGCGCCGCCACGGAAGACCGCCGACAGCAGAAAGAACAGTGACAAAGCTATATAACGTTGCGACATGGCAAAAGATGATAGGTATTAAGCATAATTTTGACGGTGCAATATTACGCCTATTTTTGATAATGGAGGTTTAATTTAGTCCAATTTATATCGAAAATCTATCAATAAGCAATTGTGGTGGCACAGGTTAGAAAGATTTTTTGTAAATTTGCAAAAAAATAAACCATCATATTTTGAACTTCGAAGATTTATACCTCAGCGACGAGCTTCTCGACGCTATCGAGGCGATGCACTTCCGCGAGTGCACGCCTATACAGGAGCAGTCGATTCCGGTGATACAGGATGGCCGCGACCTTATTGCCGTGGCCCAGACCGGAACCGGGAAAACCGCCGCATACCTCCTTCCGGTTATAGACGAAATAGCGTTTCACGATTATAGCCGCGAACACATAAATTGCCTTGTTATTGCGCCCACGCGAGAGCTTGTGCAGCAAATCGACCAGCAGATGCAGGGCTTCTCATATTTTCTCGACGTGAGCTGCTCTGCCATCTACGGAGGCACCGACGGCAAGGTCTACGGCCAGCAGAAGCAAGGCCTGGCCATGGGGGCCGATGTGGTGATAGGTACGCCCGGGCGCCTGCTCGCGCACATGAGCATGGGATACGTCGACCTGTCGCATGTGTCGTTCCTCATTCTCGACGAGGCCGACCGTATGCTCGACATGGGATTCTACGATGACATTATGCAAATCGTCAACGCCACCCCGCGCAGCCGCCAGACGCTCCTTTTCTCGGCCACGATGCCGCCCAAGATAAAGAAACTTGCGAAATCTATCCTCAACGACCCCGTGGAGGTGAAAATAGCCGTGTCGAAGCCGGCCGAGAAAATCGACCAGCGCGCATATATCTGTCCCGAGGAAGCGAAGACGCCGTTGCTTTGCCGCCTGTTTGCCAACAGCCCCGAAGGCAAGCGTGTGATCGTGTTCGCTTCGTCGAAACTGAAAGTGAAGGACCTGGCACGCACATTGCGCCGCATGCGCCTCAATGTGGCCGAGATGCACTCCGACCTCGAGCAGAACGAGCGCGAGGAGGTGATGCTCGGCTTCAAGTCGGGCCGCACGCCGATACTTGTGGCCACCGACATCGTGGCCCGCGGAATCGACATCGACGACATAGCCATGGTGGTGAACTACGATGTGCCGCACGACCCCGAAGACTATATCCACCGCATAGGCCGCACCGCCCGCGCCGATGCCGAAGGCACGGCCATAACCCTTGTGTCGGGCCGCGACAGCCGCCGCTTCCGCGAGATAGAATCGTTCTTGGGCAAACCGCTTGCAAAAGACCCGCTGCCCGACGACCTTGCCGCTCATGAGCGTAAGCAGGGCGACGCCGACCGCCGTCGCCGGCCGCCCCGCAAGAAGAAGCCGGATACGGCGCAGGCCCGCAAGCCGGCCAAGCCGCAAGAGAAGGCGGCTCCCGAAAACGCCGCTGCCACGGAAAAGCCAAAAGACGAAGCCTCGCGCAAGCGTCGCCGCCCGTGGCGAAATCACCGCCGTGGCAAGCAAACGCCCCCGGCGCCGGAAAAGAACGAATAACATACAGAGTGCTCACGGCGAAGCCGTGTCGCTTGATAAACGAATAACAAAATTTACGGCGCAACGGATAGTCTTTTAAGAAAAAATTCGTAAATTTGCGCTTTCAAATATTTGCTCATCACTACATCGCATGGATACCAAATATATTTTCGTCACCGGAGGCGTCGTTTCCTCCCTTGGTAAAGGCATTATCTCGTCGTCGCTCGCATGTCTGCTCAAAGCTCGCGGCTACAAAGTAACAATCCAGAAATTCGACCCCTACATCAACATCGACCCGGGCACGCTCAACCCTTACGAGCATGGCGAATGTTATGTAACTGTCGACGGCCACGAAGCCGACCTCGACCTCGGTCACTACGAGCGGTTTACCAACATCCAGACCACACGCGCCAACAACGTCACCACCGGACGTATCTATCAAAGCGTTATCGATAAGGAACGCCGCGGCGACTATCTTGGCAAGACCGTACAGATTGTGCCTCATATCACCGACGAAATCAAGCGAAACGTAAAGTTGCTCGGCAACACCGGCAATTTCGATTTCATCATCACTGAAATCGGCGGCACTGTCGGCGACATAGAGTCGCTTCCCTATCTCGAATCCGTGCGCCAGCTCCGTTGGGAACTTGGCCAAAACAGCCTCTGCATCCACCTCACCTATGTGCCCTACATCGCCGCTGCAAAGGAATTGAAAACCAAGCCCACACAGCACTCTGTGAAGAAATTGCAGGAAGTGGGCATCCAGCCCGACATCCTCGTGCTCCGCACCGAAAAAGACATTCCCGTCGACATGCGTCGCAAAATCGCGCTTTTCTGCAACGTGGCCCCGGATTCCGTAATCCAGTCGGTCGACGTGCCCTCTATATATAAGGTGCCCCTCAAAATGCACGAGCAGCATCTCGACGAGATAGTGCTCCGCAAAACCGGCATGCCAGTCGAGGGCGAGCCTCACATGGCTCCCTGGCTGCAATTCCTCGACAAGATGGATGCCGCCACCGAAACCGTGACAATCGGCCTCGTGGGCAAATATGTAGAGCTCCAGGATGCCTACAAGTCAATCAACGAATCATTGTTCCAGGCCGCCACATACGCCGATCGCCGCCTCAAACTCGTATATATCCACTCCGAGAAACTCAACGACGCCAATGTCGACGAGCGTCTGCGCGACATGGACGGCGTGATCATAGCCCCCGGATTCGGCCAGCGCGGTATCGAAGGCAAATTCACAGCCCTGAAATGGTGCCGCGAGCACGACGTGCCCACCTTCGGTATATGCCTCGGCATGCAGTGCATGGTAATCGAATTCGCCCGCAATGTCCTTGGCCTCGAAGAAGCCAACTCCACCGAGATGAACCCGACCACGCCCTACAATGTGATCGACCTCATGGAAGAACAGAAGTCAATCTCCAACATGGGCGGCACAATGCGTCTGGGCGCTTACGACTGCACCCTCGCTCCCGATTCGAAAGCAGCCGAAGCCTACGGCAAGACAGAAATCTCAGAACGCCACCGCCACCGTTTCGAATTCAACGACGACTATCGCGCTCGGTTCGAGCAGGCCGGAATGCGCTGCGTGGGCGAGAACCCCAAGACCCACCTTGTCGAGGTGGTAGAGCTTCCCGACCACCGCTGGTTTGTCGGCACACAATACCATCCCGAATATTCGTCCACCGTATTGTCGCCCAACCCCCTGTTCCTTTCCTTCGTGAAAGCCGCCGTGGCCTACAAGGACGAACGCGCAAAATCATAAAAAGAAAATATCTTATAGTGTAGGGACGCACGGCTCGTGCGTCCGGAATCGGGGACAAGATTCTACGCTGTGGATAAAGTTTGCGCGGACGCACGAGCCGTGCGTCCCTACAACATGATAAATTAAAAAGACACTTAAAAATATAAATGGATAAGAACTCTCTTACCGGCATGGTCCTCATGGGACTCGTGATTTTCCTGTTTATGTGGCTCAACAAGCCAAAGCAGGACCAGGCCGCACTTCAAGAAACCGAGCAGGCTGCCGGAGTGGAAAATTCCGGAGCAAACAAGGCTCAGCCCTTGATTATCACCCCCGAAGATATAAATCGGCTTGCTCCCACCGTAATGTCCTTCGGCAAGCAAGTGGAAGGCGAGACCGCCACATATCGCCTCGCCACATCCGACCTCGATATCACCTACACCCCGGCTCTTGCCGCCGACTCTGCTTCGGGATTCTCGGGCTCGGTGAATGCCGGCGGCGTCCTTGTCGACATCCGCAACATTATCGAAGGCCGGTTCGGACAATACACCCCCGAGACTGCCGATGCCGCGCGTCGCACCCTTCACGACGCTATCGTCAACCTCAACAAATACAAAAGTTTCGCACCCTTTATTGGCGGCGACAACAAGACCGTGGTGCTCGAAAACGACCAGATGCGCGTCACCTTCGGCTCGCGTGGCGGCCGTATTCAGGAAGTGGTATTGAAAAAATACGACACCGAGACCACCACGCCTCCCACACCCGTTACACTCTTCAATGCCGAGACAGCTGCCTATAACTTTACATTCACCACTGCCGAGCAGCGCATAAACACCGCCGACCTCAATTTCCAGGCTTCGGCCTTGAACGACTCCACCGTGGTGATGTCGCTCCCGCTCGCCGACGGCGTAACCTGGCAGCTGCGCTATACCCTCGTGCCCGAGCTCTACCTCGTGAAGATGGACCTGGTGCAGCAAGGCGTCGACGCGGTGATTCCGCCCAGCACCACAACGCTCGGCATGGACTGGGCCATGCAGCTCGGACGTAACGAGATAGGACGCACATTCGAAGAACGCAACTCTGCCGTATATTATAAATTTACAGGCGAAGGTCCCGACGAACTCGATGCCAACGGCGACGACGCTGAGAAACTCACCGGCCACATCAAATGGGTGGCTTTCAAAAACCAGTTCTTCTCGTCGGTGATAATCCCCCGTCAGCACTTCTCGACGGCCGATATCGAATCGCATGAAATCAAAAATTCCGAATTCCTCAAAGACATGTCGATGCAGGCCGTGATGCCTTACTCCACAGCCGACGGCTCGCCCGTAGGATTCTCATGGTACTTCGGTCCCAACTCCTATCCCCTGCTTTGCGACCTCGACGACGCGCTTGTGGCCGATGGCGGCGACAGCCTCGAACTCGACCGTCTTGTCAACCTCGGATGGGGCCTGTTCCGTTGGATCAACCAGCTCATCGTGATACCCGTATTCACATTCGTAAGCAAATTTATCTCGAACTACGGTATCATCATCCTTATTCTCACCCTCTTCATCAAGCTCATCACCTTCCCCTTCACCTATAAGAGCTACATGTCGCAGGCCAAGATGCGCGTCCTCGCTCCCGAGATAAAGGAAATCAACGACAAGTATCCCGACCAGGCCGACGCCATGAAGCGTCAGCAAGAAACCATGGCTCTCTACTCCCGCGCAGGAGCATCGCCATTCTCCGGATGTCTGCCCATGCTGTTGCAGATGCCGGTGCTCATCGCCATGTTCTCGTTCTTCCCCAACGCCATCGAGCTCCGCGGACAGTCGTTCCTGTGGGCGCATGACCTTTCCGCTCCCGACGTGATTTTTTCGTTGCCGTTCACCATTCCGTTCTATGGCAACCATGTGAGTCTCTTCTGCTTGCTCATGACAGTGGTAAACATCATCTATACCCGCATCAACATGCAGAACCAGCCCGGCGGCAACAACATGCCCGGCATGAAATGGATGATGTATCTTATGCCGGTGATGTTCCTCTTCTTCTTCAACGACTATGCCTCCGGCCTGTCCTACTATTACTTCCTGTCGCTTCTGATCACAATTGTGCAGACCTATATCTTCCGCCGTTGTGTCAACGAAGACAAGGTGCGCGCCGAAATGCTCGCCAACGCCAAAAAGCCCCGCAAGAAATCAGGCTTCATGGCCCGTCTTGAAGAAGCCCAGAAAAAGCAGGAAGCCTACATGCGCGAGCAATCGCGCCAGCAGGCCCGCCGTCGCCGTTAGTCAGGCAGGAACACTTATCGCGGAGCGCTTTGCCAAAGGCAAAGAACCCTCCGGCTTGTAATAAAAATAATAATAACGCCTCGCCGCTCGTCGGCGGGGCGTTATTATACCTGCGTGCGCGCGAACTATTCTTGCCGCGCATTGTTTAGAAAATATAACTTAACCAAGCAAATATTATGAAACTGTTTTACAAATTCCTCCTTTGGTCCGTCGTGCCCATGATGGCCCTTGGCTTTGCCGCATGTTCCGACGACGATGACCTCCCCGATGTGTCGTTTAAAATCGTTACAGATGAATCCAACCCCGTTGTCGACGGCACAATCTATGTAGTGCAAGGCGAAGACCTTACCATCGATGCCATTGAGGTGACAAATAACGACTCCGGAAAGGCCGCCACCATCACCCGTGCCAACTACTTCTGGGACGGTGCCCTGGTATATGTGTCGCCCTTCTCGCCCTTCGGTTGCGAACTGTCTACTTCCGAAACTACCCCCGTCGGCGTGCACAACCTCGAAATCACCTGTCCCGTTCTCGCCGTCGACAAGGAAGTGGCAACGGCCCTTATCGGCTACAAAGTCATGGTCGTAGAATCTGCCGACGACATCCCCGACGGCGGCTCCAACACTACCACCAACCCCGCCACCATGAAATAGGCACGCCCTAATACAAAGCAAGATAATTTAACCCTCGAAAGCCGCGTCAGATTCGATTATGAATCCGACGCGGCTTTCTATGAAACTGCGCGGCCTCACTGTGGCGGGGTTGTGCAATATTAATTAAAAAATAATTGCTGTCCGATAAAAGTAGTTAACCGGCTTTTATGATGGCTTTTAGACCTTGATAAGCCCTATATTTCAGGAATTGTATCTGCTGATTGATAAATCAACTCAAATATCCTGGCAATTTGAGATATAATTACATATTTGAAAAGAAAAAGCAGACCGCAGTCGCGGTCGAATATGGTAGGCACGGGCAATAGCCCGTGTTTAGGAGGTTTACGCAAGTTCGACTGCGGCCGCAGTCGAATATCTGCTATTCATCATAACATGGGCTTTCGCCCATGCCTACCATATTAAGCGGCTCTGCCGCTTCGTGCTCCTGAATTTCGACTTGCGGATAAAGGGTTGTAATTTTTACCGGACACCAATATTAAAAAATATATGCCGGATTGTTTGCGGTTGGAAAAATATTTATTACTTTTGCGAGCAAAATATTTATGTTTTCCAAAAATAGGTGACAATTCGCTATAAAATGGCCATAAAGGCATTTTTGGGGAAATACAGATATCCTTATACATCAATTTATAATTTAGTTTTATGAGAAAATTCTACTCTTTCTTTGTTGTTGCACTCGTTGCAATCTTCGCTCACACGGCAAGCGCCCAGTACACGATGGGCGACTACACCGTATCGCCCGCTTCGGGCGCGACTGTCAAGTCCATCGAAAATGTGACTGTCGCTTTCAAAGGCCTTGCCGACGGCATCGACGCCCACATCAACCCCTCCAATGCCGGCCAATATATAAACATCACCTCGGCCGACGGCGATGTGTACAAACCCACCTCCTTCAAGGCCGGTATCGGCTCGAGCATCGACAATCTCGACCTCACTTTCCCGGCTATCACCAAGGCCGGCACCTACACGCTCACTATCGCAGCCGGCGTTGTTAAAGATTATGACCAGGCCGAGACTGCCGACGAAGGCGAGCAGTATTCTGTAAACGGTGAAATCACCGCCACATACACCATCGAGCAGACTTACATGAATGTATGGACGCTCGACCCGGCCTCCGGCTCCGAGCTCACCTCCATCAGCAAGATTACCATTGCCTTCCCCGAAACGATGAACCGCGACGGCATCGACGAGTACAGCTCGCCCGAAAGCAATATCACCCTCACCTGCGGCGACAAGGTGTACAAGCCCCAGTCGTCACGACTGCTTGACGACTATTACACTGCCGAACTCACGTTCGAGACTATCACCGAGCCCGGCGAATATACCCTCCATATTCCCGCCGATGTCTACAAAGAATTTGACACATATGAGAATGAATCGGCCAACCCCGAGATTTTCGCTTTCTATACCATCAAAGAAACTTTGGGCATCGAGGATGTTGCCGTGGGCGCCAACAAGGCCTCGAATGTTTATGATATCTATGGACGGACAGTTCTCCGCAACGCCAACGCCGACGCCGTGAACTCGCTCGAAAGCGGCATCTATATTGTCAATGGCAAAAAAGTGCTTATCCGTAAGTGATGAAACATACATCAACAATTTTGATGTCTCTTATTTGTGCGGGCATCTCTTTCAGTGCGGAAGCCCGCACAAATTATGGAAAGTTTGCAGAGCTTGACGCCGCTTTGACGCTGCCGGCTAAGACGGTGGTGTCGCGGGGCGCCGAGAGCGATGTTGACAAGCCGTCGGCTGTCGAGGGCGATTTCGACTGGAGCTACTACTGGATGGATTTCGGCACAGGCATCACGTCGCAAACTTGGGAAACGAGCAAGTATGAGCAAATCGTGAAAGTGGAAGGCGAGGATAAATACCTCATCAAAGGTTTCATGAAAGAGACGCTCAACCCCGACCCCGAGGATACGGCATTTGAGGTTGCCGACCTTGTGGCGTCTTACGATGAATCGACGTCGACTTTTGTGCTTGACGGAAATCAATATCTCTATGACTATATCGACGGCAAGGACGCCATCGCTATCCATCTTATCGGCGTGAAATACAATCCTGCCGGGAAGCTGACGCCTGATGCCGACCTGAAAATCTCGTTGAAATGGGATGGCCGTGGATTCCGGCTCGACGCCTCCACCGGCACTGTCGCCCTTTTGATTGGCGCAAAGATGCCTTCGGGCGGCTATGGCGGCCTTGGCATTTGCTTCGACTGCGCGCTGTATCCATGGAACGGCACGATGATATATATGGTGGCTCCCGACACCGAAACCGAGGCCATGCCTTATACATGCAACGTATGGGCCAAGGTCGACGGCCAGGAGCTAATCATGTCGAATTATGCCGATTTTGGATACACCACCGACATCGTTTTCGATTTCGATATTGCCGCCGCGTCGGCCAGCGCGATCGACCCGGTGATGCAGACGCTTGTCGACCTTGAAGGCAAACCGGCCTATCTGTATCTTTCCGACAGCAACGGAGCCGGCTCTCCGGCTTATCCCGGGAATTATGTGCTTACGGCCATGATGGCTGTGCGCGACGGCGCCACCATGCTTTTGCAAAACAACTGGGGCGCATTCTATCTCGGCGAGCAGATAGGCTATTATTCAAATACCTACACAATCCTCAATTTCGACATCACCGACGCTTCGGCCGGCATTGATTCGGTGGAAGATGCGGAAGCTGCTTTTGCCGTGGATGGCAATGTGCTCACTGCGGTGGAGCATGTGGCTGTCTACGACCTTTCCGGACGCATCGTCGGCGACCTTGCGCCGTCTTCGTCCGTTGTCCTTCCTTCCGGAATGTATATTGTGAAAGCTGCCGGCGCGGCCTCAAAGCTGCTTGTAAGGTAGGGCTGCAATATAGGCACAAGCCGTAATTACGGTACATTACGTCTCCGTTAGGAGACAAATATTGTAGCGCAGGGCGCAAGCCCTGGGGATTGTGTAATGTTGTTCATTAATGTATTGGAGCGGAGGCCGGCCGTAGCGTTCGATAACGCCGACCGTGGTGTAGAACGCTACGGCCAGCCTCCGCTCCAAATCCACGTTTGGTCACCTTGGCCTTAACCCCGGGTTTCGCTATCGCTGCACCCGGGGCTATATTCTTGAATCGCTATGCGATTCCAAACTCCGCATTTTCGGCTTGTGCTGTAATACTACTTGGAATAATGTTGCCATTGCGCGAAATAATCGTGTGATGGCGACTTTTTTATAAAAAATTATTGAAAAAATTTGCAAAATAAAAATATAATGCGTAGTTTTGCAAGCAAAATAACATCAAGATTTAAAAATAGGTTTCAAATAGTCATTGTTTAACTAACTTTTATTTATGAAGCAAATTCTACTCAAACGGATGTGGACTGCCTTGGTTGTAGCCTTATCGCCGGGATTTGTGCCGGAAGCCTCGGCGCAGTATTTGCAGATAGGGGAAGCCGACTTTACCAAGACGTTCAAGTTGTCGCAGAATCCGCGCATCAATTTCAATGCTGCGGGCGGCATCACGGTTGTCGATGGAGAGCAAAGCGTGGATTTCGCTTTTGCGCAAATCGGCAAAATCAAGTTCATGCAGGGCGACCCCGCTACCGGTGGCATCGCATTGCCGGCATCGGCAGACGTAAGCGTGAGCCGCGACGGCGACCGTTTCGTATTCAGCGATGCGGCCTCGGCCACGGTGTACTCCATGACCGGAGTTAAAATTATGGAGTCGGATGTGTCGGCAGATTCTCCGCTTGACATATCATCGCTTGGCCGCGGCATATATCTGATGTCGGTTGCCGGGCGCAACAACAAGTCATTCACCGTTAAATTCTACAAATAATGAAAAAATATATACTCCCCGTTATTCTTTTCTTCGCTGCATGTGGCACAGGACTTGCGCAAACTGCCGACGGCAATGATTTTGCCGGCAAGAACATGTTGATTCACCATCTCGACGGGTCCACCACCAAGGTAGATGCCTCGACCATCGAATATATCGATTTCGAGGATGCGGAGCCTGTCGAGCCGGCCGAACCGAAAGTAGGCGATTATTTTTACAGCGACGGCACATGGAGCGACGGCGGCCTCATAAGCATAGATGCCAACGGCACCAATCCGGTGTGGGCCGAAGTGAAGCCCGCGCCCCTGGCAGGCAAGACGGTGATTGGCATTGTATGCTCCGTTAACCCCGACCGTATGGCGGCCGCCGACAAGGAGGCCGGATATACCCACGGATATGTCCTCGCATGCAAAAACGCATTTAACCCCGACCGTCTTATTGCCGGCGCGCCTACCACCACGGTGCAGTGGGTTCTCGACGAGTCGTACGAAGCCACGGCTGTCGTAAAAGGATGCAAATCGTGGTATCAAAACCTCGACGGACGAGAAAACACCACCACGACCCTTGACCTTTATGGCGCGGAGGCGGCAGAGAAAGCCCCTGCCTTCTACTATGCCTCGACCGGATTTGGCGTTGAGGCCCCGGCCGGAACAAGTGGCTGGTTCCTTCCCTCTACGGGGCAGCTGTGGGATGCCATTGCCAATTTCTGCGGAAACGATGTGGCAACCATGATGGTGGATTGGCAGACGATTTCATATGCCGTCGACTATGGTTACAATGACGTGAACCCCGCCGGAGAGAATCCTCTCGACATGTTCAATTCTGTATATTCGCTCGTGCCTGCCGAGGACAAGGACGAACTTGTGCCAGGTGATTCAAAGCATGGTTACGCCATGATATGGACATCGTCGCGTTACAGCACCGAAGCCGGCGATGAATTCAATATTGGCAAGGCGACCGTACAGGCAAATTCGAAAAACCTTGTCGAGCCCTACATCGAATGGTTCGACGGCGACGCCTACGCCCGCCCCATGCTCGCTTTCTGACGAAAAGACATCATAAACAAAAAAATAGAGTGCCGTCGGCACTCTATTTTTTGTTTTATCTCATGAATCAAAGATGGAAAAAATCGGCTCTCATGTAGGAACACTGACCGCGAAGCGCTTTGCAATGCAAAGAATCCTCCGGATTGTGAAAATATAATCACAATCCGGAGGATTGTGGCACAAGCCGAAAATGCGGTGCATGGAATCGCGTAGCGATTTAAGAATGTAGCCGGGGGTGTAGCGATAGCGGAACCCCCGGTATGTTGGTTGGTTCATCGTGGTATCGGAGCGAGCGGCAGCGTAGCGTTCTGCACCACGGTTGGCGTTATCGAACGCTCCGGCAGGCTCCGCTCCAACACCATAATAATAACATCCACGCCCCCCCCCAGGGCTGTCGCCCAGCGCTACAATATTTGTCTCCTAACGGAGACGCAATGCACCGTAATTACGGCTTGACGGAGGATTGTGTTCCTGCCGGGTTGCCTGATGAATAATAATGCACCGGGATTACGGCTTGTGCCGTATAAGCGGCAAGGGCTGCCCGGTGGAGGGCAGCCCTTGTGGTAGTGGGGTTGTGTATCGCGAAGCGGATTATGCTTCGGCGATGGGAGTGACGTTGATGAACTTGCGGCCGTTCTTGCCTTCGGTGAAAGCTACGATGCCGTCGATGAGTGCGTAGATGGTGTGGTCCTTGCCCATGCCTACGTTGAGGCCGGGGTGGTGAACAGTGCCGCGCTGACGTTTGATGATATTGCCGGCTTTGGCAAACTGACCGCCGAAGAGTTTCACACCGAGACGTTTGCTTTCTGATTCACGTCCGTTCTTGGAGCTACCAACACCTTTTTTATGTGCCATTTCTGTAAGGTTTAAAGGGTTAAGCTACTACTTCTTTAATCACAACTTTGGTGAACTGCTGGCGATGGCCGTTTTTGCGACGATAGCCTTTGCGACGTTTTTTCTTGAAAACGATCACTTTGTCACCTTTTACGAGGGATTTTTCAACCTCGCAAACCACTTTTGCTCCTTCCACGGTGGGAGCGCCGACTTTCACGGCACCGTCGACATCGGCGAGGAGGACACGGTCGAATTCGATAGTGTCGCCATCTTTTACGGTGTCGATGTGGTGAACATACAAGTAGCGGCCTTGTTCGGCTTTGAACTGCTGCCCTTGAATTTCTACGATAACGTACATTTAAATTTGATATTTAAATAGTTAGCCCGGCGGGCGAGCGTCTGAATAATATTGACGGCTGCTTTATTAGGCCCGTTGCGGAAAAAATGCCCACAAAGTTAGCTGTTTTTTACCGATTAGGCAAATATTTAGAGCAGATGTGTCAAAATTAATTGTTAAATATAGTTAAATCGTGTTCTTTGGCAAAAACTGTCTTTATGTTGAGATTTTACGATGGAAAGTTGTTGGGATTTAGTCAAATTATTATTAATTTTGCAAAAAATTTAATGATGATGAAAACTGTTGAACGCCTTCTCGCTGAAAAACTTCTTAAAATTCGCGCCATCATTCTGCAGCCCAACAATCCCTTCACCTGGGCTTCCGGATGGAATTCACCTATTTATACCGACAACCGCAAGACTCTTTCATATCCCGACATCCGTTCGCTTATCAAAGTGGAACTTAGCCGTGTGATTCTTGAAAAATTCGGTCGTCCCGACGCTGTTGCCGGTGTCGCTACCGGAGCCATAGCTCAGGGCGCGCTTGTGGCCGACATTCTCGGCGTGCCTTATGTGTATGTGCGTTCAGCGCCTAAGGATCACGGTCTTGAAAACCTTATCGAGGGAAATCTCACCCCGGGTATGAAAGTTGTAGTGATAGAGGACCTTATCTCTACCGGCAAGTCGTCGTTGAAAGCCGTCGAGGCCGTCCGTGCCGCCGGCTGCGAGGTTGTGGGCATGGCCGCAATCTTTACATATGACTTCCCTGTGGCTAAGGAAGCGTTCGAGAAAGCAGGTGTTGAGCTCCTCACCCTTTCGAACTACAACGCCATGCTTGAAGCCGCCCTCGACTCCAACTATATATCTTCGACGGATATGGAAACGCTCAAACAGTGGCGTCACGACCCCGCAGGCTGGATTCCCGCCTCTGCATCCGACAAGGAATAATTTTAATCAATAGAATTTTACTTTATGGCTACATATAAAGGACGTACGGTAAGTATCGAACGTTCGGCCGAGGAGATTGTCGACAAGTTTGCCGATCTCAGCCGGTTTAAAGATAATCTCGACGCTCTTCCCGAAGAGGAGCGTGCAAAAATCGGCGACATTGAGTTTGCCGCCGATTCCATCACTCTCAACACGCCTCAGGTCGGGCAAATCCGTTTTGAGGTGGCAGAGCGTTCGCCTCGCCGCATCCTCATGCGTGCCGCAGGCAGCCCTGTGCCCTTGACAATGGGCGTTGACCTTGAGCCGAAGTCGGCCGCAAGCACCGATGTGACGACTTCTGTGGAGGTTGATATTCCCATGATGCTCCGCCCGATGGTTGGCCCTCATTTGCAGAAGGCCGTAGACCAGTTCAGCGACCTTGTTGCCAAACTGGCACGATAGGTGGCATAGGAATCTTAGGACGCTTAGGAATCCTATAATATAACTCTCTCTCTATGATAAAAAAAATATTTCAACTCATTGTTATTGTCGGCGCGGCAGTCCTCTCGGGATGTGACCATGTCGACAATAAACGTATTCCCCCTGCCGCTGTGCATATCGCTTTCAATACCGTAGGCGACTGGCACCGTTATGGTGTGGCCGGCGCGGGGCAGTATAAGTATTTTATTAAGGCCGACCGTCTGCCGGCCGACTATCCTTACTCGGCACTGTCGTACACCGGATTTGGCGGTGTGCTTTTGATTGGCGATATATTCGGCAATCCGAAGGCCTACGACCTTTCTTGTCCGGTTGAGGCGCGTTCGGACGTGCGCATACGCGTGGTTGACGATGAAATGGTGGCCGAGTGTCCGGTTTGCCACTCCACTTATGATGTGGTAACCAACTATGGCAACCCTCTTTCGGGCAAGGCCGCTGTCGAAGGCTACGGCCTGCGTGTATATAATGTGCTTGCCGGCCTCAATGGCGAGTATATGGTAATATCAAGATAGTGTGTCATGAAGATTCTAGGTAATATCATTTGGCTTGTGTTCGGCGGCTTGGAATGTGCCGTTGGGTATTTTACGGGCAGTCTGGCACTTGCGTGTACAATAATAGGTATTCCGTGGGCGTGGCAGACGTTCCGGCTTGGGCTTCTGTGTCTTTGGCCATTCGGCTCATCGACAGAGTCGGCGTCGTCGGCCGCCATGGGATGCCTTTTCCTTCCGCTTGATTTGATATGGCTTATATTTGGCGGCTTTCTTGTCCTGCTTAGCCATCTGTTCTGGGGATGCGTGCTGTGCATCACCATAGTGGGAATTCCCTGGGGGCGGCAGCATTTCAAGATGATGCGGTTTGCATTGTCGCCGTTTGGCCGCAGGGTCAGCATAGGGCTGTAAAAAATAATCGGGCTTGCCGACGAGGCAAGCCCGATTTGTATTTACGGTGTTTGAATATGGCGAATTATTTGAGGCCGAGTTTGGCTTTAACGGCAGGGGTAACGTCTTCGACAGTGGAGCCGGCGAAGAGGGCCATGCCGTCTTGGAAGATGAATGTGTAAGAGCCTTCCTGGCCTACGGCTTTGATGGCATCGGTTACTTTTTGTTCGATGGGAGCCATGAGCTGCTGCTGCTGACGCTGGAGGTCCATAGATGCGGTGTTGCGGAACTGCTGGATTTTGTTGTCGAGTTCCTGGATGTCTTGCATACGACGTTCTTTAAGGGCATCGGGAGTGGTGGTGTCTTTTTCGAGCGTCTGGTATTCAGTGATTTTTTTCTGCATCTCCTCCTGGAGTTTTGAGAATTCGTCTTCGTATTTCTTGGATGCTTCGGAGATGGTTGTCTGCATTGCTGTAACCTCAGGCATGGCCTGGAGAATTGCGTCGGCGTTTACTGTGCCGAATTTCTGGGCGAACACTGTTGCGGGAAGTGCAACGATGATTGCGAGCAAGATTTTTTTGATCATGATTGATTTTGGGGTTATTTTTGAGTTGTTAAATTTATTTGCATGCCGGAGGAGGAAGGAGGGATTCGAGTTTTCGAGTTTTCGATTTTTCGAGTATTCGAGAGTCACAAGCCGGAGGGTTCCTAACGGGAGTAGCCGAGTTTGGCGAGGACTTCGTTGGATACGTCGATACGGGGTGAGGCGTAGATGATGTCGGAGGCCGACGCGCGGTCGAATATTGCCTGATAGCCGCGTTCGTCGGCTACTTTCTTGACGGCGTTGTAGACATCGTCTTGCACGGGCTTGAGCAACGACTGGCGTTTTTTGTAGAGCTCGCCTTCGGGTCCGAAGTATTTGTAGCGGAGTTCGGTGGCTTCTTTTTCTTTGGCCACGATTTCTTCCTCGCGTTTCTTTATCTGCTCGTCGGTGAGGAACACTTTGTCGGCGATAAAATTCTGGTACATGTTTTGAGCTTCGACACCTACGGCCTCTACTTCTTTCTGCCAGCGCTGGGAGAGTTGGTTGAGCTGTTCGTTGGCCATTTCGTAGGCCGGTACGTTCTTTAAGATATATTCCATGTCGACAAGGGCGAATTTCTGCGCCGAGGCAGAAGCGGCGGCCGCGATGATGACGACAAGCAGTATGGCGAATTTCTTCATTGTGTTTAAAATATTAAGTGACTATATCTTATAGACAAACAAGTCGGAAAATGGTTTAATCATTAGAATTCCTGGCCGAGGATGAAGTGGAAGTGGGAGCCGCCCTTTTCGCCGTAGGCGCGGTCGAAACCGTAGGCCCAGTCGATACCCATCATGCCCACCATGGGGAGGAAGATGCGGACGCCGGCGCCGGCCGAGCGTTTCATCTCGAATGGGTTGAAATCTTTGACAGAGGTCCATGCGTTACCGCCTTCTACGAAAGCGAGGGCATAGATTGTGGTCGAGGCCTGGAGCATGAGCGGGAAGTGGAGTTCGAGACCGAATCGGGTGTAGGCGTAGCCTTCGGAGCCCCACGGGGTGAGCTGGCCGTTGTCGTAGCCGCGGAGGGCGATGGTTTCGGTTGCGTATGTGTATGAGCCCGACATGCCGTCGCCGCCAACATAGAATGTTTCAAAGGGCGATTTGAGGTATTTGTTGTATGAGCCGAGGAGACCGATGTCGGCGCGTGTCATGAGCACGGGAGTCCATTGGCCGTTGGCGTTGGCAAGCGGGGTGTATGTGCGTGACTTGAAGCGGATTTTCCAATATTCTATCCAGTGGTAGAGTTCTTTTTTGGCTTGTTCGGTTTTCTCTTCGGAGAGTTTCTTCCAGTCCTTTTTGCCAAAGAGGGAGGCGGGAGGCGTAAGTTGTACGTTGAGAGAGAATGACGAACCGCTGCGGGTGTAGAGGGGGTTGTCGATAGAGGTGCGCGAGAGGGTGAGGCCGAGCACGATGGCGTTCGACGTACCGTTGTTCATGTAGTAGAGGTATTCCCAGTTTTTGAGGTAGTACCAGTTGTAGCCGAGTTCGGCGGTGAATGTGAAGTAGTCGTCGGGCCATTTGAGGCGTTTGCCGAAGCCGACGTTCACGCCCACCATCTGGAGCACTTTGTTGGGGTCGTAGGCGTTTTGGTAGGCGTTTTGGTAATAGTCGTTGTAGTAGTTGTTGCCATAGCCATAACCGTAGCCGTAGCCGCCATAGCCGTAGGCGTAGGGGTTTTGCCAGCGTGAGTTGTAGTATGAGGAGTTTACGCCTGTTTGGCGGCTGTAATAGGCAGATACCGACAGCGAGTTGGGGCGTTTGCCGCCGAACCACGGGTCGAGGAACGATACGGAGTAGGCCTGGTAGTAGCGGGCGTTGGTCTGGGCCGATACAGTGAATGTCTGGCCTTCGCCTTGGGGGATGATGCCTCGGTAGGTGGAGGGGTGGAAGAGGTTTTTAATCGAGAAGTTGGTGAATTTGAGCGCGAGTTTACCGATGACACCGGTCTGGCCCCAGCCCATCGAGAATTCAATCTGGTCGTTAGCCTTAGATTCGAGACCGAAGATAATGTCGACCGTGCCGTTTTCTTCGTTAGGCTCGGGACGGATGTCCATGTTTTCGGGGTTGAAGTGTCCGGTCTGGGCGATTTCGCGAGCCGAGCGCATAAGGTCGGATTTAGAGAAGAGCTGGCCGGGTTTCACGCGGAGCTCGCGGCGTATAACCTTTTCGTAAAGACGGTCGTTACCGTTGATAATCACGTTGTTGATTCTCGCCTGGGGGCCTTCGATGATGCGCATTTCCAGTGCGATGGAGTCGCCGGAGATTTCGCGTTCGATGGGCACGAGGTTATAGAAAAGGTAACCTTGGTCCATGTAGAGGTTGGATACTGCATCGTCGTCTTCGGAAAGGCGTTTGTTCATCAACTTCTGGTTGTAGACGTCGCCGGGACGCATGTCGAGGTAGGCGTTGAGCACATCGGCGGGATATACGGTGTTTCCGACCCAGTTGATGTCCTTGATGTAGTATTTGTCGCCTTCGTCGATTGAGATGTAAACGTCGACGAGATTGTCGTTGTAGGGAACGACGGAGTCGGCCACGATTTTAGCGTCGCGGTAGCCTTTTTCGTTGTATTTCTCGATAATGCGGTTAAGGTCGTCGTGATAGTCCTGTTGCACGAATTTTTTCTGGCGGAAGAGGTTGAGGAGTTTGTTCTTCTCGTTGGTTTTCTTCATTGTGCGTTGCAACTGGTTGTCGGACATCACCTCGTTGCCGTCGATGTAGATTTTGTGAACCTTCACCTTGTCGTGACGGTCGACAATGATGTCGACGATCATTTCGTTCTGGTGGCTGAGGTCTTCGTGCAGGTTGATGCGGACGTCGGCATTTCCGAAGCCTTTTTGCGCGTAGTATTGTTTAACGATTTGCTCGGCGCGGTTTACGATGTTTTGCGTGATTTGGTTGCCTTTCATGAGCTGGAGGCGTTCCTTGATGTCGTCGCGTTCGCCTTTTTTCATGCCGAGATAGTTCACCTCGGAGATTCGGGGCTGAGTGCGGAGGGCAATTTCGAGCCAGGCTTGGTCGCCGTAGGTTTTTTCGACTTTGACCTGTGCTTGCGAGAACAGGCCTTGACGCATGAGGCGTTTTACGGCGTTGGTGAGTTCAGTGCCGGGTATTTCGAGGCGGTCGCCAACTTTGAGGCCGGAGTAGCCAAGGATAATGAAGTCGTCGTAGTTGGGGGCACCGGTGACGCGGATGCCTGCAATCTCGTAGGTCCGCGGCATACCGTTGAACAGCACTTTGGGTGCATATATCGTGTCGGTTGGGGCAGTTTGCGCCTTGGCCTCGACGGCACCGATTGCAATCAACAAAAGGGAAAGAATCAGATTTATTTTACGACGAAAAAATTTCATAGGGCTTGGTTGATTTGTTCGCTTGTGAGGCCGAATCGGCGTTCGCGTCCGCAGAAAGCGTCGATGGCTTCAATGAATTGTCCGGCTCCGAAATCGGGCCAGTATGTTGGGGTTACGTAAAGTTCGGAATAAGCAATCTGCCACAGCAGGAAGTTGGACACGCGCATATCGCCTCCTGTGCGGATAAGCAGGTCCGGGTCGGGGAATTCGGCGGTGGCGAGGTTTGCCGATATGGTGTCGGCGGAAATATCTTCGGGAGCCAATGTGCCGTCGGCCACCCGGCGGGCTATTTTGCGCGCCGCTTCGGTTATTTCCCATCGGGAGGAATAGCTGAGGGCGAGGATGAGGGTGAGCCCGGTGCAATGCGATGTATCCTCGATGCACTGGTTGAGGCGGGCGAGGGCTTCGGCGGGGATGCGGTCGGTTTCGCCGATCATGCGCAGGCGCACATTGTTTTTAATCAGGTCGGGTGTTTCGCGCTCGATAGCCATAACGACCAGGCTCATCAAAGCGTAGACTTCGGCTTTGGGGCGATTCCAGTTCTCGGTGGAGAAAGTGTAGAGCGTAAGGAAACGGATACCCATTTGGGAAGCGGCTTCGGTGATACGGCGCACCGTGTTCACGCCTTCGACATGGCCGGCAGAACGGTCGAGCCCGCGTTGCTTGGCCCAACGGCCGTTTCCGTCCATGATAATTGCTACATGGGCGGGAATCGGTTTCGAACCGGAAACTGTATTTTTAGAATCAGTCGACATAATGACAGGTTGTGCAACGTTCGCCAAATTCGTAAGAGAATCCGACTGTGAGGCGTGAATACCAGTCGGTGTTCTTGAAGAAACTTGTTTTAATGCCGGTGAGGTCGTTGAGGACGGGGCCGTCGACCTTATCTCCGAAGGCTTTTGTCATGGTGAATTCCGCCATGAGGTTGAGCCTGGGTTTGATTTTGAATTTTACGCCTGCGCCCATTACCAGAGTGGGGGCAACGGCGGTTTCGCCGCCCGACGACGACAGGCATGCGCCGGCGCCAACCGTGAGGTATGGCGAGATGCGCGACAATTTTTTGTAGGTCTCGCCGATGCCATAGGGCAGGAAATTGAATTCGACACGGCCTCCGAGGTCGTAGACCGTGGAAGAGAACGAGTAATGCGCTCCTCCGGGGTTTACGTTGGTCATGTCTTGGGTATCGCCGCTGAGGGTGAGCACGCCGAGCGTGGCTCTTATGGCCCAACGTGTGTTGGCTATGTAGCGGAACGAGCCTTCGCCCACAAATCCGGGGTGTTTGAGCAGCGATGAAGTGTTGGCGTCGCCAAGGTAGCCGCTCATGCCTAAGGATGCACCGATGTCGAACTTATATAAGTTCTCCTGGGCGCGTCCGTGAAAGGAAGCGGCCAGCAGACATAAGGTGATGAGGATAATATTTCGGATTTGGATTTTCAAGTGGGGAGGGGGGCGTTTGGAAGTTTGCTACTGAACGGGCTTGAATGTGTAGCGGATGAGGCGGGCTCTCCATGTGGCGGGGATTGCATCGCCCGAAGCGTAACGGCCGCCGAAGAAATATATTGCGGGCACCTCCCATTCAGTGATGGGCTCGGATGCACGTGAACGCACGGGCATTATTTCCATGGCGCCGGCCGGCAAGCCTTTGACATTGAAGCAGGAGAGCATTGACGAGCGTGATTTCGCCTTTGAAGTAGTGGCAAAGACGAAAGCGCGATTGCCGTAGAAAGAAGGCACGTCGGAGGGGAGCTGCATGAGCTCGGGAGCCTTGCGCCAGGTCATGCCCAGGTCGTAGGTGTAGTAGACAGTGCGGTTGACGGAGCCATTGGCGCGTCGGCCGCCGAATGCCACCAGAGCGGGGAATTTAACGGGGCTCCATGTGCTGGAGGGCACGTTGAAAAGGTCGTAGTCGGCGAGGACCACGTCTTCAAGAGCATCAGGGATAGTCTTGGTGGAAATCATGGCCCAGGTGGAGCCGTCAAAACCCCATGCTTCGGCAGAGAGGCTGCCTTCGACGGTGCGTCCGCCGAGCATCACGGCCATGGGCGCTTCGGCCATGGGCAGGGTGTAGAGGCAAAGTTGCGAAGTGGCTTCTACGGGGCATCCTGCGGGGAGCGAATAAGTCTTGCCCGAGGGATAAGCCTTTATGTGCCAGCCTGATTCATCGTTGACAGAGCCGAGCACCTCGTTGCCATAGGCGCCGTAGAGCGCATGGAAACGGCTGCCGGTGTCGGACCAGCTGCCGCCGGTGGCGTATTTCATGAGGCGACCGTCGGAAGCGAGGATATAGAGGGCATTGTCGGTGCCGGTGAGAGATTCCACATCGGGTGTGAAGCTGCTGAAATCAGCTGCCACGGAAGCGGAATTCTCAGTAAAGGCGTCGGTCGACGACAGCATTTCGTAGGCAGAGCCGTTGTCGGCGGCTGAAAGGACATAGAACGTGTCGCCGCAGCGAGCCGCGCCCCTTGCAGCGAGTGTGGGGTGCTGCCAAGCGATGTTGCCGCCTGTAAACTCTTTCCAGCAGAGAGAGTCGGGCTTGACCGCGTGGACATTAACTTTCACGGTGTAGACGCGCTCCACTGCGCCGCTTTGTGAGCGTACGCGCAGCTTCACGGGGCCGTTGGAGAAATCAATCGAGTCGGTGGAGTTTGTGAGATAGTTTACAATCGAGTCGCTTTTTCCGGGACGCGGAAACTCGAGCTGCACGAGCGAGGCGCCGGAAGAAGCCGTAATCGAAGGCACGAGGCGGCTCACATTGGTGCCGTAAGGGAGGGAGTCGGCGTTGAAAATATTTGCAGATACGAGGTCGATTGAGAAAAAGACGTTGGAGAGCGAGTCGAGCACTTTTTTGTTGTCGTTGAGAGAAAAGGCAGTTACCGCCACAGCCGACGATTCCTCGTAGGTGTATTGAGAATCGGAGTCGGAATTGCAAGAGTGAAAAGCCAAGGCTCCGAAACCTATTATGGATGCTATGAAAAGATTTTTCAACATTGTGACTGAATCAGTATCGATTGATTTTAGTTTTCAAACTGCAAATTTAAACTTTCGTCGGCAAATAGGCAAAGAGTTTGCGACAAAAGTGGATAAAAATCCAAATTTTATAAGTTTTTAACGTCAACGAGGCTGTTTTGCGAATATATATTAATGATATTTCCGTCGATTTTAACACTTTCCAACATAGTGGCCTGTCCGGGCGAAGGGGCGGGCGCCGATCCCTCGTCGCCTAAAACGAGGCCTTCGGCAATCTCCTCGCGCATCACATCCCAGAGGCCGGCCTCGATGAAAGAATGGAGCATTTTAGAGCCGCCTTCCACAAGCACCGATGTGATGCCGCGAGAGTAAAGAAATTTCATCTTTTCTTCGAGCGTGTTGTCGTCGGTGAAGACTATGGGGTCGGCGAGCGAAATGTAGTCGAGCGAGAAGAAGCGTTTGCGTCGGTCGAGTATCACGGGGCGGGGATTGCGGCCGGCCCAGTGGCGCACGTTGAGGTGCGGGCGGTCGAGCACGATAGTTCCGGAGCCGACAAGGATGGCGTCGTGGGTGGCGCGCAGGCGGTGTACCAAAGCGCGTGTGACAGGGGTTGATATTTCGGCTGCCGGCTCGTCGGGCTCGCGGCGGCAGTCGAGCCAGCCGTCGGCGCTGCGGGCCCATTTCAAGGTGATGAACGGGCGGCCGAGGGTGTGAGCCGTGAAAAACTTGCAGTTCAGGCTCCGGCACTCGTTTTCGAGAACGCCGACTTTGACTTTGATTCCGGCATCGCGCATCATCGAGATGCCTTTGCCGTTTACTTTCGAGAAGGGGTCGGTGGTGCCTACCACGACGTTGGGAATTCCTTCGTCGATAATGAGTTGTGCGCACGGGCCGGTGCGGCCCCAATGGGCGCAGGGCTCGAGGGTGACGTAGATGGTGGATTGGCGCAGCAGCGGACGGTCGGTGTCGGCGACAGACTGCACGGCGTTGACCTCGGCATGGGCCTCGCCGCATCGGCGATGCCAGCCTTCGCCTATAATACGCCCGTCGGGGGCCACTATCACGGCTCCTACCATGGGATTCGGCGATGCGTGAAACAAGCCGTTGCGGGCAAGCGACAGCGCCCGGCGCATATATTGCTCGTCAATCTTCATTTCTGTATTAAATAAAAATTAACTTATTTAAATTTAACAAATTTTCTGTCGCTTCCACGATATTTTCCGTGCTGACGGAGTGGATTCTGTCGAAAGCGGACCGGAATGAATATACTTTATTATAGTACAAGGCATTGCGGGCGGCGGAGATAATGACGCTCTCGCGGTTGTCGCGCGCCACGGTCATCTGCCCCATGTATTGCTTTTTGGCGAGTTGCAGGCGTGTGTCGGTAAGCCCGGCCGTGCGGCGGATTGTGTCGGAAACGAGACGGGCGCACCTCGACGCATCGTCGGGGTCGCATCCGAAATATATGGTGAACAGGCCGGTGTCGGACAGAAACGCCGACGATGCCTCCACGGAATATACCAGTCCGCGTTTCTCGCGCAGGGCTACGTTCAGCAGCGAATTCATGCCCGGGCCTCCGAGAATGTTCGACAGCAGGGCGTAGGCGTATCGCTCGGGAGAGTGCATGTCGGGCAAAATCGCGCCCATTACCGTGTGGGCCTGGTGCGAGCCAATGTTGCGTGTTTCGTTGAACGATACATGGTTGATTTCGGCCCGGATGCGCGCCGGCGCAGGCTCCGCAGGGAGCGAGGCGAAGTATTTTTCCACTTTGGCCACGGCTTTGTCGTGGGCGAGCGGGCCGGAATAGAACACCACGAGATTTGGCGCAGTGTAGAATTTGCGCAGATATTCGCGGCATTGCTCCGGCGAGAACGACTGCACGGCTTCTTTTGTGCCTAATATGTTGTGGCCCAGAGGTGTTCCGGCAAAAATAATGTCTTCGAAATCGTCGAACACGGCATCGGCCGGGGAGTCGAGATAGCTGTCGATTTCGTCGCACACCACGTCGCGCTCCTTTTCCAGTTCCTTTTCGGGAAATTGCGAGCCGGTGATGAGGTCGGCCACAAGTTCGAGGGAGCGGTCGGCGTTGCCCGACGGCGCCACGGTGAACACCACGGTCTCTTCCTTGGTGGTGTAGGCGTTGAGCTCGCCGCCGACGCTCTCCATGCGGTTGATTATACGCGACGATGTGCGGCGGGCAGTGCCTTTGAAAATCGTGTGTTCCACGAAATGAGCCATGCCGGGAGCAAGTGCGTCGTCGTCGCGCGAGCCCACGCCGGCCACCACGCCGCAGTGTTCCACGGCGGCTTCGCACCGGCGCGTTACCACGCGCAGCCCCGAGGGAAGCGTTGTGAGCATCACCTCATCGGGGGTCGGTCCAGTCGCCATTGTCTTTTATCAGTTGGATAAGGCGAGGCAGGGCCTCGTCGGTGGGGATGTTCTTTACCATGCACTGCTTGCCTTTGTAGAGGCTTACGTTGCCGGCGGCGGCGCCTACATAGCCGTAGTCGGCGTCGGCCATCTCGCCGGGGCCGTTGACGATGCAGCCCATCACGGCAATTTTCAGGCCGGGCAGATGCGATGTGGCCTCGCGCACCTTGTGAAGGGCCGCGGGCAGGTCGAACAGCGTGCGTCCGCATCCGGGGCATGCTATATATTCTGTCTTGGATATGCGGCGGCGCGTGGCCTGCATGATTGAGAGCGAGAGCGACGCCAAAGCCTCGGCGGGCAGATGCGGGGCGTCGATCCAGATGCCGTCGACGAGGTGCTCGAGCAAGAGTTTGCCCAAGTCTACGGAGGCGGCAATCGTAACATCGTCGAGAGTGCGTCCCGAGGGATAGGAGATTCGTGCTATTACGGGGCGGCTGCCGTCGAGAAGCAGAATCTTGCCTTTGAGCTCGGCTGGAGCGTTGGTTGTCTCGGCTGTGACTACTACGTATTCTTCGGGGATGGCGTCGGGGGCGAAGTCGACGCCTACGGCCACGGGAGTGGGGGAGTTGGGAAGTTGGGAAGTTGGGGAGTTGGAAAGATCATAGTTGATTTCCGCGTCCTTCATGCGGGCGATGTGGCTGAGCAGGGCCTGGGCCACGGGCACTTCGGCCTCGGGGGCTTCGCTAAGCGATACGCGTATGGTGTCGCCGATGCCGTCGGCAAGCAGAGAGCCGATGCCTACGGCCGATTTCACGCGGCCATCCTCGCCGTCGCCGGCTTCGGTAACGCCAAGGTGCAGCGGAAAGTGCATGTTTTCGGCATCCATAGCCTCGACAAGCAGGCGCACTGTCTGTGTCATTACCACCACGTTGGAGGCCTTGATGGAAATGACCACGTCGGTGAAATTTTCTTTTACGCACACACGCAGGAATTCCATGGCAGATTCCACCATGCCGGCAGGTGTGTCTCCGTAGCGGCTCATGATGCGGTCGGACAGCGAGCCGTGGTTCACGCCGATGCGCAGGGCCGTGGAGTGTTCGCGGCAAAGGCGCAGCAGAGGCACGAGCTTGTCCTCGATTTTTGCAAGTTCGGCGGCATATTCATCGTCGGTGTATTCAAGCTGCTTGAAGGTGCGGCCGGGGTCGACGAAATTGCCGGGGTTGATGCGCACCTTCTCCACATGCCGCGCGGCCTCGAAGGCTGCCGCCGGGTTGAAGTGGATGTCGGCCACGAGGGGCACGTCGATACCGTATTCGCGCACCTTGGCGCGAATATTCTCGAGATTTTTGGCGTGGGCCACGCCCTGGGCGGTAAGGCGCACAATGTCGGCGCCGGCTTCGGCGATGCGTATCACCTGGGCTGCCGACGCGTCGGTGTCGAGAGTCGGTGTGTTTGTCATCGACTGTATGGCTATGGGCCATGTGCCGCCGATAGTCACGTTGCCGATATGCGCTTCCGACGATGGGCGACGTCTGAATCTGTACTTCATACTTTGAAGCGGTAAGTGTCGATTTTTGCGAGTTCTTCGTTTGCTTTCACAATCTTGTCGGCGAGCGATTCGCGGTAGCGGTCGAGGCGTTCGGCCACGTCGGCATCGGAAAGCGCGATGATTTTCACGGCGAGGATGGCGGCGTTCATCGCGCCGTTGATACCCATCGTGGCCACAGGTATGCCCGGAGGCATCTGCACGATCGACAGCAGGGCGTCCTGGCCGTCGAGCGACGAATTGATAGGCACGCCGATTACCGGAATTGAGGTCATGGCGGCGATTACACCGGGCAGAGCCGCGGCCATGCCGGCGGCGGCGATAATCACCTTGATGCCACGGTCGCGTGCCGTGCGTGAAAATTCTTCTACTTGCGCGGGGGTGCGGTGGGCGCTGAGCGCGTTCATCTCAAAGGGGATTTCCATCTTTTCGAGGAAATCGGCGGCTTTACGCAGGATCGGCAGATCCGACGTGCTGCCCATGATTATGCTTACGATAGGAGTCATGTTTATTATATGTAATGCACAATGCACGATGCACAATGCACAATTTGTAGTTGGGGAGTTGGGAAGTTTTTAGAGAAGCGAGAGGAAGACTGTGCAGCAGGCCGCGCCGAGGGCCCAGCCGGCATATACTTGGGCGGGGGTGTGCTTGTCGAGCACAAGACGGGCCGTGCCCACGGCTCCGCACAGCAGCACGCAGCCCGAAATCCAGGGCAGCATCCCGTAGAGGCACAGCCCGTGGGTGGTGAGCCATACGTAGAATGTGGTCATGCCGGCCATCGATGTGGCATGGGCCGAGATTTTCCAGCGGGTGTTGATGGCCAGGGCGCATGTGGCGGCGGCAGCGGCTCCGAGGAAAAAGAGCGTTACCCACACGGGCCCGTGTATGCCGCGGATATACAGGGCGGCGCCCACATAGGAGAGTATGGCCACGATGAACGGCACGGTGCGTTGCCGGCGGTCGGTTATGGCCGTGTCGCTTACTTTACCCAGCCGCATGAGCACGATTATCGTTGCCAACGGAATCATGGCGGTGATAAGGAACACGCCCAAGGCAGAGATAAGGCGGGTGCGTTCAGATGCTTCGGCAAGGGGCGTAATCCATAATGCCCCTGCGAAAACGTAGGTGGGTATCAATATGGGCGAGAATACGGCCGACAGCCATTTTGATATTTGTTCCATTTCAGTGGGGAAGTTTTTAGCTTTTATCTTTTAGGAATCTTAGGATTCATAGGCTTCATAGGAATCCTGTTCTATAAGTCATTCGTCAGGTTTTTTTGCGGAGGCGGGCAACGGGGAGGCCGAGGCGTTCGCGGTATTTTGCCACGGTGCGCCGTGCCAGGTCGAATCCTTTGGCGTTCATGGCCTCGGTGAGGGCCTGGTCGGAGAGCGGGGCGCGAGGGTCTTCTTCGGCGATGAGGCTCCGCAGGGCATCGGCTATGGCGTGCGACGAAGCGTCGGTGTCGTCCTTTGGCCGTTCGTTCAGGAACATGCGCAGCGGGTAGACGCCCGATTCGGTGGCCACGTATTTTCCGGCCATGGCGCGGGATATTACCGACAGCTCGAGCCCTGTCACGGCAGCGATGTCGCGCAGGATCATGGGGCGTATGTCGGCTTCGCGGCCGGTGCGGAAAAAGTCGGGCTGAAGCCTTACTATGGCGTTCATCACGGCCATCAGTGTCTCGCCGCGCCGGCGGAGCATGGCAATGAATGATTCGGCCTCGTCGCGGCGCAGGCGTATGAAGGCCAAGGCTTCGCGCTGCGCAGGGTTGCGTCCGGGTGTGTCGCTGTTGATGTCGAATGATGATTCGATCTGCAACTGCGGCAGCCGGTTGAGAGCGGTGACGGTGCAACGTCCGTTGTCGTCACATTCCACGGCGAAGTCGGGCGTGATATGGCGCAGGCGGTCGGAGGCCGACTCGCTTTCTGCGCCGTGGCCGGGCTTGGGGTCGAGCGAACGGATGAGCGCTATGGCCCGGCGGAATTCGGTGTCGTCTTGCAGTTCGAGGCGCGACTGTATGCGGTCGAAATGGAGTTTGGTGAACAGGTCGAAATATTTGTCGACAATTTCGATGGCGATACGCGTCGTCAAGGTCTTGGGCTCGCGGCGGCGCAGTTGCAGGAGCAGGCAGTCGCGGAGGTCGACGGCTCCGACTCCCGGGGGGTCGAGCGAGCGCACGGCGTCGAAGGCGGCATGGAGCATCGAGCGCGGCACGTCGATGCCGGTAATGAAGGCTATGTCGTCGGCAATGTCGGAGAGCGAGCGCGAGAGGTAACCGTTGGCCTCGATGTTGCCGGCTATATACAGCGCGACTTGGCGCGTGGCGCCGTCGAGGTCGAGCTCGCCGATTTGCGTGCGCAGCGATTCGAGCAGGGTGGGGCCGTCGGCGGCAACGGGGATGTCGGCTTGCGCCGATGCGCTTTCGTAAGCCCTCGGATAGGAAGGAGCGTCTTCGTCGGAGCGGTAGTCGGCTCTTTGGAGCTGCTCGGCGCTTTCGTTGAATCGCTTGCCGTCGGCATCGTCGGCGGTGGTGTCGTGAAAAGTCTCTGCGGCTTCGAGCGCGGGATTCTCGTCGAGTTGCCGGCGCACCTCATCCTCTATCTCGGGAGTGTTCATTTCCAGCATACGCACAAATTGCACCTGTTGCGGCGATAAACGCTGCGTCTGTTGCAGTTCCTGGTCGATATGAAGCGTTGAGTCCATTTCCCGGCTATTGAATTTGGGTGCAAAATTAGCAAAAAATTTCGGGAAGGCCTTGGTTTTAACTAAAATTCGATGAATTAACTTAATTGAGGTGTCAATTTTAGCACAGTTTTAATTTTTTTATCATATCGCCACTAAGCAAAAGGAGCGTGAGGTTGTTATAATATCGTAGTATTTGAAGATAATATCTACTTCATAACATCCCTCGTCCTTATTATCGAGCAGTGATGCTGGGTACTAAGGCTCTCATAAATAAATAGTTGAAACGTGGAGGGGATGGCTGGTTCCTGTCAGGGAGATCAGTCATCCCCTTTTGTTGCTTCATTATTTAGACCTGATTTTAGACAGGAGAACAGGAGGGACAAGAGGTTTTAAGGTGGCATGCAGAATTGACGGTGCATTACGTCTCCGTTAGGAGACAAATATTGTAGCGCAGGGCGCAAGCCCCGGGGATTGTGAAATGTTATTCATTAATGTATCGGAGCGAGCGGCAGCGTAGCGTTCTGCACCACGGTTGGCGTTATCGAACGCTCCGGCCGGCCTCCGCTCCAAATCCTCGTTTGGTCGCCTTGGTCTTAACCCCGGGTTTCGCTATCGCTACACCCGGGGCTACATTCTTGAATCGCTACGCGATTCCTTGCACCGACTTTTCGGCTTGACCCTGTCTTTCCTGTTCTCCTGTCTAATAAAAAAGCCACCGCGCGGGGGGCGCGGTGGCTATGGTGGAGGGGATGGGAGTGCGTATTAGAAGAGGACGGAGGTGGCGTGGCCGTTGGCGACGCGGATGTAGATGCGGCCACGGGTGGGCTCGGCTACGCGGATGCCGTCGACAGTGTACCAGATTACTTCGCCTTCTTCGGCTTCGATGTCGTTGATGCCGGTAACGGTCTTGTTGAGATCGTATTGCAGGGTGGCTTCATCGGAAGCGGATACGTTCTTGCCGGTGAGCAGTTTTTGGGCATCTTCGTCGATAACGGGTGTGGTGCTTCCGTTGGTGGGGTAGCTTACCATTACGGGTGCGCCGTTGGCGGGAACCTGATAGTTGTAGGTGAGAACTACGCCGTAGTGCATGTTAACCAAAGCCTGGGTGCCTGTCTCGTTCTTGGTTTCGTTGTAGGAGATTTGGTCGTAGGTGTGGCGGTAAGCGTCTTTTTCAGATGTACCGATGTACACCACTTTGAGCCATTTATCAGAAAGGCCTTGGGCAATCTGCTTTGCGGACCAGTCGGAGAAGTCGGCGGGGTAGTCGGCGGGAACTTTTTCCTGTGCCCAAGAGTAAACGATGTATTTCTTGGGGAGGTTGCCGGTGGCGTTGGGCGACGACCAGTTGAGACGGGCGTGGAACTCGTTGTTGGTCATCACGTTGTTGGAAACGGTGGGATCGTCGGCTTTGATTTCAACTTTTGCCTCGGGCACGTTGATTTGGCTTTGAACGTTGTTAGAGCCGTTCTTGCCGCCCAAGCCGATTTTCACGTCGGCCACCACGTTGTCCATCGTGAAGGCTTCTTCGTTTTCGGATGCTTTATCCTGGGTGTCGATTACGAAGGGCATGTCGAACACGAGGATGCGTTCTCCGTGGTTGAGATAAACGTCGTCGCCTGCGCGGTCTTCGGTGAGGACGGTTACAGGGAATGTGACGGTGCGACCGTCGATTTCGCCGGTGGCGTGTCCGCTGAGGGCAACGCCATCGTTATCGTATTTGTCGATGGTGACGGTGAATTTGCCTGTGAAGTCGGCTGCCTTGGCGGAGCCGTCGGCATTGGTCTTGCCGTTGAACCAAAGGTCGATGTCGATGGTCTTGTTGTTGATGGCACCGTTTTCGCCGTCGGCTAAATCTTCGTTGTTGTAGGGCACGGTCACTTTCACGTTGGCGTAAGGAGTGATGGGCGAGGGCTGCTCGTCAGCGCCGATTTCTTCTTTCTCGGGGGCCTCGAAAATCATGTTGGAGTTAGCCTCGATTACGGGCACGGATGCTTTCATGAGCACGCGGAGGTTGTCGCGGTTGGTGGCGAGAATCAGGCGTGTGTAAGCCACGTCGGGACGGGCCAGGGTGAGAGCGCCGGTTGTGGGGTCGGGAGCAGTTGCACGTGTGGCGAAGGTAGAGGCGGTAGCGGCAATGGGTGTGGTTGCAGCGCCGGTAACGGGGTTGATGTCATAGCCCACGCAGCCGTTGGCTTTCATTGTCTGGAATTTTTCCAGGTGGCTGTTCTTGTCGAGGAGGTTGAACAGGGTGTGCTCGCGGCGTCCGCTGAAATAAGAGGAGTATTTTGCAGGGAGGAGCACTTCGCCGTTCTCATACCAGATCTGAGTGCCGGAAGCGTCGATTACACGGAAGGGAGCGTCGGCCTCGGGGCGGTAGCCGCCATTCTTGGGGAAGTCGCATACATACTGGGCGTCGCCGTTGGCAGCAAGGCCGTAGTACATAAGTTTCTTGGCTTCGGGATTGTTGTGCATCGGGATGTTGAAGTCGATGGGCTTGCCTTCGCTCCAGCGGGAGTCGTGATAGAAGATTTCGCGCCACTGGAATGCGTCGGGCTTGCTCACGCGGTTACCTTCATCGTCGAACTCGTCGGGAGTGATCTCGGTGCCGGCGATACGGTCGATAAGAATCGGGCAGGAGAGTTCGGGGATGTAGGTGTTTGCATGATTCTTGTTGATGCCGGTTGCGGCAGCGTCGCCTTCGGGTTTCTTGGTGTCGAAGAAGAGGTAGTAGATGTTGCCGTCGTCGAACTTGTCGCCTTCGCGGTTGGAATACATGTTCCAGCGGTTGCCGACGATGCGGAAGAGGGTGATGCCGTAGACGGTCATGGGTTCGCCCACCACGAGGTCGCCTTCGGTACCGGGCTTGAAGCGCATGTAGCGTGCGTCGTCGCCTTCATAGCGCACGTTGGGGTTGGCACACCACCATGCGTTGCTGTAGAACCACTGGCCGCCTGCTTCGGGCACACCGGCTGTGAGGCCGTTTTCGCCCTGGAGGTTGAAGAAGTCGAGAGCGTTGAAGTCGGGGGTGAGACCCTTGCCGGCCTGGTCTTTCGACAGGGTGATACCGCCGGGAAGCGGGATGTAGAAGAGGTTGGGCACGGCGCGGTAGCCTTCGGGCAGGGTGTAGGAGCCGTCGGCGTTGAAGTATTCGTCGGTTACATAAGATACCTTTGCGGAGCCTTTGTCGTCGGCGTCATTGTCGATAACGGGGCGGAACGATACGAAGTAGGTGTTGCCTGAGGCGTTGATTACCTTCTTGTTGGCGGCCATACCCGGGCCGAAGAAGCCGGAGTTGGCTGCGTTGTCCCAGTTGTGCTGCTCGGTGAAGAGTCCGGTGCTTTCGTTCTTTATCGGTGTGCGGCCAATGTAGCCGGAGGTGTTTTGCGCATCGTCTCCGCACCAGATTTTGAGTTGCGGGAGGCTGTAAAGGTTGCGGGGGTTGAAGTCAGGATAGCCTTCGATGCCCTGGGGATAGGTGAGAGCGCCGGTCTCGTCGGGCTCGCAAAGCCAGAGGGTGTAGGCCATGTCGGTGCTGCGGCCTTTGGGAGCGGCATAGAGGATGATACGGCTGAACGACATGCCTTCGCTGATAGTGCTTCGGGCTGCGCCTGAGGACGGGATGAACGAGTCGGTGGCTGTTGCGGCAAATTGCACGTCGGTGCGTTCGGCTTCGTCTTTACTTTCGGGGTCGATCACGAAAGTGAATTCCTGCTGGGCGTTGAGAGTGAGCTTGCGGCCGAGGTTGATCTGGTAGTAGCCTTCGGAAGCGGCGTGCTTGGTGAAGCGGATGCGCAGTTCGGTCTCGTCGGAGGGAGCGCCGGCGCCACGCATAAGGTTGTAGATAGGCGTGCCTTTGGCCACTACAAGATAGTATTCGTCGAAGTTTTGGGGAGTCTGGTAGTTGGTGAGCGTCTGGTCGACAGAGCCGTCGGACGAGAGATATACTTCGAGATGGTCGAAGTTGCCTTGGTTTACGCCCTGTTTGAGGTTGGTGGGGTCTTCGCGTACCCAGATAGTTTTGACTTTCACGCCGGTGCGGACGCGGGAGTTGCCCTGGATGTCGATGTTGCCCGAGCATTTGATCCATTTGTCGCTTTCGCGGGCGTCGAAGTAGGGGTGGATATTAGCCTCTTTGCCGGTGTTCTCGAAGTTGTCAGTTTTGTAGCTGTATTCCTCTCCGCCGGTAGTCCAGCGTTCGGAGAAATAGAGTTGGTTGGTGTCGGTGATGGTGATGGGTTCGGAGAAGTCGTATTTGTAGTACCATTTGCCGTTGGGGCCAACTTCCACGAAGTCGAGGATTGCTTCCTGCGACTTGGCCTCGCCTGAGCGTTTGAACATGTCGGTGTAGAATTCACCGTGCCAGAACGAGAAGTTGATTACGCGCATGCGTTTGAGGTCGTCTTCGGTCGCGCCTGCCGATGTGTCGAGCCAAGTTTCTTGGTCGGCGTTGGCCAAAATGGTTTCACCGTTCATCAGGCGCACTTTGGGCCATACGTGGCAGTTGCCGAGATTGAGAAGATTGTCAAGGGCAAGCACCATCGAGCCTTCCTTGGCGGGGTTTTCGATACGGAGAGCCTGCTTGCCGTCGGGAGTTTTGTAGCAGCCCTGTCCATTTGCGGTGATGAGAAGGTTTTCGGTGGTTTCGAAATAAAGTTCGATGTGAGTGGGATTTACATCCTCTGCGCCGTCCCATTTCCAAGAGAAAGTGAGGTCGCCGCCTGTTTTAGAGGTTGCTTTCCAGTCGGTGAAAGTAGCGGATATAGTAGTCTTGACGGGAGCCACAGTAGTGATTTCGCCGGAGCCTACATTATAGTAGAAAGTGCGTGTCACGCACATGCCGCCGTCGGCATATTCCACTTTGATTGAGAAAGCAATATCGCTGCCGTTGGCAATATTTTCGACAGTTCCGGCATAAACGTTGGTGTCGCCTTGGAGAGCAATTGCAGTTTCGCCTGTTATGCCGTTGCTTTCGTTGCGGAGTTGGAAGTAAGCAACAGGAGCAAGACCTGCATATTCACCTTCGAGTTCGATAGATACGCCAAGTTTGTTGTCGGGCTGGGGAGTTACGGTAATTTTGTAGTTGCCTGCAAAATCTACGCCTTCGGAGCCTTTCTCATTGCTTGTGATAGAGACACCTTCGGCAGGCATCGGGGTGGTGAAAGGCTTGTTTTGAACGGCGATTTCGCTGTCGTTGGAAGCGCGTTTCCAACGCACCCAATCCCAAATTTCGTTTTGGGAATTAGGGGTGAGGCCTTTAATTACTATTTCGAATGAACCGTTTGCAGCAGGATTGTTGAGACGGTAAGGGTTTTCTTTGGTGTAGTTGTTGCCGTCTACGGTCAAAGTGATGTAATTGTTGTCGATGAAGAAATCGATATATGTGCCGTCGGGATTCTCGCCCGTAAGGGTATAGTTTACGGTGTAGGCAGCCGATGTGCTGCTGACTACGCGCATATTGGTATATTCCCAGGTGAGTGTTGCCTTTTCAGGCTCGTTGCTTTCGCCTGTGAGGACGAAGTCGACAGATTGGAGCACGCCTGCGTCGTTGAAATGGGCGGTAGCGGAGAAGCCGGTTATGGTCTTGTAATCGGAAGGATATTGGATAGCCATTTTGAGGGCAGAGTCTCCGGTGGTGTTTTTGTCGTCCACGCCTTTTTGATAAACATAGACATAGTCTTTGATATCGTCGGCAGAGATAGAGCCGCGCCATGCGCCGTTGGCATATGCGCCGAGAGCCTTGCCTTCTACGAAAGAAGCCGGAGTGTCTTCGGGGAAGTTGTAGTCGGGATAGTGCACCGAAATGGCTTCGATAGCCTTGTCGGATGGTTTGGTTATCGAGAATTCGATAGTATTGCGATTTTCGATGTTGGCAAGAGCAAGTTCGTTGATAGCGAAAGTATAAGTATTGCCTTCACCGGATTTCTCGCACAACAGATATGAATTATCGGGCCAGATACCGCCTTCGATATTGCCACGCCAAGTGGTGTCGACAACAGGAGGAACGACGGGAGTGCCGCCGCCGTTGGATTCAACGGTGTAGGTGAAAATTTTGGTTTTTAATTGACCGTCAGCAACAGGAAGCATGAAGCTAACTTTGATTTCTTTGCCAGTTTCATAAGCCTCAGTCTTGGCTGTCATTTTTTTACCGTCGAAAGTGGGGGTGATAGGAAGAAATCCTCCATTCCTATCGGTGTAATCCCAAAGTTGAGAGCCGGTGTTGATTTCGAAATCAGTTTCAAGCGTTACAGTAACGCAACCGTCACTTTCTGTGTTGAAAGTGATGGTGTAGGGAGAGGGCCAGTCCTTAGAGCCTTCTCCCTTTTCTGTTGATGTTTCTGACTTTGCGGCCATGGCGACGAACGCGAATGGCACGATAAGAGCCAAAATCATCCAAATTAGAGATTTTTTCATTGAAAAAAAGTAAAGTTATAGGTATAGGATTGTGAAAAATTGTTTCAACACGGTATGGCGAACGAAATTAAATTCGAAGAAAAAGCAATGGAATTAGGATAATATTAAATTTTCAAGACACAAAATTAATGATTTTTTAGGAGGTGTTATAAAAATTGCCGTAGAATTTAGCAAATTTTAACAAAAATTATACTATGACGATATGTGTACATTTGGTTATGTATAAAATAAAGGTTTTTTTCCACGAAAGTAGGAACACAACCCTCCGGGTTGTGGCGTTAAGTCGCAAGCCGGAGGCTCGCGTTGCTGCCGTGTTCTAATTGGGGATTAGTATTGCAGGTAGATGAAGGGGACGAGGGAGGATTGGCGGGTCTGGATGACGAGGAAGAGGACGGCGGCGAGGATGAGGGCCTGCACGGCGAGGGGAAGCCAGCCGTAGGCGCGTTGGAGGCCGAGCTGCCAGGAGTGGGGCGCGAAATGGAGGAGGAATCCCACGGCGATGGCCACGACGATAAGGGCATATCCGGCTACGAATTGCGGGGCTATCTCGGCGTGGAAGTTGGTGAAGATGGCTGTGGCCATGTCGCCGATATGGCCGACCGACTCGGCACGGAAGAAGGCGAAGCCGATGGTGATGAGGATGAAGGTGATGAGGATGTTGGTGGCGCGGATGATGGAGCCGGACACGATATTCTCTTTTAGTTTCGCGGGCACGTGCCACACGCGTTTCAGGGCCTTGTGCCCTACGAGCAGCGCGCCGTTGTAGCCGCCCCACAGCAGATACATCCACGATGCGCCGTGCCATAGGCCGCCGATGAGCATGGTGGCCATGAGGTTGGCGCGCTGGCGTCGGCGCCCCTTGCGGTTGCCGCCCAGCGGGATGTAGATATAGTCCATGAGCCACGACGACAGCGAGATGTGCCAGCGTTTCCAGAATTCGGTGGGGCTTTGCGACTTGTAGGGCGAGTTGAAATTATCCTTGAAGCGGTAGCCGAGCAGCAGGGCGATGCCGATGGCCATGTCGGAGTATCCGGAGAAGTCGCAGTAGAGTTGCAGGGCGAAGCCGACGGCTCCCATCATGTTCTCGAAGCCGGTGTAGAGCGAGGGGTTGTCGAAGATGCGGTCGACAAAGTTGCCGGAGATATAGTCGGCGATTACCACCTTCTTGATAAGTCCGGCGATGATGAGAAAGAGGCCTTCGGCCACCATGGCGCGTGTAGCCACGGGGTTTTCCTTGATTTGCGGGAGCATGTCTTTGGCCCGCACCACCGGGCCGGCGAGCAGGGGAGGGAAGAAAGTGAGGAAGAAAGTGTAGTCGAGGAAATTGCGGCACGGCTCGATTTCGCGGCGGTAGATGTCGACCATGTAGCTGATTGAGCGGAAAGTGAAGAAGGAGATGCCGGCGGGTAGGATGATGTCGAGCGGGTCGAAGCTCGTGGAGGTGATGTTGGCAAATGTCTCGTAGAGGAGGTTGAAATATTTGAAATAGACGAGCATGCCCACGTTTATCACAACATTGAGCCATACGATGGCTCTGCGTCCGGCATTGTTGGCGACAGCGCCGAGCCAGCGGCCAAGGGCGTAGTCGGAGATGCACACCCCCAAGAGGATAAAGCAATATTGAGCCGACGACTTATAATAGAAATAGAGAGAAAACGCTATTACGAAAAGCATCTTGACGGTGTGCCACCGCCTGAGAGCCTGATAGATAAGGAGAAATCCGACGAAAAGCAGAAGAAACAGTCCCGTGTTGAACAACAGCGGGTTTGCGCGGTCGTAGAGAAGGATGTCGGTGAGAATTTCTTGCATTTGGGGAGTTGGGAAGTTTGGAAGTTGGGGAGTTGGGGAGGTCGAATTATTTCGAGTTATTTCGAGTTATGTCGATTTAAGTCGATTTATCACAAGCCGGAGGGTTCTTTGCCTTTGGCAAAGCGCTCCGCGGTTGGTGTTCCTATCAAGGCGTCGAAGAGGAGGTTGCCTTGCAGGGCGTAGCCGCTCCAGGAGTGGTGGATGCGGTCTTTGGCAAAGAGGCCTTTGGCAATCCACTTTGAAGAGGCTCCGGTGCCTCCGGCCACGGCATACCAGTCGTAGACGGCGATGCCTTTTTCGGCTCCATATCGGAGGATAACGTCGCGCATGCGGCTTACGTTGTCGTTCACCTTATAGGAGCGGGTGGTGGTGTAACGTCGCTTTTTGCCTTTGCGGCGCACGCGCGTGGTGACCGAGCGTTGGCACTCCATGGGCGTGGTGAGCAGGATAGCCGCCGAGGGGTTGGCCTTGCGGATATTTTCGACGAGACGGTCGATATTTGCGTAGAACTGCGCGTCGGTGATTTTGCCGAAAGCCTCGTTTGTGCCCATGTCGAGAATTACGAGGTCGGGCGACAGGGCGTGTATGTCGCGGCCTACGGTGCCGATGGAATTGTAGGTGGAGTAGGTGGCGCCGTTGTTGCCGATGGCCGAATATTCGATGCCCGTCATGGAATTTGTGAGCTCAAATCCGAAGATCGTACATTCGCCACGGCTCTGAAAGTCGATGGTGACCGCCGTCGACGGTTCGAAAAGGGCTATATCGAGCACTTCGCTGTCGGCTGTGGCCGTGTAAAGAGCCGGCACGTCGCGGTCGGTGATGCCGGTTACGATAGGGGTGGCTCCGGAGCAGAACACGCGAATGCGGTCGAAGTCGCGCGGCGGCGAGTCGGCGGTTTGCTTCACGGATATGGTGAAATCGAAAGTTGCGGTTTTGGGTTGGAGGGCAATGCCGGTGAACCCCATGTCGACGGCCCACGGCATTTTCAGCAGCTTTGCGGAAGTGAACGATGACGAGGACGAAATGGTGTAGTCGTTGGGCTGGTTTGTGCCGGCGAGCCGGAAAGGGATGACCAGGCCGCGTCCGGCGCTGCCGAAGCGGTCTTCGAGCAGGGTGCGCGTCTTGGAAGTGGAGCCTTCGGCCTGAATGTGGCTGTCGCCGATATGGACGATGGAGATTACCGTGTCGTCGGCTGCTGCCAGAAGGCCGGAGAGAGTCGACCAGTCGGCGCCGTTCATCGTTATGCGGTTGGCGTCGAGATTGAGGAAGGGATATGAGGCATATTGGTCGGCACGTCGCATGGCCGTTTCCGCGGCAGAAACAGCCTGCGCGGGGCCGATGTCGGGGTTTTCGCGTATTTCGGCATCGTCGGATTCGACAACCTGTTCCGTCTCGTCGGCCGACTGCGCCCATATCGGCACATTGGCAAGGGCGAGCGCGGCAACGGCGGATACGTATCTGAGGAGAGTGTGCATTGCGGTCTATTCTGCTGTGGTCAACGATTTAACGAGGCGAGATGCCAGTTCGGCGCCGCCTTTTGCATTGAGGTGGATATAGTCGGCGTTGACGAGCTTGTCGGCGCGCCAGTCGACAATGGCATCCTCGCCGCCCATGGCCTCGCGGGTGTCCCAGAAAAGGACGCCGGCGTTGCGGGCAGTCTGACGCTGAGCGTCGACCATAGCCGGGGCAGTGGGCAGGGAATGAACCTCGCCGTTGATTTTCTGGCCGCGGTCGCCAATGCCCATGAGCAGAATCTGCGAGTTGGGATAGCATTGGCGCACTTTGTCGACAACTTTGCCCATAAGCCGGCCATAAGAAGAATATTCTTTTTGCGACGACGACAAGGCATTGATGCCGTATTCGAGGATGATAAGGTCGTAGTCGACGGAGCGTCGCATGCCTTCGGCAAGGTCGGCGCCGAGGTTGCGGTGGCCGATGCCGGAGTCGCCGCGCACCGACATGCAGTCGACCTGCACGCCCGTGGTGTCGCCGAGCCATGCGCCGAGCAGCACGAGCCCGGGCACGTTGTTGGTTATTTTCAGAGTCTTGGTTTCGCCGGGGAGTTCAAGAGCCTGCACGGCGTCGGAAGCCTCCACGGTAAAATCGCGGCTCTCGCCGTCGATTTCCATTTTAATCGTTCCGGCCTTGGGGGCGATGAACAGAAGGCGCGACATGTTCCAGGCGTTGCGTGTAGACTCCGACTTGTCGGCTTTGTAAGTGATTGTGGCTCCGGTCTTTCCTGTGAAATATTCGCCGGAAAGAGGGAAATAAGGATTGGATTTAGTCTTGCGCGAATCGTGTTGCGTCCAGCCCGACGACGAGTGGATAATGGAGCGGCGGAAACCCGACACCTCGCTGTGGGCGGGGACATAGCCCACGCCTCGGCCTCCGTATTGCTTCTGGAGCAGACGGCGTATGTCCTGTGCAAAGATGTCGCCTTCGATGTAGCTGTCGCCTACGATGGCTATGCGCGCCGGTCGGCCCGACGCGCCGGCAAGAGCCGAGCGCACTTTGGCAAGGCCGCCGTCGGGAGTGTAATCTTCTATTAATATGTCGCCGCCGGCGTTGCGCGGAGCCTTGGCCGGAGCCGGGGTGGCCGGCTCGGCTTGCACGGCCGGTTGCGACACGACCGAAGCCGGCGGGGCAGAGGGGGACTGCTCCATCTCCTTCTGCAATTCTTTTTCGAGTTCGGGGTCGATAATCTCGGCTGCTTGTGTCGGAGCGTCGGTGGATTCCGACGGAAAAAGGTCGGCAAGGAGGTTGAAATCCTTTACAGTTCCGCCGGTCCATTTGCTCCACGGGCATAGCGACAGAACAAGAAGCACGGCCACGGCCAGTGCGATTATGAGAAGAGGTTGCCCTTTGCGGTTGTCCATATCGTCAGAGATTCATAATTTCGGCAACGGTATCAATTTTCATCATGGCCTCGTCCCATTCCTCCTCGGCGTCGGAAAGGCCGATAATGCCACCTCCGCCATATATGGTGTAATATGAGCCAAGGTTTTGGGCGCAACGGATTGTGACATAGGCCGTTTCGGTGTCGTTGTCGCGCAAGCCCACGTATCCGCCGTAGCAACGGCGCGGATGGTCCTCAATCTCGGCTATGTCGTTGAGCGCCTGCTCTTTGGGGAAGCCGCAGAGGGCCGGGGTGGGGCTAAGCGCGTCGAGGATTTCAAAGAATGAGGCGGTGCCACCCGTTCCTGCAATTCTGGTGAGTTTGTGGTGAAAACCGCCGTAAGGAGCATCGTCGATCTCGGTTGTATGCGGGATTTCGAACCGGTCGAACACATCACAGATATATCGGGTGACGATATTGTGTTCCCGGCTATTCTTCTTCGACCATTCGGTGTCGTCGTTGGTCTGCGTGCCGGCGAGGGAATAGGAGAGGTATATGTCTTTCTTGATGTCGTGGTGCAGGAGCAGCTCGGGGGTGGCGCCGAGCCAGAAGCCCGTCTTGGGATGATAGAACGCGAATGTGCAGATTTCACGGCTTATCGAGAACATCCGGTCGATAGCCGAGGCGAGCGGCCATTCGGGGGAGTATATCGACTCTGTACACGAAATCACGGTCTTTTCGTCGGGCGCGGTTTTCAGGCGGTCGATCAGTGCCGACACCTTATTAATATATGTGTCATGGCCGGTGGATTCTCTCCACGGCTCGATGTCGGCTCCGGTGTATCCGCACAGGCTCTTGCGACGGTCGAGCACATCTTTTGCCGAGAGCTCGAACGGAATCCATATGTTTTGACCGTGAGGTGTGGCAAAAGAGTTGATGAAAAAGCCGCGGGAAGGCTCGGGCATATTTTCGTCGAGCGCGCTCGGCGCGGCAGAAAACAATATTTTTTTATGGTAGATATCTTTGAAAACGAAGAACGGGATTTTCTTATAGATACACCATTCGATTGCTGTTACTTGTTCGGTGGTCATTGGTCAATTAATTCGGCTGAGAGAGAGAAAAAGTCGGAATCGGTGATTCTGACTGTGTAGAATTGCCCGATGCGCAGGCGACGGTTTCCGTCGGTGAAAATATTCACGTCGATGTCGACCTCGGGCGAGTCGCCTTCGGTGCGGCCGGTCCACATATCGCCTTCATGACTGTCGATGAGCACTTTAACCTCGCGTCCAACCATAGAGGCAAGCACTTCGGCCGATATATCCTGCTGGATGGCCATGAGTTGGTCGAGACGCCGCTGCTTCACTTCGGCGGGGATGTCGTCGGCGAAATTGCGGGCCGCGGCGGTGTCCTCCTCCTCGCAGTAGGCAAAAGCACCCATGCGCTCGAAACGCTGCTCGCGCACGAAATCTTTCAGGCGGCAAAAGGCTTCCTCGGTTTCGCCGGGAAAGCCTACCATAAGGGTGGTGCGCAGGGTTATGCCCGGCACGCGGCGGCGTATCTCGGCGAGCAACGCGCGAGTCTCGTCGCCGGTGATGTGACGCTGCATGTTGGCGAGCACGGTGTCGTCGATATGCTGGAGGGCAATGTCGAGATATTTGCACACATTGTCGCGGCGGGCCATCACGTCGAGCAGGTCCAGCGGGAAATCTTTCGGGTAGGCGTAGTGGAGGCGTATCCACTCCACGCCGTCGATGTCGGCGAGGCGGTCGATGAGCCGGGCTATTTCCTGTCGGCCATATATGTCGGTGCCGTAGTAGGAAAGGTCCTGGGCTATAATGTTGAATTCACGTACGCCGCGCGATGCCAGGGCCGTTACTTCCTCGGCGATATCCTCGATTGTGCGAGAGCGGTAGCGTCCGGTTATGAGCGGGATTGCGCAGAAGGCGCAGAAGCGGTTGCAACCTTCGGCAATTTTTATGTATGCACTGTAAGGCTTGGGTTTTTCTTTTTGAAAGCAACGCTCCCAAGGGTGAGCCTGTGTGGCCGGAGCGGCAATATTGTCATTTGAGTCGGCCTCGAGGTCGCTTACGAGCGAAGTCCAGTCGAATTTGCCATACCAGCGGTCGACCTCGGGCAGTTCGCCGGGGAGTTCGGCGCGGTAGCGTTCGGAAAGACATCCCATCACGATAATCTTGCTTACGCGGCCGCGCTTTTTCAGTTCGGCGGTTTCGAGTATCGCGTTTATGGATTCTTCCTTTGCGTCGCCGATAAAACCGCAGGTGTTTATCACAACGATGCCCCGAGGGCGTGCGGGGTCGAATTCGGGGGTGTAACCGGCTTCGCGCAGCATGAAGGCCACGCGCTCGGCATCGACAAGATTTTTTGAACACCCCATGGCTATTATGCTCACCGGGCGTCTGTCCTTATTGGAAACCATGATTATATTCAGCCGCTCTTTATCGTGAGCCGAAAAGTGATTCGACAAATTCTTTTTTGTTGAACACTTGCAAGTCGTTGATGCCCTCGCCAAGGCCGATGTATTTCACCGGAATCTTGAAGCGGTCGCTGATGCCGATCACAACGCCGCCCTTGGCTGTGCCGTCGAGCTTGGTAATGGCAAGTTGCGTAACCTGAGTGGCCGCCGAGAACTGGCGGGCCTGCTCGAAAGCATTCTGGCCTGTGGAGCCGTCGAGCACGAGGAGCACGTCGTTGGGCGCGTCGGCCACGACTTTCGACATCGAACGCTTGATTTTCGTGAGCTCGTCCATAAGCCCTTTTTTGTTGTGGAGACGACCGGCTGTGTCGATTATCACCACGTCGACATCGTTGGCCACGGCCGACTGGAGCGTGTCGAAGGCCACGGCTGCGGCGTCGGAACCGAGCTGCTGCTTGATGACGGGCACATCGGCACGGCGTCCCCATTCTTCGAGCTGCTCGATAGCGGCAGCGCGGAATGTGTCGGCAGCGCCGAGCATCACTTTCTTGCCGGCCCGGCGGTAATGATAGGCGAGCTTGCCGATAGTGGTGGTCTTGCCCACGCCGTTGACACCCACCACCATTATTACATACGGTTTTTTGCCTGCGGGCACGCTGAACTCGCCGTCGGCGCCTTCGTCGGCATCGCCTGCGAGCAGATCGGTAATTTCCTCGCACAGCAGGCGGTTGAGTTCCTCGGTGTTGACATATTTGTCGCGTGCGACACGTTTCTGGATACGGTCGATAATCTCGAGGGTGGTTTCCGTGCCCACGTCGGATGTGATGAAGATTTCTTCGAGCTCGTCGAGGAAATCGTCATCGATAGTGCTCCGGCCGGCTATGGCGCGGCGTATTTTGCTGAAAACACCTTCTTTGGTCTTTTCCAGACCTTTGTCCAATGTCTCTTTTTTCTCTTTCGAGAAGAGGCTTTTGAAAAAACCCATATGTAATTAAATGTATAGTTAGCAAATTAATCTACAAAATTACTAACAATAATCGGATAAAACGCCGGTTTTTGAAAAAATATTCTTCGCTGCGGAATATTTTTCCAAAAATTAGAGGAACAGCGGGTTAAACTCGCGCCATGTGCGTCGGGAAACATGATTGTCGAGCATGTCGGACACTTGCTGAAACACATGCAGCGAGCCTATGTATTGCAGGCGCGAGGCCACGGTGGGAAACGACGAGATGGTCACCGTGTCGAAATACTGCTTTACGAGTTGGCGGGCGCGGTCGGTCTCGCCGTTCTTGCACAGGGCCACAAGGAGCATGGCCGACAGGGCGGGACGCTCGGCCATCGGGATTTCAGATTCGGAAAACATGTCGTAAAGCTGGTCGATACATTCGGCATACCGGCCATTTACGAAATAGCTTTCGGCCGTGACGGTGGCGGGGAGCCTCAGCCCGGAGTTGCGGTAATAGCAGTCGACCACTTTCTGCGCTTTGCCGGCCATGCCCATCGATGAGAGGAAATGGACCCACGACACCCATATGGCTTCTGAGTTGTCGACTTGCAGGCGGTAGAATTGGTCGAGGATTTCGTCGATGCTGTTGTCGGCGTCGTCGGCATCCATCACAATGTCGGGGATAAACGACAGGGCTTCTTCGGGGAAACGCGTCAGGGCCTCGCGGAGCACCTGCTGGGCGCGGTGGCGGTTGCCGGCATGGCGGTGGAGCGACGCCACGAAGCGGTATGGCTCGGAATTGTCGGGCGCGAGGGCAAGAGCTTTCTCGGCGGTGGGTATTATTTGCTCAATGGGGCGTTCGGCTTGTAGGTCGCAAGATGCTTTCACGAAATAGGCCTGCGCGTCGTCGGGATTTATGGCTATGGCGTATTCCACGGCCTGGTCGGCTTTGTCGTCGTCGCCGGCCACGGAGTAGTGTCTGGCGAGGAGTTGCCAGTATATGGCGCAGAATGGCTCGATGCGGGTGAGTTCTTCTGACACGCGGATGCCGAATTCCGCGTCGTCGTTGCGGTCGGCTGCCACGCCGAGTTCGTAAAGCGCGACAGGCAGAAATTCCACCTTCTTGCGAAGCACGGGTTCCGACTTTTTCAGCCATTCGTATTGGCCGAGAGTGTCGGTGAGCTGTGCGAGCTGAATCATGTCTTCGTCGGAAAGCGTGTCGTAGCAGCTTAGCAGGTAGTCGAGGCTTTCCTCAGCCTTGTCGTCGGACGGCGGGTTGCGGCGCAGCCTCATTATGTCCCATATCATGCCTTCCTGCGAGGCGTTGTCTTCGATAAACGAGTCGCGGGCCGTGTCGGAAAGAGTGTCGTAGAAGATGCCGCGGCGTTGGTTCAGCTCCTCGCTTTCGGGATAGAATCGTGCGCCGCACAGCAACACTTCGATGCGGAGATAGTCGTCGTTGAGGTCGGTGGCATAGTCGAAGACGCTTATCAGTTCGTCCTCGCCGAAATACCGTTCGGCCAGAGGCTGGCTCAGGCTTTTGCGAAAACGGGATATGAGTTCGTCGCGTTGGGCGTTGTATTCTTGGTCGTCCATATATTTTAGAGCCTGTCCCATAATAAATGTTAAAACGTGGGCGGTTTATCTTTGAGCGAATTTTGTGTAACGATGAGGGAGTGTGGCGAGCCACATGACCGAAGAATTGCACGAAAGGCGCCAAAGAGAAACCGAACCTATGGTAATTTTATTACAGAATCAAGCATTTAATGATTATTTTAGTTAATTTATATAAATATTAAAGAGCATGTTCGTATTAAAAAACATTGAAAATACCTCTTGCTCCCGTCTTTTGGGCATCTTTTCCGCTTCGTTTTAGTCGTGTACGTCCAGTACACTCCTTCAACTCACCGAAAAATCTGCTCCAAAATCCGGTCCCACGTTTTAATATTTATTATGGGACAGGCTCTTAGATAATTCGAGCAATCGGATAATTATTACCCGATTGCCCGATGTAATGGTTGATGTTGTGCCGTATCAGCCTTTTTTCTGCTCTTTTTCCCAGCTGTCGCGCAAAGCGATGGTGCGGTTGAACACGAGCGCGTCGGCAGTCGAGTCGTAGTCGGGTGTGAAGTAGCCGATGCGTTGGAACTGGAACTTGGTGCCTTGTGTCTTGGCGAGCTCGGCCGCAAACGGTTCGAGTTTCACTCCTTTCACCACTTTTAGCGAGTCGGGGTTGAGCATCTCGCGGAAGTCGCGGTCGGCCTCGGCGGCAGGGTTTTCCACAGAGAACAGGCGGTCGTAGAGACGCACCTCGGCGTCGACAGCGTGCGCGCTCGATACCCAGTGGAGCGTTCCCTTGACCTTGCGCGATGCGCCGGGCATGCCGGAGAGGGTGTCGGGGTCGTAGGAGCAGCGCAGTTCGGTGATGTTGCCTTCGGCGTCTTTAATCACTTCGTCGCATTTGATGATATAGGCGCCTTTGAGGCGTACTTCCGAGCCGGGGGCAAGGCGGAAGAATTTTTTCGGGGGATTCTCCATAAAGTCGTCGCGCTCGATAAAGATTTCGCGTGAGAACGGCATTTGGTGCATTCCGGCTGTGGGGTCTTCGGGGTTGCTTTCCATCTCCACCATTTCCACTTTGTCTTCGGGATAGTTGGTGATGACCACGCGCAGCGGGTTTATCACGGCCATGACGCGTGTGGCTATGCGGTTGAGGTCGTCGCGCACGGCGTGTTCGAGCAGGCTCATGGAGTTGAGGGCTTCGAATTTGGTATAGCCGATGGTGTTGATGAAATTGCGTATCGACTGCGGGGTGTAGCCGCGGCGGCGCATACCGCAGATTGTCGGCATGCGGGGGTCGTCCCATCCGGCAACAAGGCCTTCTTTCACGAGCTGGAGCAGCTTGCGCTTGCTCATCACCGTGTAGGTGAGGTTGAGGCGGTTGAATTCAATCTGTCGCGGACGGTAGCTTCCGTCGGAGAGCTCGTCGACAAAGTAGTCGTAGAGCGGACGGTGAGGCACGAATTCAAGGGTGCATATCGAGTGTGTCACGCCTTCGAAGAAGTCGCTCTGGCCGTGGGCGAAGTCGTACATCGGGTACACTTTCCATGTTGTGCCGGTGCGGTGGTGGGGCGTCTTGATAATGCGGTACATGATGGGGTCGCGGAAGTGCATGTTGGGCGACGACATGTCGATTTTGGCGCGGAGCACGCGGCTGCCTTCATCGAATTCGCCGGCGTTCATGCGCATGAACAGGTCGAGGTTTTCTTCCGGAGTGCGGTCGCGGAAGGGGCTGTTCTGTCCCGGTTCTGTCGGCGAGCCTTTCTGTGCGGCGATTTGCTCGGAAGTCTGGTCGTCGACATAAGCCTTGCCTTCTTTGATGAGGCGCACGGCCAGGTCGAAAAGTTGGGGGAAATAGTCGGATGCGTAATATTCGCGGTCGGCCCAGTCGAATCCGAGCCAGTGGATGTCTTCACGGATTGAGTCGACATATTCCACATCTTCTTTCACGGGGTTGGTGTCGTCGAAGCGCAGGTTGCATGTGCCGCCGAAGCGTTCGGCAACGCCGAAGTCCATGCATATGGCCTTTGCATGGCCTATATGGAGGTAGCCGTTGGGTTCGGGTGGAAAGCGGGTGTTGAGGCGTCCGCCGTTCTTGCCCTCCCGGAGGTCGTTGAACACTATTTCTTCCACGAAGTTAAGCCCGCGCTTTTCTTCCGTCTTTTCAATATCATTTGCTTCCATTGTTCGGAGCCTTTTATTTGTGATATAATGGTTTTCGTTTTAAAAACGCAAAATTACGCGAAAAATCCGAATTATCCAAAATCTTTTTTTACTTGCGATATGTCGAAATGAAAAACACAGGCTTCCTGCCACGGAAGCCTGTGTTTTTTAATGAACGGATTATGCTTTAATAAGCGATTTTGCGGGCGACTCCGTCGGCCACTACAATATAGAGCGAGCCGCGGGCGATGCCGTTGGCTGATACGCGTTTTCCATCGGCGGTGTAGACCTCGACACGGGTTGCGCCGGGAGCCACGACCGTGCCGTTGACGATGCTTATAGATGCGGCGTCGATGCTTGCGTCGTTGATGGCGGATTGTCCCACGGTGACGGTTTCGGAGAATACGCTTTTGAGTCGTGTGGCCTGGTCTTGCATCTGGTAGGCACGCACGGCGGCAGAGTAGGTGTCGCCACCGTTGAGGTCTGCGCTGAAATGAGCCGAACATTCAGATGTGGAGTGCGAAGCGAAGGGAAGCGCGATTTCGCTGCCGTCGGCCAGGGTGCAGGTCACTTTGAGGGTGCGGAGCCAAAGGTCGGCTTCCATATCTTCGTTGTCGGCTGCGGGATTGACAAAAATCACGAAGTAGCAGCGGGATGAGGCTCCTGTGAAGGGAATCTCAAAATGCTTGAAATCGGTCGAGAGTGATTCTGACTCATATTCCGATACAGGTCCGTAACTTTGAGTTGACTCATTGTATGATACAAGATATGCGCGGAATGTGCTTGCGTAGTTTGAGGCGGCGTCGAGTGTCATGGTCACTTTGCGCCCTTCGGCCGATGCGAGGTCGTAGTCTTCCGACTCAAATTTCATTGATTTGCCGTAGAAAAAGTCGGCGAGCACATCGTAGCGGATGCCGATCATGCCTTCGGCCTTGATCGGGAAGAAGATGTTCCAGTCGGGCAATTGGTCGATTTGGATAGATTCGGCGTCGATTACCTCTGGGTCGTCCATTGTGGCGGTGCTCTCGACAGAGGAGAAGTCGGCGTTGACAATGTTTACGGTCTCGGTGCCGGTGGCCTTGTGCGCGGCCATTACCGACACGCGGTATTCATTGGCGGCGGTTACGGCATCCCATTGTATGGTGAATCCAAGGTTGTCGGCGTCGGCGGTTGCTTTCACGTTGGATGGCACGGCGAGGGCCTCGACCCATTGATTGTTTGACACGGGCGACACGTTGCGTCCGTCGGTAGCTTGCACCACATATACATATTTGTTGCCGGGGGTGATTCCTTTTACAGTATAAGATGTAGAAGCGGTGAGCACATCGTCGCATATATATGGCTCAACGAGATCTTCGGCTTCTTCGTCGTATTCAGCCACGGTGAGATAATATCCGGTGGCGCCTTCCACTGCTGTCCAGTTGGCGACAAACGAGTTGTCGGTGAAGTCGGTGTAGGCCAGCGTCTTGGGAGCCGAAATCGGTGTGGTGTATACGGATATTTCGAGGTCCTTGATGAGGATTGATGCTTCTTCCGAGGCTATTTGATAATAGTAATATGTATCGGCGTCGATATATTCGTTTGTTTGCGCGGTGGATTCGAGCGATACCTGCTGCCATTGGTCGGTAAGCGTGATTTCGTCGCCGTCGATGCCGTCGTTGTATTCCTCGTTTACAAGCACGAGCGACGCTGTGCCGGTTTCGGTCGGGAATGCTTTTTTTACTTTGAATTCAATCTTGTAGCCAAGGTTGCCGTAGAACGAAGGTGTTGAGAAAATGGCGGCGGAATATTCGTCCCAGTCTTCGTCGTAAACAGGCGAGAGCATGAGCTGGCCGCCGGCCTGGTATGCGCCTTGTACAACGAAAACGTAGGACGACGGGCATCCGAAAATGGTTCCGCTTACCGAGCCGTAAATATCTTCGGTTTCGATTGCCACGGGTGTGTCGGCTGAACCTTCGGTGAGAGTGGACATTGAAGCGGAGAGTACGTTCTTCCAGGCCCAGTCGGCGTTGCCGCTTATGTCGATTATGCGCGAAGGCGCGGATTGAGCTTTGAGGGGAGTGGGTTGTGTCTTGACATTATGGGCAATGAGTTTGCCCTCCTGATGTAGCGGCGCCGAAGCCGCGGCGGCAGCCAGTGCGGTGCCGGCCAATAAGAGAGAAATTGTCCTATTCATTTTTAAATTTATAATTAAGCGCGCAAAAGTATAAAAAAATATCGTATTTTCATAATTTATTTGGTTTTAGGAGGATATTATATGTAAATTTGTCGATAAAAACCAAGAATTGATTGACAATGATAACCGTTTCAATCGTGACATATAAGACGCCGGCTGCGGAGTTGACAGATATTTTGCAGATTCTTGATTGCGTGAATGTGAAAAAAATATATGTGATAGACAATGCTTCGGAGCGGCGGATACGCGATATCTGTGCCTCTTTCCCCAAAACGGAGTATATCCCGTCGTCAAACAGAGGCTACGGCGCGGGACATAATATTGCGTTGCGCCGTGTGCTTGATGAAGAGGAATTGCGATATCATCTTGTGCTGAATACCGACATACGGTTTGATAATTCCGCGATTGAAGAAATGGAAAGCTATATGGACGGCCATGCCGACATAGGGTTGCTTCATCCTCTTGTCCTAAATCCTGATGGCTCCATGCAGCACACGGCCAGGCTCGTTCCGGCCCCTGCCGACCTCATTATAAGGCGATTTTGCCCGTCGGGATGGTTTAAAAAGTCGCGCGACAGGTATTTGATGAAAAGCGCGGACAAGACACGCCCTTTCGAGGCCGGGTATGTGCAAGGCAGCTTTATGTTTTTCAGAATTGAGGCGTTGCGTCAGGCCGGTCTTTTTGATGAAAGATTCTTTATGTATCCCGAAGATATAGACATATCCCGCAGGATTCACGGAAAATGGAAAGTGGTGTGCCTGCCGGAGGTGAGAGTGGTGCACGACCATCGCGGAGCATCCTATAAAAGCATGAAAATGCTCCGGATTCATATGTCCAATATGATTCGTTATTTCAACAAATGGGGATGGCTGGCCGATAAAGAGCGTGAGAGGATAAACGCAAGAATTATTTGACGGTGAGTTTGGATAATCGCGGAAATATTCGTAAATTTGCCACGCAAACCGAAATTCGGTTATGCGTAAGTTTCAAAACCTACTTTATTTACGTAAATCTATCAGATGAAAGCAGATGTGCTCTTGGGTCTCCAGTGGGGCGACGAAGGCAAAGGCAAGGTAGTGGACGTGCTCACTCCGGCCTACGATGTCGTGGCCCGTTTCCAAGGAGGGCCTAATGCCGGCCATACCCTCGAATTCGACGGCAAAAAATATGTGTTGCGTTCCATTCCTTCCGGCATTTTCCAAGACAATACCATTAATATAATAGGCGGTGGCGTGGTGTTCGACCCGGTGCTTTTCGAAGAAGAAGCCCGCGCGCTCGAGGCTTCGGGCGTCGACATCAAGAAGATATTGAAAATATCGAAGAAAGTTCACCTTATCCTCCCCACGCACCGTTTGCTCGACGCCGCCCTCGAAAAAGCCAAGGGCGATTCGAAAATCGGCACCACAGGTAAAGGCATTGGCCCGACATACACCGACAAAGTGTCGCGTCAAGGCGTGCGTCTCGGCGACGTTGTAGGCGGCGACCTTTCCAAATACGAGGCCGCTCGCGACCGTCATATCCGTCGCCTTGCCGAACTCACCGGCGCCGCTCCCGACATTGCGGAGGCAGAGGCAAAATGGCTCAAAGCCCTCGAATATGTGCGTCAGTTCGACATTATCGATTCCGAACACGAGGTGAACCGTCTGCTCGCCCAAGGCAAAAAAATGCTTTGCGAAGGCGCACAAGGCACTATGCTCGATGTGGACTACGGTTCTTACCCGTTTGTGACATCCTCCAACACCATCACGGCCGGAGCATGCTCGGGCCTTGGCGTGGCTCCGCGCAACATCGGCGAGGTCTACGGCATCTTCAAGGCCTATTGCACCCGTGTTGGCGCAGGCCCGTTCCCCACAGAGCTTTTCGACGAGACAGGAAAGACTATCCGCGATCTCGGTCATGAATACGGAGCCGTGACAGGACGTGAACGCCGCTGCGGCTGGATCGACCTTGTGGCCCTTCGCTATGCCATAATGCTCAACGGCGTTACTCGCCTCATAATGATGAAATCTGACGTGCTCGACGGTTTCAGCGAGATTAAGGCTTGCACTGCCTACCGTGTCAACGGCGAGGAAACACGCGATTTCCCGTTCTCTATCGACGCCGGAATCGAGCCCGTCTACACCACCATTCCCGGGTGGAAGACTCCCCTCGGCAACATGCGCGCCTACGACGAGCTGCCCGATGCCTTCAAGGCTTACGTCCGCTTCCTTGAAGAAGAACTCGCCACACCCATAACCATCATCTCTGTCGGCCCCGACCGCACCGAGACAATCATCCGCGACTAATACACTTTAAAATAAAGGGCTTGAAGCGCACACATCGCTTCAAGCCCTTCATATCCTTATCTAAATACCAAAACCCAAAATTCTGAAAAATGGCAACAGTAAAACCGTTCAAAGGGGTTCGTCCCCCGCGCGACCTTGTCACCGAAGTGGCATCCCGCCCCTACGATGTCCTCAATAGCGAAGAAGCACGCCGCGAGGCCGAGGGAAATGAAAAATCGCTGTACCACATTATAAAGCCTGAAATCGATTTCGAGCCCGGCACCGACGAGCACGACCCCAAAGTATATGACAAGGCTGTGGAAAATTTCCAAGCCTTCCAGACCAACGGATGGCTCGTACAGGACGATGCCGACCACTACTATATCTACGCGCAAACCATGGATGGCCGTACGCAATACGGCATTGTCCTTGCCGCGTATGTCGACGACTACATGTCAGGCGCTATCAAAAAACACGAGCTTACACGCCGCGACAAGGAAGAGGACCGCATGAAGCACGTCCGTTGCAACAATGCCAATATCGAGCCGGTGTTCTTCGCATTTCCCGACAATGACGACCTCGAGCAAGTGATACGCGCCGTCACAGCCACCGAGCCTGAATATGATTTTGTAGCCCCCGACGGTTTCGGCCACACTTTCTGGTTGGTCGACCCCTCGCTCAACGACCGCATCACGGCTGCCTTCGAGGCCATGCCGGCACTTTACATTGCCGACGGCCATCACCGCACAGCCGCCGCCGCTCTTGTCGGAAACGAAAAGGCGACAAACAATCCCGAACATCGCGGCGACGAGGAATACAACTATTTCCTTGCTGTCGCTTTCCCCGCGTCGCACCTTAAAATCATCGATTACAACCGTGTGGTAAAGGATCTCAACGGTCTGGCTCCCGCCGAATTCCTCGCCCGTCTCGACAAGGATTTCATCGTTGAGGACAAAGGCGAAGAAATATACCGCCCCGACCGCCTGCACAATTTCTCGCTTTACCTCGACGGCCGCTGGTATTCTCTCACCGCTCGTGAAGGCACTTACGACGATGCCGACCCCATCGGCGTGCTCGACGTGACGATTTCGTCCGACCTTATTCTCCGCGACATTCTCGACATAACCGACCTGCGTTCGTCGAAGCGCATCGACTTTGTAGGCGGCATCCGCGGTCTCGGCGAACTCAAACGCCGCGTCGATTCCGGCGAAATGGTTGCGGCTCTCGCCCTATATCCTGTATCGATGAAGCAGCTCATGGATATTGCCGACACCGGCAACATCATGCCCCCGAAGACAACCTGGTTCGAGCCCAAACTCCGCTCCGGCCTCGTAATCCACAAACTCGATTAATTCAGGAACACAAACCTCCGGCTTGTGAAAGAATATACGGCGTGCCTCCGGGCGCGCCGTCTTGGTTATTTCGGCACAAGCCGTAATTCCGGTGCATTATTATTTAACTGTCAGTGAGTGAATCCACCCGGTAGGAACACAATCCTCCGGATTGTGAAAAACATAATCACAATCCGAAGGATTGTGTTCCTACATGATTGATTCAAAGTAATTTGTGAAATCCTCGAAATTTGTGTAATTCGTGGTTAAAAAGAGCGCGACCGCGCTCCGGGGTACACAAATTTCACAAATTGCACGAATTTCACAGATTATTTTCAAAATCGCTACGCGATTCCATGCATCGACATTTCGGCTTGTGCCGTTATTTCAGCGATTTGAATAATTGTTCGAAATAATCGGTGTATTCTTTTGGCGAGAAATGCTCGCGGATGTGCTCGCGCGCGGCTTTTCCCATATCTTCAAGCCTGCCGGGGGCGTCTTTCAGCTCGGCGATGGCACGGACAAGGGCGTCGGTATCGCCGGGAGGGAAAAGCAGCCCGGTTTTCCCGGGGATGATGAGTTCGCGCGTGCCGGGGATGTCGCTCACTATGCACGGCACGCCACAGGCCTGGGCCTCGCGCACCACCCGTGGCGATGCGTCGCGGTGGGAAGGCAGCACGAGCACGTCGGCTTCGGGTATGAAGCGCACGGCATCGGTGCGGAAGCCTGCAAACCTTACGTTGTCGCCGGCTGCCGCTATCTCGGCAGGGTCTGCCTCGCCAACCACCGTCAGCCGCACACCGTTGTCTTTCATACGGTTGGCGGCATCAATCAGTGTCATCAAGCCCTTGAACGGACGGCCTGCCGTCATGCCTATATATACAATGCGGAACTCGCCCTTGGCTCGTTCGCCCCACGGCTCGGGATTGGCCACGGCATCGGCCACCCAATTCACGTCGTAAGGCTTGCGTTTGGCCGACAGTTTCTCTCGTGGAATCCAACGGCTCAGATATTCGGCAATGTCGTCGCCGGCGCACACAACATGGCTCACCGCCGGATTGAGCAATGCAAGGCGATAGGTAGGGTCGAACCGACGCACCTTGGCCTGTGTGCCGCGATAGCCGACAACCTTGGTTTTTAATCCTGCCGACGCGATAAGCGAGCACGACAGGCCCGAAGTGCTGTGGCAGAACACGGCGTCGATGTCGAGGCGTTTCATTATGCGGCGCAGCGCACGTATGGCGCCAAACGACAGTTTGGATTTAATGGGCGGCATCTCGATGCCGTGTACACGGCCGCCGTGGTCTTTTGTGCTTTCGCCTTCTCCGGCTATCCATATTTCAAATCCGGGACGCATCGAAAGGTCGGCAAATGTCTGCCTAATCACCTTGTCTATTGCCTGGCTTGTAACTAATATATTCATTGTAATAAAACTATTTTGCAGGAACACAGCCTCCGGCTTGTGAAATTTTGCCACAAGCCGGAGGCTTGTGTTCCTACTGTGTATCTGTAACAAAAATAATTTCCGACGGGTGGAAAACGACCCAAAGGGTTGTGGAAGTGGATTTTATCGTGTCAGCTTCGGTTAAGTCGATAGCCTTGCCGTTTATCGACAGCAGCCTTGTGGCGGGTTGGTAGATGAATGACACGGAGGTGTTCAGGTCGTGCCATTCCACCGAACTGTCGTCGTTTTCAACGATGAAAACACCGCCGTCGTTGTAGTGCATATCTACGCCCGGGCCTGTGATGCGCGGCGAAGCGTCGGCTTTGACGTCGGCATACGCATCGGGTGTCGGTGTCGGCGGCGGAGACGGACGCGATGGCAGCTCGTCGGTGGTGGAGCATCCGGCGGCGGCAAGAAGTAAGATTGGAAGAATCGATTTTTTCATGGTTCTACCGTAACAATTATTTTCCCTTTTGCACTTTTGCCCGAGAATGTTATTTCATATTTGCCCGGCTTTACGCCGTTGAGGTCTATGCGTGTAGCCGCTGCTTTGCCGTCGAAAGTCCATTCCGAAGATTTGTCGCGGACATAGGGCGACGCAAGGTCGATGTGCCCGTCGCGTGAGATGGAATATACGGCTTTCAGCGGAACTGTTTCATCGGGTTTCGGCTGGTCGGGGCGGGGGAGAGTCGGGTCGGTAGTGTCGGGCACGGCTTCGTCTTTAAGGTCGCCCCAGAGATGCTCGGCAAGTTCGGGATAGGCCACAAAAGGGTTGATATTGCCTTGTATCTCACTTACTGCCAACATACGGGTTCTTTCGGCCTCGTCGACAGGGTCGGCGCGGTGATAGCGCATAAGCAGTTCGACGCCATAGTCGCTTAACCCCGGATATTGGCTGTCGGATAGGATTACAAGGCCTGAAAAGTCGTGGAAATCGTAAGGATATGCCGTGGCGGCATACATCAGCGCACGGGCTATATCTCCCATGCACGACTTCGGGGGCCGATAGGCGTTCGTTTCTCCGATTGGCGTGCTTGCGATTCCGATACACAGAGTGTTTATATCGCAGCCGTCGGCGTTGACGTCGCCCGGAGGAAGATTTTCAATCAAAGAGGCTATGCCGGCGGTTGCGGCGCGGAGCGTGTGCAGGTCGTTGGCAAAGAAATGCCCCGAGGGCTGCCACCATTTTGCCGGCGCGATACGCGCTACCGAGAATTCATTCTCGCTTTTTATGTCTTCGCCTGTAAACGGACATTTTCCCGATCCGTCCGGCATGTCGATGGCAAAGAGTGTCGGCCGAATCTCGGTGTCGGCTATTACCGTCCGGGGCGAGTGGGCGCGCGCGATTTCGCATGCTATTTCCGCGCCACGCAATGCGGCGAACGGGTTGGCCGGGGACTGAGCATATGTCGTGACTGTTGCCGAGACGCATATCCCGACAATGGTCAACATGGCGATGAGTGAGAGTCGGAGCACGGTTTTGACATTAACAATGGTTAAATTTTTACAATTTTACGAATTTATTTTGAAATAAACGTTGTGTGAATTTAATTTTTTTGGATGTAATAATACTGTGAAAATTTAAGACATTGAATTTCAATATGTTGAAAATTTTTTGTGAGTTTTTTGTGAGGTGATTTGTAAATATTTGTGAGTTTTTTCTTTTCAAATTTCTTGCAGGTTTAATTATTTTCAGCGAAATTTGCAATCGTAACTCCTTTTTATTTTTCACAGGGGGATTCTTGCCGCCCCCTATTGCAATACCTGACTTAGAAAATAAATCCAAACCATAAAAACAATCCTGTTATAATTATGCGTAAACTTCTACTCACTGCTTCGGCTTTGATGGCATGCTCCGCAGCATTTGCCCAAGGCTACATCACCGCTGCTCCCGAAGGCGGCTTCGACCTCAATTCAGGTAAGGACTATGTTGTCCTCTACGCCCCCGAGGAGATTATCTCCGCCATGGGCTCGAAAATGATTTCCAACAACAACCTCGACCCCAATAGCGTCGACAATACCCTCGAATATTGGGTCACCGACTGGGATAAAAAAGACCTTACCCTCTACAATGTGCCCGAAGAAGGCGTGATGAATAGCTTCGGCAACGACGAGCACATCAACGCTACACCACTTTATGCCTGGGGAACCGGCGTGTTCATGTCCAAAGCCAAGGCTTACGACCTCAGCAAGGTTACCGACGAGCACCACATCCACATCGGTATCCGCGACTTCGGTTCCACTCCTTCGAAATACCAACTTTCTATTGGCTCGCAGTCGACTATTAAAAACAACGGTTTCCAAGTGCAGGTCAACCTCGGCGTAGGTGCTGCACAAGGCGATTTTGTCGGTATCGGCAGCCTTCCCAACGCTAACGATGGCAAATGGTACTATATCGACCTCCCCATCAAAGACCTTATCGACGAGAACGGCGACTTCGGTTTCGTTTACGACTTCTCCAAACCTATCACCGACGGTGTCTTTACCTTCACATTTAAAGATCCCACTTGCTCAACAGCTACAAAATCGGGTCCCGCTCCCGGTGAGACTGTTTATTCTTACGATATCACCAAACTTGGCTCCGCTGTGTCGTTCGACCACGTATTCTTCTATGTTCCTCAGACTCAGGGCATCGAAGACATCACCGAAGCCGACGATCAGACCATCGAGGCTATTTACGATCTCTCGGGCCGTCGCGTCAACGAAATGACAAAAGGCTTCTACATCGTGAAGACTGCCGCCGGCGCTAAGAAAGTGCTCAAATAAAGCACTATATATTATAATGTATCAGAATTATTAGACCATGAAATTCAGCAAACATATTTTGGCTGCCATGATCGCCACCTCTCCGGTGGCGGCCTTGGCGGAAGCCATCACCACAACCCCCGACGGCTATACCCTCCGCTGGGCCGATGAATTTAACGCCGAAGCTCTCAACGAAGCCATCTGGAACATTGAGGTGAACGGCAATGGCGGCGGCAACCAGGAGCTCCAATATTACAAGCGTGAAAACGTGACAATGGAAGCCGACCCCAAGACCGGCGAACGTTGCCTCGTGCTCACCGCCCGCCGCGAATCTTTCGGCGGCAAGAACTTTACCTCCGGCCGCGTTACATCGCAGAACAAGGCAGCTTTCCGTCACGGCATGATTCAGGCCCGCATCAAGTTCCCCTCCACCAAAGACGGCCTCTGGCCCGCCTACTGGATGATGGGCAACGATATGAGCAAATATGGCTGGCCCCGCTGCGGCGAGTTGGATATCGTGGAACTCGGACATGCCAACGGTATTAAGGACGGCACCCAGGACCGCTATTTCGGCGGTACTCTCCACTACGGGCCCAACGCCACCAACCAAGGCCACCAGCAATTTTCGCAAGAATATCTTGCTCCGGCCGACAATCCCATCACCGACGGCGAATACCACATCATCACCGTGGAATGGGACGACGTAAACCTTTATATGTATTACGACCTCGAAGGATACAGTAATGCAAAAAAACGCCAAGCCCGTTATTTCACCTGCGATGTGAAATATGAAGATGGCGAATATTCCGTAGGCCACTATTTCCAGAAACCTTTCTTCTTCCTCTTCAACCTCGCAGTCGGCGGTACTTATCCCGGCATCTACAATGCTGCCGGCATCACCGCCCTCCCCAACGCCGGCGATGAAGCCAAGATGTATGTCGACTGGGTGCGCGTATATCAGAAAGACGACGACGCCAATGCCGAATACCTTTATATCGATGAGAACGGCGACCGCCAGACCAATATCGAAGAAGAGCCCGAGCCCGAACCCGGACAGGACGACAAGACAGAACTCTCAGGCTTCGCCACCGAGGCTCTCGATGCCAACGGCGAGACCACGTTCGACTTCTCCGACGTGTCCGACGCTGTGCTTATCTCTACCTCCGACGGCGTGCGCGGCCATCTTCTCAACGCCGATGCCAACGTGACCGACTACAACGTGAACAATACCAACCGCAACCTCTACATCTGGGAGAACACCTATGTAGCCGTTAACCGCGACGGCCATACAAACTCGTTTGGCTGGGACGAAGGCTACAACAAATTCACAGTAGCATCAGTAGGCTGGTCGGGCCTCGGTTTCAACATCGCCAACGAAGACCTTTCGATGGTCGACGATTCATGGTGGCTCCACTTTGCAATGCGCGGCACCGACGTTGACATGCACACATCGCATGAAGTGAACATTGGCAAAGCCAAGTTTATCGTGGGCAAGTCCAACGGCAAACTCGCATCTGTCGGCGACTTCAAGCGCGACGGCAAATGGTACTATTTCGATATCCCCGTCAAAGCCCTTGGCCAATTCTCGTCGGCAGTGTTCGGCTCCAACCCCAAGGCCTTCAACGACAATATTGTCGCTTTCATCTCCGGCGGCGTCACCGATGCCGAACTCTGCATCGACAATATTTTCTTCTACAAGAGCAAATCGAAGGAAATTCCTTCTTATACCGACACCAAGGCCGACCTCGGCAAGTATGGTTACAAGAGCCTCGATGAGGACGGCAACCCGGTGTTCTCGTTCGACAACATTACCGACATCGTGCCCCTCTTCCTTTCCGGCGACACCTGGGAAAGCCTCACCGCAGGCGGCACTTACGAGAACTCACTCGTAAAACCCGAAACCGACAACTCGGAGCAGGGCGGCCGCAACAACTTCTTCGTGTGGGACAACACCATGCAGGTGAAGATGGTCAACGACGTGCCCAACTCCTTCGGACGCGTGCCTTACGGAGGTTTCCCTACCTACGGCGCTTCCGCCACAGCATCATGGACAGGTTCCGGCTGGGCGTCAATCGCAGGTCAGGGCATGGAACCCAAGCCCCTTAACCTTTCCACTATCGACGATTCCTACTATCTCCACTTCTCCGTGCGCTCATCCGAAGCCGTAAGCCACATTCCCGTGCAGATTCGTCTCGGCTCCGATGCCGGCAAAGATGCCCTCATCACTCTTGGCTCATACTCCACCAAGCCCATCTTCGCCGACTTCAACCGCGACGGCGAATGGTATTCGTTCGATATCCCCGTGGCTGTGCTCAAACAGTATGGCCAATTCTGGAGCAACGCAGCCCAGAAAGGCGGCCTTGCTGCTTACACCGACTATTCGCTCTGCATCTACACCGGCGATACATTCTACGACAACTCGTTCTTCGGTCTCGACAATGTATTCTTCTACAAAACCGACGGCAAGGCTCCCGAAGTGAACCCCCTCGGCGAATACACCACAAAGAGCCTTGATGAAAACGGCGAATCCTACTTCGACTTCACCGGCAAGGAATTCATCAACATCTCCGGAAACGGCCAGGTTATGGGCCGCATGTACGACCAAGGCGACGACGCCATCCTTTACGACCTCCGCGACGGCGTGGGAGCTTCCCACTTCTATGTATGGTCGGGTACATATACCGATGGACCTGCCATCCCCGCAGGCACCGTGCACTCGTTCGGCGGCGATGAAGGCTGGATCAACATGACAGTCGGCACGCAAGGCTGGAGCGGATGCGGATGGGTCAATGACGACGGCGTAGACCTCACCGTGCTCGAAAACGGCAACTGGCATCTCCACTTCGCAATGCGCGGCACCGACGACGTATGGCACAACATCGGCTTCGGCGAAGGCAAGTTCACCATCGGCAGCACCGCTCAGGATGGCGCCCTGCGTCTTGGCGACTATGCCCGCGACGGCGAATGGTATTCGTTCGACATCCCCTATTCCAAGCTGAAAACCCTCTCCACCGACCTGTGGCCTTCCAACAATGGCGGACAGTCGGCTTACAAGAGCAATATCGTATGGATCAACTCCGGAAACCAGCCCGGCAAGAACATCCAGATCGACAACATCTTCCTCTGGCGCGACAAAGAAGCCACCGAAGGCATCGGCGACATCAACGCTCCCGCCGAAGAAGAAATCGTCCTTGGCATCTACGACATGATGGGCCGTGCCGTTGGCTCCACGGAAGCCCCCGGCCTCTATATCATCCGCACCAACCTCGGCGCACGCAAGGTTCTTGTTAAGTAATAACGATTAAAATTTAAAGCCTCGACTTAATTCGATTTATATCGATAATAGATCGGATTAAATCGAGGCTTTAATCTTATTAAAAGAGCATGAATAAATTTCTTTACTCATTATTGTTGCTTTCGCTTCCGTTGTCGGGCCTCGCACAGGCCAAGTCGGCCAAACGCGGCATCGGATGGGACGAGAAAATTGTAAAATTCGGCGCGGCTCATGCCGAAAAGGTCAATGCCGGCGTGTCGTGGGTCTACAACTGGGGCAATGCTCCCAAAAGCCCCGACGTGTACGCCGAAGGCGGCATCGCTTTCGCGCCCATGAACTGGAATCGCGGCAGCGAGTCGAATTTTAACGCTATCCGCAATTTCGTAAAGAGCCATCCCGAGACAAAATATCTGCTCGGATACAACGAGCCAAACTTTTCCAGCCAGTCGAGCATCACTCCCGCGCTGGCTGCCGCCGCATGGCCGCAGATGGAGGCTCTCGCCGAAGAACTCGGCCTGAAACTCGTGGCTCCGGCCCTCAATTTCTCAGGCGAGAAAGTCGGCGGACGTGTATGGAACCCCTACGAATGGCTCGACGAGTTCTTGAAGTGCTATCCCGAGGCTCATTTCGACTGCCTGGCCCTCCACTGCTACATGAACTGGTACAGCTCGAACACCTGGTTTGCCACCGAATATTTCTACAAAGACCTTTACGACGCATCGAAAAAGGACGTTTACGGCAAATACCCCCACATCGTGGCATCGCTCGACGCTTACAAGGAAGCCAACGGTCATTTCCCCCGCATGATGCTCACCGAGTTTTGCGCATGGGAATACGACGGCAACATCAACAAGGATTTCCAGCTCGACCAGATGACGCAGAAGATACAGAAACTCGAGCAATCCGACCTTGTCGAAGGCTATGCCTGGTTTATGGGAAATCATGGCGACGGCTACAACGCCTTCCCCTATATGAGCATCTTTCAGACCAACTCTGACAACTCCGACCTTTCCGCTCTTGGCAAGGTGTACGTGCACATGTCGTCGTTCGACACCGATAAATATTTCACGCCCGGCGAGACCGTAATGGCCAAAGACTATGTCGACGCCACCACCGACAATCAGCAGGTGAAACTTCGCCCCAACACCGAATCCGGCTCCGACGCTCCCCTTCAAGTCGAGTTCCCCGCATCGGGCTGGGCCGAATATCAGCTTGACGTGCCCGTCGACGGCGAATACGATTTCACATTCCGAGCCAACTCAAAGGCGGCCGCGACCATGACTGTATATCTGAAAGTAGGCGCTAAATTCACCAAACTCAACAGTTCGTCGTTCGCTTCCACCTCCGGGGCTTGGGCCGACCGTTCGATGAGGGTTAAGCTCACCGCCGGCAAGCACAACATTGCCATATATCCCAATTCGGCAATCACCGTCAGCTCATTCAAATTCGACAGCGATGCGGCCGGCATCGGCGACATTGCCGCTGACGACGCCGACGCTGCTCCCGCCGAAATCTACGACCTCCGCGGCATCAGCCTCGGCACCGACACCTCCTCCCTCACCCCCGGCATCTACGTTGTCAAAACTGCCGGAGACACAAGCCTGCGCCTCATCCCTTAGGAACACAAGCCTCCGGCTTGTGAAATAATAGGAACGCGAGCCTCCGGCTTGCGCAGAAAAAGAATAAAAATCTAACCTTAAATACAATCTTATGTTAAAAAAATCTTTACTTCTTGCTGCGGCATTGCTCACCTCTGCAATGACCTTCGCACAAACCCGCTACGTGGTTTGGTCCGGTGACGAACTCACCGCCGACGAAACCCAAATTCCGACCGATACTTATGGTTGGTATGCATTGGATCCCGTTTCCGTGGAGGACGCAACGTCCGCAGAAGGAAATTCACTTCTTTGGAAAGCCGACAAAAATGGCCCTAACGCCTCCGCCGGTATTTATGTAGGCGACAACGGTCATCGATTCAATATGAACCTGCTTGCCCCTATGGATCTTGTATTCAATGCAAAGGTATCGGGTGCCGGCACATGGGAGCTTCGTCTTACCGGTAAAGATACAGGCGATGTTGACTATACGCTCGACACTCCGGCCGATGGAGAATGGCATGAAGTGCGCCTTAACATAGAAAAACTTTTTAAAAATGCCTACACTGCATGGATGAAAGCCTCGGAAGATGAAGCCTTTTGTCAAGGTTATGTCTTTGCTCTCGTAGGAAGTGGACTTAGCGCAGATGCGGAAGTATATACCTCCAATATCCGTTATGAAGCAGCCATCGCCATGCCTGAAATCACTGCCGAGGCATCAAACGTAACTGCAACTTCCGCCGATGTGACCTATGCCGTGACTTTCCCCGAAGGCTACACCAACACCAAGGTTACTGTCAACGGAGAAGCAGCCGAAGCATCCGCTACCCTCAACCTTACAGGCCTTACCCCCAAAACCGCATACACCTACACCATCATTGCAGAAGGTGAGATGGGTGGCCAGGTTTTCAAGGCAGAAAAAGTCGTAACCTTCACCACACTTCGTGAAGAAGGCGATTCTTCTGTATGGTATGGCAATATCGACGGCGAGACAACTCAATTGACAAACACATATAATGTAAGTGTCAACTACTCCATTACCTACAATACCGACAAGACCATCACCGTTAAGGCTGAAACTTTCGGTTTTGAACAAATCGACGGCAATGTCGGCCACAAAATCAGTTTTGTGAACGGCATCAAGGAGGAATGGAAAGTAATGACCCAAGAAGGTGACTATTATGTATATACCACAGAAGGCACAGCGGAAGAAGGCTCGACAGTTGAATTCTTCTTCTGGTTTGAGTATCCCAACGGTGTGTTCGGCGGTAATTATCATGTGATATATGTTGCCGGTTCTGAAAACGAGAAGCCTTCGGCTGCTCCCCGCGTAACCGCAAAAGTGCAGAACATCACTTTCAACTCGGCTGAAATTGCCTACACCCTCACTCCCGAAACTGTTGAAAACGGCACTGTAAAAGTTTATTATAAGGCTGTCGACGGCGACGCTGTTGAGGCTGCCGCCAATCCTATCGTCCTTTCCGGTCTTGAAGAAATGACCGCTTATGCTTACGAAGTGTGGGCTGTTGCTGAAATCGACCTCAACGGCGACGGTGTAATCACTGCCGATGAGATGCTCGAAAGCGCACATGCAAAAGTTGAATTCAAAACTCCGTCGGAAAACGCCCGCGATATCGTCTATGCCGACTGGGCCAACGTTGAGTTCAAGACCAACCCTGTAATCTACGCATCGCTGCCCTGGCAAGTTACTTACAAGGCCGAAGGAACAGCTCTTTATGAAATCGACCTCTCCGAAATCGAAGGCAAAATCCCCGGCATGGTTCCCCGAATCTACTGGAACGGTTTCAAGGATCTTTCCAAAAACGCTGAAACCGGCATGTACGAATACAACTTCGGCGCTCAGGAAATGGATGCTGAAACTGCCATCTCACACTACATTGCCTATGCCGGCGGTGTTTACGATTCCCGCTGCAAATATACCAAGTGGGGCATGGAACAAGTCCGTCCCGAACTTGGCGAAGCCGTATCGCTTGCGCTCTCCGCTGCCAAACTCACTGTAAAAGCCGGTGAAGAAGTGGCTCTCTCCGTAGTTTCGAAAGATGCTGCCGGACACTACCTTCCTGTTGATGCCGTTGAATACACAATGTTCCCCGAAACAGGCACAATTGTAAACGGCGTATTCAGCAGCGACCTCAAAGGCAAATATGAAATCACCGCCACAGCCGGAACTCAGTCGGCAAAGACAAGCGTTCACGTAATTGCCGCTCCCGAGGCCGAAGACCTCGTTGCCGGTGTAGCCGGTACGACCGACACCGACAATATAATCGAGAATACCAAGGTTGAGAATGCCACCGACGGCAACGAAGGCACAGAGCTTCGCTGGGGCTGTGGCGAAACCGAAGAACACTACCTTATCTTCGACCTCGCCAAGGACGGCGTTCCCGGCTACTATATCGAATGTGTCGACCTCCTTTTCGAAGGCGCATATGCAACCGAATTCACTGTAACCCTCTCCAACACCCGTCCTTCCGAACTCGAACCCGTTGTTGCCGCTTATGCCGCCGACACCGAGGCTGCCAAGGAAGACCGTGTCTTCACACCCGAAGCCAACGGTACCCGCCACGTCTTCATCAACGACCCCGAAGGCTACCACCGCTATGTAACCCTTCGCACATCGAAAGCTCTCAACACAGGCTGGGGCATCAAGGTGAAAGAAATGAAGGTTTACGGCACCGACGCCAAATCCAACACACAGACCGGCATCGAAGACATCGTTGAAGATGCCAACGCCGCTGTTGAATACTTCAACCTCAACGGTATCCGTGTTGCCAACCCCGAAAACGGCCTCTATATCCGCCGTGCCGGCAGCAAGGTTGAAAAAGTGTTCATCCGCTGATAATCTGAAATCTTCCAACCTCAATGGTTGACATCGCGGAGGGAGGCCACACGGCCTCCCTTCTTTTTTAGTAAAAATATTTGGAGAATTCAAATCTGCATTGTATATTTGCGGCATGAAACACTACTGACGACATATAGTTTAGAGGTGAAAGCCCTCGGACATTCCAAATAATCAATTGACCGATAATGCTCTACGTCATTGCTATGCGCATACGTGAGCATTGAGCACATTGAAATTTTGGAATGGACCATTCGGAAGAGGGCTTCCGAAAAACATAAAAACCGACGTCGATTGACACATCCGCCACAGGTCCGGCGGGAAGTTGTCAACCGGCATTTTTTTTACCTCTAAACTATATGTAATTATGAAAGCAACAGTAAATTCAGAAAACCGCGTTTCCAAAGTAAACAACACCGTAAAGCAGCCTCGCCTCTCGCCCTCGATATCGCTGCAAGCCATCGAATCGCAGGCCCGTCGCGCAGCCGCGATAGCCGGTGCCGCGAAAAAAGCCAGCGAGCCGGCGAAAAAGAAAACAAAAAAGCCCCAGCCTCAACTCACGCCGATCGAAAAATCCATGCGCGCGATAAGGCGCGCTATCGAGAACCGTCCTGCCGGCAACCGGTCGGTGGCGGTGTTTGAATCGCCGGTGGCCATGTCGCGCATTGGAGCGATATCTACGGCCTGCAATGTGGTGAAGGTATATTACAACGGCGAGGCCTATAATTCGGCTTTGTCTGCCCGGAAAACCAACGGCAAGGCAAAGATGCCGCAACCCGACGAGACATATGTGTTCTTCCCGTCGCACACCGACAGCGCCAGGCTCGGGTCGGTGGCAGTGTATTCGGCAAATGTGGCCTCGCTGCTGGTAACGATACGCAACAGCCGTTCGCTTTTCGGGCAGCCCGTAAAGTCTGTTTCGGTGGAATATGGCTATCGCGCATTTCTCGATGTAAAAGTCGGTTGAGAAATTTTTTTCAAGGCAAAGGTGCGGAAAATGAAAATAAATTCGTACCTTTGCCAAAATTTAATCTGAAGAGCCAATGTCATTTATCGACGACCGAGTAAAGATGGACGGCCTCACTTTCGACGACGTCCTCCTCATTCCGGCATTTTCTGCCGTGTTGCCCCGCGATGTACAATTAAAAACACGTTTTTCACGAAACATTACGCTTAACGTTCCGCTTGTGTCGGCTGCCATGGACACCGTCACAGAGTCGCAGCTCGCCATTGCGATTGCCCGCGAAGGCGGTATCGGCGTGATACACAAGAACATGTCGATTGAAGAGCAGGCCAAGCACGTTCACGCTGTAAAGCGCGCTGAAAACGGCATGATCTACGACCCCGTGACTATCCGCCGCGGATCCACCGTGGCCGATGCCCTCGCCATGATGGAGGAATACCACATCGGAGGTATCCCGGTGGTGGATGACGACAAGATGCTCGTGGGCATTGTCACAAACCGTGACCTTCGCTTCGAGCGCGACCTCAGCCGCAAGATCGACGAAGTGATGACTTCTGAAAACATCATCACCACAAAGCAGTCTACCAATCTCGAGGAAGCCGCGCAGATTCTTCAACAGCACAAGATTGAAAAACTTCCCGTTGTCGACAACGACGGTCGCCTTATCGGCCTTGTCACCTACAAAGACATTACCAAAGCCAAGGACAAGCCCAACGCTTGCAAGGACTCGCTTGGCCGCCTGCGTGTGGCCGCCGGCGTAGGCGTTACTGCCGACACCATGCAGCGTGTCGACGCACTCGTTGCCGCAGGTGTCGATGCCATTGTAATCGACACAGCCCACGGACACTCGGCCGGCGTGGTCGGCGTGCTCCGTCAGGTAAAGGAAAAATACCCTGAAATCGACGTTGTGGTCGGCAATATCGCCACCGGCGACGCCGCCCGCTATCTCGCCGAAAACGGCGCCGACGGCGTAAAGGTCGGCATCGGCCCCGGCTCGATTTGCACCACACGCGTGATTGCCGGCGTGGGTGTGCCCCAGCTTTCGGCCGTCTACGATGTGGCCAAGGCTCTCGAAGGCACCGACGTGCCCCTCATTGCCGACGGCGGTATTCGCTATTCCGGCGACATCGTCAAAGCTCTTGCCGCAGGCGCGCACTCGGTGATGCTCGGCGGAATGTTGGCCGGCGTGGAAGAGTCGCCCGGCGACACAATCATCTACAATGGCCGTAAATACAAGGCTTACCGCGGCATGGGCTCGCTCGAAGCCATGGAAAAAGGCTCGAAAGACCGTTACTTCCAAGGCAACGTAACCGACGCAAAGAAACTCGTGCCCGAAGGCATCGCCGCCCGCGTGCCCTACAAAGGCTCGCTCTACGAGGTGGTATACCAGATGCTCGGCGGCCTTCGCGCAGGCATGGGCTACTGCGGCGCTCCCACAATCCTCGACCTTCACAAAGCTCAGTTCACCCGCATCACCAACGCCGGCGTAGCCGAGAGCCATCCCCACGACGTGGCCATCACCTCCGAGGCTCCCAACTACTCCGCCGCCCACCAATAAAAAATATCGCCAAATAGGCGGTTATGGCACAATAAACACAGTTGTAATTACGTTATAACTGTGTTTATTTTTTGTTTATCGCAATTTGTAATAATTTATAAAATGAAGAAGACTCTCATTTCGGCAGCCGTCGTGGCGTTGGCGTTCGCAGCCTTTGCCAAGAAAAGCGGAAATTCCGACCCCATTTTGATGAATGTGGCAGGCCAAGACGTGCCGTTGAGCGAATTTGAATATTTATATCACAAGAACAACGCCCAGCAGATTCAGCCGCAGACGCTTGAAAAGTATGTCGACATGTTTGTCGACTACAAGCTCAAAGTGGCCGATGCCCGCGCCGCAGGCCTTGACACCACGCAGGCTTTCCGCGACGAGTTCGTGCAATTCCGCGATGATCTGGCCCGTCCTTATCTGCGCGACAGCGTGGAACTTGACCGCCTTATCGCAGAGGCGTATTCGCATATGGGCGAGGATGTGACTGTAAGCCATATAATGCTGCCTCCGGTTGGCCGCGACGGACAGGATCCGCGGGCGCAGATTGCGCAGATTCGCGCCGACATTCTTTCCGGCAAGACTACTTTTGAGGATGCCGCCAAGCAGCTGTCGGTCGACAAGCCTTCGGCGCGTCGAGGCGGCCTCATGGGCAATGTCACTCCCGGACGTTTCCCCTACGCCTTCGAAGAAGCCGCTTATAACACTGCCGTTGGCGAAATATCCGAGCCGGTGAACAGCGGTTTTGGCTGGCACATTATCCGTGTGGAAAAACGCTCGCCGGCCAAGGGCGAGGTCGAGGCTTCGCACATCCTCAAACTTACACGAGGCATGGATGCCGCACAGGCTGCCGTGCAGAAACATAAAATCGATTCGATTTATGAGGTGGTGGCCGCAGGCGCAGATTTCGCCGAAGTGGCAAAACGCGAGAGCGAAGACCCGGGCTCGGCCCGCAATGGCGGTTCGCTCGGCTGGTTTGGTCCCGGCATGATGGTGCAGGAATTCGACTCCGTGTCGTTTGCGCTTCCCGTCGACGGGCTTTCCAAACCGTTTGCCACATCGTTTGGCTACCATATCATCAAGAAGACCGGCGCGCGTGGCGTGAAGCCCCTCTCGGAAATGCGCCCCATGATAGAAAAAGCCATTGAGAGCGACTACCGTGCATCGCTGCCCGAGCGCTCGGCTCTCAATCAGGTTGCGGCACGCACCGGATCGAGCATCAACTCGGCCAATGTCGACAATCTCGCCGCCGCTCTTGCCTATGCCGACTCGGCAGCAGTCGCCGCCATCAATGCCTCTACGCTTGCTGCATATAAAGTGGGCGGCCATACGGCAACTTTCGCCGACGTGCTCGCCGCATCTCCTCTTGTATGGGCCCCCGATGCCGGGGTGATGCTCCAGAATGCTCTGCGTTCGGCTGTTGAGCGAGCTTATTACTCTGCTCTTACCGACCTTGCACGTGTCGATCTCGAAAGCACAAATACCGACTACCGCAATCTTGTAAATGAATACCGCGACGGCATCCTCCTGTTCGAAATCTCTAACCGCAACGTGTGGGACCGCGCCGCCAAGGACAAGGAAGGGCTCGACGCTTTCTTCAATGCCAACCGCGACAAATATGCCTGGGACGAGCCGCGCTTCAAGTCGACAATCATCTTCGCTTCCAACGATTCAATCCTGGCCGAGGCAAAGAAATATACCGAGACGCTCCCGGCCGACCTCGACCACGAGCAGTTTGTGAAAGACATGCGCAAACGTTTTGGCCGCGACGTGAAGGTTGAGCGCGTGATTGCCGCCAAGGGCGAGAACGCCATTACCGACTATCTCGGTTTCGGAGGCCCGCGCCCCGAGGCCAAGAATAACCGCTGGGATTCATACTTCGCATTCCGTCCGCAGGTTATCGACCAGCCCCGCGAGGCATCAGATGTGCGTGGCGCTGTCGTGACAGATTATCAGACACAACTCGAGCAGAACTGGATTAAGTCTCTGCGTGAAAAATACCCCGTGAAAATCAACAAGAAGATTCTCAAAAAAGTAAAATAGTGAAACAGAATAAACTTCGCTGTTTCGTAGCCATCGGCTCCGTGGCCGCCCTTCTGTGGGGCTGCTCCGGAGCCGATGACGCGTCTGATGTGCCTGCCGACGTGTTGGCCTCGGTGGGGCAAAGCCGGCTTACGCTGTCGGAATTGCGCGGCGCGATGCCCGGAGGCTTGTCGGCCGACGACAGCGTAAAATTTGCCACAGCCTACATCAATTCGTGGGTTGACTCACGGCTGGTGAGCCGGATTGCCGCAGAAGAAGTGGATATGAGCGAGATCGACGAGATGGTCGACCGCTACCGCCGCGAGCTTGTGCTGCGCAAATACACACTCCTTAGGGCGGAGGCCATGCCGGTGCCGGATTTTCCGGCCGATACGATAAAGGCTTACTTCGACGCCAACCCCAAGGAATTCGTTTTGTCGCGTCCCATGGTAAAAGGAATATATCTGAAAGTGCCCGACGATGCCAAGAACCTTGCAGAGATACGCAGGCTGTGCCGTTCGACACGAGCCGACGATGTCGACCGCCTCGAAAAAGCCTCGCTTCAAGCGGCCGTGCATTACGATTATTTCCGCGACCGCTGGATCGACTGGGTGCAGATTGAGTCGCGTATCCCGATGCCGATGGGCGACTCTCCCGACGATTTCATCCGTGCGAACAAATACATAGATTTCAGCAGCGGCGGCTTCACATATATCCTTTCAATTTCCGACTGTCTTCCCACCGGGGCGGCTATGCCTCTCGATGCGGCCACACCGGCCATAGAAGAGCGTCTGCGATTTGAACACCGCCGTAGATTCGAGGCTTCGATTCTTTCGTCGCTGCGCGAGGAGGCACTGGTCGACGGGCGGCTGAAACTTTACTAATCAGGAGGGTGTATCAAAATACCAAACAGTAGGGACGCACGGCCCGTGCGTCCGGAAACCATATTGGTAATTAATTGATAATCAATTGTGAATCTGCGGACGCACGAGCCGTGCGTCCCTACAATCTCGGCATAAACAGCTTTTTGATACACCCTCCTGCAAAACTAATTAATTATTATTATGGCTGATAACAAAGAAGAATTTTGTGAACTTTTGCGCTCGACCGGCCGTGAGGGCGTCGAGGATGTGATAGAATATCTCGGCAAGGCCGGTTTTTTCAAGGCTCCGGCCTCGGCTGTGCACCACCTCGCATGCGAGGGCGGCCTGGTTGAGCACTCGGTGAACACGTGCAAGGCCGCGCTTGCCATCTGGGAGGCGATGAAGACCGTAAACCCCGACCTTGCTTATGAGGTGAAACGAGAGAATGTGATAATAGCGTCGCTTCTCCACGATGTGTGCAAGACAGACAGTTATGAAAAATCGCCTCGCCGGCGCAAGAACGAGCTTGGGCAAGACGAGACGTATATGGGATTCAAGGCTGTGGATTCTCCTCTGCCAATAGGCCACGGCGAGAAGTCGCTGATAATGCTGCTTTATAACACTCCGCTCGAGCTCACCGACGAGGAAATGCTTGCCATACGCTGGCACATGGGCCCGTGGGGGCTGAATTTCAACTCCGGCGAGGAGATGCGTCTCTACGACGGAGCCAACGACCGTGCGCTCGTGCCCATAGTCTATTCGGCAGATTTGCTCGCTTCGCGCATTATCGAGCGGAAGTAGTGGGAAAGTTATTCGCGCAATAGGGTAATCGAGTAATCGATTATTCGATTGCGCGTGTAGCCGGCCGGCGCACTGCCTGTACAATCATGTAGATGCCGGCGACGATGAACGGAAGACTTAGCATCTGGCCCATATTGAGAATCATTGATTCTTCGAAAGCCACCTGCGGGTTTTTCAGGAATTCGATAAGCAGACGGGCAGTGAAAAGCCATGTGAGGAATACTCCGAAGATAAGGCCGGGACGATTCTCGGCATTTTTCTTCCAATACATCCACATGAGCACAACAAACAGCACGAGATAGGCGAGCGATTCGTAGATTTGCGTGGGGTGGCAAGCCACAGAAGAATACATCTGCTGCCATTCCGACGAACGAAGGAACATAAATCCCCAGGGCAGGTCGGTGGCATGGCCGAAAATTTCGGAGTTCATGAGGTTGCCGACACGTATCATGGCTCCGACAAGCGCTATCGGCACGACGAGGCGGTCGAATGTCCACATCGGGCTTCGGCGTGTAATCATGTATGAGAAGATGTAAACGGCGATGATTATGGCCACTGTGCCGCCATGACTCGCGAGTCCGCCTTCCCAGAAAGCGATAATCTTGTCGGTGTGCTGCGAGTAGTAGTCCCATTCATAGAAAAATACATGTCCGAGGCGCGCGCCTACAATAGTGGCGACTATTACGAAAAGGAGCAGATAACCTACCCATTTTTCCGGGGCGCCCTCATGGCGGAACATGCGCGTGACGATATCGGTGCCAATAAGGAATCCTACGGCGAACATAAGGCCGTACCAGCGCACGGAGACAGGAATGTCGGTGTGGCTTTCGAACGGAACGTATGGCAGCGCTCCGATTTTTACAGTGAACAAGAGCACGAGCAACGCCGCCGCTGCCGCGATACAGTATTTTACGGCTACTTTTTTCTCGACGGCCTTGCGTTTGTTGGAATTGTCAGGCGTGTGTCGAGCGGCAGAGGCGGAGTCTTCGATCTGCGAGGGAGTGTCGAGCGTGAACTTAGTGCAGAGGAACGCCGCGACAAACGAAACACCGGTCATTTCCCACATCTGTGTCATTGTAAGGTCGAATACCAGTTTCAACAGCGCGCCGAACGCAAGCGCGGCCACGGCCGGGGGGAGGATTATATTCCGGAGTTGTTTCAGGTCGAAAGAAGTGTCATGCTTTTTCTTATTATCTTCGGAGAAGAAAAAGCCGGCCACTATGTAAATCACGATGAAATATATCAGATAGCGCGACACGAGCGACCATCCCGGTTGGCCGAAGCGTCCGATCAGCAGCATGGCGATGATGCTGATGCCCACTGCGGAGGCCATTACTTTCCATAACAGCGGCGTTATTTTTTTTTCTCCCGGCTGCGGGTTCATTTCCTCTTCGTCGCCGAAGAACACGTCCAGGCAATAAGGCAGGCAGAAAAGCACAAATGCAAGAATGAAATAAAAGACGTAAAGATTTACGTTAGGAATCGTGAACTCGAACAGCATCGGGTCGGCGTCCCATACAATGTGGTTTGCTATGAAGTTCAACATGACCGGTGTTTTGTGATTTTAAGTTTTATTTTTTGTTGAAATGCTCGCGTACGGCGGCGCGAACCTTGCCGGAAAGGGCGATTAACGCTATCATGGTGGGTATGGCCATAAGGGCGTAGAACAGGTCGCAAAGCCCGACGGCGGCTTCGAGGGGGATAATGGCAAAAATGACAAGAGTGGCAATGAATGCCCAGGTGTAGTATTTGGCGCGGTGTTCGCCAAAAAGGTAGGCGGCGCAGCGGGTGCCGTAGAATGAGTAGGAGAACATCGACGACAGGGCAAAGCATATCACCACGGCCATGAGCATGTATTCACCTCCGGGTATGCCTTTGGCAAAGGCTTCCATGGCCACTTGCAGCCCTTTTACGCCATCGACGTCGATGTTGCCGCACAGCAGCAGGGCAATGGCTGTGAGAGTGCACACCAGGCCGGAGTCGATGCTCGGGCCAAGCATGGCTATGAGTCCTTCGCGCACCGGGCTGTCGTTGCGCGAGGCTCCGTGCATTATTGAGGCCGTGCCGATGCCGGCATCGTTGACCAACGCGGCACGGCGGGCGCCGATAATGGCTATTCCGGCAAAGGCTCCGAAGCCTGCGCGCAGGTTGAAAGCCTCCGAGAATATGCGCTGAATCACAGCCGGCACCTCGGTGATGTTTGTGATAATTATATACAGCACCATCACAAAGTAGATGCCCACCATAAAGGGCACAAGTACGGATGCCACGCGGGCTATGCGTGTGATGCCGCGGAGCACCACCATCGACACCACAAGCGCTATGGTGATGCCGAAAAGCAGGCGGAACACGTGCTGATTGTCGAGGCTTATGGCCGAACCGATTGCGGAGAGGGCTGTTGACGACGCCACGCCTTCGGGGGTGGTGAATACCGACATGAAAGCCTCGGTGAGCTGGTTGGCGTTCATTATGCAAAGTGTGCCGAACATGCCGGCAACGGCGAAGAATACGGCGAGCGGCCGCCAGCGGCGTCCGAGACCGTTTTCAATTATATACATCGGACCGCCTTGGGGCTTGCCGTCGGAGCCACGGCCTTTGTACATGATGGCGAGCACGCCCTCATGAAATTTTGTGGACATGCCCACGATGGCGCTTACCCACATCCAAAAAATAGCTCCCGGGCCGCCCATGACAAGGGCGATGGCCACGCCGGCGATATTGCCGAGGCCAACAGTGGCGGCTACGACAGAGGCGAGAGCCTGCACGGAAGAAATTTGGCCGTTGGCGGCGTCGGATTTTTCTCTAAGGGCCTTTACGGCGTGAGGGAGGCGGCGTAGCGACACCATTCCCGAGCGCAGGAACATGTAGAGGCCTCCTCCGATCAGAAGGAAGAAGAGGGGGTATCCGCCCAGGAAATCGGCTACTTGCGTTATGAATTTACCTATGGAATCCAAAATGAAAAGAAATGGATTAAACCGGATGCGTGACGTGTTTGGCGTCGTGCTCCGGTTATTGTTATATCGACAGTGCTATGTTGGCTTCCTTTGCGCGGCGGCGCATATTGAGAATTGCGTAGCGCATGCGGCCAAGTGCGGTGTTTATGCTCACGCCGGTGCGTTGAGCAATTTCCTTAAACGACATATTTTCGTAGAAGCGCATTTCCACCACGGCTTTTTGGTCGGCCGGAAGGCCTACGACAAGATTTTTTACGTCGGATAAGATTTGAGATTCTATCATGTCGTCTTCAATAGAGCCTTCCGACAGGTCGCGTCGGTTGAGCACATTGGCTTCGACGTTGTCGGTGGATACGGTTGAAATGCCTTGTGCCTGACGGAAATGGTCGATAATGAGGTTGTGGGCAATACGTGTGATCCATGCGGCGAATTTGCCGTCGCCACTGTAACGGTTTTGTCGAATGGTGGTTATGGCTTTGACAAATGTCTCTTGGAATATGTCTTCGGCAAGGTCTTCATCCTTCACCATATGAAAAATGTAGTTGTGCACTTTTTCCTGGTGACGAGACAGCAGCATATCGAAAGCCGCGTTGTCGCCTTTGGCATAGGAAGCTACCAATTGGTCGTCGGTGAGCTTGGATAATTGTTGCATTCTATTCTTGGTTTACGATTAGAGTAGAGCTGTGCAATAGGCAATAAGTGAATTAGGGGTGAATGAAGTGAAAAATATGTGTAAAAATGATGGTTGAATTTGTTGGTGAACGCAAAGATAGTCAATTTATTTTATCCCGACAAATTTTTTGCAAAATTTAGTATTTAACTAAATTTAAGAGAAATACAAAAAAGGCTTCTGCCGGATAGCGGCGGAAGCCTTTTTTCAGTCTTTTAGCGGGAACGGTTTAGTCCTTGTATTGTTTGAGGATAACGGTGGCGTTGTGTCCGCCGAAGCCAAAGGCGTTCGAGAGGGCCGCGCGCACGGGGCGTTCCTGTGCTTTGTTGAATGTAAAGTTGAGCTTGTAGTCGATTTCCTCGTCTTCGTCGCCTTCTTCGTGGTTGATGGTGGGAGGCACGATGCCGTCTTGGATTGCTTTGACGGAGAAGAATGCTTCGATGGCTCCGGTGGCGCCGAGAAGGTGGCCTGTCATCGATTTTGTCGATGAGATGTTGATGCGGTAAGCATCTTCACCGAAGAGTTTCATGATGGCTTTCACTTCGGAGATGTCGCCTACGGGTGTCGATGTGCCATGGACGTTTACGTAGTCGATGTCGGCAGTGGTCATACCTGCATCTTCGAGTGCATTCTTCATTGAGAGGATTGCGCCGAGACCTTCGGGGTGGGTTGCGGAGATGTGGTGGGCATCTGCCGACATGCCGCCGCCGGCTACTTCGGCGTAGATTTTAGCTCCGCGGGCTTTTGCGTGTTCGAGTTCCTCAAGGATGAGTACTGCCGAGCCTTCGCCCATTACGAAACCGTCGCGCGACTTGGAGAAGGGGCGGGAAGCAGTTTCGGGCGAATCGTTGCGTGTAGAGAGAGCGTGCATCGAGTTGAAGCCGCCCACGCCTGCGGGATATATTGCAGCTTCGGCGCCGCCGGTGACGATAGCGTCGGCTTTGCCAAGGCGTATAAGGTTGAACGCGTCGATAATAGCGTTGTTGGAAGAAGCGCAAGCCGAAACCACGCCGTAGTTGGGGCCGTGGAAGCCGTATTCCATCGAGATGTGTCCGGAAGCGATGTCGGCAATCATCTTGGGAATGAAGAATGGGCTGTAACGCGGGCCTTTTTCAGCGTTTACGGCATATTCTCCGGCCTCTTCCTCGAAAGTGTGGAGACCGCCAATGCCGGCAGCGACAATTACGCCAACGCGGTCTTTGTTGATGCTTTCGCTGTCGAGAGCTGCGTCGGCAACGGCCTGACGGGCGGCCACGAGCGCATACTGTGCATAGAGGTCGAGCTGGCGTTCCTTGCGGCGGTCGAAGTGGTCAGACGCCTTGAAATTTTTTACTTCGCAGGCGAATTGGGTCTTGAAGAGCGAGGCATCGAAGTGGGTTATGGGGCCGGCACCGCTCTTGCCTTGTTTTGCGGCTTCCCAGGTTGAAGCGGCGTCATTGCCAAGGGGGGATATTACACCGAGACCGGTTACCACTACTCTTTTTAATTCCATATAATATACGTGAAAGAGGGGATGTTAAAAGATAAGAATCTAAAATACCACAATTCATAATTCATAATTCATAATAATGCGGGTGCAAATTATGAATTATGAATCAATGAATATGGATTTCAGAATGATTTTTCCGCGTGGAAATTATTTTTTAGCAGCTTCAACGAAGGCGATAGCGTCGCCTACTGTGCCGATTTTTTCAGCTTCGTCGTCAGCGATTTTGATATCGAATTCTTTTTCGAATTTCATGATGATGTCAACGGTGTCGAGAGAGTCGGCGCCGAGGTCAGCGAAGGTTGCTTCGGGTTTAACGGAGGCTTCGTCCACGCTGAGAGTGTCGACGATGATAGCTTTTACGCGATCTGCAATTTCAGACATAGTGATTAGGTTTATTGAATTAGTAATCAAATTTTGCTCTGCAAAGGTATGTATAATAGTTGAATTATGGAAATTTTTATTGAATTAAATTGGCTGTTTTGGTCGAAATGACGAAGATTTTGGGATAAAAGGGTAATTTTTGAGTCTTCAATTCTGTTAAAAAATGTAATTGAGGCTTAAAAACGGGGTTTTGAGCAGCCGATATGTGTGTCAGGAGGCGAGGAATGATGAGAGCACGGCTGCAAATTGGGCAGGGGAGCGGAGGAAAGAATAGTGGTCGCCGGGGAGCACTACGAGGCCGGAGCCGGGTATGAGCGCTTCCATTTTGTGAGCGTCGGCCAGCGGTGTGGCGTCGTCGTGCTCGCCCCATATCAATAATGTGGGGGCTTTGATTTCCGGCATGAGATGGCGCAGGTCTTGCGCTATGACTTTCGACATGATGGCTCGCATCTTGGGCGAGGCGACACGATAGTCGGCGGAGCCGGCCGAGCCGCGCCAACGGTCGATGAATTCGGCTCCCTTTGTTTTCCCCAAGATAACGGGCGCTATTTTTTTTGCCGCCTTGAAAGCCGCAACTTTCAGACGCTTGCGCAGGGGCAGGGGATTGCGCACGCCGGCAGAGTCGACAAGCACGACTTTGTCTACATCGTGATGCGCCGAGGCGTAGATTATGCTCACTCGTCCGCCGAATGAGTGGCCGAGCAAGACGGGGCGTTTGATGCCTGTGGCGGCGATGAATTGCCCGAGCATGTCGGCGTAGTCGAATACCGACCATATCCCTTCCGGCTCGGGAGATGAGCCGAAGCCGGGGAAGTCGAGATTGTAGACGGTGTGGGTAAGGGCGGCGGTGCGGCGCACCGATTCAAGTGTGGTGTTGTCGCATCCCCAGCCATGAAGCAGAATCATGTCGGGGCCGGAGCCGGATTTGGTGTAAAATACTTTGCCGCAGGGCAGCGAGGCGGTGTGTGGTTGAGGGGCGGTCATCAGAAACGTATCACAAGTTCGGCGACGAGCTTCGAGTTGTTGCCTTCGGCTACATCGATGTGGGACGGGTAGAAGTATTGTTCGTAGTTGAGGCGAATCTCGCAGCGCACTTTTGCTTGGAGATAAGCCAGGGTTGAGCCGATTGTAAGGCGGTTGCGACGCGGCTGGGTGGTGACGAGCCGCCGGTTTTCGTCGCGGTAGCCGTCGGAATGGTCGGTCATGCCGTCGAAGCGGGTCTGGAAGGCGAGGCGGTTGAATATTCCGGCTTTCACGGGCATTGAGTATTGGCCCATGAAATTATAGGCATGGCATGTGGCATGGGTGGAATTGGAATAATGCTTGTTGACGTATTCTCCTTCGATGAGCCATCTGTCGGTTTGATATGACAGGGATACGTCGAACGCGTTCCAACGGATAGAGTCGGGCACGAGCGACTCGAATCCGACCTCGGCGGTGAGGCACCCTCCGAAAGTGTAACGTGCTTTCGCTCCGGCCGAAACCGAAGTCTGCCATGTGTCGTGGTTGGCCATTGTGGCGGTGTTGAACAAGCCTGCCTCGATATATAGAGGAGTCTTTTCGGGCGAGTATGAGAATTTCGCGCCGACGCCGCGGAAATTGGAAGTGTATTTGCCAATAAACGAGCGGTTGGCGAAGATGTAGGCGTGGGGCACGCGGGAAGCGTCGATGCTGAACGGGATGCGCATCTGGCCCACCATTATCTTCCACCGGGAGTCGGGCGCAAGCCGGCCGTAGGCGTCGAGCATTTTAAATTTGCCCTTGTCGCAAAAGTCGGCCTGGAAGAAATAGCTTATAGGGTCTGCTATTTGTCCGCTTACGCTTACGCGGGCATTGCGCACCTGGAAGCGTTGCATTTCCGAGTCGGGCTCGTATTCGAACCGTCCGCGGAATGTGCCGTGTATTTCGGGGATGAGGCTCGACGGCTCAATGGCAGAGACGCAAGCCGCGTTGCAAAGAAATGCAAATGTGAGAATAAGGCGTGAAATCGAAAATTTTTTAATAGTCATAGGTGAGTTTGAAATCGTCGATGAAGAGAATTGCTCCATTGCCGCCGGTGAAGTAGTCGCCGTATTTTGAGGCGGAGCATGTCACGAGGATATATTTTGGCGCACGTTGCGTGTCTTTGTACACGAGGTCGAAGTGGAATGGCACGTATGCCGGCACGTCGGCGCCTGTTTCGTATTTGCCGTAGGCTATTACATTGTCGGCTTCGGGATCGAACAGATTGCGGTCCTTGGGATTTGTGCGGATTTGGAAGGGGCTGTCGGCATCGATAAGGGCGCACCATATTATGCAAGTATCGGGCCGTCCTTTGAGGTTTTCGAATCCTGTTGTTACGGAGGAAATGGGTGCCGTGGTATATTTCATGTAGCCCGACAGGCCGGTCGGTCGGTCGGTGAACGGGTGTCCGAAATCGAGGATGCCGTTTGTGCCGTCGGTGCGGACATATTTTCCGGCGAAAAGGTTGCCGGCGGCAAGTTTACCGAGCATGCCGATGCCCACAAACTTGGTTTCGAGGCGGGCGGCGAGCCCGGTGCCGGTGGGGGTGTCGTCGGTGGGCTGGGTGTTCGACGGGCCAAGGGTTGTGGCTCCTTTGTTGCCGGTGTCCCAATATTGCTCTCCGTTTTCGGGCCATGGGTTCCACACCTTCCCGTCGAGCCACCAGGAATCGAAGTCGCTGTTGGGCAGTTGCAAAGCGGCGCCGGTGGTGAATTTTATGATTTCGCCATATTCGTTGTCGGATACGGCACGCGCCTCATAGGTTGTGAGAGGGGAAAGGCCTGTAAGACGGCCGCAGAACGAACCGCCTGAATGGCTTACCCAAGAGTCGGGCACGTCGATCCACTCGTCGTCGCCGTCGAGACGGTATTGCACGGTGTTTGCTTTTCCGGCTTCAGCCTCGCCGTAAACCCATGCCACACATGTCCATGCGTCGACGCGGGCGGTGGTGACGGAGGATGTTGTCTTTTCTATATATATGGTCCAGCGTTCGATGTGGCCGTGGAATTCAATGTTTATCACCACGGGCTTGCGGAAGTCGACGCGTTGGCCTGCTATGTCGGGGGTGTATGACGCTCCTGCCGGGCCGAGTTTGCAAGCCGTTACTTCAAGCGATGCGATATTGGTCTTGTCGGTGACGGTGGCCACCACGCGCCGTCCGGGCACGTCGATTACCGACGAGCCGACTTGGTTGGCGACAGAGAAATAGCGTTCAATGTCCTGCACGCCGCGTATCTTCCAGAGATAGTCCTGGTAAAGGCGTAGAGTGACGGGATAGTCGGCCGACAGGTCGATGCCGCCGGTGATGTCGCCCGACACTATCTCCGATTTCGGCGTGAGGGTGTAGCTGTCGATTTTTACGTCGAAGATATTCGCTTCCTCGGGGAGGTAAAGAGTGACGATGCGCGAAGCCGAATCAATCAATGCGTCGCGGCTCTGGCCGGAGGCCGATATGGAAGTGAAATTTGCCTGTATGCGGGGGTAGGGTATATCGTTTTTGATGCATCCAGCAAGCAGGGCGCACAGCAATAAGGGCAGAAGAAGGAAGGGGGCTGTCTTTCGGTTCATAATTCTTAAATCACTACCATGAGTCCGAAATTGATATTGAAAATGTTGAAGCGGAAGTTGGCTCCGGAAGTGGTGCGCGAGCCTTCGTCGACACCGTTGGTGTTCTGCTTCTCATTGCGCACTTTCAGGCCGAAAACGCCGAACGACACGTTGAATGCGACATAATCCTGTATGAATACGCAAAGGCCGGGGCTGAAATTGAGGCTTACGGTGGTGATGTTGGTGCGAGTGTCGAAAAGTTGGTCGGCGTAATATCTTTTGAAACGCGACGAGCCGGCGCCCATGTCGAGCGACACCTCGTTGAACACGGCGAAGCGTTTTTCCATGCCGAGTCCCACGTAGTTGCGATAAAACGCGGCCACTTCGTAGGTCTGCTGATAGTAGCTCACGTCGTGGAGCGAGAAATTCATGTCGTCGTCGATGTCGACGGCGAGGCTTTTGAGGTCGGCGGTGCCGCGTGTGTAGTTAAGGCGCATGCCTATCGACTGGTTGTTGCGGAAAAGGTATGAGATGGACGGTTTCAGCGAGTACATTTTTCCGGCAAAGTCGACATTTTTCAGCATCGAGAGCACTTGCACGTCGTCGGTGTTGAGTTCGCCGTATGATGCTGTGAATCCGAAAGCCCAGTCGCCTTTGGGGAGATAGAGATAGTTGAACAGGCCACGGTCGTAACGGCCATAGTTGCGTTCGGGAATAATCATCGACACGGTGTCGCCGTCGACAATCACTTTTTTGTTGTTTTCGGCCCAATGCAGGGGCACGGAATCTTTACGGACAATCTGGGCACCTGCCAGGGCGGGGACAAGCAGCGCGGCAAAGACGCATATAATATGTATTATACTTCTCATCATGCTACAAGTAGAAAGCCACCCCGAAGGTGATTGAAAACAGGTTTATCTTGAAGTTGGCCGAGCGCATGTTGCGGTTGGCGACATATACACGGTCGGTTGTCGATTTGGTGTGAGAGTAGCTGAAACCGAGCACGCCGACATTTACTTCGATGGCGGAATAGTTGTTGAGAAACATAATCATGCCGGGAGCCAGGCCCACGTCGATGCCGAACGAGCGTTCGTAAGTGCCGGTGAGGTCGTCGCCCGCTCCGTTGCAGAGCTTCGACTGGCCGCCGGAAAATTGCATCTGTACCTCGTTGAACATGCCGAAACGGGTGCTTGTGCCGAAACTGATATAGTTGCGGAACGCTGCCGTGGCGGAGTAGGTGTGTGAGATGGAAAACAGGTTCTCGATGTCGTAGTCGGTCTCCGAATCGATTTTTATGCTTGCGCTGTTGAGGCGCGTGCGTTGGCGCTGATAGGCGAGTCGGCCGCCAAGGGCAAGGTTGTCCTTGAAGGCGTAAAGCACCATCGGGCTTACCTTGAACGAGTATGTGTCGCCGTTGAGTTTCTCGATAATAAGAAACTTGTAATTGTCCTGGTCCGACTGTGAGTAGCTTACGCTCACTCCCGTAATCCACTGTCCTTTTGGCACGAAGGAAATTTGCTCGAGCTCGCGGCGGAACTCCTCGATTTTCTCCTCTTTTGAGGCCAAGGAGTCGGAGCTGAAATCGAGGGCTTTGGCATCGGGGAGGCCGCAGATGCAGAAAACAATCGACAATATGATTTTTAAAAATTTGGGCATAATATGCAAATTTCGGGCAAAGGTAATGATTTTTAATGAATTTTACGGAAATTTTTCATTAAAAATAGTAACTTTGCAGCCAAAATAAAAATATAGAATGAAAGTGTTGAAATTTGGCGGAACCTCTGTCGGCTCTGCCCAAAACATCAAGAATGTGGCCTCGCTTGTGATGGAGCGCGGACGGAATATCGTGGTGCTGTCGGCTATGGCCGGAGTTACAAACACCTTGGTGGAGATAGCGGATTATCTTACCAAGGGAAACGTGCCCGGAGCTCAGGAGACGACCAACAATCTCGAGTTGCGTTATCGCCAGACAATCGACGAGCTTTTTTCACATGACGCGTCGGCAGCCGCCGAGGCCTTGAAACGAGTGTCAAAGAATTTCGACTTGATAAGATATAGTTTCAACCGCTCGTTTTCTTCTGCCGACGAGCGCGAGATTCTCGCCCAGGGCGAGCTTATGTCGACAGCACTGATGGACCTGTATCTCCGTTCGCTCGGAGTGAAGTCGGTTGTGCTTCCGGCTCTTGAATACATGCGTACACTCGAAGGAGGCGAGCCCGACATGAACTATATCGACATGCGTATCAACCGCATGATAGAATCGGAGCCGTCGGCCGAAATTTTCATTACCGAAGGTTATATCTGCCGCAACGACAAGGGCGAGGTCGATAACCTCCGCCGTGGCGGCTCGGACTACACGGCTTCGATAATCGGCGCGGTGATAGAGGCCCGCGAGGTGCAGATATGGACCGACATCGACGGCATGCACAACAATGACCCGCGTTTTGTCGAAGGAACAAAACCTGTGTCGGTGCTTCATTTCGAGGAGGCTGCCGAGCTTGCTTATTTCGGCGCGAAGATTCTTCACCCCTCGTGTGTGCTCCCGGCCAAGTTGCACGACATACCCGTGCGCCTGCTCAACACCATGCAGCCCGACGCTCCCGGCACTCTTATTTGCAATATCCCCCCTACGCATACAATCAAGGCGGTGGCGGCAAAGGATAATATCACGGCCATAAAAATCAAGAGCGGACGCATGCTGCTGGCCTATGGTTTCCTTCATAAGGTCTTCGAGATTTTCGACACCTATCACACTTCAATCGACATGATAGCCACGTCGGAGGTAGGCGTGACCGTGACTATTGACAACGACCGCTATCTTGCCAATATTGTCGACGACCTTAAACGCTTCGGCACTGTCACTGTCGATTCCGACATGGTGATAATCTGCGTTGTGGGCGACCTTGAATGGCATAATTGCGGCTTTGAGGCTGCGGCTGTGGAGGCTCTGCGCGATATACCGGTGCGTATGATTTCTTACGGCGGCTCAAACTACAATATCTCCATGCTTGTGCGCCGCGAAGACAAGGTGGAGGCTCTCAAACGCCTGTCGGAACGCTTGTTCCGCGAAAAGGCAATCTAAGAAGAATTACAAAATACTAATGACGAATGACCAATTATTACCACGCCGGCAATAGTTGGTCATTCGTCATTAGTCATTCGTCATTAGTTATTGGTCATTCGTCATTAGTAATTCGTAATTAGAAATTATAGTCGACGCAGGCGCGGTCGGCTTTATGGCCGGCGAGGAGCGCGGCGGCGGCCACATGGGCGGGATGTTTGGCATAGACATCCACGTCGGCCATTGTGGGCACGACTGCCGTGAGCACTACATCCCATTGCTCGGCGGGATTTTCGTTTACTCCAACTTCAATGCTTTGCAGCACGTCGATTTGCTCCGGCAGGGCTTCGAGAGCGGCTTTGAAACGGGCGGCCACATCGGCACGTTCGGCATCGGTGCCGGTGAGTTTGAATGTTACGATATGTTTTACCATTTTCTCGGTTGTTTATCTGTTGATGAAAAGATCGGCGATGTCGATGTCGCGCGGGTGGGTGATTTTGATGTTGAGCGGCGAGCCTTCTACAAGAGCCGGGGCCGGAAGGCCTGCGATTTGCCACACGGAGGCGTCGTCGGTCATCGACGGCGTGTATCCGTGTGAGTAGGCGTTGCGCAAGTCGGCAAGGCGGAAGCCTTGGGGTGTCTGCACGCCTACTACGCGCGAGCGGTCGAAGGGCACCGACGAGCCGTCGGCATCAATCTCGCGGAGCGAGTCGGTTACCGGCACCACAGGCACAGCGGCGGCATTTGCCACTGTGGCCTCGACGACACGGCGCACCATGTCGCGCTTCACCACCGGACGCGCGCCGTCGTGTACAAGCACGATGGCATCGGCAGGGGCGTCGGCGCTTATAGAGTCGAGAGCGTTTTTCACCGACTGGAAACGTGTATCGCCTCCCGATACAAGACGGGGCGAGGCGAAGCCGGCCGATTCGCACATTTTGAGCCAGAGGTCGCGGTAGGCGTCGTTGACCACAACGATGAGTTCGGCATCGGGCACGGCGCGAGCCATGGCAATCACCGCATGCATAAGCACGGGACGCTGCCCAAGCATGCAAAACTGTTTTGGAAGGTCGCTGCCGAAGCGGTTTCCCCGTCCGGCAGCGACAATTATGATATACTTTTTCAAAAATCTGAGTTTAAGGTCATTAAGGACTTTAAAAGCCTTTAAAGTCCTTAAATTTTTAGTAAGCGAACATGGGATAGCCGGCCATGGTGGCGTTGACTTTCTCACGCACGGCGGCTATTACTGCCGGATCTTCGGGGTGGGAGAGCACGGTGTCGATCATCTCCACGATTTCGCCCATGAGCGGAGCTTTGGCGCCGCGTGTGGTGATGGCGGCTGTGCCAAGACGGATACCCGAGGTTTGGAACGGCGAACGGGAATCGAACGGCACCATGTTCTTGTTGGCTGTGATGTCGGCTTCCACAAGCACGCGTTCGGCCACCTTGCCGGTGAGGTCGGGGAATTTGGTGCGGAGGTCGACGAGGATGCAGTGGTTGTCGGTGCCGCCGGAAATCACCTTGTAGCCCTTGTCGATGAGAGCCTGTGCCATTACCGCTGCGTTGTCGCGCACGGTGGTGGCATATTCCTTCCACGAGGGTTGGAGAGCTTCGCCGAATGCCACGGCTTTGGCTGCGATAACGTGTTCGAGCGGGCCGCCCTGCACGCCGGGGAACACGGCGGAGTCAATGAGCTGCGACATCATGCGCACCTGGCCTTTGGGATTGGTCTTGCCCCAGGGATTTTCGAAATCCTTGCCCAAAAGGATGATGCCGCCGCGCGGGCCGCGGAGGGTCTTGTGGGTGGTCGATGTCACGATATGAGCGTATTTGAGCGGGTTGTCGAGCAGTCCGGCGGCAATGAGTCCTGCGGGGTGCGCCATGTCTACCATGAAGATGGCGCCGATTTCGTCGGCAATCTTGCGCATGCGGGCATAGTCCCATTCGCGGGAGTAGGCAGAGGCGCCGCCGATGATGAGTTTCGGACGTTCGCGCAGGGCCACTTCTTCCATCTGGTCGTAGTCGACAAGGCCGGTTTCGGCATTGACGTTATATTCCAGGGCCTGGAACACGAGGCCGGAGAAGTTCACGGGGCTTCCGTGCGAGAGGTGGCCGCCGTGGCTGAGGTTGAGGCCGAGGAACTTGTCGCCCGGTTTGAGACATGTCATGAACACGGCCATGTTGGCTTGTGCGCCGGAGTGGGGCTGGACGTTGGCATATTCGGCATCAAAGAGTTGCTTGATGCGGTCGATGGCGAGTTGTTCGGCTTCGTCCACCACCTGGCATCCGCCATAGTAGCGGTGGCCGGGATAGCCTTCGGCGTATTTGTTGGTGAGGCACGAGCCCATGGCTGCCATCACGTCGTCGGAAACGAAGTTTTCGGAAGCGATCAGTTCGATGCCTTTTTGCTGGCGCTGATGTTCGCGCTCGATGATGTCGAAAATTGCTTTGTCGTGAATCATATTGTAAAAATAAATGTTTGTCGGTTTGTTGGATAAGGCCTATTTTTTCTTTACGGAGAAGCCGAATTTGCCTAATTTTTCACCAAGGGCGAAGTAGCCTCCGTGGCAGTAGGCCATAAGCCCGGATGAAGCGAGGTCGAACGCTCCGGTTTCAGGGTCGATATATCGGTCGTCGGCAATTACATTGAGCACATCGGCCACAAACATGTCGTGGCTCCCGAGGTGCACTATTTCCTTTACGCGACATTCGATACACAGCGGCGACTCCTCCACATAGAAGCACGCGGCTTTGTGTCCGCGCACGGGTGTAAGCCCCGTTTCGCGCCATTTGTCGTAGTCGCGGCCGGAGCGTACGCCGCACCAGTCGGTGGCGCGTGCCATGGCCTCGGTGGTGAGGCAAACGGTGAATTCCATTTCCTCGCGGATTATATCGTAGGAATACCGCTCGGGGCGCACCGATATGTAGAGCATGGCCGGGTTGGTGCAGATTGTGCCGGTCCATGCCACGGTGAAGAGGTTGCGCCGCTCTTCTGTCGAGCCGCAACTTACAAGCACCGCAGGGATGGGGTATACCATCGTGCCCGGTTTCCAGTCTACTTTCATGCCGTTAATGCAGCTGGGCCTTGTCGCCCGATACGGTGTGATTGCAATAGTGGCAGCGTATTGTCACCGGCTCGCGCGACACCACGTGGAAGCGTGTCGCCATAGGCTCGTTGTTGGTGATGCACTTGGGGTTGGCGCAGCGCACTATGTCGGTGATGGTGTCGGGGAGTGTCACCGGGTGCTTCTCCACCACATTGTAGTCGCGGATAGTATTCACCACGGCTGTCGGGGCCAAAAGGGCGATGCGGTCGAGCGTGGCCTGGTCGAACTCCACGTCGGCCACTTTTATTATGCCTTTCTTGCCGAGTTTGCCCGATTCAAGATTGTTGCCGATAGTCACGGCCGTGCCCAGAGATTCAATCCCGAGGATTCGAACGGCCTTGAACAGCACGTCCGACGGTATATGGTCTATGACAGTGCCGTTTCGGAGGGCGGCCACGGCGAGTTCTTTTTTGCCGGTCATATTTCTAAGTATAAAGTATGAGTTATAAGTTATAAGGTAGCCCGGAAACTAATTAGTCATTCGAAATTAGTCATTCGTCATTCCCTCCGGCTTGATGCCGCGGGCGCGGCAGATGATTGCCTGGCGGGCATAGAGGCCGTTGCGGGCCTGGTCGAAATAGTAAGCCTTGGGGTTGGCGTCCACGTCGTAGGAAATCTCGGTGATGCGTGGCAGGGGGTGGAGAATGCGCAGGTTGTCCTTCGAGTTGTCGAGCATCGAATTGTGCAGGTTGTAGAGATCCTTCACGCGCTCATATTCCATGATGTCGGTGAAACGCTCGCGTTGCACACGCGTCATATATATTATATCGGAAGAATTTATCACCTCGGGCGAGAAATCCGTTGTCTCGGTGTAGGGTATTCCTTTCTCGTCGCAGAAACGCTTGTACTCGTCGGGCATGGCCAGTTCTTGGCAGGCCACGAAATTGAATTTCGGGCGGAAATACTGCATCGCCATAATCAGCGAGTGCACGGTGCGCCCGTATTTCAGGTCGCCCACCATCGTTATCGTCAGGTCGTAGAGCGTGCCCTGCGTCTTGTAAATCGAATAGAGGTCGAGCATCGTCTGCGAGGGATGCTGGTTGGCTCCGTCGCCGGCGTTCACCACCGGCACATCGGTCACCTCCGAGGCATAGCGCGCGGCACCTTCCAGGAAGTGGCGCATGATTATGATGTCGACATAGTTCGACACCATCTTTATCGTGTCGTGGAGCGTCTCTCCTTTCGACGACGACGATGTCGAGGCGTCGGAAAAACCTATCACGCGGCCGCCGAGGCGGTTCACCGCTGTTTCAAAACTGAGGCGTGTGCGGGTCGAGGGTTCAAAGAAAAGCGTTGCCGCAACCCGTCCGTCGAGGATTTTCGAGTTGGGGTGCCGTTCGAAATACTCTGCCGTTTTCAGAAGGTCGAGAATCTCGTCCTTGGTAAGGTCGGCGATTGATACAAGGCTGTTGGGATTCATTTTTGCAGAAAGAATTTCGCGGAGTCATATCCGCATTGCAAAGTTACGCATTTTTTTGAAATCCCATGCAAACTCGTCCAAAAAATAAAACATGTGTTCGGCAAAAACAATCGTCACCGTCAATTCCGTGTATTGTCGCGATTGTGTAAAATTTTTCACGTTAATTGCCGTGAATATTTCATTAATTCAAGTTTCGCAAGTTAGCCACGGCGAAGCCGTGATTCCTTTGATAACCGGGTTTGGAGGCAGCATGCCGACAAGCCCGGTCTGTTATGATGCACCAAAAGCACTGCGAAGCTGTGCCTCGCAGCACGTTTGGCGTTATCGAACGCTTCGCCAGGCTACGATCCGATACCGCGATTGATTTGCATTTGCAAAACCCCGCATGCCCCCGCATGTCGGCTGCGCCGGCCATACGGGGCTAACATTAAGCGTCACGGCTTTGCCGTGTATAGAGTACCATGTAGTCTTGGCTATCAGATGTATATACGTGCGAAACTTTAATCATTAACTTTCTCATGATTAAAAAAATCATGTATGCTATATGTCTCGCTTTGTGGCGGAGCCACAGTCTTTCAGGTAACCCCCGGCTTCAGCCGTGGGGAAGTCAAACGTAGATACCACGGTGTGACGGAGTCACACTCTTTTTGATATTTTGTTCTGTAAATATGCCACGAGGATATTTTAACTATTATTAACATAAATATCCTTGCGATTTTATAATCTAAATTGTATATTTGTACGCACCAAAATATTATCTTATGAAAAAGACATGCCTCTCCCTGCTTCTTGGTCTTGCCCTTGTCGGCTGTTCGAACGATGAGTTCGAGCCGGCTTCGCCTGTGTCGCAAAGTATGCCGGATGTTGCGGTTGATGCGGATGCAGGTTCTGCCGTGACAAAAGCCGACCTGCAAAATGTAGTGTCGATTTTCGGAAACGGCTCCAAAGAAAATCGCGGTCGCTCTCAATCCGACAAGGATTACACACTCTCCACTATTTATGATTCCGAAGGCAGCCCGGCAATCTATGTTATAAACTATGCCGACAATGGAGGTTTCGTGCTCGTAAGCGCGACCAAAGACTATCATCCCATCCTTGCCTATGCCGAAACGGGCAATTACGATGTGTCGCGCTTCATGTCCTCCGGCCTCGACGTCTGGGAAGAAAGCACCATTAATGCCGTAAAAGAATCCGCCTCTTTGCCCGAGAAAGAAAAAGCCGTTAACAATATCGAATGGCTCAAATATTCTGCCAAAAGCAACGCCCCTATCCTCCGCGGCCCTGGCCACCATGAAATGATTTCTGATGAAGAATACGAGGAATTAACCCAAATCTATTATCAATCTGTAAATGATTTGAGAAATGAAAAGTGTGAAGTGTATCCATATGGATCGAACTGGGGGAGCATATTGGGCTACGAATATGTTGGAAATGCAGAAAATATCGCTTCGGGAGTTTACTGGATGTACGAAGATTTTTGGCAGGATTTTGCAACGCTTGTCTATTCGGAGGAATGTGTGGAGATTACCACTCCACCGACGGTGCAATCCACATGGGGACAATACAATAAATATAACTCATCTTTCCCTCCAAAGAAAATGCCTATGTCTGATTTTGCATATGCCGGATGTGGGCCTGTTGCGGCAGGTCAAATTATGAGATACTTTGAATATCCAACAGCAAGATTTGATTGGTCGGATATGCCATTAAATAGTCCGACAAAAGAAACGTCCGATTTCTTGTATAATATTGCGCAGAGTGCCGGGGCAAGATATGAGGATTTCGGAACTTCTACTAATATTGGAGATATGAGAAATGTATTTGTCAATTGGGGCTACTCCGTTGATGGTGTTTCTGTTGCGGATTCAAACAGTATGTGCGAGTCTTTGAAGAAAGGTTCTCCTGTTTACGTGCGTGGTGATAATACGGATAATATGGGCCATGCATGGGTCGCGTCTCGGGTCCATTGCTATTCATATAGATTGCACTATGATATTTATAATTTTAGAGGGTGGAAGAAATATGGCAATTTAGGGGGTGTTAAATTGGATTATTCAGAATTAAACTATTTTTATTTTAATTGGGGTAATTTTGGATATAATGATGCGTTTTTTTTGATGACAAATCATGACTACTCAGCAAATATGAAAACTTTGCTAAACATAAAACCAAAGAATTAGATTGAAATGAAACATTATATTGAATATTTATTTCTGTCACTTGGACTGTCCCTGGTCGGCTGCTCTTCCGACAAGAATGGGCCGGTGGATGCCGACCCGTATCCCGCGCAGATAGCAATTAAGGTCGTTGACACGGCAGGTAATGATTTGTTTTCAGAAGACTATGCCGGGTGTGTCGACAAGGAGAATATTGCACAAAGTATTACATATGAATATGGAGGGAAAACGTATCCTCTTAATTACGACTTGAAGCAGGATTGTCCGGAGGTAGAATCTGATAAAGTGCCTAATCTGTATGTTTTTCATGGCCTGTATTTGCCTGAGTCGTGGGGCGGGCCTGTATCCGGCCCGATGCTGTTTGGCGAGTTTGACGGCGGTGAAAATCAGCATGAGAAAGTGATAATAAATTGGCCGGACGGCACTTCCAACACGGTGGAATTTAAATCGGAGGCCTTGCGTTCGCTTACAACGACCGAAATATCTGTCGACGGTTCACCGTGGCAAAAAACGTTCGAAGTGACGTTTATAAAATAATGCTATAAGCGCATTGTCGTTTTTTGATAAAAAAACAAAGCAGAAATGAAATATTTTAAATTTATATCACTGATATTATTGGCTGTTATTTATGGTTGTTCTAACGACGAGCCGAAGCCACAGCCGACTCCGGAGCCGACTCCTGACCCCGATGAGGGTTGGGTGTGGGATTATTATCTGGCGGAAGTGGATATAGTTATAGAAGACGTGGAGGGCAATAATTTGTTTTCGCCTGAATATCACGGAATTCTTGATAAGGAAAATCTTTCTGCCAATGTTTCGTATACATATCAAAACGCAACAAAGCCACTGGTGGAGGCTGGCGCCAGAGATGATTATTTTAAAAGCAGGGCTGTTGAGGCTAATTATTATGGTCTATACGTCTTTTACCTCGACCCTGCGGATTTCCCGGAGGCATTGCCTCGGATACGTTTCGGCGAATTCGACGGTACGGAGAACCACAACGAGACGTTTACGATAAACTGGCCCGACGGCACACACAATAAGATTGAATTCACTTCGGAGGCTCGTAATGCCATCGAGTCGATGAAAGTGCGTGTCGACGACGGCGAGTGGGAAAACACCACCAAAGTCACTTTCGTGAAGTAGGAATGTATGGACCCGGCAGGAACACAAGCCTCCGGCTTGTGGCAGATTTTTTACAAGCCGGAGGCTTATGTTCCTGCAATGTTAGCGACCTGCCGACGGGCGGGTCGCTTGCGCTTTTTTATGACGGGAAAAAGCATGGCGGAAATTTTTCCCGGCATTTTGAGGGGCTATGTCGCAAAAATGTTGTACCTTTGCAAAAATTAACCGACATCTTAGCGTATGCGCCAGACTTTAAGCGCTGTCCTCGAACTGGAGGACGGCACACGTTTCCAGGGATATTCGTTCGGAAGTCGCCGCTCGACTTCCGGCGAGGTAGTGTTCAACACGGCTATGACGGGGTATCCCGAAAGTCTTACAGACCCTTCTTATGAAGGTCAGATTCTCGTCACCACTTTCCCGCTGCTGGGCAACTACGGCGTTCCCCCGCAACAGCAATCCGACTCATCGAATCTTAGCGCCTACTATGAAGGCGACCGCATCCATTGCCGCGCAATAGTGGCCCAGGACTACTCGTGGGAGCACAGCCACTGGCTTGCCGACCGCTCGCTTGCCGACTGGCTCGAAGCTCAGGACGTGGCCGGCATCTACGGCATCGACACACGCGCCCTCGCAAAGCATCTGCGCGAAAAAGGCTCGATGCTCGGCCGTGTGATTATTGGCGACGACCGTGCCGAAGACATCCCCCTCTACGACCCCAACCGTGAAAACCTCGTGGCAAAAACTTCGTGCACCACTGTCGAGGAATATGGCGAAGGCGACAAGACGGTCGTGCTCGTCGACTGCGGCGTGAAGCACAATATCGTGCGATGCCTTACGCGTCGCGGCGTAAAGGTGGTGCGTGTGCCCTGGGACTACGATTTCACTTCTATCCCTTACGACGGGGTATTCATCTCCAACGGCCCGGGCAATCCCGACTTCGCCGACAAAACCGTCGAAAACATCCGCAAGGCCATGGCAATCGGCAAGCCCATCTGCGGCATCTGCATGGGCAATCAGCTTCTGGCAAAAGCCGCCGGCGCCACCACATACAAACTCAAATACGGCCACCGCAGCCACAACCAGCCCGTGCAACGCGTAGGTACGAACACCTGCTTCATCACTTCGCAAAACCACGGTTTCGCTGTCGACCAGGCCACTCTTCCCGCCGACTGGGAGCCGCTCTTTGTGAATATGAACGACGGCACAAACGAAGGCATACGCCACAAATCGAAACCGTTCTTCTCTGCTCAGTTCCACCCCGAGGCCTCATCCGGGCCCAAGGACACCGAATTCCTCTTCGACGAATTTATAGCCCTTCTCTAACTTTCAAACAAGATAAACCATCATGGAACCCCACAATATAAAGAAAGTGCTGCTCCTGGGCAGCGGTGCGTTGAAAATCGGTGAAGCCGGCGAATTCGACTATTCCGGCTCGCAGGCCCTCAAAGCCATGAAAGAGGAGGGCATCGAAACGGTGCTTATCAACCCTAACATCGCCACGGTGCAGACTTCCGAAGGCTTCGCCGACAAAATTTACTTCCTGCCCGTCACCCCTTATTTTGTAGAAAAGGTTATCGCCAAAGAGAAGCCCCAGGGTATCCTCCTTGCTTTCGGCGGACAGACTGCCCTCAACTGCGGCGTCGAGCTCCAGCGTTCGGGCATCCTCGAAAAATACAACGTGAAGGTGCTTGGCACACCCGTTAAGGCTATCGAGGAAACAGAAGACCGCGAGCTCTTTGTGAAGAAACTCGACGAAATCGGCGTCAAGACCATCAAGAGCCAGGCCGTGAACACCATCGACGAGGCCATCTCCGTGGCCAACGAACTCGGCTACCCCGTAATCGTCCGCGCCGCCTATGCGCTCGGCGGTCTCGGCTCGGGTTTCTGCGACAACGACGCGCAGCTCACCGCCCTTGTCGAGAAAGCGCTCTCTTTCTCGCCCCAGGTGCTTGTAGAGAAGTCGCTCAAAGGCTGGAAGGAAGTGGAATACGAGGTGGTGCGCGACCGCTACGACAACTGCATCACCGTCTGCAACATGGAGAACTTCGACCCGCTCGGCATCCACACCGGCGAAAGTATCGTCGTGGCTCCCTCGCAGACGCTTTCCAACGAAGACTACCACTATCTCCGCGCCCTCGCCATCAAGATTATCCGCCATATCGGCATCGTGGGCGAATGTAACGTGCAGTACGCCTTCGACCCCGCGTCGATGGACTATCGCGTAATCGAGGTAAATGCCCGCCTGAGCCGTTCGTCGGCCCTCGCGTCGAAAGCCACAGGCTATCCCCTTGCTTTCGTGGCCGCAAAACTCGGCCTCGGCTACGGCCTTATGGACCTGCGCAACTCCGTGACAAAAGACACCAGCGCGTTCTTCGAGCCGGCCCTCGACTACGTGGTGGTGAAACTCCCCCGCTGGGACCTTGGCAAATTCCAGAACGTGAGCCGCGAAATCGGCTCGTCGATGAAATCTGTCGGCGAGGTCATGGCCATCGGTCGCACCTTCGAGGAAGCCATCCAGAAAGGTCTCCGCATGATTGGCCAAGGCATGCACGGTTTCGTTGAAAACAAGGATATAAAAATCGACAATATCGACAAGGCCCTCACCGCGCCCACCGACAAGCGCATCTTCGTCATTGCCAAGGCTATGGCCCAGGGCTATACCGTCGACCGTATCCACGACCTTACCAAAATCGACAAATGGTTCCTCTACCGTTTGCAAAATATTATGCAGACGGCCGACGAACTCGAAAAATACGACACCCTCGAAACCCTCCCGGCCGACCTTCTCCGACAGGCCAAACAGCAAGGATTCTCCGACTTCCAGATTGCCCGCTCCGTATTCAAGGGCGGCATGACCGACGGCGAAGAAGCCAACCTCGCCGTCCGCGCCTGGCGCAAAACTCTCGGCATCCTCCCCGTGGTGAAGCAGATCGACACCCTTGCCGGCGAGTTCCCCGCACGCACAAATTATCTCTACCTTACATACAACGGTACCGAGAGCGACATCGATTACTCCAATCCCGACCACCGCTCCGTTATTGTCCTCGGCTCCGGCGCCTATCGCATCGGCTCGTCGGTGGAATTCGACTGGTGTTCGGTAAACGCGCTCATGACCGTGCGCGAGCAAGGCTGGCGTTCGGTTATGATTAACTACAACCCCGAGACCGTGTCTACCGACTACGACATGTGCGACCGTCTCTATTTCGACGAACTCACATTCGAGCGCGTGATGGATATCGAGGATCTCGAGCAGCCCCACGGCACAATCCTCTCGGTAGGCGGCCAGATTCCCAACAACCTCGCCACACGGCTCAACGCCCAGGGCGTGAATATCCTCGGCACATCCTCGGCATCTATCGACAACGCCGAAGACCGCCACAAGTTCTCCGCCATGCTCGACCGTCTCGGCATCGACCAGCCCGCATGGCGCGAGCTCACATCGTTTGCCGACATCGAGGACTTCATCGCCGAAGTTGGATACCCCGTGCTTGTGCGCCCCTCTTACGTCCTTTCCGGCGCGGCCATGAACGTATGTTTCAACGACGATGAGCTTCAACGCTTCCTAAAAATGGCCGTGAACGTGTCGCAAAAGCACCCCGTGGTGGTGTCCTCCTTCATCCAGAACGCCAAAGAAATCGAAATGGATGCCGTGGCACAAGACGGTCAGATCATGGCCTACGCCATATCCGAGCACATCGAATATGCCGGCGTGCACTCCGGCGACGCCACCATACAGTTCCCCCCGCAGAAACTCTATGTCGAGACCATGCGCCGCATCAAGAAGGTGTCGCAGCAGATTGCCCGCGCCCTCAACATCACCGGCCCCTTCAACATCCAGTTCCTTGCCAAGAACAACGATATCAAGGTTATCGAGTGCAACCTCCGCGCCTCGCGCAGTTTCCCCTTCGTGTCGAAGGTGTTGAAAATCAACTTTATCGACCTTGCCACACGCGCCATGCTCGGCATCCGCATCGAGAAACCCAACAAGAGCGCTTTCGACCTCGACTACGTTGGCGTCAAAGCCTCGCAATTCTCGTTCCAGCGTCTGCAAGGCGCCGACCCCGTGCTGCGCGTCGACATGACATCGACCGGCGAAGTTGGCTGCATCGGCGTCGATACCAACGAGGCCATCCTCAAAGCCATGCTCGCCGTGGGCCAGCGCATCCCTAAAAAGAGCGTGCTCCTTTCCACCGGCACTCCGCGTCAGAAAGCGTCCATGCTCGATGCCGCCCATATGCTTCACCAAAATGGCTTCACCATCTACGCCACATCGGGCACTTGCCAGTTCCTCAACGAAAACGGCATCCCCGCAATCCGCGTTTACTGGCCTTCACAGCCTGAGCAGCATCCCCAGGCCCTCGACCTGCTCCACAACCGCAAGATCGACATGGTGCTCAACATTCCCAAGAACCAGACATCGTCCGAACTCTCCAACGGATACAAGATTCGCCGCGCGGCAATCGACCTCAACATACCCTTGCTCACCAACGCGCGTCTTGCCTCGGCCTTTATCCAGGCCTTCATCCAGTTGCCGCTCGACGACATCGAAATCAAAAGCTGGGACGAATATTAATAGAATATCAAAATGGAAGATAACAACAACTATAAAATCAAGGATAAGAGCAAACGCATCCTCCTTGGCGTTATCTCTGTCCTCCTCGTTATAGTGCTCGGTGCGTGCGTGTGGTTCGCCATGTCGCTCGCCGGCAAGGAGCGCGCTCTCGAAGCCGAGCGCGAGGCCCGCGAGCAGGCCGAGCTCAATCTCGACCAGGCTCTCATGGACCGCGATTTCGACGAACTCAACCGCGAATTCTCATCGCTTGAAAACCAACGGGTCTCCATTATGGACGACTCCGTAAAGCGCGAGCTCACGGAAAAATATGAGGCCGCCAAACTCAAAGTTGAGAAGCTCCAGCAAGAACTCCAAAACCAGAAAAAGAAATCGGCAGCTGAAATCAAGAAACTCAAAGACGAGATTTCGACCCTCCGTGCCCTTCTGCGCCATTATGTAGAGGAAATCAACCGCCTCAACCAGGAAAATCAGGAGTTGCGCACCGAAAACGAGACTATCAAGAAAGAAAATACCCGTCTTTCAAGCCAAGTACAGGAAACCTCGCGCAAAAACGAAGTGCTTTCAGAGCGCATGACCCTCGCCGAGAAATTGAACGTGACCGGCGTAAACCTCACTGCGCTCAACAAAAAAGGCAAAAACGAAAAGAAGGTTTCGAAAGCGAAGCAGCTGATGGTCACTTTCACCATTCCGCAAAACAACTCCACTCCCGTAGGCGAGAAGACAATCTACATGCGCCTCATCTCTCCCTCGGGCCAGCTTCTCGGCTCGGCCGGCACCTTCTCATTCGAAGGAGGCAGCGTCGAGTGTTCGGCCAAGAAAACCGTGGAATATGCAGGCGAGGAAATTGCCAACATCCATATATACTGGGATGTGAACACAGCCCTCAGCCCCGGCGATTACACTGTCGAGCTCTTTGCCGACAACTACCGCCTTGCCCGTCGTTCGTTCTCACTTAAATAGCATTGCAACATATAGAAACCGGCACCCGGCGTCACCCGCCGGGTACCGGTTTTTAGGAACACAAGTCCGCCACCGTGCCCCGCGTTTCAACGCGGGGAAAATCCAACTCCCCAACCCCCAACTCTCTAACTCCCAACTCCCTTGTTCGATAATTTTATAACCGAAATCAACTCGGTGGAAGTAACCACCCTCTCTTCTGTCTACAAATTGGTGCTTTCCATGGTGCTTGGAGCCGTAATCGGATACGAGCGCAAGCGCAAAGGCCAGATTGCCGGAGTGCGCACCTTTTCGCTCATTGCAATGGGCGCCACTCTCGCAATGATTCTGTCTATTTATGTCCCCCAGGAATACCTTGGCTTGAAAAACGGCGACCCCGGCCGTATTGCCGCCCAGGTGGTGTCGGGCATTGGTTTTCTCGGTGCCGGCGCGATTATCCAGATGAAAGGGTCGGTGCGCGGACTCACCACCGCCGCCGGCATTTGGATGGTCGCCGCCCTCGGCCTCACAGTCGGGGTGGGCATGTATGTCATTGCCACGGTGGCAACAATCCTCATCCTCTTTATCCTGTGGGTGCTCGAGCGCATCGAGCATCGTATGAGCGCCAATTACGAGTCGCGCATTCTCAATATCCACACCGCATCTGTCGTGCAGGACATCACTCCCTACCGCAACCTCCTCAAAGAGCGGCATGTGAGCCTTACTAACTTTTTCATATCTGTCGATTATGAAGCGAACACATCCACGCTCAACCTTGTGGTGCTCGTGCCCGAGACGACAGACCTTACCGACCTTTTCAACGATATACGCCGTATCTCACCCACACGCGGCATCTCACTCGCTAATCAAACCACTTTCTGACATATGAATGTAGAAGGACTCATCACCGACCTTGCCTTTATCCTCCTCCTCGGCGCCGGTGTCACTATTCTTTTTAAATGGATCAAGCAGCCCGTAGTGCTCGGATACATCGTGGCCGGTTTCCTCGCAAGTCCCCACTTTGAATACCTCCCCTCGGTCACTACCGAAGAAAATATCGATTTCTGGGCCCAAATCGGTATCGTAATCCTGCTGTTCTCGCTCGGGCTTGAATTCAGTTTCAAGAAACTTGTCAACAGCGGCGGCTCGGCGGCCGTCACGGCTTTGATTATCGTTGCCGGCATGATGTGCGCGGGCATTGCCATTGGCCACCTCATGGGCTTTACGATGATCAACTGTCTTTTCCTCGGCGGCATGCTCTCCATGTCGTCGACCACCATTATAATCAAGGCTTTCAACGACCTGGGACTGCGACAGAAAAAATTCACATCGCTTGTCCTTGCCGTGCTCGTTGTCGAGGATATGTTTGCCGTGGTGATGATGGTGCTTCTGTCGTCTATCGCAATCAACAATTCTGTCGAAGGCGGCGAATTGCTTTATTCTGTTGCTAAGCTCGTGTTTTTCCTTGTGATATGGTTCTTGGTAGGTGTCTTTGTGCTGCCGTCGCTCTTTCGCTCGTGGAACCGCTTCCTCAACTCCGAAACCTTGCTCGTCGTTTCCATGGGCCTGTGTCTGGGCATGGCCGTGTTCTCGGTCTACTGCGGATTCTCGATGGCCTTGGGCGCGTTTGTCATGGGCTCTATCCTCGCCGGCACAAGCTATGCCGAGCGCATCGAGCATGTGGTCACTCCTGTAAAGGACCTTTTTGGCGCCGTGTTCTTCATATCGGTGGGCATGATGGTGCAGCCCGCCATTATCGTGCAGTATTGGTTGCCGATTCTCATCCTGTCGCTCGTGGTGGTGGTAGGCATGATTGTGTTCGGCACATTCGGTATGCTCGTCACCGGCCAGTCGTTGCTTGTAGCCATCGAGTCGGGCTTCTCGCTCACGCAGATTGGCGAGTTTGCTTTCATCATCGCCACTCTCGGCATGGGCCTCGGCGTGCTCGATGCGGAAATCTACCCCATTGTGGTTGCCGTGTCGGTTCTCACCACCTTCACCACGCCCTATTTCATAAAAATGGCACCGGGCGTCTACAAAGTTGTCGAGCGTCACCTTCCCCGCCGTCTCAATTTCCTCATCGACCGCTACCAAAAAGAAGCCTCGCGCTCCAATGCTGTCGAGCGTCAATGGGTGGTGACTCTAAAACGCTATATCTGGCGCACGCTCCTGTATTCGATAATACTCATAGCCATCACCATCGTGGCCCGGCAATACCTTATGCCATGGCTGTCGGATATACTGGCATCGCCGTGGCAGCGTATCGTCTGCGCGGCTGTAACCCTTGCCGCCATGTCACCTTTCCTCTTCGCCCTGCTCCTGCCTATAAGCAAACGCAATGACGCCGATGCCACATCCACAAACGTTCCGCGCATCGTCATGTCGATATTCCGATTCGTGATTGCCCTCATGTTTGTTGTATATGTGCTTTCGTGGCTCTTCTCCATGAAAGTGGGTCTTGCTGCCGGCATCGCCGCCATCCTGCTCATCGTCATGCTGTTCTCGCACAACGTAAAGGAGCGCATGTCGGCCATAGAGTCGAAATTCCTCGACAATCTCAACGAGCGCGACTTGCGCCGTTCGGGCAAGAATAATTCCGTTGTAAACGACCTCCACCTTGCTTACATTACCGTAGGCACAGGATGCGACTTCGTTGGCGAGCGTCTTGCCGACTCCAACGTGCGCGCCCGTTATGGTGTCAACATCGTATCCATTCAGCGCGGGGCCGAGGTTATACCCATTCCCGATGCCGCCCGTCGCGTTTTCCCCGGCGATGTAATCGGCGTTATCGGTACCGACGACCAGATCGAGCGTCTTCTTCCCATTGTCGAGGCTCAGCGTCCGGCCACAGAGAGCATCAACCCCGCCGATTTCAAATTCACGTCGATTCTGCTGTCGGAGACCTCGCCGCTCATCGGCAAGACACCGATTACCTCCAATCTGCGCTCGGCCTACGACATGCTTGCCGTGGCTGTGCAGCGCGGCGACACCTATATCGACTCCGATCCCAACCTCTGTTTCGAGCCCGGCGACATCCTCTACCTCGTTGGCAACACCGCCCGCCTCTCCGATTTGAATTAACAGGCAGGAAAACAATCCGGTATGTAGGAACACAATCCTCCGGATTGTGAGATAATAAACTCACAATCCGGAGGATTGTGTTCCTGCCGGTTATTCCTGCCGGTTAGTGTTCTTAATAGATTACTTTGCGGGCCTTTGAGGCAGTGCGCTCGATATAGAGCGTGCCGGGTTGCGGGCAAGCCACGCGCTGTCCTTGCAGGTTGTAGTAGACGGGAGTTTCGTCGGCAGAGGCGGTGATGTCGTCGGCGCCCATTGTGCCGTCGCGGTGGTAGATGCCGCCGGCCACGTACACGAGGTTGCCGGTCTGGTTGCCGGCACCGGATTGTCCGTTGTTGAATATGAGGCCTACATTGCCGGTCATGTTCTCGGTGTCGTCGAATGTGTAAGCCCACGCAGGATGACCGTCGAGAGTGGTGGCGGTCATGGCAGAGCCGGGCCACTTGCCGTTGAATTCAACGCCGTTCTCGCCCCAGGTGTACACGTTGACTTGTGCCCACGGGTTAGGCTGGTCATAGTCGACATAATATACCGTGGCAGCCGGAGAGTCGGGGTTGGTTCCGCCCCACTGCTTGCGAATCCATGTGCAGCGTGTGCGCAGCCACGACAGCACGTCGGCGCATCGTTCCATCTCGTTGGGGTTGCCATACTGCGGCCAACGTTTTGCGTCGGCTGCTGCCGCGTCCTTGATGGATTCAGCAAACGATTCGGCATATTCGAGCATTGCCGAATAAGAGTTGGCGTAGAAATCCTGCCAGGTTTTCTTCACAATATTCATGAACGGAGGATACTTGCACATCTGTCCAATCCAAACCTGGTGATAGGATCCGTCTTTGTTGATGAAGCCTTGTTGTGTTCCGGGCCAAAGTGACGAACCGAAATCCCATACGGGGCCGAACATCCATTTTTCCATTGCTCCCAGTTGCTTGTTGAGATAGCACGAGCCGTGGAATGATTCGTAGTTGCCTACGATTTCCTGGGTGAGGTAGAATTTGGCAAGCGTTTCAAGGTCGATATACGACTGCCAGGGGCAAGCCTCAAATGCGTTGGAATAAATCTTGGTGTTGAGGTTGGTCATCTGGTCGGTGAGATATTTCTCCTGTTCAGCCGACAGTTCTTCGGGTGTCTTGTATGTGAATATTATATTGTAGTTTGTGTCTCCGCCTTCTTTCACGGTGACGTGGGGATCGGTGTCGTAGTTGTCGATTTCCACAAGCCATCCGCCGGTTATTTCCTCTGCTCCGGTGGCAAGGTCGGGTTGTTCCACTACGTTTACACGGTCCTTGTCGACACGGATTGTCTCTGTAAGGAAATACAGTCCGATATAGTCGCCGTTGAGCACCACCTCAACCGGGCGTTGTTCCGGGGTCCAAGGCATGCCGAGCGTTTTCGACACATAAAAACCCATGGTGTTGCGAAGGAAGCCGCGGTTGTCGTCGGCATGAGCCAGCAGGGCGAAATGCTTGCTCTTTTTCATGCCCAGAATGGCTGTTTTGGCCGCGAACTTAATGCGGTAGGGTTTCTTGTCGAAGCCGGTCCAGGTATAGTTGCCTCGTCCGCGTATTTGCAAGTCGAGTTGAGCGTCCTTCGAGCCAAGAGCCGTGGCGTCTGTGCCCATCGGGTCGAGATAGTAGGTGGCGTTGAGATAAGTTTCTTTCGACGTGATTGGAGTGGAGTTTTCAGTGGTGATAAACATCACCGGCAGCGTGCCCGAATAGGAGGCGGCCACAGCCGAAAGGCATGAGACCACGGCCATGACAAGGGCAGTAAGGTAGAATTTGATCATGGTAAAAAAAGTGTAAGTATGATGATAATAATTCGGGCGCAAATTTACTAAAAAAAAATAGAATAAAAAATAAAACCCCGCAGCGCGGGGTTTTATTGGGAGATTTCGATTTATCTCGATTTAATTCGATTTAAATCGAGATAAGTCGAATTAAGTCGAATTAAATCGGGGCTATTTCAAGATTTTTTTGCCGTTGACGATGTAGATGCCGGGGCGGAGGCTGTTGAGGGCGTCGGCATCGGCATTGCGGAGTATCTCGCGGCCGTTGATGTCGAAGACGTTGGCATTGGCGTCGCCGTCGAAGATGGCGTCGAGGATACCGGAAACAAGTCCGCCGTTAGCCTTGTAGGTGTATGTGAAGGTTTTTTCGGCGCTCGGCTGGATGCCATCGAGGGTGAATGTGCCTTCGCGGAGTTTAAGGAGATATTTGTGTCCGTCGTTGGAGGGTGCCGAGGGGAATGTGATTTTGAATGAGGGTACGGAAGCGCCGGCCACTTCTTCTATCTTGCCATTTTGGGTGTAAACGCCCGATGATGCGCGCGATGCTGCCGGAGCGGAGAAATAGTCGGAGTCGACGAGTGTCGCGCCGTATTCATTGAATATTTCTGCTGTCTTGGCTTCGGGGAAGGAGATGGTGAAGATGATGCTGCCGGGTGTCGATTCCACATCGGGATCGTCGACTGTTACTTCGTATTCCTTGGGCATCATGACATTCCAAGAATGGGCTATTTCGGGACATTCGGCACCGGATACGGTGAGCGCGCCGGCTTTAACCCAAATGGAGAGTTCGCCTTCGTAGTCTTGGCAGACATTGGGCTTGACTGTAATCATGAAGTAGCAATATTGCACTTCGTAATCCCACTCGGAGTAGTATTCGAGTTCGCGGTCGCCGAGTTTTACCTTGAAGTCGTTGATGTCTTCGGTGTTGAATTCGAATACGAGTGATTCGTCGACGGCAACAGCCACGTTGAGGCCGTAGCCTTCGTTAATTATAGACTCGGTGGTGGGGTTGTACATAAATTCGATGTCGGCAGTGGATACTTCCTTGTAAATGGTGAAAGTGAAGTCCTGCTCGGCACTGTCGAACATACCGTTGACCTTGAAGAATCCTTCGGGGATGTAGAAGCGATAGGTACCACCGTTGCTCTGATATTTCATATTGGGTGTCACTAAGAAAGCATTGTTGCCCTGCTTTTCGACAGAGAAACCCCAGTTGCCCCAGTTTTCTCCTATCTGAAGGAACATCATTTCGTTCACGTCTTCCATCTGCTGCTCAACGGATGTAGCGTTGGGGAACTCGATCAGGAAAGATTCGAATGTCTCGACAGTGTCGTCCTCGCCGGGAGTTACGGTCATGTCGGCAGCCTTGGGATTGCCTACATAGATGTCGGTATTGGCTTTTACGGAGAAGGTGTATGTTCCGTCGGCGCCAAGCGCAACTTTCTCGCCGCCTACATAGATGGGAGAGGCAATGTCGGCGGGTTTGACGGTTACTTCGGTTCCGCGGTAGATGGAGTAGTTGAGTTCGGCATTTTTGGCTGTGCGGGTGATTCTGTCGACGGTGATTTCGGCAGACGCGCCGGAACCGGGATATACATTTACAGAATACTTGGCGGGAGCGCTCTTGCCTACGAATACGTGTACAATGTCGCCGTAGCCGGTGAGTTTCAGGCCCTTGTATGCGTTAGACTCGCTGTCTTGGGTGGCAAGTACGGAGTTGAGGTAAACGGTGAACGCGTCATTTCCATTTGTGGCGAGATTGTAGGCGTTGACCTGCATCGGGTTCACATAGTCGGGGTCGATAGTGAATTCATTGTAGCCTGCTACAACGGGATAGCGGTTGCCGGCTTGGTCTTTAACCACTACATCGTCGGCGGTGTGAGTGCCACCGGCGTCGATTTTTACAACCAGTTTCTTGCTTTCGTTTTTCTTGCGGGCGTCGATGATGGTTTCCAAAGATTGGGGGGTGATGATGCCGGCTGTGAGCCAGTCGCCATCTTCCTCATAACCTGCGAATTTGATATAATGATTGCTGTCTTTCGCGCCGAAGAATATTTTTTTGAATTTGCCACCGGCTTTTACGGTGTATTTTTGGAAAGTCTGCGTGATGGTTTCGCTGAAATAATCGTCGACTTTGTTTGTGTACGTCACATCTTTGGAGCCACTTGAAGTGTATTCCGAAAGGTCGATTATCTCGCCGTTCATTTCTCCGTCGTGGATTGTGATATAATCGGGATTCGTCACCCAGAAAGAGATGTACACGGGTTCGTATTGGCGAACGGCGGCGGAGATGTTGATGTTGGTGTCGTCGTTTATTTCGGCAGATTCCCAGTTGCCGTATGTTGTGGTGGTTTGTTCAACGGCTTGTCCGTTGACAGTCACGTCATAGTCCTGGGTATTGAAGACGATGCGGATACGTTCGCCTTTTTCAACCTTGAATGCGTCGCGTTCGTTTATAGTCTTGTTCTGTGTGAGGTTGCGAATCATGTTCACAGCAGCCTTGGCTTCGTCGTTGGCGTATGTGATGTTGATATTCTTGTAATCCTTGTCGACAGGAAGAACAGGAGCTTCGTTGTTGTATTTTACTTCAAAGTTGTCGCCATTTGCAATTTCAATGGGGTCTTGTCTGAAAGAGCCGTAGAATTCGGAGTATGCAATTTCGATATCATTTTTCTTGAAATACATACCATCTGCGCCTTTATAGTCGGGAACAGAAAATTGTATGGTTTTGTCGTATTTAGAACTGATTTCGAATGATTGTTCACCACCTTGAAGGTCGAATGTGCGGAATGTGCCGGGGAAAGAGACCGTAACTTTACCTGCGCTTACGAAATTGATGTTGATTTTGCCATCGTATTCAAGTTTGGTGCAGTTCACTTTCACAGTGTGGCTGCCATGCTGTGAGGCGGCCATGTTGATTCCAATCTGAGGAGTGCCCCATGAAGGTACTGTAATTTCTTTGTTGTCGTCCTGGCATACGGCGTTTTCCAGTATATAGCCTTCGGCCGCACGGACATAGACAGTGCCGTAAGTTTGAGCGATTTTGGCTTCGTAGGAAGTGGCGTCGGCAGGGGGAACTACCTTGGCGGATTCCGCGGTGCTTCCGACATAGAGAATCACCGAGCCGGGGATGTCCCAGGTCACGGTCGCGCTTACGTCGGCCTTTGCAGTGAACGACGCAAGTATCGCTATCGCTGCAATCATGCAAAATGAATAAATTTTTTTCATAGAGAAATTATTTGGTTTGGTTAATGTGTTTTGAAAAAACCGGATAAAATCGGATGTATGAATATGTGTCTATCGCTTGAATATTTTATGGCCGTCGCGGATGTAGAGGCCACATGGGAGGGCGTCGAAATCGGAGCCGAGACATATGCCTTGCAGGTTGTAAATAAGTCCGGTGGCATCAGGGTCGGCTGTGACTGATTCGACGGAAGAAGATTCATCGGCGAGGCGGAACACCAGATGGTTGTTGATGTTGACGGGCACATAGTTCGAGCCGAACATATAGGCCAGGGTGAGCATATAGTGCTGTCCGTGCTCGATAAATGGCGATGCTACGGTGGTGCTGAACGAATGGCTCGTGCCGTTGCGCGAAAGGAAGAACGGATATCCGGCAGAGCCGAGAATCTCGTATGTGCCTTCTTCCGAAGTCCAGTCGGGCACGAATACGCAGGCTTGCATGCTGTAAACAAACGGGATTGTGCCGATAAGCTTGCACGATGCCTTCACGGGGATGTCGAGTTTGTTGTCGACGACATAAACCGTGCGCTCGGTGCCGCCTACTTCCTCAACGGTTGTAGAGGCTCCTTCGATTGTGAGGTCGGAAAGCGTGATACGCGGTTGGCCTGCGTTGGGGTGCATCACCACGGGAGTGGTGAATTCCGACGTGTAGAATTGGTAAGTGGTTTCGTCGAAGAATGTGAGCAGGAAGTCGGTGTCGACGTTGATGCCGTAGATATTTTGTGTGAGGTAAAGCGTCTAAGTCCAGTCGCGGCTCACGGTGGAGTGTGGCGGCACGGTGATGTATTCGCTTTCGCCAAGGAAATACATATAGAGCTCGCCGTCGTCGGGATTGTTGTACATGAGCACAGGGGCGAAACCGTGCGACAGCTCTATGTCGGAAGTGTTTTCAACGGTAATCGACGGGCGGACATGTCCTCCGAAATAAATGTTTGCGTCGCGGAGTTTGCCGTCGACGATGCGCAGGCGTTCAACAGGCTTGTTGTCGACGGTATATGTCGAGCCGGATTTGTGGAGCACGATATAGTTGCTGTAACCATAGGCCGGTTTCACCTCCGTCCATTCGCTTGCGGTGCCGTTGGCTTCTTCGCGGAAGGCGTAGGTCACCTTGTAGGTGCCGTCGGAAAGCCCGGCCTCGTTGAGGTTGACACTGTGGACAATATTTGCGGGGCCGGTGCCATAGCCCGCTTTCATGGTGAATGTGCGTCCTACCGGGTCGATAACCTGCTTTTCGCCGGCTGTGTCGCCCTGAGGTTCGAAGATTGCTCCGAAGCGAGTTTCGATTGTTCGGGGGTTGTAGTTCACCCACGAGCCGTCGAGCTGGTCGATGAGCGAGAACGTGAGGATATTGTCGTCGGATACAGAGCCGGATAGCGAGCCCATCTGCACGAAAGTTTCAACGCGCGGCTCGGCGGGAGCTCCTGTCGGAGGCTGTATGCCCAGCACGGCGTCTTGTGTGAAAGAGTAGCCGCCGCCGGCGCCTCCGCCCGAACCGAGGGCGTCGGGTTGCAGGGCATCGAGAGAGAAATATCCGTTGGAAATGCCGCTCCATCCCCAGTTGAAATGGAAGAACCCGTTGCCGTCGTAGCCGTCGCAAACGAAAGAGTGGCCGCCGCCGAGATACGACCCACCGCCATAGAGCACGGGGCCTACGTTTTTGAGGTTGTCGTAGATGATTTGCTCCCATTCGGAGGAGGAGTGGTGGAGGCGCAGCTCGTATCGGTAATTAGGGTCGTAGTTGAAATATTTCGCCATGGCCTGTCCGATGTACATGGCCAGAGTGGCGGATGCCGAAGTGGAATAATCCATTTTCACGGCGTATCCGCACGCCTTCATCAGGTATGCCACGGCATCGGTCTGCTCGGTGGAGTATTCGCCGTCGATGTCGTAGGAGCGCAGCATATTGTCCCAGTCGAATTTCCGCTTTGAGAAATCGAGTTCGATGCGCTTGCCGATGGTCGATGCAGTGTATGACACTTTTCCCTGTCCTTTCTCGGGATAGTTCCAGTAGTCCATGACCATAGCCATGGTTGTGGCCACGCATCCGGTGTAGGTGCGTTCGGAGCCGTAGAGGGGAGCCATGTTGTTGTAAGGCTCTATCTGGTCCCACATGGCGGTTATCATAGGCTCGATTGCCTCGCGGGCGGGGGTGTAGTTGGGAAGTTGGGAAGACGGGTAGTTTTGGAGTCGGGAAGATGCGTATTCGATTTGTGCGGAGTATTCATCGAGCCACCATTTCATGGCCGGGGGCATGGCGTCGGCGTCGAAACTGCCCTCGTCGCAATATCCGAGCACGGGGCGCGCGGTGTCGTCGGCCGGCAGAAGCATATATCCTGCTCGGCCGGCAGCGTTAAATACATACACGGCAGGGCTGCCATCGGGCGAAAGCGCGGTGTGGGCCAGCTGCGGGGTTGCCATGCGTAATTTGGCCGGAGCCTTGGCCGGCATATCTTTCGCCGCGCGGGCAAGGGCTTCCTCGGGTGTGACATGAGCGGCCTGAGCGTTTGCGACCGTCAATATGGCAGCAAGAGCCAGAGAGGTTCTATATATAATATGTGACATTATCAATGGATATTATATTTACTTCACGAATTTGAAGGGTTTGCCTTGTGCTACGGCGATGTAGGCGCCGGGAACGAAATCTGCGACAGAGACAGCGTCGTTGCCGCGAGCCACAACCGAGCCTTGGACGGAGTAAACGGTGATAAGGCCTTCGGCGCGGAGTACCGAGCCGTCGAACGAAATCACGGACGAGGCGTTGTCGGATTTAATATCGTCGATGGCGCTAAGGTCGAAAGGCAGTGCGTAGAAGTCGGCAGTGACTTGGTTGCTGCTGTTGACATAAGTGACGCAAAGCGAGTTGCCGCCGTTGAGGCCGGGATATATGCCGATGTTGTTGAGGGTGCCTTTCTCCGAAGGAGTGAGGTGGAGAAGCGTGAGCCCCTGAGGATTTGCGTCGGACTGAGGCTGAGCCACTACGAGTTCTTCCTGCGATGCAGAAGAAGACGCGCCTTCGATGCCGCGTTTCACAAGCAGCATATATTCGTGCTCGTCGTCGGATTTTACGAGTTTGGGGCTGAGAGCCATGCCGTTGATGTAGCATTGCGCGTAGTAGACGTTGGAGCCCATGTTTATATAGTCCATGCGGTCAAATGTGCCGTCGGCATTGAACCACGCCACGCGCATCACGTCGTTGTCGTAATCGTCGACAGTGGGCACTTTCATCTCGAAGGCATATTTCCATGTGCCGTTGCCAAGAGCCACGATGTCGGCGTTGGCAAGCAAGAGGTCGCCTTCGTCGGAGTCATCGTCGAGATAGAGGAGGGCCGGGATTTGTACGGTCTTGTTGCTCAAACCTTCGATGAGGTCGACAAAATAGTAAGTGTAGTTGCCGTTGTCGTCAAGTCCGATGAATAAATGGTGCGGGTTGCGGCCCTCTACCTCGGAGAGCGTGATGTCGTTGTCGGCATTTTCAAAAAGAGTGCGTACGCGGTTGCCGTCGGGACCGTAGACGTAGTAGCAATAGTCGTCGGTGCGGTCGCCCGCCTTGTAGTTGAACCGGGTGAGATAGAAATAAGCCTTTTCGTCGTTGGCAAATTTGCCGATGGCAATGTCGTTGTTATAGCGGAGGATACCCACGCCGTAGTAGGTGAGCAGCACATTCGGGTCGTCGATTTTGGGCGCGGGAATCTCTGTGGTCTGTATTTTATTGGCATTGCTGCCGTCGAGGGCATATAGGTCGAGCACGAGCGAGTTGTTGTCGCGCATCTTCGATTCGTCGTAGGGCGAATAATAGGACTCGAAGAAGTAGTCTTTGTAGTGGGGGCAGAGTATGTAGGACTTGTCGTTCTGCATGAACGTGATCAGGGGCATGGTGTTTTCCTGGTCGCCTTGCAGTTTCAGATAAGGGATGTCGAATTCTACAACTTTTGTGATGTCGTCGTTGTCGCCGGCCTTGGCATAGGTTTCGAGGTGCATGTGCGAGGCGGTGAGATAATCCCAGAAAGAAGTGTCGACGTTGGAATCTGAATCGGCTTGGGCTGATTCATCGTCGGGGCCGAATATTTCCGACATGAATGTCATATAATAGTTTTCCACGCCGTCGTGTGAGGCGTCGAGCACGTCGGAGAAGAACTGAGGATAGGATTTGATGGGTACGTCGACTTCTTTTTCAATCTCGCCATTGGTCTCCGGGTCGTAAACCGAAACGGTTTCTTTTTCACCGCCGATTTGGTATATAACCGAGCGATAGTGATTGACGGCTTCTGTGGTGGAGTTCACGGCGATAGACACCACAACTTCGTATTTATCGTCGTTATTGAAAAAATTCTTGGTGATTACCGGCAGGATGTCGATGCCGCGGTCGGGGCCGGGGACGCGCACCTCGTCGTCCTGATAGCGCATCTTGTCGTGTACAGAGCCGACAAATTCCATTTGCGAGTCGTAGATGTCGAACTGATATTCAGTAAGGATATAGTCGGTGTAGTAGGGATATCTGATGGCTTTGGTCCAGAGTGTCGTGGTGTAATACCACAATTCATTGTTCGGGCCGTCGAGGTCGAAGAAATTGCGTACCGGCCCCATGGTTGTGCCGGGTTCCGGATTCGGATCGGAGGTCATGGCCCTGCTTGCCGGCGAACCGGCAGTGAGCATAGTGTTTATTTCGGCAGCGCGTATGTTGCGTTGCGACGGAGCAAAGGCCGAGGCGTTTGGAGCCATCTAGCGCATCATGGCATGTACGTCGACATTCTTACGCGGTCCGGCAAAATTTGCGCCGGCATCCATTGTGGCTGTTGATGCCACCGTGAGAACGGCGGCTGATAGAATCTTGTAAAAGTCAGTCATATATTTAATAATGATGGTTTGTTTTTTCTATTCAATAGGAAATGCCCGGATAAAACATATGTGTGCGTTTGTTTTGCAAAGATATGTATTTAATTTTAAATTAAAAGTTAAAAGCGGTGTTTTAGTTAAAAATTTATCGAATTTGTAACAGAATTGTGATATTAGAGGCGAAAAACAAGAAGAAATAAACCTGCGCGTCTCAACGCGCAGGTTTTGTATCATAATATGGATTGTTTTATTATAGGGCCGCAGCCAGCACTTCGGATAGGGTGGGGTGCCCGTGGATGATACGCGCTTTGGCGCGTGTGGCCGACGGGTCGGTGGCCATGATGGCGGCAGCTTCGGCACATAGGTCGGAGGCGTGTGCCCCGATTATATGCACTCCTAATATGCGTCGCTCGGGCGAGCGGTCGGTGAGCACCTTGACAAATCCGTCGGTGGCGCCCATGGCCCGGGCTTTGCCGTTGGCTGCGTAGAGCGACTTGCGGGTGTCGAATTCGATACCGCGAGCCTCGCATTGCTCCTCGGTGAGGCCGACCATGGCCAGCTCGGGAGTGGTGAACACGGCAGAGGGCATCACGTCGAGGTCGGGAACTGCCTCGCCGTCGCCGGCAAGAGCCACGCGCGCTTGTGCCGCCGCCGCGTGTGCAAGCATGCACAGGCCGTTGCAGTCGCCGACGGCATATATGCCCGGGGCGGTGGTGCGCATGCGCGTGTCAACCTTTATGAATCCGCGCTCGGTGAGTTCCACGCCTGCCGCGTCGAGGCCGTCGGGGAGGACGGGGCGGCGGCCTACGGCCATGATTACGGATTCTGCCTCGACACATTCATCGCCTCGTTTTCCGGCATAAGTTACCGAGCGGCCGTCGCTGCCGATTGCTTTCACGGCGGCGCCGACAATAATCTTTATGCCTCGGCGCGACAGCATCGAGCGCAGACGTTTGGCAACTTCGCGGTCGAACGGCGGCAATATCTCCTTGCAATATTCTATCACGGTGACTTCGACGCCGAAAGCATTGAGTATAGAGGCAAATTCCATGCCGATTACGCCTGCTCCTATTATTACGGCCGATGCCGGGAGCGAGTCGAGGGCAAGCACATCGTCGGACGACAGGGCTTTTTCAGCTCCGTCGACCGGCAGCATGGCCGGGCGCGAACCGGTGGCGATCAGGATTTTTTCGGCGGAATATGTGTCGCCGCCCACGGCCACTTTGCCGGAGCCGAGCAGCCGTGCTTCTCCGCGAATCACGGTGCAGCCCGACAGAAGCGTTTCCACGCCTTGGCGCAGGCCGTCGACCACCTCGTGCATACGCGCGGCCGCGGCCGGGTATGAGAATCCGGCGACAGAAGCCTCGACGCCAAAAACGGCGGCATTTTTCACTGTATGGATAGTGTCGGCCGACGCGCACAGGCATTTGGTGGGGATGCACCCCCGGTTGAGACATGTGCCTCCAAGGCTGTCGCGCTCCACTATGGCCACGCGGCGTCCTTTTGCCGCTTCCTCGGCGGCTATCTCATAGCCGCCCGGGCCGGCTCCAATCACTATAAGGTCGAACCGGCTCATAACTCATCGAATGTTACGACAGGATGCAACGCGGCTTCGGTGTCGTCGGGATGCGAAACGGGAGTGGTGTGCGGAGCGTCGATTACGGTCTGCGGCTGCTCTGCGGCTTCATGTGCTATTTGGCGCATCACTTCGATGAATCGGTCGAGCGTCTCGGGCGTTTCCGTCTCGGTGGGCTCGATCATGAGCGATTCGTGGAAGAGCAGCGGGAAATAGATTGTGGGCGCATGGAAGCCGAAATCGAGCAGGCGTTTTGCCACGTTAAGCGTGGTTACGCCCGTAGATTTGTCGATGAGGCCGTCGAACACAAACTCATGCTTGCACGGTCCGGGGATAGGCAGCAAGTAGAGGTCTTTAAGACGGTGCATTATGTAGTTGGCGTTGAGCGTGGCGAGTTTGCCGGCCATGCCAAGGCCTTCGGCGCCGAGTATTTTGATGTAGGCAAGCGCACGCATCAGCACGGTGTAGTTGCCGAGCCACATGGATATGCGGCCAAGCGCGCTGTCGGTGTCGCGTGTCTCGAACGAGCCGTCGGGGAGGCGTGTCACGCGCGGATTTGGCAGGAATTCTTCCAGGCCGGCGCGAACGCCAACGGGTCCTGCACCGGGGCCGCCTCCGCCGTGGGGCGTTGAGAAGGTCTTGTGCAGGTTGATGTGCATCACGTCGAATCCCATGTCGCCGGGGCGGGCCACGCCAAGCATGGGGTTGAGGTTGGCACCGTCGTAATAGAGCAGGGCGCCGGCGGCATGCACGGCTTCGGCTATTTCGGGAATCGAGCGTTCGAATATGCCCACGGTGTTGGGGTTTGTCATCATCACGGCGGCCACAGTTTCGTCGAGTTTCGAACGAAGGTCGTCGACGTCGACAGTGCCGTCGGCAAGGCTTTTCACCTCCACGATTTTGTATCCGCATACGGCTGCCGACGCCGGATTGGTGCCGTGGGCCGAATCGGGGACAATCACCTTGGTGCGCGCGCTGTCGCCGCGACTGTCGTGGTAGGCGTGTATCACCATAAGCCCGGTGAGCTCGCCATGGGCGCCTGCAAACGGGTTGAGCGTGAACTCGGCCATGCCGCCGATTTCGCAAAGGGCACGTTGCAGCGTCCAGTAAATTTCGAGTGCGCCTTGCACGGTCGAGTCGGGGGCGGCGGGGTGCAGGCGGGCCACTGTGGAGTCGGCCGCGATTTCCTCGTTAATCTTGGGGTTATATTTCATCGTGCACGATCCCAGGGGGTAGAATCCTGTGTCGACGCCGAAATTATTGTTGGACGAGTTGGTGTAGTGGCGCACCACCGTGGGCTCGTCCACTTCGGGGAGGTCGAGCGGCTTTTCTCGGCGCAACGCGGCCGGAATGGAAGTGTCGACACCGCCTTCGGTCTGTTTCTTTGGCAGGGAGAAGCCGGTGCGGCCCGGGCGCGACAACTCGAAAATCAGTGTTCCGTATAATTCTTTGTTCATGGTGTCAGAGCGATTTTACAAGTTGGACATAACGGTCGATGTCGTCGCGCGTCTGCATTTCGGTGGCGCACACCAGCAGCAGGTCGTCGGCGTAGACCACGCCTGCAAGTATTCCGGCTTTTTCCGCCGCCTCTATTATTGCGCTGGCGGTAAGTCCCGGTTTTACGCGCATGAGGGCTTCGTTGAGATAAGGCTTGTCGGGGTATGCCTGTTCCATTTTCCCGGTGGCGCAGAGTTGCTCCACGAGATAATGAGCGTTTGCCGCCGATATTTCATTTACCTGTCGCAAGCCTTCCGGTCCCATCAGCGAGCAGTAGACGGCGGTGTGGAGTGCCATCAGGCCCTGGTTGGAGCATATGTTGGATGTGGCTTTCTCGCGGCGGATGTGTTGCTCGCGGGCTTGTAGGGTGAGCACAAACACACGGTTGCCCTTGGCGTCTTTGGTCGCTCCCACGATACGTCCGGGCATCTTGCGGATAAGAGCCTTGGTTGTGCAGATATATCCGAGATAAGGACCGCCGAAGTTGAGCGGCATGCCGAGCGACTGCGCGTCGCCGCAGGCTATGTCGGCGCCCCATTCGCCCGGAGTGCGGAGCACGGCCAGCGGACTTGCCTGGCAGTTCATGGCCAGCAGGGCCTTGTTGGCATGGCAGATGTCGGCCCATCCGGCATAGTCTTCGACGATACCGAACATATTGGGCTGTGACACAATCACGCCCGCCACGTCGCCGGCTTTTATCATCATCTCAAATTCGGAGCGCGAGGTCACGCCTCCGTCTTGCGGAATCACTTCGAGGACGATGCCGTGATAGCGGGCGTAAGTGGCGCAAACCTGAGCCACGGCAGAGTTCACCGTTTCGGAAATGAGCACACGGTTGCGCTTGCGGGCGGCGGCCACGGTCATCATCATGGCTTCGGCGGTGGCGGTTGCGCCGTCGTACATCGACGCGTTCGACACGTCCATGCCGGTGAGGCGCGACATGATGGTCTGGTATTCAAAAATATATTGGAGCGTGCCCTGCGAAATTTCGGGCTGGTAAGGAGTGTAGGCCGTCAAGAATTCCGACCGCGAGAGAATCGAGCTTACGGCAGCCGGCGTGTAGTGGTCGTAGAAACCGCCTCCTGCAAAGCATGTGAGGGGAGTCATCTTGTCGCGCATGGCGGCAAAGAAATCGCGCACCTCCTTTTCAGAGCAAGCCTCCGGCAGGTCGTAGGGGCGATTGAGCCGCAGCTCCTCGGGCACATCGCTGTAAAGGTCGTCGAGCGATGAGGCGCCACACGCCGCGAGCATCCTTTCGATGTCGGCGGCCGTGTGGGGCATATATTGGTTTGGCATAGATAGTCGGGTTAGGGCGAAATAAGTCGACTTAAATCGAGATAAGTCGAAATAAATCGAATTATCTCGAAATAAATCGATTTAAGTCGAGTTTGTTTTAATGTTTCTCGGCGGCGCAGAGGGCGTCGTAGGCTTCCTGGTCGAGGAGGGCGTCGAGTTCGGAAGGATCGGTCATTTCCACTTTGATAATCCAGTGGTTGAGCGGGTCTTCGTTTACGAGACGGGGATTGTCGATGAGTTCTTCGTTGGCCTCGATTACCGCGCCCGACACCGGGGCAAACAGGTCGGAAGCGGCCTTTACGGATTCGATGGCTCCGAAATCTTCGCCGGCAGTCACGTCATCGCCTTGTTCGGGCATGTCGACGTAAACCACATTGCCAAGTTGGGCGGCTGCATAAGGGGAGATGCCTACATAGGCGATGTTGCCCTCTACGCGGGCATATTCGTGTGAAGGAAGATATTTGATCATGGTTGTAAATTTTTGGTCGGTTGATAAAATTATTTTTTGTAATTGGGTGTGTAGAAGCGTTTTTTTACCACTACGGCAGGGAACACCTTGCGGCGCACGCGAACCTGCACCTCGGTGCCAAGTTTGGCGTAACGTGCGTCGATGAGAGCCATGGCTATGTTCTTGTCGAGTGTGATGGAGTGGTAGCCGGTGGTGACTTCGCCTATTTTCTCGCCTTCGGCGTTGAGCACTTCGTAGCCGTGGCGCGGGATAGCGTTGCCTTGAAGCTCGAGGCCGACGTTCTTGCGTGTCACGCCTTCGGTTTTTTGACGGGCACATGCCTCCTTGCCGATAAATTCGGGCTTGTCGAGTTTCACGAACATGCCGAATCCGGCTTCGATGGGCGTAACCTCGTCGGTGAGCTCATCGCCGTAGAGGGGCAGTCCGGCCTCGAAGCGTAGAGTGTCGCGGCATCCCAGGCCGCAAGGCTGCACTCCGGCTTCCATAAGGCGGTCCCACAGGCGGCAGGTAAGGTCGTGAGAGGCGTATATTTCAAAGCCGTCCTCGCCGGTGTATCCGGTTCGGCTCACAATCACGTCCTCGCCTTCGAAGACAATATCTTTAAATGTGTAGAAAGTCAAATCGGAGCAGTCGATGCCCAGCACCTTGCGCAGCGTGTCCTCGGCCTCGGGACCCTGCACGGCAAGTTCGCCGTAACGCTCGCTGAGGTGGTCGATTTTCACGTCGAATCCTTCGGCGTTTTTCATCATCCAGTCCACGTCCTTGTCGATGTTTGCGGCATTGGGCACGAGGAAAAACTCCCGGTCGTTGCGCTTGTACACAAGCAGGTCGTCGACGACGCCGCCATTGGGGTAGAGCATCATGCCGTAGTAGATTGTGCGGTCGGGAGCTCCCGTAAGGTCGTTTGTGAAAATGTGGTTGACGTATTTTTCGGCGTCGGGGCCGCTGATGAGCACCTCGCCCATGTGCGACACGTCGAACACGCCCACGTGTAGGCGCACCGCGTTGTGTTCTTCCACTATGCCGTCGTATTGTATCGGCATGTCGAATCCTCCGAAGGGGCTCATCTGCGCGCCCCGGGCCACATGGCGGGAATGGAGGCATGTTTCTTTCATGGTGTTGGTATTTTTTTGTTTAGGTTGTTGATTTAGGGTCGTATCCGAGCCATTCGGGCCGGTAATAATGTTGTTCAAGTTTCTCGATTTCGGCCACCTGCGCCTCCGAAAGCACTAATTCGGAATCGGTGACGGATGCTATGAGGCGATTGTTGAATTCCTCGATGGTCATCCCGGGCAGCATGGGGCTTAAAGTGGTGATTCGTGCCTCGACCGACTTCACCTTGTGGCTTTCGAGTTTTGCTCTCGACGGGGTGATGGCGCGCATCATGTGCTCCATGTCGGTGTCGAACAGCATTGTAGAGTGGGCTATGCTTCGGCCGGCCATACGGTAGAAGGCTCCGCCCGACACCTTTCGGCCGCCGATTTCCACATCGTTGCGTCCCGAAGGCACGGCGTCGAGGCCCATGCCGCGGAGCGCGCCGGCCACCATGGCCGTATAGCGTGCGAACGTCGGCTCCACGTCGGCTCCCGGGCAGATATATGAAAGCATGATATTGTCCATGTCGGCATATACACACCCGCCCCCGCTCTTGCGGCGATAAAACTCGATGCCGCGGCTGCGGCAGTAGTCCATGTCCACTTCCGCGGCCACATCCTGGCAATGGCCGTAGATTACCGTGGGCGCGACACGCCAGGTGAAAAAATATTCACCTTCGGGCAACGCTCCGGCCACCCATTCCTCCATGGCGAGGTAAAACGGGAGACGCCGCCGGACCGAGGCCGCGCTTTTCGGTAAAATCACATGTTTCATGTCGCTTTTAGCACAAAAATATGATACGCAAAAATAAACATTCTTTTTCAATCGGCCAAACATCCGTAGCCTTTTTTGTGAACCGCGCGACATGAAAAATTAATTGTTCCGAAAAGAAAAAAAGATTTTGAAAATATACTATTAATGTGTACCTTTGCGAATTAAAAACAGTTAAAAATGGAAAATCAATATAAACGCACGCTAATCACCACCGCTCTCCCATATGCCAATGGACCCGTACACATCGGCCACCTTGCCGGTGTCTACGTCCCTGCCGACATCTACGCCCGCTATCTGCGCCTGCGCGGACGCGACGTGAAGATGATAGGCGGCAGCGACGAGCACGGTGTGCCCATCACTCTCAAAGCCCGCAAGGAGGGTGTGACTCCGCAAGACATTGTCGACCGATATCATAAGATTATAAAGGACTCGTTTGAGGAGCTCGGCATTTCGTTCGACGTGTACTCGCGCACAACATCTGATATTCACCACGATACGGCATCGGAATTTTTCCGCCACCTCTACGACAACGGCAAGTTCATACAGCAGACATCCATGCAGCCCTACGACGAGGAAGCAGGCGAATTCCTTGCCGACCGCTATGTCGTGGGCACTTGCCCCCATTGCGGCTCCGAGCGCGCCTACGGCGACCAATGCGAGGCCTGCGGCACATCGCTCAACGCCACCGACCTTATCAATCCCCGTTCGGCCCTCACCAACGCCCCGGTAACCTTGAAGGAGACATCTCACTGGTTCCTTCCCCTCGACCGCTATGAGGACGCCCTGCGCCAATGGATTCTCGAAGGCCACAAAGAATGGAAACCGAATGTCTACGGCCAGTGCAAGTCGTGGCTCGACCTTGGCTTGCAGCCCCGTGCTGTGTCGCGCGACCTGAAATGGGGCGTGCCCGTTCCTGTCGAAGGTGCCGAAGGCAAGGTGCTCTACGTGTGGTTCGACGCCCCCATCGGCTATATCTCCAACACTAAGGAAATCTTGCCCGACACATGGCAGACATGGTGGAAAGACCCCGAGACACGCATTATCAACTTCATAGGCAAGGACAATATCGTGTTCCACTGCATCGTGTTCCCCGCAATGCTCATGGCCTATGGCGACAACTTCCAACTCCCCGACAATGTGCCCGCCAACGAGTTTCTCAATCTCGAAGGCGACAAAATATCCACCTCGCGCAACTGGGCCGTGTGGCTCCATGAATACCTCCGCGACTTCCCCGGCAAGCAGGACGTGCTCCGTTATGTCCTCACTGTAAACGCGCCCGAGGCAAAAGACAACGATTTCACATGGCGCGACTTCCAGGCGCATAACAATAACGAGCTCGTGGCAATCCTCGGCAACTTCGTAAACCGTGCCATCGTCCTCACACACAAATATTTCGAAGGCAAGGTTCCCGCTGCCGGCGCGCTCACCGACGACGACCGCGCCATGATTGCCGAGACCGAAGCCGCCGCCAAGGCCCTCACCGAGGCTATCGAAACGTTCCACTTCCGCGACGCCGCAAAATACGCCATGGAAATAGCGCGTATCGGAAACCGTTACCTTCAAACTTCCGAGCCTTGGAAGACGGCAAAGACCGACCTCGGCCGCACTGCCACCGTGCTCAACCTGGCCCTGCAACTCTGCGCCAACCTGGCTGTGGCTTTCGAGCCCGTGCTGCCTTTCATGTCGGCCAAGCTGTCGAAGATGCTCGGCATTGGCAAGCTCGACTGGGATATGCTCGGTCGTTTCGACATCCTGGCAGAAGGCGCCGCTATCGCACAACCCGAACTTCTCTTTGAAAAAATCGAGGACGACGCCATCCAGGCGCAGATCGACCGCCTCGACCGCATCAAGAAAGAAAACCAAATAAAGAACTTCACCCCCGAGCCCCAGCAGCCCGATGTCGATTTCGACACGTTTATGAAAGCTGACATCCGTGTCGGCACAGTTGTAGAATGTGTAAAAGTGCCCAAAGCCGACAAACTGCTCAAATTCAGAATCGACGACGGCATGGGCGGCCGCACCATCGTGTCCGGCATCGCCAAGCACTATGCGCCCGACGACCTCGTGGGCAAGCAGGTATGCTTCATTGCTAACCTGCCCCCGCGCAAGCTGAAAGGCATAGAGTCGATGGGCATGATTCTGTCTGCCGAGAATGCCGACGGCTCGCTCGTAGTGATTGGCCCCACCGGCCCTGTCGCTCCCGGTGCCCAGGTGAAATAGTCAGGCTATAACTTTTAACCCCGCCATCCCTCCCATGAAGCCACGAATCCTGATAATTTATACAGGCGGAACCATCGGTATGATTGAGGACGCTGACACCAAGGTGCTCAAACCCTTCGATTTTACCCATCTGATGGAAAATGTGCCAAAGGTAAAGATGCTCGATTACGAGATTGACAACATCCAGTTCCATCCCCCGATCGACTCTTCCGACATGAGCATCGGCCACTGGCAGCAGATTGCAAGCGCCATCGCCGACAACTATCTTGGCTACGACGGTTTTGTCGTGCTCCACGGTACCGATACAATGGCATACACTGCATCGGCTCTCTCGTTCATGCTCGACAACCTGCACAAGCCGGTAATTATCACGGGTTCGCAACTTCCTATCGGAGAGGTTCGCACCGACGGCGAGGAAAATCTCATCACGGCCCTCCAGATTGCCGCCGCTCGCGACAGCCACGGCGAGCCCATGGTGCAGGAAGTGGCGATTCTCTTCGAAGACTATCTGTGGCGCGGAAACCGAGCCACAAAACGTTCTGCCGACAATTTCAACGCCTTCAAGAGTTACAACTACCCGTATCTGGCAAAAATCGGTCTTGGCATCAATTTCGATGCCGATGCACTTCTGCGTTCGCCCAAGCGTCCGCTCACGCTGAGGCTTGAAATGGACGCTGCCGTAATGTCAATCGACTTGTTTCCCGGCATCACACCCGAGGCCATAGCTTACCACCTTGCGGCCCCCGGCATAAAAGGCGCCGTTATCCGCACATATGGAGCCGGAAACGCCCCCACATCTCCGGCGATAATCGGAGCCATACGCGATGCCGTAAAGCGAGGCATAGTTATAGTTAACGTTACACAATGCGTCCACGGATGCGTCAACTCCAACCGTTATGAGACCGGCGACCTGCTCTGTGCTGCCGGTGTAGTTTCCGGGCACGACATCACCTTCGAGGCCGCCATGACAAAAATGATGTTCCTCTTCGGCCTCGGCTTCGGCCCCGTAGCCGTGAAAAAATACCTCCAGACGTCGCTGCGCGGCGAAATCACCATTTGACTTTATAACTTATAACTAATAACTAAACTTAGTATTATGTTTTCCAAATCCCTTGAAGAAGCCCTCAATCAGCAGGTAAACGCCGAATTTTGGTCGGCATACCTCTACCTGGCCATGGCTTGCAACTTTGAAGCCGAAGGCCGTCCGGGCATCGCAAACTGGTTCCGTATCCAATTTCAGGAAGAACAGGCCCACGCCCAAATTTTCATGAACTACATCAATAGTCGCGGCGGTCGTGTAATCCTCCGCCCCATCGCCGAAGTGCCCGAAAAATGGGAATGCCCCGTATGCGCTTTCAAAGACACTCTTGCCCACGAGCAGAAAGTGACGGCTATGATCAACAATCTCTACGCCATGGCCGAAGCCGAACACGACTACGCCACACGCGAAAAACTCAACTGGTTCATCGCCGAGCAAGTTGAGGAAGAAGAAACCGCACGTGAACTCATCGACAAGTTCACTCTCATCGGCAACGACGGCATGGGTCTCTATATGCTCGACCAGGAACTCGCCGCCCGCACCTACAACGTGCCTTCTCCCCTCGCCACCGCCGAATAATCACCCCCGCACATACCACATCAACAGCCGCCGTCTCCCCCGAGACGGCGGCTGTTTTTAGGAACACAAGCCTCCGGCTTGTGAAGAATCTGGGAACGTAAGCCTCCGGCTTGCGATATGTCAAAACGGCCGCAAGATAGCCGAATTGATGCTTGTTTCTGTCTGTGGCGGCTCGCTGTCTGTTTTCTTCCCGTAGGAGAGCATGTATGTCACGGTCACGCCGATGTTGCGCCCTCTTTTGTCGCTCAACGATTGCGACACGGAGCGGTACGCCCCGTAGTCGGCCACGTTGCGTGTGCGGCCCCGGCGGTCGAGGAAATTATCGACGCAACATTCAGCCGCCCAGTCGCCATGATGCCAGTTTAGCGAGACTCTGTATTGAGCCGAATACCGTATTTTTGTCCCCTCGATGCCAAGTGCGCTGTATGGCAAGGCATAAGAGCTTTTTATCTGCCAGTCGCCGGCCATGTACGACGCGCTGAAATCGGCTCGCCAGTCATTGCTCCGTGCCGGCCGGTATTTCGAGTCAAACCGGTTCATGCTGAATATAGCATTGCCTTTCAGCCTCAGTCTGTCGCCAAGCAGGGAAGCCGAAGCTCCGAAAATAAATTTGTTGTAATGGAAATTGCCGTCGTTTACGAGTTGATGATACATGATGTTGTTTTCGGCAAAATATCGGTTTGAAGTGTTGCCGAAATATTTTAGAAAATCGTAGGTTGCCGAAAAAGCGAAATGTCCGGCATGGCCGTTATAACTCATCATGTTTTGAAAAGCCTTCAATTGCTCGAGGTGGGGATTTCCGACGGTTGCCTCGAAAAACGATGTCGGTATCACAGCCTCGTTCTTGTACTGAGGATTGTAGATGCTGTGGACGTAATTTCCTGTCACGCTTACCATATGCTTTGGGTTTATGGCATATGTGAGTCCGTAGAATGCCATGGGCGATAGTTGGTTGTCGCTGTGGTGTCCGATATTGGAATACAGGTCGGTGATGCCTGCCGAGGCGTTGTACGACAGTCCGCATGGCAGATTGTGGTCGATATGCGCCATAGCCATTATGTGATTGTTCGTCAGCGTCTGAGTGCTGTTGAACGCGCCGGAATAAATGTCATGGTAGTAGTTGTAATATTCATCGGCGGTCAGACCGATGCTCATGCCGCTGTCAAACGATTTGAAATACCCGAGTGTTGCGCTTGCGAGCACGTTGTCTTCTTTGGTGTTGTTGCCTAATTTAGGCGCGGATGTTTCTGAATATACGCTGCGGAATGAAGTGTGCCCGTATCGCGCCGTGACAATCGACATAAGGGCGTGTCCTCCCGGCAGATACAGGTTGTAGTGCATTTTCATCGCCGGCGACAGGCCACGCTCCGAGCTTTCGCGGCTTGCCTCGGAGTTGAAATTGTAAAGCCCGGAATATTCTATGTTGTCGGTGCGTGTGTTGCGCGGCGTCGCGCTGCGAGTAGTGCCGAGCGATATGTCGAATGAATGATTATTGGACGCATGGCCGAATTTCAGATTTATATATTGCGAGTTTGTATGGGTGGCAGCTCCGTCGGGGAGTGTCGATTGAAACAAAGTTCCATCGTTGAGCGAGAATGTGTTTTCGGCACTGTTGAGCGTCGACGACCTGTCCCATGTTCCGTTGGCAGTAAGAGAGACGGTCACGGCGTGTCGTTTGTAGTTTACCATGCCGGTATATTGGCCGTATTTTCGCGCCAGTCCTTCATCGGCCGAGAGATATACATTGCCGCCGTAGTCATATTGCGCGGTTATGAAATTTATCACTGCGCCGCAGCCTGCGTATCGGCCTCCGGGATTGCGCCGGTAGTCGATGCGCGTTATCTCCGATGCGGCAAGCGTGGCGAGTTCGTCGGCGCCGGCCTCCGTTCCGTTGATGAGTATCTTTACATCACGTCCTGTTATAGTCGATATTGTCTGCGACGATACGTCTATATTGAAATCCGGCAGATTCATGTTTGCCAGCAGCGCGTAGCCGTTGGTGCTGTGTTTCTTTTCAAGAGCCGAAGGCCGGAGTGTTACTTTGGCGGACGTTCCCTTTTGGCTGTCGGCCGTGACCACCACATCGTCGAGAGTGGCGGGAGCGGTGTTTTGCGCGTGACTCCACAGGTGCACGATCGCAATGATTATAGCAGTGAACTTTTTCATGCCGCAAAGCAAATGAAAAAGTGTCAATCCGCCTCAAAAAAAGTCTGACTTTTGTCTGACAAATGTCTGACAATGTTGTAAATCAGGCGTTTATGCGCAGCTCGTATGACTCGCCGCGGTTGCACACAATCTCTGCATTGGCCTCTGCAAGCGCGCCCTTGGTGCGTCGCACAAGGGTGTAGAGCGATTCTTCGGCGTTGCTTTTATTGCCCCACAAGGCGCAACAGAGCGTCTGCTTGTCGACTTTGCGTCCGGGGGCGTCAAGCAGCATCTGCACAAGCTGCCGTTGCATGGGGGTGAGCTTGATGCTGTCGATAGTGAATTCTTCATCCTTTTTTCTCAATACGAAAACACTCGTCATCGATAGCAACGACAGCGCGAAAAGCACACCGGGTACCCTTTGGTCCGACAAGGAAAAAACTGACGCCATCGAACAGTCGGCAAATCCTTGCACCCGTATTGCCAAACTGTTTCCATCCGTTTCTGTCACAAGTATGATTGAATCGGAAGCTATCTTGTCGCCGTTGATTTTAGGCATTTCAGCATATTTGTCTGCCAATGCTACGGCTATGTAGGCCTTGTCTTTTAGATTGGGATTTCTGAAATTCACATCCGAAGCCTGGTATATCACAGGCTTGCGTGTGGTTTCGTGCATAGTGCGGAGCGCGGCCACGGTGTCTTGCCTTATCCATAAGTTTCTGTTCTCATTAGCCAGTGCAATCATTGCCTCATTCAGGTCGTCGGCAATATCCTCTCTCGCATTGGCATACGACCGCCATCCGGCCACCACCGACGCCACCAACAGCGCCAAAGGCACCAGCAGACAATACCGTAGCATCTTATGCTGTTTAATCATTTTCGTTCTCATATGCCCAGGAATCGATTGTGCGGGTTTTTGAAGAGAAGTTTACACCCACTTTAATCAATTTTCGTCCGTCGGCGCTCCACGGAATCGCGTATCCCTTGTCGTCAATCTGTCGCAGTGCATCTTCCGGCGCGCAGTCGAGCTTAAATTCGAATACATAAATCCTCCACGGAGTCCGGGCCACCATGTCGACACGTCCGCCCGACTGTGCAATCTCGCATTTTGTACTTATACCCAGCATCATAAACACGATGTACATGCACAGATGCAGATGCTTCTCGAGCACGCGTGTGTCTATCTCATGGTAAGGCACGGAAGCGAGCATTGTGCGCAGCAGTTCCATCATTGTGTCGACGTCTCCGCGCTCAATTGCATCTGATAATTCAAATATGGAGTCTTGAAGAGTGTCAATGTTAGTTCCTTTGACAAATTCCGGGATGACCAACTCCGCCAGGGCATTTTGCACCTCCTGATTTGGGATGCCGAGAAGGTAGCGGTCCGGTTTGTAATCTCGTATGGTGAGATATCCGGTCTGGAAGAACAGGGAAGTGGGGTTTTCTTTGGTGTATGTGGCTGCGAGCGCGTTAGCCGACATCCATTTCGAAGTCAACTGGTCGAAGGTGAATTCAGATCCTTGGAGATATGTCTTTAAAATTCGAGAGGTGCCGCTTTTCACCCAGGCGTCGTCGAGCTGGCGCGCATACAGGGCATTGAGCACGCTGAACGGATTGTAGACATATTCCTTGCGCCGTGTGAAACGGTAGCCGTCGTATTTGTCGCGGAGCACCTGCACCATGTCGGCATACGGCATCTCGTATTCGCGCGCTATGGCATCGATGCCGTGCTGGAAATAGTGTTCCATTTCCTGCTGAGTGATTCCGAGCACCGACGCGAAATCGCCGTTCATGCTTATGTCGTTGGGATTGTTGAATCCCGAGAAGATAGTAGTGTTTCGGAATCGGGACACCCCGGTTATAAACGCGAACTTGATATGCTCGTCGGCCGTTTTGAGCACGCTGAAAAACGGCCGCAAGGTATCTGTGGCGTCTCCGAGCTTTTCCGAGTCGTGCATCACCTCTATCAAGGCCTTGTCGTACTCGTCGATAAGCACAACCACCTTGCGCCCCGTCTTGGCTTCAAGCGCAAGTATTAGGGATGTGAACAGGTCGGCGATAGCCATGCTTTTATAATCGGGAATCTCCACGGCGTAAGACGCGGCGCATCTCATAAGCATTATGCGCAGCGAGTTTTTCACCGACTCGATATCATTGCCTTCTGTGGTGTTGAAGTCGATTCTCACCACGGGATATTCCACCCATTCTTTCTCCACCTCGGCTATGGCCAGGCCTTCGAAAAGCTCCTTCCGTCCTTTGAAATAAGCCTCGAGGGTCGACAAGAACAAACTTTTCCCGAATCTCCTCGGACGGCTCAAAAAATAATATTTTCCAAGGAGCAATTGTTGGATAAACATTGTCTTGTCAACATAGATATAGTTGCCATTCCTGAGTTCAGGGAACGACTGTATGCCTATCGGATATTTCGGGAGGGAAGGATTCATGTGTTTGTCCTTTTTTGATGCAAATATAATACATTATTTTCGAAATCGTTTTCCGGCTGGCTATTTTTTCGGCAAAGCGAACTCTTGTGTCGAAAAAATGGTTAAATTTGCATTTTAATTTATTTCAAGATAAGGATTATAATGGAACCATCCGATTATATATACGGCACTCGCGCCGTGATTGAGGCCATCGAGGCCGGTAAGGAAATTGACAAGATTCTTATAAAGAAGGATTTGCAGAATGAACTGGCATCGGAGCTGCTTGGCGCGGCTCGTGCTGCCCGCGTGCCGGTGCAACGCGTGCCGGTGGAGAAAATCAACCGAATAACCCGCAAGAACCATCAAGGTGTGCTCGCCATTCTTTCGGCGGTGACATACCATAAGCTCGAACATCTTGTGCCGGCTTTGTATGAGGAGGGAGTGCTTCCATTTGTGGTAGTGCTCGACGGAGTAACCGATGTGCGCAATTTCGGAGCGATAGCCCGCACGGCCGAGTGCTGCGGGGCGTCGGCAATCGTTATTCCCGAGCGCGGAAGCGTGTCGGTGTCGGGCGATGCAATGAAGACATCGGCCGGCGCGCTCAACTATCTGCCCGTGTGCCGCGAGCGTTCGCTCACCGAGGCCGTCCGTTTTCTTAAAGACAATGGCTATCAGATTGTCGGCGTGACCGAGAAAGCCTCCTTCAACTATACCAAGGCCGATTTCACCACGCCGGTGGCCATGGTGATGGGAGCGGAAGACACCGGCATATCTCCAGCCGTGCTCGACCTTTGCGACGCCCGCGTGTCAATTCCGATGTTTGGCAAAATCGGTTCGCTCAACGTGTCGGTTGCCGCCGCTGTCATAATGTACGAAATTGTGCGTCAGCGTCTGGAATCCGACATGGAAGTAATCTAAGGCTCGCGGATTACGATTGTAAAATCGCGGTCGGAATATACGGTGCGGTAACGCTCCATGTATTCGCCGATTATTTCTTCTTGCGGCTCGGCGGGTGCGTTGGGATTGCGCACGATAAGCACGGCCACCGGGCGTTTGCTCGACTCAATCCAACGGGTGAATCTGTCGGTGTAATCCTTTTCGAGCAGCAGTGGCGTGTCGTCCCAAAAGTGGGAGTAGAATGGTGTGCGCGAGTCAAAGATATATTCAAAGAAGTAGCCGTAGCCGCCGTTGCGCATCACAGCCGTATTGTAAGCGGGGGCGTTGACAAAGGGCATGAACCGGTCGGCAATGCGCTGCATACGGTCGTAATCCCACCAGTTGACCCACATGCCGCGCATATGCGGCACGCCGCGCAAATGATGGTGCGCGGGCTGAACGGGGCTTTTCCATTCCGAACGTAAGACGTATGTCTCGTTTTCAAATGAAAGGGCTAATATAGGAATGAATATGGCGCACAGATTGGCTCGCTCGGCCCGGCTTGTGCAGTAAACGGCCATGAGATAGACGATTATGGGCATTGTCTGAAACACAGCCATTTTATAAATGGGAACATTTGAGCCGACACAACTCGCCAATGTGGCCATCAGGGCGATAAGAGCCACGGTGCGCATCTTGCCTTTAGCTTTCCATATCAGATAGGTTTCCGCGACGACATAGAGCGGCGACAGAAAAAACCAGGGCGCCACCATGACGGTGTTTATTGCGTCGATGCCTGTGCGGAGCGCGATGTAAAAGCATATGGCCACGGCTGCGGTGAGGGCCGCGGCGGCAGGCGTTTTCTTTTTAGCGATGCCAAGTTTGTCGACAATCAAGACTACACCCGCCGCTGCGAATGCATAAATGAATATGATATGCATGGCCACGCCGGTTACGTAACTCAGTGTGTCGGACGAATGGGCTGTAATCGTGTGGGCCTTGATCATGCCGACGTATGAGCCAACCGATCCGTAAAGCATGATGAGAATCCCCGCGGCCGTGATGGCAAAGATTGCCAGAAGGCAGGCAATGGCCTTGATTTTTTGCTTCGCACGGTCCTCTGCCGATAAGATGGCGGCGAGGGGGAGAGCAACGGCAACAATCGATGGCATACGGAGCATGGTGAGTACCGCGCAAAACGCGCCTGCGATTGCGATTTTCCACCACGCCCGGCGCAGACAGTAACTAATGCCGGCGGCGGCCACCGCAATCAGCATCGGTGCCGCATAACTGTCCCAATTATATATCCATTCCACGTTACGGCACATGGCAAGCAGAAAGATGCTCACGGTTCCGGCAGCGAGCGTCGTGTTGATATTTCGACTTAGCCACCACACGGGCAGCATCGCAATAAGCACGGCAATATTATGGAGCGTCCAGCCTAAGATGTGGAAGGGCAGGCAGTCGAAATGCCACAGCGGCCCGACTGTCGACGTAATCCACGCGCTCAACGGGGCTACCACCGACGAGCGGTAATCCCATCCGCACATTATTTGGTAAGGCTCGTCGTGCATGTTGAAGTGCATCGGCACCGTTATATAGCCGACCGCTCCGGCGACTAACATCAATAGCATCAGCAATGCCGTCAGGGTCGTAAATTTCTTGTTTGGTTTAATCTGCATTATTAATGTTTTCTATTGATTTCGGGTTTCGGTCGGCGATTACTATTGTGAACTCGGAGTCGGTGTATACGGTGTGGTAACGCGCCTTGTATTCGCTGATGATGTCTTCCTCGGGGCCGTCGACTGTGTTTACATAGCGCACCATCAGCACGGCCACGGGCCGGTCGGACGACTCAATCCAGTGGGTAAACCGGCCAGTGTAGTCGCGGTTGAGCATAAGCGTGTCGTTGTCCCAACGGTGTGGATAGACAGGGCTGCGTGAATCGAACATGTATTCGAACATGAAGTCGTCGGGGATGTTGCGCATTACGGCGGTGTTGTAGGCTGTGTCGTTGACAAATGGCATGAAGCGGTCGGCAATGCGCTGGATACGGTCGATGTCCCACCAGCCTACATACATGCCTTTCATATGGGGCACGCCACGCAACTCGTGTGGCGGCGGCTGTACAGGACATTTGTCCTGTTCGGTGAACATTGACGCCACATATTCACGTGATATTACGAATATCGGAATCCATATTGCGGCGAAGGCGGCGGCCTTTGCACGTGTAGAGGTGTTAAGCGCGATGAGATAAAGCACTATCGGCATAGTTGGATATATCACTACCCGGGCAATCATTATGTTGGAGCCGAGCCCGCCGAATATTGTGGCCATGAGTGCCATTATGGCGGCCACGCGAGAAATTCCGCGCGATTTCCACACCAGATATGCCTCAGTGACAATATACAGCGGCGATACGAAATACCAGTTTGGCCGGACTGCCCCGGCGTGGAGAAATATGTAGAAACCGAGGGCGGCGCAAGCCGCCAAGGCCATGGCCTTGGCAAGACGCACCCTGCCGGTGTGCGTCTTGCCAATTATATAGAATACCCCTCCTGCTGCCATGCCATATAAATACAGCATAGGCAACATATAGGTATATAAGTCGAAAAGATCGGCAGTGTCGTGTGAAGTGATAAGATTGGAGGCAAGCATAGCCCGGAATTCGCCAATAGACCCGTAAAGAGCCAGGATGATTGCAAGGGCACATACTGCATATGTTGCCATCAATGCCACGATGCCGGCAAAGCGCGGACGCCCTTTGGTGAGGAGAATGCACACGGCGGGAATAGCGATGGCGGCCGACGAAGGCAGTCGCAGCGTGGCGAGCACGCCACAAGCGATGCCCATGGCCACTATTTTCCACCACCGTGGCCTCATTCTGTAATTGACGCACAGCGCGACCACGGCCATAAGTACGGGCACGGCGTAACTGTCCCAGTTGAACATCCACTCGATGCCCCTGCACATCGAGAACAGGAAAATGCTCACGACTCCGGTTCCGAGCGTGAAGTTGATGTTTCGGCTCATCCACCACACAGGCAACATTCCGATAAGCAAGGCAATGATATGCAAGGTCCAGCCCATTGTGCGGAACGGGAAATAGTCGAAATTCCACAGTGGCCCGATCACCGATGTTAGCCATGCGCTTAGCGGCGCGGCCACCGACGTGCGGTAGTCCCACCCGCACATTATCTGATACGATTCGTCGCACATGTCGAAATATATGGGCAGGCTCACATATCCTCCCGCCCATGCCGCGAGAAGCAGCATCAGCAGCACAGCCGAGAGCGGTGTGAAGCGTCTATTTTCCTTGATTGGCATCCTTGATTACGATTGTGAACGTTGAATCGGAATACACCGTGCGGTAACGACGCTTGTATTCGCCGATTATGTCTTCCTCGGGACCGTCGAGCGTATATTGATAGCGCATCATCAGCACGGCCACGGGCCGCTCCGACGACTCAATCCAACGTGTAAATCGGCCGGTATAATCTTTGTCGAGCATCAAAGGTTCCCAATCCCAGCAATGGCTGTAAAACGGACAACGAGAATCGAATATGTATTCATACATGAAGTCATTTGGTGTGTTGCGCATCACGCCAGTGTTGTATGCGGTGTCGTTGACAAATGGCATGAATCTGTCGGCAATCCTTTGAATTATCTCAACTTGGGAAGGTGTAACCCACATGCCGTGCATGTGTGGAACTACGGGCTTTTCGTGTGTGAGAAGTACGGGGTTTTGTTTGTAATTGTAAAACAAGTCTGTTACGAATACATGATTAGTGACAATTATAGGTAGCCACAAAACAGAAAAAGCAGCTATTTTAGCCTTTGTGGATGCGGCGCGAGCAAGGAAATATAGGACAAATGGCATAGTAGGGAAAACCACAAGCCGTGCGACAATGATATTTGAACCAAATCCACCCAAAAGAGATGTTAAAAGAGCAATTATAATCCCGAAACGCAATTTGCCGGTAGTTTTCCGGATTAAATAAATTTCTGTAATAATATATAATGGAGAAAATAAATAAGAATAATACCAGAAAAAATAGTTTGCAAGAGAATAAATGAGGATAAAAAAGCATATGGACACAAAAACGGTTATTATCAATGTCCTAATAACGGATGTATTGGCTTTGATTGTTTTATTGATAATAAAAAACAAGCCTGCCGCTCCAAAGGCATAAACACACAACATATTCATTGAAATGATGTAAATTTCTCTGAGGGTGTGTGGTTCGTGAGCGGAAATCAGGTTTGTGGCAATATAGCCGAGGAATTGACTGATTGAACCGTAAAGCAGCGTCAGGATGATGAAAACGGTAAAGACGTATATTGCAAGCAGGGCGCACAACCGTCCGATGCTTTTCTTCGACAGTCCGTTTACAAAAATGATTGCAACCACAGGCAGCAATATGGCTGCTCCGGACGGAAGCCTAAGCGTGAGCAGGATTCCGCAACATGTGCCCATTGCGGCAATTCTCCACCATTTTGGTTTAATGTAGTAACTGAAACACAGCACGGTCACCGCCATCAGCGCCGGTACTGCGTAACTGTCCCAACTGAATGTCGCTTCCAGGCATCGGCACAAAGAAAACAGAAAAATGCTCAACGCTCCGGCTCCTAACGTGAAATTAATGTTTCGGCTCATCCACCATGCCGGCAGCATGCCGATAATCACGGATATGACCTGCAAAGTCCACCCCATGATTCTGAAAGGCAAATTGTCGAAATTCCACAATGGCCCTATTGCCGACGTGAACCATGCGCTTAAAGGAGCTGCCACCGACGAGCGATAGTCCCATCCGCACATAATCTGGTATGGCTCGTCGCTTATATTCTGATAAATAGGCAAAGTGATATAGCTGCATGTCCATGCCGCGAGAAGCAGCAGGAGCAGTACGAGCGATAGCGGTGTGAAATGTCTATTTTCCTTGATTAACATCCTTGATAACGATTGTGAATGTAGAGTCGGAATACACCGTGCGGTAGCGACACTTGAAGCGTGTGATAAGTTCGGGTTCTTTTTCGAAATGGCAAGATGCGTTTTGAAGAAGAAGTATGGCGGCAGGGGCTTGAACGGTGTCGGCCATATGTTCGATTTGTCGGCAGTAGTCGGGGTGGTCCATCAGGTTGTCCATCGACCAATAATGAGGCGCGACCGGGTTGCGAGAGTCGAACATGTATTCATAAATGAAATTGCGGGGCATGTTTCGCACCACGATGGTGCGGCAGTCGGGCGAGTCGGCATACGGTCCGAAATTGTCGACTATGCGTTGTAGCAAATCGGTCCATACATAGTCGAGCACAAGCCCATCGTGATGGCGCATGCCGTCGACTGTGGTCTTGGGCGGATAGCAGGGCGGGGGTGTGCCGTTGTGAGGCTCGATTACGTCGTAATTGCGCGCCCAGGCATATATAGCGGCCGCCGAAAGCACAACGCCCCATCCGGCCACGGTGCGCCACGAACGTGCAGTAATAATAACGAGGGCTATTACAACCGCAAGTACCTGATATGTCAGGCAATTGAACAGCACGAGGTTGCTGCCTGCGGCGGCCGACAGCATAGTTGCCGCCGCAAGCAAGGCATAGATGCCGAGGCGAGAGCGGAGATAGAGGCGTAGTTTCCAAAGAAGACAGATAAGCGCGCATATCACAGCGGAATTTACAGGAGCGAGTATATACCAAATTATACCTGCCCATGAAAATACGGTAACGCACAAGGCTACGGTAAGCGCGATGAAGACAGAAATATTTAATAGAGAGTGCCTTCCGGTAAAAATCTTGTCTGCCGTGAATACAGCGCCGACAATGGGAAAAAGAAAGAATGGCACCCACGTTAGATGGTTGATATATTCATCGAACATATGTTCCGGCGAATGTTCGTTGATTACATTATCGGCGAAGTATCCCAAGTAATTGTCCACCGACCCGTATAATGCGATTAGGCCTAAAAGGATGCAGCCCGACAACACGGCAAGGTATGTGATGAAAAAACGAAGTTTATTGTTGAATTGTCCGCGGGTGGCGAAGATGGCTATGAATGTAACTGTACCAACGGCTATCGACGGCAGGCGCATAAGTGTGGCCACGGCGGAGAATATTGCCGCGGCAATCACCGGGGCATATCCCGGCCGTATAACAAAGCGGAATGAGGCCGCGGCTGCGAGAACGGTTGGCAGTGCCGCGAGCGAGTTCCAGGTGTACATCCATTCCAGCAGCCGGCAGTGCGACGCGAGGCCTGTGGCGATGACAGCCGTGACGAGCGAAAAATTTACATTGCGTGTGAGCCACCACACGGGCAGCGAGCCGGCGAGGATGGAGAGCAGCGTGAAAGTCCATCCGATTTGTCGCAGCGGAAGCATGTCGTAATCCACCCATGTGCCAACAACCGACGTGAACCATGCCGACAGCGGAGCCACCACCGACGAGCGGTAGTCCCATCCGCACATAATCTGGTATGGCTCGTCGCTCAGGTCGAAATATACTGCCAAGTGCGGATAGCCCGACAAGCACAAGGCCGCGAGCACTGCCGCAAGCACAGCAGTGAGCCACGAAATATGTCTGTTTTCCTTAATCTGCATGGGCGGATTAGATTCACATGGTGTTTTGGAGCGGTTTGTAGGGGCGTGATAAATCACGCCCGAATCAACGGCTGCTGTCGGAAATCGCTACGCGATTCAGAGCTTTGGAATACCATGCCTTTATTTAATCATTACCGGTCTTTGACTACGATTGTGAAGGTAGTGTCGGAATGGACTGTGCGGTAGCGCCGCTTCATGTCGGAGATGAGTTCGGGCTCTTTCTTGCGTGAGCCGCGCGACGAGATGAGAAGCACGGCAGCCGGGGCTTGGGCGGTGTCGAGCATGTGGCGCACGCCTTGGGCGTATTCCTCGACGTCCATGAGCGGGAGGGTGTCCCAATAGTGGGGCAAAATCGGGTTGCGGCGGCCGAACATGTATTCGTAGATATATTCGCTGTTGTCGCGCACCACAAAGCAGTTGTAGGCCGAGTCGGCGGTGAATGGCGTGAATATGTCGATGGCTTTTTGCACCGGCAAACCACATTCGGCCGTGGCCTCGATTCCTTCAACCTTGGGGTTGCCGTGCACGGCTACGGGATGGGTGCGGTGGACGGTCTCGCGTTGATTGATGCGGAATGTGAACCAGCATGCGATGATGCCGACAATCACAAGTGTGTATTTCAAGGTTTTGTCCGGCAGATACGGCCACATCAAAACCAGTGTTGCCGGCAACAATGGGAAGACTACGGCCTCGAGCAGCGTCATGTTGCTGCCCGTGGCTGCCGAAAGCGATAGCCCTGCCACGACCCACAGGGCGGTGCGGGATAGGTCCATGGACTCGCGGCGCCGCATCCACAGCAGACAGGCCACAAGCGTGAGGAATGAGACTTTCAGGATTCCACGGGCAAAATCGAATTGCATAGCCACGCGCAGGGCGTAGTAGGAGCATATGAAGAGCATGGCTACAAGAATGAGCCTTACAAGGTGGCGGCGGATGTCGCGGAATATCACGGCGACAAATCCCGCTATGCCCATGGTGATGAAGAAGAAGGCAAAAGTGGGCTTTGACAGCGTTATCAGGCTATTGATCATATCACGGAATCCGTGCGAGCCGATGCGGTTTTCTGCTATCGCTGAGAAAAATTGCGGCAGCGAACCGTAGATGAGGATGAGCACGAGCAGCGCCGAGGCCAGGAATGAGCCGGCCATGATGCCGCCGTGGATGGCGCGTTCTCGGCGGGTGAGTGTGAAGCCGGGGCGGTAGAATATGAGCATGGCGGCCACCACAACCGTGCAGGCCACCGACGGGAGGCGAAGCAGGGTGGCAAATGAGCATGCGAGCCCCACCGAGGCTGCTGTGGCAGCGTCGGGACGGCGCATGTAGCATATGAGCGCAATGAAAACAAGGGGCATGGATGTGGCCGAAAACGACGACCATCCGGCGTAGCGTTCGCCATAGTGACACAGCGATAGCATGAGCATGGCCGCCACTCCGGCGGCAAGCGACAAATTTAATTTGCGGCTAAGCAGGTATGCTGCCACTATGCCGAGAGCCACGCCAAGCACCTGCCACGACCATGCGAACAGGCGTATGCCGAGCAGATCGTAACCGGCAATTTCTCCAAAAGCGTGGATTAGCCATGCCGAAAGCGGGGCGAACGGCTGGCAAGCCGGAGTCATGGCGTTGAGGGCCTGATAAGGCTCGTCGGTGATGCTCAGCACCATTGTCATAAAGCGGTATCCGGGCACGGCCGCTACTATAAGCAGGGCCAGCAGCAAAATGGTGACCGGATAAGAATTGGCTATGCGTGATTTCAGGCCCATGTGATGATTGTTTTATATTTTAGGAACGCCGACCGCGAAGCGCTTTGCCCCCGGCAAAGAACCCTCCGGCTTGCGAGATAAATGAGGGGGGATTTCAAACAGTAGGGACGCACGGCTCGTGCGTCCGAGGGTCTATATTTATATTTGACCGATAATAAATTACCCGACGGCGGACGCACGAGCCGTGCGTCCCTGCAATATAGACACAAACAGTCTTTTACCCTATTCCTTAATTAGAAGAAATAAGCCACGCGCAGGGTCCATTGGCGGTTGCGCGCCGAGTAATCTTGCAGGAGTTTTGTCTTCAAGGCGTAGGTCATGCCCCAGGTGTAAGAGCCGGACACTTGCCAGTTGCGCCAAAGTTCGAAACCGATACCGGCAGTGAGGCCAAGATCGCCGCCGGCAAATTTTATGGCGTCGCATTTTGAATGGCCGACAAGAATAGAAAAGTCGGGGCCGCCGTAGACAAAAGGAGCGAAATAATCTTCAAGTCCGCCAAGACGGGTGTATTTGAAGCGGAGATGGAAGGGAATGTTGATCTGGTGGAGCATGATGCGCTCGTCGCCGTAGCCTTGCGATTGCCAGATTATTTTTTCGCCGAGATTGACTTTTGCGCCTGCCATGTTGTAGATAAGGCCGAGGTCGATACCGAATCCTAAGCCCGGAAACATCATTTCGCCTTGTACACCGGCCTGGAATCCGGGAGTTTGGCTCACGGTCACGAGGTCCTGTTTGAAAGAGAGGTTGGTGAGAGTGGGGCCGGCGATTCCGGCGTAACGGAATTCAGCGTTGGCGGCCACGACAGCCATCAAGGCTATGATTGTAAGAAGAAGTTTTTTCATTATCGATGTTATTTCACTGCGTTTACTATGTCGGCGACAGGAATCGACTGCTGTTCGCCGGATTGCATGTTTTTAATTGTGACTGTGCCGTCGGCGAGTTCCTGTTCGCCGATTATGCCGACATACGGGATAGACAGAGAGTTGGCATATGCCATTTGTTTTTTCATTTTGGCGGCGTCGGGATAGAGTTCGGCGGCGATTCCGGCAGCGCGGAGTGTCTCTACGGCTTTGAGCGAGGCCACGGCTTCGTTTTCTCCGAGGTTGAGGAAAATAACCTGCACGCTCGCGCCTATGCTTTCGGGGAAAAGGTTGAGGCCGAGCAGCACGTCGTAGATTCGGTCGGCGCCAAACGATACGCCCACGCCCGACACGCCGGGAAGGCCGAACACGCCGGTAAGGTTGTCGTAGCGGCCGCCTCCTGAGATGGAGCCGATGGCGAAATCAAGAGCTTTTACTTCGATGATGCAGCCGGTGTAGTAGTTGAGGCCGCGAGCGAGCGACACGTCGAGGTCGAGTTCGGCTTTGAGCCCAAGGTTAGTTACCGTTTCTGTTACAAAACGAAGTTCTTCGACACCTTTGTGGCCAATCTCGCTGTCGGCGAGGATTGCTCCGATTTTGTCGAGGCGTTCGGCAAGAGTGCCGTCGATTTGCAGGATAGGAGCGAGGGCTGCGATTGCCTCGGCGGAGAGTCCGCGTTCGGCGAGTTCCTCATTTACTTTTTCAAGACCGATTTTGTCGATTTTGTCTATGGCCACGGTGATGTCGACAAGTTTGTCGGGCGCGCCTACGAGCTCGGCTATGCCTGCGAGCACCTTGCGGTTGTTGAGTTTTATGGCCACGCGCACGCCAAGACGGCAGAACACCTCGTCGATCATGCGCAAGAGCTCCACCTCGTTGAGAAGTGAGTCGGAACCGACAACGTCGGCGTCGCATTGATAAAACTCACGGTAACGTCCTTTTTGCGGACGGTCGGCGCGCCACACGGGCTGAATCTGGAAACGTTTGAAAGGCATCTGCACCTCTGCGCGGTGTTGCACTACATAACGGGCGAAAGGCACGGTAAGGTCGTAACGCAGACCTTTTTCGCAAATTTTGGGGGCAGCTTTCGTATAATTGTCTTCTGAAAGGATGGCGGGGTCGACACCTTGGAGGAAATTGCCTGAATTGAGCACCTTAAATAGCAGCTTGTCGCCTTCTTCGCCATATTTTCCCATAAGCGTCGACAGGTTTTCCATCGAAGGCGTTTCTATGGGCTGGTATCCGAAAAGATAGAATACACGGCGGATTGTGTCGAAGATATAGTTGCGGCGCGACATTTCTACGGGAGAGAAATCGCGTGTGCCTTTGGGTATGGAGGGTTTCTGGGCCATTTTTTCGTTATGCTGTTTGTCGGAATTGTTTATATATTAATCAATCGGCAAAGATAAGAAAAAATTGGCACAAACCGAAATTCCCGCAAATATCTTTTTTGTGCAGGAACACAATCCTCAGGATTGTGATTATATTCTTCACAATCCGGAGGATTATGGGGACAAGCAGTAATTACGGCACAAGCCGAAAATGCGGTGCATGGAATCGCGTAGCGATTCGGAAAGAAATTTGTGAAATTCGTGCAATTTGTGAAATTTGTGTACAACGGAGCGCGACCGCGCTCCTTTTTAACCACGAATTACACAAATTTCGAGGATTTCACAAATTATTTCGAATCAATTATGTAGGAATACTGACCGCCTGTTAAATAATAATGCCCCGTAATTACGGTGGATAGTGTCTCCGTCAGGAGACAAATATTGTAGCGCAGGGCGACAGCCCCGGGGTTATATGAATTATAGTTATTAAGGTGTTGGAGCGTAGGCTGGCCGGAGCGTTCGATAGCACCAACCGTGGTGCAGAACGCTCCTCTGTCGCTCGCTCCAATCCGGTAGGAACACAATTGATTCAAAATAATTTGTGAATTTCGATTTGTTCCGTAGACTTATGTTCCTAAATGAAAAAAAGCTGATGAAATTCATCAGCTTTTTCTTGTGGCGGGGACAGGGATCGAACCTGCGACCTCCGGGTTATGAGCCCGACGAGCTACCACTGCTCTACCCCGCGATGTTTTACGTGTGCAAAGGTAAGGACCTTTTTTGAGATGTGCAAATGTTTTAACAGAATTTAACAAAAATATTTGTCAATTGAACTGTTTTCTGCGGAATTCGAACTGTCGGCCGAGGTATTTTTCGCGCACGATGGGATTTTGGGCGAGTTCTTCGGATGTGCCTTGGAAGAGGATTCGGCCTTCGAACAGGAGGTAGGCGCGGTCGGTGATGTTGAGAGTCTCAGGGGCGTTGTGGTCGGTGATGAGGATGCCGATGTTTTTTTGCTTGAGCTTATGGATTATAATCTGGATGTCTTCAACGGCCACGGGGTCGACTCCGGCGAATGGTTCGTCGAGCATGATGAATTTGGGGTCGATGGCAAGGCAGCGGGCAATCTCGGTGCGTCGACATTCGCCGCCGGAGAGTTGGTCGCCGAGGTTTTTGCGTACTTTCTCGAGGCTGAATTCCGCAATAAGGCTTTCAAGTTTTTCGCGTTGGTATTCGGGCGATTTTCCTGTCATCTGGAGCACGGAGCGGATGTTGTCTTCAACGGTCATTTTGCGGAATACGGATTTTTCTTGTGCGAGGTATCCGATTCCGGCCTGGGCGCGACGGTAGACGGGATATTTGGTGATGTCGAGGTCGTCGAGGAAGATTCGTCCTTCGTTGGCAGTGACAAGACCGACGGTCATGTAGAACGTGGTGGTTTTGCCGGCTCCGTTGGGGCCGAGAAGGCCTACGATTTCGCCTTGTTTCACGTCGATGGAGACATGGTTGGCTACGGTGCGCTTTCCGTATTTTTTTACGAGGTTGTCGGTGCGTAGCACCATGCGGTGTGGCTCGCCGGTGTGATTGTCGTTGGTGTCGCCGGTGGATGCTGCGAGCGGTTCGGCCTCGGCCGGGATAAGGTCGGGGTTTGTGGTTGGAAGCTCGAGTGGCGACACTTCTGTGCTTTTATCGTTGCGGGTGAATATGAGTCCCATCAGTCTTTTTTGTTTCGGCGCAGCCGGCTTTCGATGTAGTCGGTGAGCAGGTTTATGGCCACGATGTTGGAGCCGCCCTGGGGCACGATTATGTCGGCGAATCGTTTTGACGGCTCGATATACTGGCAGTGCATGGGCTTGAGCACGCCTTGGTAGCGGTCGATCACCATCTGCGGTGTGCGTCCGCGCTCGATGCAGTCGCGTGCGATAACGCGGATGAGGCGTTCGTCGGGGTCGGCGTCGACAAAAACGCGCACGTCCATGAGCTGACGGAGTTCGGGGTCGTTGAGTACGAGGATACCTTCGACTATCACTACGTCGCATGGGTCCACAGTCACAGTCTCGGCCTGGCGTGTGCAGGTGAGGTAGCTGTAAGTGGGCATTTCGATGGTGTTGCCTTCTTTCAGCGCTTTGAGATGAGCGGTGAGAAGCGGCCATTCGATTGCCGCCGGCTCGTCGAAGTTGATTTTCTGTCGTTGCTCGGGCGGGATGTGGCTCGAATCTTTGTAGTAAGAGTCTTGCGGAATTACGGCTACTTCTCCCTGTGGGAACGAGTTGATTATTTTGTTGACGACGGTGGTTTTGCCTGAACCTGTGCCGCCTGCTATGCCTATGACTAACATGATCGGTGATTGTTTGCGCAAAGATACTAATTTTTTTGGAAAACCAAAAATGAGGAATGGCAGATGGCGAATTACGAATTATAAATTACGAATGGAGGACACAGAAGCGCATCCGAAAAGTTTTGAACCGGACTTTTCGGATGCGCTTCGCAAGAGGCTGAAAAATTAGAGGCCTATGAAGAAGCCTGCTATCACTTCAATGATGCCGAGGATAATGGCAGTCCAGTCGGCAAGTTCCCAGTTGCCCGTGAATTTGTTCATTATGAAGGCCGAGGATGTAGTGCCTAATCCGGCTACCACCAAAGCTACATTCCAGTCGTAACCCAACTGGTTGCAGCCAACTATCATCAATGCCGATCCTAACAGCTTGACAATAACGCCTCCGAAGGGGACTATCACGCAGATAAGTCCAAGTACAGCTAATGCTATTCCCATAAGAAGTAAATTGAAGTTAATGATATATGGTTTATTGAAAAGGTGTATGCACGTCATGTCGTCCGCATGGCATGACGCCATCGGAAAAGACTTAAAGTTTGTTATTTTTTGGTGAGGGCGGCTTGTATAAAACATATTCCATCGAGGCAAAAAGATGCCTTTCTCCATTTCTGCCAGACGGGACGCAGATATTTGGTGGAATAAGGGGAGAAGAGCCGTCCCACAACTTTCGGCCAAGAGGTGGCTGAATTGCCTTGGTTGTGTAATCTCCCCGCGGAATTGGAATCCGGTTTGCAATGCAAAGTAATAGTTTATTTTTTACTTATCCAAAATATTGAACTAAAATGTCAAAAAAACGACCGGCAGCCCTGTGGCTGTCGGTCGTATGACGTTTGCAACAAGCCGAAGGCTTGTGTTTATAAGTATTTCTAATAGAGGCCGTTGGCTTGCTGCTCGGCTTGCTGAATCATTTCTTTGCCGGCGGTGATGTAGATTTCGACGCGGCGGTTCTGGGCGCGGCCGGCTGCTGTCTCGTTTGATGCTACATAATCGGCCATGGGGATGCCTTGTGCGCGGACACGTGTGGGCGAGATGCCGCTGTTGACGAGATAGGTGAGCACGGCGTCGGCGCGGCCGGTGGATACACGTTGGTTCACAGCCATTGTGCCGGTGTTGTCGGTGAAGCCGTAGACTTGCACGTCGGTGCCTGGGTTCTCGCGGAGCGATGCGGCGAATTTAGAGAGGTCGACTTGCGCCGATGAGCTGAGGGTCGTGCCGTTGGTGGGGAAGAGTATGCCGCCGTCGAATGTCACTTTGATGGCTTGAAGGCCGTTTTGGTCGGTAGTCTGTTCTACTTTGGCCTGCTGGGCGAGTTGCTCTTTGAGTTCCTTTTCCTGTTTGTCCATTTTCTTGCCGATGAGCGCGCCTGCGCCTGCGCCTACTGCCGCGCCGATTGCGCTGCCGATGCCTGCGCCTTTGCCGCCGCCGATGAGTGCGCCGAGGCCTGCGCCTACTGCCGCGCCGCCACCGCCGCCGATGAGTGCGCCTTTACCGGTTTGTGTCATTGATGAGCAAGAAGTCTCTCCGATAAGCAGGGCGCCGCAAATGAGGGCGATGCCTGCGATGTGAAATAGTCTCATACGTGTATGTTTATTTAGTTGTTTGCTTGATGTTGTCTATTATAAGACAAAGAAGGGGGTATTATGGTTTGACCGCGGGCATGGTTGTATGGCGAAATTTAAGAAATTTTGCCAATTCATGCTATTTTTGGTCGAGATACCATGAGTAGATGCGGCTGATGCCTTCGGGGAGTTCGACGCGGTGGGTCCATCCGAGGGAATGGAGTTTGGTTACGTCGCAAAGTTTGCGCATTGTGCCGTCGGGCTTGGTGGCGTCCCAGCGGATTTCGCCTTCGTATCCGACCTCGGCGCGGATAAGTTCGGCAAGGGCGCCAATGGTGAGTTCCTTGCCTGTGCCTACGTTGATGTGGGTGTTGCGTATCTCGGATTTACCTTTGGTGAGGTCGGCAAACGACACGTTGAGGAGGACGTGTACCGAAGCGTCGGCCATGTCTTCGCTCCACAGGAATTCACGAAGGGGTGTGCCTGTGCCCCAGAGCTCGAGACGGTCGGGGTAGATGCCGAAACGGGCGAGCGTGTCGGCGATTTCCGATTCCGATGCTGTGGCTGCGTCAAGGCCTGATACGGGCAGGCGGGTGAGGTCGGCGCGCAGGGCGTCGAAGTCGGCTGCACGGAGGAGCTTGGCAAGGTGCATTTTGCGCACCATCGCAGGCAGCACGTGGCTGTTTTCGAGATGGAAATTGTCGTTGGGGCCGTAAAGGTTGGTGGGCATCACGGCAATATAGTCGGTGCCGTACTGGAGGTTGAGCGACTCGCAGAGTTTGAGGCCGGCGATTTTTGCTATGGCATATGGCTCGTTGGTGTATTCGAGAGGCGAAGTGAGCAGCGCGTCTTCCGTGATGGGCTGCGGAGCTTCGCGGGGGTAGATGCAAGTAGAGCCGAGGAACAGAAGTTTCTTCACTCCGTGGCGCCAAGCCTCGCCGATTACGTTTTGCTGAATCTGGAGGTTCTGGTAGATGAAATCGGCGCGGTAAACCGAGTTGGCCATGATGCCGCCAACGTGAGCGGCGGCGAGCACTACGGCGTCGGGGCGTTCTTCATCGAAAAAACGGCGGACTGCTTCACCGTCGAGCAGGTCGAGTTCGCGGTGGGTGCGGCCCACGAGGTTGGTATATCCGCGGCTGAGGAGATTGTTCCATATTGCGGAGCCGACAAGTCCGCGATGGCCGGCGACGTATATTTTCGAATCTTTGTCAAGCATAGCAGTGATGAATTTTTAATTTGTATCTATTGGTCAGATTATTAAATCGAGCAAGGAGAGCAGGGTGGTGATACGGTGTTTGGCGGCATATTCACCTCCCGGGGCAAGCGATTGCCAGAATATGTTGCGGCCGTTGTCGTCGAGCATCACGGTGTTCCATCCCAGACGGTTGGGGTGGAAGAAATCCTTTTCCGGATTGTCGCCCACATATGTCCATTCTTTTTCCGACGGGTTCAATGACATGAGGCGTTCAAATGGCAGCGGCGATTTTTTTGTGTCTCCAACTTCCTCGGAGATACTTATGCGCGAGTCCGGAATGAAACGCGCGAGGCCGAGTGCGTCGATTTTTGCACGTTGTGTGCGGGAGCGGCCGTCGGTAATGAGGGCGAGCCGCTGTCCGCGGTCGCGCAACGTGGCGAGGACGTATGCGGCCTCGGGGTCGAGCGTTATTTCGGGGCGGTGACAGCGGTAGACGTCGACGAGTGTTTTTTCGGGTATTCCGGATTCGGCCGATGCCACTGTTATGGCATCGGCGAGCGGGTCGGGAGCCGACATCATCCGGGCGTAAAGGCCGGGCGCTTCCGCGGCCGATGCCGCGGCGCGGGCCACTGCCTTCATGCCCGAGTGCCAGAAGTCGATTTCCTTATAAAGAGTGTCGTCGAGATCGAAGACTATCATTCTTTAAGTTGGGGAGTTTGGAAGTTGGGGAGTTGGTCAGAGGCGGAATACGGTCTGGGCGATTTGCACGGCGTTGAGTGCCGCGCCTTTTTTGATTTGGTCGGCGACGGTCCAGAACGACAGTCCGCAGGGGTTGGCGAGGTCGGCGCGTATCCGGCCAACGTACACGGGGTCGAGTCCGGCAATGTGCAGAGGCATGGGGTATTCCTTGGGTGCGTGACCGTCGACAAGAACGATGCCTTTTGCCATGGCGAAAGCCTCGCGGGCGCTTTCCACGCTTACGGGCGTTTCGGTTTCGGCCCATATGGCTTCGCTGTGGGCGCGCAGCACAGGCACGCGCACGCATGTCGCGCTCACTTCAAGAGCCGGGGCGTGCATAATCTTTTTTGTCTCGAAGTGCATTTTCATTTCCTCGCGGGTGTAGCCGTTGTCGCCGAACACGTCGATATGCGGGATTACGTTGAATGCGAGCTGGTCGACGAACTTCTCGGCTTTCGGCTCACGGCCGGCGGCGATGTCGCGGTGCTGGCTTTCAAGTTCGTCCATAGCCGAGGCACCGGCTCCGGATGCGGCCTGGTACGTGGCCACATGCACGCGGCGTATCGGGCTGAGGTCGTTGATGGGCTTGAGCGCCACGACCATCTGGATAGTCGTGCAGTTGGGGTTTGCGATGATTCGCCGCGGGGTGTTGAAAGCGTCGTCGGGATTCACCTCGGGCACAACCAGGGGCACATCGGCGTCCATTCGGAATGCGCTCGAATTGTCGATCATCAACGCTCCGGCGGCGGTGATTGTCGCGGCATATTCTTTCGAGACGGAAGCTCCTGCCGATACAAATGCCACGTCGATGCCGGAGAAATCGGAATCGTGGGAAAGTTGTTCGATCACCACATTGCGGCCGCACCATTCAACGACCGACCCCGCGCTGCGCTGCGAGCCGAAAAGCCGCAAGTCGCCCACGGGGAAATTTTGCTCGCGGAGCACGCGCAGGAATTCTTGTCCGACTGCGCCGCTTGCTCCAACGATGGCAACATTAATCGATGTCTTGTTCAATTTTTTATAGATATATAGACGGGGTTAAATAGAGTCGATGGCTTGTGCCAGTTGGTCGGGGCACGAAGTGGCTTTGTTTCCACAGCGTATTCCGCGCAGACGGGCCGCCACTTCCGTGGCCGGAGCGCCTTCAACAAGCGCGGAGATGCCTTGGGTGTTGCCGTGGCATCCGCCGTTGAAACAAACATTGTGAACTAAGCCTTGTTCGTCGATTTCGAAATCGATGCTTCGCGAGCACGTGCCCTTGCAGAAGTGTTGGTGTTTCATTTCAGTTATTTCAGAGAATCAACATCAAGGACAATGTCGAGAGTCTTGCCCGATTTGGTGCCTTTGAAACGATAGATGATGGGCCAATTGTTGTCGATGCAATATTTGCGCAGTGCTTGCATATCTTTGTCGGGGCTCGATACTGTTTCGGCCACGAATACGCTCTTGAACATGTCGGCCTGAGCCTCTACTGTGGCGAACGCTATCTGGTCTTCGTCGATTGTGAAGTTGTAGATCACCTGATTATCGGCAGCCTCGACATTGTCGAGCGTGTTGCCCGGTCCAAACTGTGCGGGCAGGTCCTTGTTGAAAGGAGCGAGTATTGCATTGATATCGGCAGCTGCGGCAGAGAACGCCACGGCAAATGCCATAATCATGCAGGCAAGTATTTTTTTCATACGGGAAGTTATATTTGATAATAATTATAGTTAACTGTCAGCATCATTGCTGTTAAGGAGTATTATGCTCTCCACATCTTTTTTTAGAGCGGGAATATGTCTTGTTACAAGTCCCCAAAGAAATTCAACAGGTACTTTGTCGTAAGAGTGTATTACGCGATTGCGCGTCTGGACGATGGATCGCGCATTTAGCAATGCAAAATCCGGGTCGCGTTTAAGAATCCTGTTAATGGCCTCGCCCATGATTTCGACTTTACGCTCCACCGCGCATATCCTTAATTTGTCCTTGGCAAAAATATCAAATCTGTTTGGATAATCTGTGAAAAAATACTCAACATCGTTGATTGCATCTAACACATCTTGGAGGTATTTTAAAATATATTCATCCATAGATTACCTTTTTTGTGCGATTGACATTTTGGATGAAATATTTGTTACGCATACTTGCGCCTACAACCAAATCAACAGTTCGACCCAATAGATTTTCCAATGATGCTAAAAGGCTGAGGAAATTATCAACATAATCGAACGAGTCAAGAGAAACATTTTCAAAATCGATAAGGAAATCTATATCGCTTTTGTCGTTGAATCTGTCTGTGAGGACAGATCCAAAGACTGCAAGCGATTTTACCTTGTGGTTTCGGCAAATGTCGATTATCTTGGTTATATTCAGTTCGATTAGTTTCATTTTTAGTCGCGGTTGCCGCCGAAGAAACGGAGAAGGAAGAGGAAGAGGTTGATGAAGTCGAGATAGAGGGTGAGGGCACCGAGAGCGGCGACCTTGCCGGTCATTTCGGCGGGTGTCACGGCTGCGATCTGGCGTATGCGCTGGGTATCCCATGCTGTAAGACCTACGAAAATGAGCACGCCGGCAATAGATACAATCCAGTCCATAGTCGAGCTTTTGAGGAAGAGGTTGACGAGCATGGCGATAAACAGGCCGATGAGGCACATCGTAAGGATGCCTCCCATCTTGGAGAGGTCGCGGTTGGTGAAATATCCGTAAAGGCTCATTGCGCCGAAGGTGCCGGCAGTGATAAAGAACGTGCGGGCAAGCGCGCCTCCGGTGTAGACCACAAATATCGATGAGAGCATAAGGCCGTTGACAGCCGAGAAAAGGAAGAACAGGAGGGTGGCGACTCCGGCCGATATCTTGTTGATAGCTCCGTTGATGCCGATTACGAGGCCGAATTCAGCGATAATCAGAGCCCACATCACCCATGAATGGGTGTACATATAATATACGAAGCCTTGTGAGGCGCAGAAGAGCGATACAATGGCTGTGACCACGAGGCCGAGTGTCATGTTGAGATACACGCGACGCATCACCGAGGGCATGGTCGCCACATTGGCGCCTGCGCCGGCGTAGGGCTGGTAGTTGTTACGATAGTCGTTTTGATTGAATTGAGGATAAGATGCCATATTATATATGTGTTATGGTTTTTTGTATATATTTATTTGACAAATAAGAGCGCAAATGGTTTAAACGAGGGGATGAGCCTGCGCTCTTTGCCGGGATGCTACATGCGGTCGGGGACGCGGATGCCGAGCAGGCTCATGGCCGTGCGGATTGTGCGCGCGGTGGCTTCCGAGAGTGCAAGACGGAGCGAGCGGATGTCGGCGTTTTCCTCGCGCAGGATGGAGCAGTCGTGGTAGAATTGGTTGTAGAGCTTGCAAAGGTCGTATGCGTAGTTGGCGATAAGCGCGGGCGAGAGTTGGCGTCCGGCTTCGGAAACCACCGATGGGAAATCGGCGAGACGCTGGATGAGTGTAATCTCGCGGTCGTTGGGCTCTACGGCGGAATAGTCGCCTACGGTCATGCCGTCGGCTTGCGCGCGGCGAAGCACCGAGCGTATGCGGGCGTGAGTGTACTGGATGAAGGGGCCTGTATTGCCGTTGAAGTCGATAGACTCTTCGGGATTGAAGAGCATGTTTTTGCGCGGGTCGACTTTAAGAAGGAAGTATTTGAGAGCTCCCATGCCCACTGTTTCGCATATTTCGGTTATTTCTTCTGCGGAAAGGCCATCGAGTTTGCCGAGTTCGCCGGACACGGCGCGGGCGTTGTTCACCATCTCGGCCATAAGGTCGTCGGCGTCGACAACGGTGCCTTCGCGGCTTTTCATCTTGCCGTTGGGGAGTTCGACCATGCCATAGGAGAAATGCACGAGGTCTTTGCCCCATTTGAATCCGAGGCGGTCGAGGAGTATGGAGAGCACCTTGAAGTGGTATTCCTGCTCGTTGCCCACGACATAGATCATGCGGTCGATGGGATAGTCGGCGAAGCGTATTTTTGCTGTGCCGATGTCCTGGGTCATGTACACGGAGGTGCCGTCGGCGCGGAGAAGCAGTTTGTGGTCGAGGCCCTCGGCGGTGAGGTCGGCCCATACGGAGCCGTCGTCCTTGCGGTACATCACCCCTTTTTCGAGACCTTCGAGCACTTTGTCCTTGCCTTCGAGGTATGTGTCCGACTCGTAATATATCTTGTCGAAATCGACGCCGAGGCGGCGGTAACTTTCGTCGAAGCCGGAGTAGACCCATGAGTTCATCATGTTCCAAAGGTCGTAAACCTCTTTGTCGCCTTGCTCCCACAGGCGGAGCATCTCGCGGGCCTGCTGCATGAGCGGAGCTTTTTCCTTAGCTTCGTCTTCCGACATGCCTTCGGCCACGAGAGCCTTGACTTGGTCGGAATAACGCTTGCTGAACAGCACGTAGAAATCGCCGACGAGGTGGTCGCCCTTCTTTCCGGTCGATTCGGGTGTGGCGCCTTCTCCCCAGAGCTTCCATGCGAGCATCGACTTGCAGATATGGATGCCGCGATTGTTCACGATATTTGTTTTCACCACGCGGTTGCCGCAAGCCTCGAGGATGCAGGCAAGGGAGTAGCCAAGCAGGTTGTTGCGGACATGTCCAAGGTGGAGGGGCTTGTTGGTATTGGGCGATGAATATTCAATCATCACCATGGGCGACTGCTCTGTCGGCTTGGTGATGCCGTAGTTTTCGGTTGATAGCACGTGCGAGAGCACGGCGTTCCAATATGTCGGCTCGATCACGATGTTGAGGAATCCGTTCACGGCGTTGCAGGCTTTCACGGCAGGTTCGTTTTCCACGAGCCAGCGGCCTATTTCGTCGGCAACCATGGCAGGAGCCTTGCGGGCAAGTTTTACCCAGGGAAACACCATAACAGTGAGATTGCCCTCAAACTCCTTGCGAGTTGCGGAAGGCACGATTTCGCCTGCGGGGGTATCGGCGTTATAGAGCCGGGCCACGGCTTTTGATACAGCTTCGGCAATAATTCTATCTATGGACATAAATCGTTGGTTGTCAAAGTTAAAACGTTTGAATACACATAACAGGGCATAATATCCGGAGCGGGGGCTTGCTGCCCGAGATGCCGCATATAATGCCTTTAAGGCTACAAAGTTACAAAAAATATCCGGTATGGCAAAAAGAAGTTGAAAAAGAGCCAAAAAAACGCCCGGCATCGATTTTGTCGGATGCCGGGCGAAGGGTCTTATTCAGGATATGTTGAGAAACTATCGGAAGAGGATTTTTGCGGCTTTCGAGCCTTGGCGGGCGATGTAGATTTGTCCGCGGACGGGAGCTGCCACTTTTATGCCTTGCAGGTTGTAATATTCTGTTTCGGCCGAGAAATCTGTGTCGATGTCCTCGATAGCGGAGAACGGGTCGATTTCCTTAACGGTGTTGGCGTCGATTTCAAAATAGAAGTCGCGGTTGGCGGTGATGGGGTAGTCGGGTGTCTGCTTGCCGTTGTTCCAGTTATTGAAAATCAAGGTGTAGTTGCCGGTGTTTGTGTCGAGGGGGAACACTTTGTAGGTCTTGCCGTCGATTTCGCGCTGGTCGATTACAATCTGGCCGGGCCATGCGCCGTAGAATTCGCTGTCGCCATAGGCGTAGAGGCCGAGCGATGCCCAACCGGTGTTGTCGATTACATAGATGTAGTGTTCGGCTACCGGCACTTCTGGGAGTGAGCCTGAGATAGAGAAGTTGTCGATGGCAAGGGCCATGGCGGCGTTGCAGGCATCGCCGGAGGCGGTGGATATGTTCCATGCCAGGTAGAGGTCGCATCCGCGTTCGATGTCGACGGGGAGGGTGGCGCTCACGCCTACGGTCTCGCCGGGTACTTCGGCATAGCCTTCGGTTGCGGCATCGGGCTCGAGTTTGGTGTAGAAGTCGGCGCCGGCCGATGTCCAGTTGCGTCCGTCGACAGAGTAGTAGAGTTGAACGGCGAATCCGGCGGGGTTGTTGCCCTTGCGGTATTTCTCGATGTCGTAGGCCACGTTGAGCTTCTCGATGTTTTTCGCGCCGTTGTTGTGGAGGTGTGCATAGAGGTTGATGGCGCGTGTGCCGTTGGCCACGCCGGTTGTGATACCGCCGAGCGCGCGGTCGGAGCCTTGGGTGTCGCCAAAGTTCCATATACCGTTTTTGGCATTGGCGGGCAGATTTACGCCGCCGGCATATGTTGTCTTTTCAGAAGCCACGCCGTAAGAGCCGACTGTGCGGGGCGCTACGGTCTGGCGGTCGATTCGCCAGCCTTCGGGCAGGGAAGCCTCGGCTGCATTGCCTATGGCGTCGAAGTTTTCTTCCACGGAGAGCTTGTCTTCGTTGAGCTCGATGGCGGGATATGTAATCACCACGGTTTCTGCTTCGGCCACGCGCACTTTTGCTGTACGCGAGAATTGGCCGGAAGCGGCGGTTACGGTATATTCGCCGAGTGTGCCGTTGGCTGTGAATTTAGAGCCGGAGAATGTGCCGCCGTCGTTTGCTGTGAATGTGAACGGTTCGGCCGGCTCTACGTCGATACCATATTCGTCGAAAAGACGGGCCGAGTAGTCGATGGTGAGTTTGTGGTGGTTGACGGGATTGACAAATTGGTTCATCGTGGCCGATGCGTAGGAACGCATGGATGCAGCTTCTTCATCGGTGACGGATGCCGGATGCGATTTGATGGCGAAGGCGTTTTCATTGAAAATGAGCTGGTACTCCATGCAGGCAGCCAGATATGTGGCTTTCGGGGTGGGATGGCGGTCGTCGAGGAAGAGTTTGGCCGCTCCTTCGCTGCCCTCGGCCTCGAAGATTCGCTGGTAGGCGGAAGCCACCGGGCAAATTACGATGCCGGCGTCGGTGGCCACGTCAAGATAGTTGCGGGCGAACTGAGCGTTGAATTCAGTGAAGTTGGACCAGTCGCTGCCGTAGGCCCAGTTCATGGGGATGATGATTATTGCGTTGGGGTTGGGGCAGTTGGCACGGATATATTCAATCCATTTCTTTACGGAAGCGCGGAATTGCTCTACATTGGTGCGGGGCACTGCGCTCTGTTCTTGCAGGATGATGTGGCTCCAAGCCTCGGAACGCACGAGCATCTTGGCCGAAGGTGTGCCGTCGGCGGCGAGGCCTTCGCCTTCGTCCCAGTGGGTGTTGAGTGATTTGCCAAGGAGCGTGTGCTTGGTCCAAACGGCATCCTTGCCCATGTTGCGGGCTATGTCGTTGAACATTGCGTCCTGGTCGTTATAGTAGATGAGAGAGTTGTTGAGCGAGAGTATTTTTACTTTTTCGGGGAGGGCTTTTACGAGCACTGTTTCGGTGGGGTTGAGTGTCATTCCGGCCACGGCTGCGCTTTTCTTGGTGAAAGTGTATTCGCCGGTGGAGAGGTTGAACGTCACGTCATAAGAACCGGGAGCTACGGCGGCGTTGTAGGTGCTGCCTTTTACAAGAGTGCCGGAAAGAGACGATTCTGTCATGTCGGCGCCGGATGCTCCCCACGCGCCTCCCATGCCGAGGCGTTGGTAGATACGCCAGCGGCTGAGGTTGCCGTTGGCCGATGCGGGCATCGACACGAAGCCTTTGTAGAGGCCGTCGGCGGTGTCGAGGGTGAGGGCGCCGTCGGTGTTCATGTAGTTCCAGTTGTTGAAATCGCCCACCATATACACTTTTGTGAGGCCGGTGGGGTCGTCGTTGCTCTTTATCAGAAGCGAGGCGGAGCCGTTGGCGATAGTGAGGCGAATTTCAGAGGCGGCGTAGACGTTGCTTCCGCAGGAAATATTGTCGTCGGTGCCTGATTTGAGGGCGTAGGGGGTGTCGGGGAAGATGTTGGTGCCGTTTGAGCCGTAGTTGCATGCCGACGACCATGAGGCGTCTGCCACCTTAAAGGCTCCTGACAGAGTCTTGTCGTAGAGGATGTATTCGCCGTTGCCGAGGTCGCTGAATTCCCATTCTTCTACCGGGCTCCATGTGTTGACATCGCCGCGCAGGTAGATTCCCGAAGGAACGTGCACAGGCTTGTTCGGGTCGACCCAACCGGTATATGATTCGGGGTCGGCAATTACAGTCGCTTCTGTCGGGGTGGCGCAGATATAATTGTCGGCGGCCGCGTTTATTTCGATGGCAGGCAGGCGTGTTGTTGCCGTGTTGTTTATTTCGATATTGACGTTGCCTTTGGCCGTGTGCTCAAATACCTTGTAGGACACGCCGTTGACAGCGGTCGAACCGATGCTTTGCAGGCCGGGGAAAGCGCCAAACGCATCGGAGGCGCCATATACGGCAAGAGCGTCCCATCCGGTATGGTCTTCCACGAAGATAGAATGTTTCTCGACAGTCGGGTCGGCAAATATTGCGGTTATCTCAATGTCGTCGAGAGCGTATCCCGGTGCTTTGTTGGGCGATGAGCCGGAAGCCACGGAAATATTCCATGCAAGGTAAATGGTGGAGCCGGGGGCTACATTTGCAAGAAGATTCTTGGCGGTAACGGCGGTTGTGGAGATTGGCACCACTTCCTCGCCAAGAGTTTTGCTGTCGGGATCGAATTTCGTATAGAAGTCGTTGCCGGCCGAAGTCCAGTTTGTGCCGTCGGTCGAAGTGTATAGCTGGATTGCGAATCCGGCGGGATTGTCGCCGTTGCGGTATTTTTCTATATTATATGAAATGGAGAATCGTTCTATATCCAAATCGCCGTCGTTTCGGAGCGATGTCATCAAATTGATGCAGCGTGTGCCGTTGTCGACAGTGGTGGTGAGGCCGCCTATGGCACGGTCGGACGGGTCGGTGCTTGAACCGAAGTTCCATGTGCCGTTTTTGGCATTCGATGCCAAGCTTATGCCGCCTTCATACATTACAGATGTCGATGCATCGGCAAAAGCGCCGACAGTGCGCGGTGCTTTTAGATTGCGGTCGATTTTCCAGCCTTCGGGGAGGGAAAGGCCGGTTGCCATGACGTCGAAATTTTGAGTCACGGTAGGGGCCTGGGCCGACAGTGGCTGTTGGGCCGCCAAAGAGGGCGCGGCCGCCAAGCCGGCTATCAGGGCAAGCCCGGATAAGAATGAATTTAGATTTTGCATTATTTTACGTTGTGATGATATTGATTAAGGAAAAATATCGCAGGTCAGGAATGCTATCGGATGCAAAGATATGATATTGAGGCCTAATCACACAGCAAAGTAAAATAAATGTAGATTGTTTGTGGAGTTAAATTATTGATAAATAATGAATTGTTTGTTTTTTATCGTGTGCTAAATTGGAGACGATATGGAGATGCCCAGACCTTATAAATTAAGGATTTCGGCCTCGAATTTGTCTCGGTCGACAGCTCTGTTGCGCATTTTTGTGCGGTAGTTGTAGACGGTTGATGCCGAGCATCGAAGGAAGCGGCACACGCTTTCGCTGTCGGACACGCCAAGCCGGAGCAGTGCGTAAATACGCAATTCGGTATTGAGCCCTTCGCCTTTGCGTATGGCTATTTCCTCGCCCGGGCGCAGCAATTTGTTGAAGTCGGCCACGAAATTGGGGAAAAGGCTGAGAAACGCCTCGTCGAATTTTTCGTAGAAATCGGACACTTCCTTGTTGATGTATCTTGTAGACTTGATGGTGTCGACAAGGGCGTCGAAGTCGCGGCGGGCGGCCACGCGATTGAGCTCGTTGCGATATCGTTCCATCTTGGCAAGGTATTCGAGGCACAGATTCATGAAGCGTTTGATATATTCCTCTTTTATTGTATCGCTTTGGTGGAGACGTTCGTTAAGCCTTTTCTGCTCGGCATTGGCTTCGGCCAGCCTGATATTTCTTTTGCGGGCATAAATCAGGCTTATGCCGAGGATTATTACCAACAGGCCGATTATGACGCATGTTGCCGCCAGGGTGCGCCGTGCGCTCCGTTGCATGTCTTCATAGGCCGAGTCGATGATTGGCAGCGACTCGCTCATTTCGAGCATGCGCATCTTTGCGTTGCAGGCCGTGGCGTCGGCAATGCTGTGGTGGATATAACGGTAGGCGCGGTTGTAGTCGCCGTCCTCGTATAGCATTTTGGCGAGGGCCTGTAAGGACAGATATTCGCGCACGCCGTTTGTGATGTCGCATATCGCGCTGAGCGTGAGATATTTGCGCCACATGTCGCGGTTGCCCTGCTGTTCATATATCTGTGCCATGACATTATATTTTACGGCAGCATCGCGTGAGACAAGGGTGTCGGGTGTAGACGGGCCGAGCGCGAGCAGCGCGGCATGGAAATTGCCTTGGTCGATATATCGGTTGGCAAGCAGCACGTCGTTTCCGGGGTCGAGCATTATAGCCGAGTCGCGGTAAGCCGTCTTTGCGGCTGTATAGGCGGATTTAAGGTCGCTGTCGATGGAGTGGATTGCGAGATTGCGGTAGACTTGCACTCCGAGGCAGTAATAGTCGAACAGCATGGCCGAGTCCAGCCGGTGGCGCGGCAAGGCTCTGAAAATATCGTAAGCCTCTTTGTGCATCACCCCCGAAGTGTTGTATAGAAACGCACGGTTTATCAATGCGTCGAGCACCAGCGAAGTGTCGTTTAGCGCGCGGGCTATGATTTCGGCCTTTTTTATGTGAGCGAGGGCCGAGTCGAGATTGTAGCTCGACATTTGGGCGTGAAGGGCCATCTCGGCCTCCCATTTCTCCCGGGGGGTGTCGGCGAGGGCGAGCGCCGACCGCAGGGAGTCGATGCGTGATTCTTTTTCTAAAATATATGTGCTTTGGTTTGCTATCGCGGCATCGAGTTTCCTTAACAAAGGCTCGATGTCGCGGGCCCGTGAGGGAATATAGAGCAGGAGCGATAATGCAAGTATGAAATGTATGGGCTTCATGGAAATAGATCTGATTTGGCAAAGCTGTCGGCAATGCCATGCAAAATTAAGGAAAAAATAGGATTACAGGTTGTGGAAACATTGTTTTTTTCGTAACTTTGTTGATGTTTTTCAACCAAATCAAGGAAAAGAGATATGAACGAACCGAATAAACCGCGTAAAATACTTTTTGTGTGTCTGGGCAATATATGCCGTTCGCCGGCTGCCGAGGGCGTGATGAAAAGCGTGCTCGAATCGGAAAATGCCAAGGGTTGGACCATCGACAGCGCGGGAACCGGCGACTATCATATTGGCGATTTGCCGGATTCGCGTATGCGTTCGGCTGCCCGCAGGCGTGGTCTCGATCTTGTGCACCGATGCCGGCAGGTGCGAGAGTCGGATTTTGAAGATTTCGACATAATAATAGGAATGGATGCCAATAATATGGCAAACTTGCGTCGTATGGCTCCCACCACAGAGGCTGTGGCGAAGCTCAAGCATATCGCGGAATTTCTTCCCGCCGGCTGCGGCTACGATTATGTGCCCGACCCCTATTATGAAGGAGCGGAAGGATTCGAACTTGTGCTCGACCTTCTTGAAAACGCATGCCGGAATATTTATCAGGCATACAAATAAGAAATGAGTGTTCCGTTAATTATAGCCGGACTGCTTGTGTGGCTGTCATTGCCCCGGTTTGTGAGATGCGAGTCTGACAAGAGCCGGAGTGTGCTCGACAGGGTATGCAAGATTGTTGGCATAGTATTGATTGTTGCCGGCCTCGTTTTAGGATTATTATGTTAATAAATTCAAAACAGATTTAATATTATCTTAATAAATGTTAAGTTGATGTGGATTTTTTGACAATGATATAACAAAATTGTGTCAACATTTTTAAGTCATACTTAAATAGTGTTTAATTTGTATCAAAATTAATTAAAAGATTTCATCACATCCGCAACCCTCAATTGCAAAGCTTATGTACTCAACCGGACCATTAGGAATGATCTTGATAATCGATGATGATACAAACATCACCGATCTGTTGAAATTCAATTTAGGCTCCGAGGGTTTTGGAATAACGGTTTTTACAGATCCTGCCGATGTGATAGTCACTGATTACCCCGATTTGCGTCTGATCATAGCGGATGCAATGTCGATGGAATATACCGGACTTGATTTGTGCCGGGAAATGAAAATGGATCCGGCCACGGCAGGCATACCGTTTATAATCTGCTCGGAACGCGATGGCGAAGACTCTATTATTGAGGCTTTCGACGGAGGTGCCGACGACTATATCGTTAAGCCTTTTTCGCTGCGCGAGATGGTGGCCCGCATCAAGGCCATGCTGCGCCGCTTCCCCGGCAAGCAAAGAGGAGATGGCGCCCAGCGCAGGGATTCGCGTGAGATAATGTTCGCGCCAACCGGCCTTTGCGTGGATACAACCACACAGCATGTTACTGAAAACGGCGAGCCTGTGGCTCTCACCAAAACGGAATATGCCATACTTATATTCCTCTTGCGCAACCAAAGCTGCTTCTTCTCACGCAACGAAATCTGCGCGGAGGTGTGGAAAGACGATGCCACCGTGAACGCCCGCATCGTTGACACAAACATATCGCGTCTTCGAAAAAAACTTGGAAAATCCGGCAGTTACATTATCAACCGCTACGGGATGGGATATGCTTTTGTGAAAGAACTTATTTGATTCTCTATGCTCCCCACGTGCCATACTGCCGGCGTGAACGAGGCCGGCACAGATGAGGCCGGGCGTGGATGCCTGGCCGGAGCGGTGTATGCGGCGGCCGTGATTCTCCCCGATGATTTTACACATCCCCTCCTTAACGATTCCAAACAGCTTACCGAGCGTCAACGCGAAGCATTGCGTCCTGTTATAGAGGCTGAGGCCGTGGCCTGGGCTGTGGGAGTGGTTACTGCCGCGGAAATAGACAAAATAAACATTCTCCGAGCATCCATTCTTGCCATGCACCGAGCTCTCGACGCCCTGAAAGTGCGTCCAGGCGCGATAATTGTCGACGGCAACCGTTTTTCCCCGTATGGCGAAGTGCCGAGCATGACATTTGTGAAGGGCGATGGCCGGTTTGCCAATATTGCCGCCGCGTCGATTCTTGCGAAAACACACCGCGACCAATACATGCGCGAGTTGCACGAGCGCTATCCGGTCTACGGCTGGGATGTAAACAAAGGATACCCGACCAAGGCCCATCGTGCCGCCATCGAGGCCTACGGCCCCAGCCCGGAGCACCGCATGTCGTTCCGTCTCCTCAATCCCCAGCTCACCCTTTTCTGAACCCTCATCTCCGACTTCACGTTAAACTGAATTCTTGAAATCTCTATAATTCCAGGAATTAACGGTTTGTACCGTTGATTCAAAATAATTTGGACAATTTGTGTACCCAGAAGCGCGGTCGTGCTCCTTTTTAACCACGAATTACACAAATTTCGCGGATTTCTCAAATTATTTTGAATCAATTATGAGGGTGTGTCAAAAAGCTGTTTATGCCGAGATTGTAGGGACGCACGGCTCGTGCGTCCGTAGATTAACAATTGATTAACAGCCAATTACAAATATGGGTTCCCGGACGCACGGGCCGTACGTCCCTACCTTTGGTATTTTGACACACCCTCCGGTGGATTCACTTCCTGCCAATTGAATAATAATGCACCGGGATTACGGCTTGACCCCAAAATTTTGATATTTGGTGATTTTAGTGAAAATAAAAAACAGGCCGCTAAAATTCTAAGCAGTCTGTTTTATAGGGGGGGATGTCAATGAATTATTGAACAGAAGTCCAGCCGTTATAGTGGATGTTGGCGGGGGTGTATTTGTCTTTGGGCTGGTTGTCGCCGGCAGGGTAGCCGAAAGGCACGGCTGCCAGAGGAATGATGTTTTCAGGAAGCGAAAGACGTTGGCGAACGCCATTGACGCGCTCCATGTCGGGGTACACGCCGGTCCACACAGCACCGAGGCCGAGGGCGTGAGCGGCGAGAAGGAGATTTTCAGTGGCGGCGGAAACGTCCTGAATCCAGAAACCGCGGTCGACAGTTTCGCCGTCGCACACTTTCGACATGTCGGCGCAGGTAATTATGGCTATCGGCGCATTGTTGAGGCCTGACCACGGAAGACATGTGGCTACGGAGTCGAGGACGGCACGCTCGGTGAGTACGACAAACGCCCAGGGTTGTTTATTCATTGCGGTGGGGGCAGACATGGCCGCGCGGAGAATCATGTCTACGGTATCGGCGGAGACAGTGCGGTCCATATCCCACTGGCGCACAGATGTGCGGGTGAGGATTGACTGATATGCGCAGTTTTCAGTTGAGCAAGAGTCCTGCTGAGCGGGAGTCTCGGATTTCGAGCAGCCTGCGAGTGCAAGGGCGGCGGCTGCGATAAAGAAAAATTTTTTCATAATAAAAATTTATTTAGGGATTATTAGGTTTCAGGAGCAATGGCTTCTACGGCTTTTTTTGAGAAGTCGAGAGTATAGTAGATTGTGAACGAACCGGTTATGGCTCCTTGACGCGAACCGTAGCCGGGAATATACCAAGGTTTGCCGTATGCGGCCTTCGATTCATGGAGCAGCTGATGGTAGCGCAAAGTCCATCCCGCAGAGATGGGTCCCCACAGGTTCACGCGAAGCCCGATGGCGAGTTCCCACCATCCGACAGTGGCATGTTGCGCCGGGATTTCCGGACGAGCGGTTTCGCCCCAGTAGTCGGAATTAATCGTGATGTCGGTTATAGAATAAGAGAACGGCGAGAAGCCATATCTCATTCCGAGTGTAAACTGGTAATCGGGCGACGAATTGTAAAGGAAATTATAGTCGCAGCCAAGACGGAAATATACGCTGAGGGGCGATTTGTAGGTAAAATTATTGTCGGCCGGAGTATTCTTTGCCATGCCAAGCCCGGTTTCGAACACCGGTTGATAGCGGTTGTGTAGATTCACCTTGGCCGAGAAATCGATTAATCCGTAGTGTTGCTTGAACGCGCGCATCACAGGGTTCCAAATGTCCACACCCACGCTCACGGCGGTGAGCAGCGGATATTTCATCGGAATTTTTTTGAGCATGGCCGTAGAGTCGCGCCATTCACGTCCTGTTACGGTGTCGATATAGATTATATTGCCGTTTTCGTCGTGATAGTGAGCCATCGAGGCACGTATGCGGGCGTTGATACGTGCGGTGTCGTTGGCCAGTTCGTTGACGGGCCTGGTGGTTGTGGCCGGAGTCTCGACAGGGTTTATGCGTCGCTGGCCCCACGTCGCCACAGACACGGCACACATTATTAATATATAAAGCAGGCGCAGGTTCACGGTTGTGGTGATTCTTGTGGTTGGTCTTCCGGCTCATCATCGGCAGATGTGCGGAAGAAAATTTTTATTCTCTCTGTATCGATGTTTGTAATAAGCGAATCGGTTATTGCGATAGAATCGATGAGGTTGCGGGTGTATTGGCAACGGGTGATGCGGTAGCGGTATATCACGCCACATTCCTCCGATGCGAAATACGGGCTTGCCGTGTAGTCGAGGTCGATGCGGTCGACAAGGTCGAGGTTGTCGAGATTTTTCCATTTGTAGGCAATGAACCACATTACATTATCTTTTGTGGCCCTCATTGGCAGATAAATCTGCGATATAGGCGTGCCCGGTGCCGAGAGGATGGAGTCGCCGGGAGCGTCGGCTCCGTATATTTCCAGGGAGTCGAGGGATATTGACTTTTCTGTGGCCGAGTCGTAGAATCCGACAAGCGGCACCGACGAGCGGTTTTCAAGACAGCCCGATGTGTTGCAGCCCGATAAGGCCGCAAGCAAGCATATTGCGGCAATTATGGAAGTCAGTCGACCCATTTCACGATTTCGGTAAGCGGTTTGCGCGATTTCTTAGGCACGATGTCGTCTTCGGCGGCATATCCTAAGGGGAAAAGTGCGACAGGCTCCTCGTTTTCGGCAAGGTTTAGCTCGGCGCGGACGGCGTCGACATCGAAGCTGCATATCCAGCATGTGGCAAGGCCGGCGGCCTCGGCGGCAAGCGCGATGTGCTCGCCGGCAATGGCGAGGTCGATGTCGGTGTGGTCCTTATTGTCGGCTGTGCGGTGCCATGCCTGGTCGTGGTGTCCTACGGCAACGATGAGCACCGGGGCGTCGTTGAACGCCGGGCGTGATTTGGCGAGCATACGTTGGCGACGGCCGGCATCGGTCACTACATAAAAAGTCCATGGCTGGCGGTTGCAGGCCGACGGCGCGAGTTGCGCGGTGCGAAGCACCTTCATCACCTTTTCTTCATTTACCGGTTCGGTGGAATAGTTCCGGCAGGAATATCTTTTTTCGCAAAGGTCGAGGAAATCAATATATTGCATGGGAGAAAAAAATTACGAATTACGGATCAATTATTAATGACGAATTATTAATGACGAATTACGAATGGAAACATTAGTCGTTAGTCATTAGTTATTCGTAATTAGTCATTCGTAATTAATCATTAGTCATTAGTCATTATATTTATTGTTTTGTCAATCTCGTATTGGTTGCGGAGGGTTGAGTTGCGCACAATGAGCTCGCCGATGAATCCGGCAAGGAATAGTTGCGACCCAAGGAGCATGAGGGTGAGCGAGAGGAAGAAGTAGGGCGAGTCGGTGACGAGAGAGTAGGGGTGTCCGGCGTGCATATGGTAAAGTTTCATTATGCCTACTACGGCCACGGCGATGAATCCGAGGAAGAACATCAGCGAGCCGAGCAGACCGAAAAAGTGCATCGGTTTTTTTCCAAATTTGCCGGTGAACCATAGTGTGGCGAGGTCGAGGTAGCCGTTTACAAAGCGGTCGAGGCCAAATTTGGTCGTGCCGTATTTGCGGGCCTGGTGGTGTACGACCTTTTCGCCTATTTTGTTGAATCCGGCAAGTTTTGCGAGATAGGGGATATAGCGGTGCATGTCGCCGTGCACCTCGATATGCTTCACCACTTTCTGCCGATATGCTTTCAAGCCACAGTTGAAATCGTGAAGGTTCTTGATTCCTGACACGGCGCGGGCTGTGGCGTTGAAGAGTTTGGTGGGTATGGTCTTCGACAGCGGGTCGTAGCGTTTCTTTTTGTATCCCGAAACGAGGTCGTAGCCGTCTTCGGTGATCATACGGTAAAGTTCAGGAATTTCGTCGGGGCTGTCCTGGAGGTCGGCATCCATCGTTATCACCACATCGCCTTTTGCCCGGGCAAAACCGGTGTTGAGCGCCGGCGATTTTCCGTAGTTTCGGCGGAACGAGATTCCGCGGATGTTGGGATTGGCTTTTTGCAGGTTTTCGATTACCTGCCATGAATTGTCGGTGGAGCCGTCGTCGACAAATATCACTTCATAGGAAAAATGATTTTCAGTCATTACGCGGGCAATCCATGCTTCGAGTTCGGGGAGGGATTCAGCCTCGTTGTATAGGGGTACTACGACAGAGATGTCCATGTTCTTTTAAGTTGAGAGGTTATTTTTTTACGATTGCCTTCACGAGTCCGGCCTCGATCATCGACAGCATAGCTCCGGAGAAGCTCCCGAGCCATATAACAGTGAATGTGATCATGATGGGAGAGGGGAGGAGTTTGCGGTCTATGGCTTTTTGCAGGGTTTGGGCAAAAGTCTCAAATTCGGGTATCTGCGAATAGAGGTCGACGGCGAGCCGCGCCTGGGCGTAAATGAATCCGGGGTTGATGAAGCGCATATACATGAACGCCACCAGGCCAAGTATCAGGCTTCCGCATAGAAAAACCATGATTCCATGCATCCACAGGCCGGAGAAGGTTGTCAAAAGACGGTCGTAGCGATATGAGCGGCGGAGCATCACCCAAAGCACGGCGGGAACAGCCACAAGCAGGACGTCGGCTATGAGCGTGGCTAAAAGAGAGCCTTGCGCAAGCGTCTGCAAGGCCACGGCTGCGACAAACAGCAGCCCCATCCATGCCCCGTCTTCGGCTCCACGGGTGTATATTGATTTAGTCGGTAACATCTTGATTATAGTGATTAAATAGGGGAAGGGTTCAGCCCGACACGAGATTGCGCAGGGCAAAATGCCAGTCGCGGAACGTATATATCATAGGTGTGACAAACGGCATGAACCGCATTTTCTTTTGCGGAGTGAAAATCTTCAATGCGCCGTGAATACATTTGATGTCGGCTACTGTCCCCATTTCAATGGGTTCGCCGTCGAGGTGGGCCGGTCCGTTGCTGTTGCGGGTAATTACGATGTGGCGCCCGCGCAGTTTCTCAATCTGGCTGTTATGAGGAATCATGCCGGTGAGCATGTCGATGCCTACGAGAAGTGTGCGCAGGTGGTCGGCGTCTTTAATTATTATCACATCGAGCAAACCGTCCTTTATTGATGCCTGCGGAGCGATGAACGCATTGTTGCCATACTGCGAGGCATTGCAACACGCCACGAGAAAAGCCTTGCGCGTGTGGGCCACGCCGTCGACATTTATGCTGTATTCCTCGCCCTGATAGTCCTTGTATTCCTCGATGGCGCTGTTCAGGTAGGTGATAAGCCCTCGTTTGCCGGCACGGGCGAAGCGGTCGGACACGGCGGCGTCAAATCCCCACCCGAAAGTGCAGAAAAACGGCCGGCCGTTGGCCGTGGCATAGTCGCACGGAGTGACATGCTCGCGCGATATCACGTCTACCGAAGTGAGGATGTCGATTGGAATTCCGAGATGGCGGGCGAGGCCGTTGCCGCTTCCTGCCGGGATAATGCCCAGGGGGATGTCGGTGTCGCACATTGCCCGCGCCGTTTCGTTTACAGTGCCGTCGCCCCCGCAAGCCAGAACGGCCCGGTAGCCCTTTTCCACCGCTTCGCGGGCCAATCGGGTGGCGTCGCCGCAGCCGGTGGTGAGAGCTGTGTCGATTTCTATGCCGTGCCTGCGAAAACGTGTCTCAATCTTCTCTACGACACCTTTTTTTGAGCATGTGCCGGATATTGGATTTACTATGAGAAACAGCCTGTGTCGAAACATACGGCAAAGTTACGTTTTTTTCTTCGAATATTTTGTCGGCAGACAAAAAAATTGTATCTTTGTGCTCGAAAAATAGCCGCCGTACATACGGTTTTGAATGAAAAATCATTGTCATACTTACCTATAAATCTGAAATTCAAATTATTAGATTGTTTATGAACACAAGACGATACGTTCCTGTCATCGCCTCGGTGCTGTTCGGTGCCGCCGCGACTATGGCCGCAGGTTGGCCGTCGGACTATCAAGGCGTGATGCTACAAGGGTTCTATTGGGACTCATTTAATGATACCAAATGGACCAATCTCGAATCGCAGGCCGATGAGCTTTCAAAAAGTTTCTCCCTGATATGGATTCCTAACAGCGCCCGCGACCAGCAGGGCGGCGGCCGCTCGATGGGATATACCCCGGTATATTGGTTCACCAACCATAATACTATTTTCGGCACCGAGGCCGAGTTGCGCTCGATGATTGCCACATATAAGGAAAAAGGCACGGGCATAATCGAAGACGTGGTAATAAACCACCGTTGCGGCGTGACCAACTGGACCGACTTCCCTGCCGAAACATGGCGCGGCACCACATATAAACTTGGTCCCGAGCACATCTGCTCCACCGACGAGGTGCGCAATCAGTCGGGTCAGGCAAAACCGACAGGCGCGCCCGATACCGGCGACGATTTCGACGGCGCCCGCGACCTCGACCATACATCCGTGGCTGTGCAGGACAATTGCAAGGCATACTGCAAATTCCTTCTCGAAGATATGGGCTATGCCGGTTTCCGTTACGACATGGTGAAAGGCTATGCCGGTAAATACACCAAAATCTACAATGAGTACTCGGTGCCCGAATTCTCTGTCGGCGAGTACTGGGACGGCAATTACGATGCAGTGAAGGCTTGGATCGACGCCACCGGCAAGACCTCGGCCGCTTTCGACTTCCCGTTCAAATATGCCGTGAACGACGCCTTTGCTTCTAACGACCTTACCAAGCTGGTGTGGAAAGCCAACGGCACAAACCCGCAGCCGGCCGGCATGATTCATTACGGCTATCAGCAATATTCCGTTACCTTCGTCGACAATCACGATACCTACCGCGACGGTTCGAAATTCACCGGCAATGTCATTGCTGCAAACGCTTTCATGCTTTGCTCGCCCGGCACCCCGTGTGTGTTCCTTCCCCACTGGAAAAGTTTCAAGAACGAAATCAAGCGTCTTATCGCCGTGCGCAACGCCGTGGGCGTTCACAACATGAGCGCCGTGAAGGTGCTTCAATCCTCCAAAGATTGCTACATGGCCGAAGTAACCGGCGCCAACGGCAAATTGGTGGTGAAAATCGGTTCGGCATTCGTGTCGCCCGAAGGATACACCGACGACGATATAAAAACTTCGGGTTCCGATTATTGCGTATGGACTAAAACCAATGTGGAATTCGAACCCGTCGATCCCTACGAATCGCTCCCCGAAAAGCTGTATCTTATGGGACATGTCAACAGCTATGCCTGGGCTACCGACAAAGGCATCGAAGCCGTGCGCGATGGCTCGACATATACATTTAATAATGTGACGGTCAACTCGTCGGGCACAGCTTTTGCCGGCTACTTCTCATTTGCCACCACACTTGGTAAAACATGGGACGACGTGAACTCCGGCGACCGCTACGGCGCATCTACCGACGACGAATCAATCTCCACCGGAGAGTCGGCTGCCATCGTGCGCTACCCCGCCGATGTGAACGCATCTTCGGCTAAATCGTGGAGTGCCCGCCCGTATGTGTATAACATTACCGCCGATCTCGCCTCGATGCGTGTTACTCTTTCCAGCCCCTCCGGCATTGACGACGCCGCCGTCGACACCGATGCAGAGCCTGAATATTACAACTTGCAAGGTGTGCGCGTCGACAATCCCGGTCCCGGTATCTATATCGTGCGACGCGGTGAGACTGTGACAAAAGAAATGATACGATAAAGTCTACCAAAAGGAATCGAAATTGTGATTTTTGGCTGCAAATGCCAAAAATCACAATTTTTTTTGTAAATTTGCACCGCAGTAATCGCACAATGACGCGCCTGGTGCTTATATTATTAATGTCAGTGTCTGCTTTCCTCGCAAGCGTAGCCAAGGAGAGCAAGCCATTTGTCGTGGTAATCGATGCCGGTCACGGCGGTAAAGATATAGGATGTAAAGGCAAGCTCACCAATGAAAAGACCATAGTGCTCGATGTGGCAAAACGTCTTGGAGGCAAAATCAGCAAGAAATATGGCGACAAGGTGAAGGTCGTGTACACACGCTCGACCGATAAGTTTGTCGAGCTTGCCGACCGGGCCAAAATCGCAAACGATGCCCACGGCAATCTTTTTATATCGATACATGTAAATTCAGTTGACAAGAAATCGCGCGGGCGCACCACCGTGAAAGGCGCGAGTGTCTACACCTGCGGGCTTCACAAGTCGGACGCGAACCTGCGTGTGGCCATGCGCGAAAACTCGGTTATGGAGCTCGAAAAGAACAGCCGGTCGCGTTACAAGGATTTCGACCCTAATTCTTCGGAATCGTATATAATATTCGAACTCACGCAAAACGCGCATCTCAACCAAAGCCTCGATTTTGCCTCGCGGGCTCAGCGCAATCTGGTGAAGAAAGCCGGACGCGCCGACAAAGACGTGCGTCAGGCCGGATTCTGGGTGCTGTGGAGCGTGTCGATGCCCTCGGTGCTTGTCGAACTCGATTTTATATGCAACCCGACGTCGGAGAAATTCCTCCATTCCGCCGCAGGAAAAGAAAAATGCGCCACGGCTCTTTTTGAGGCGTTCGACGATTATTACAAAGATCAGAAAAAAACACAAGGAAAATGAAAAAGATATTTCGCAAAGAAGTTATAATAGGAATATGTGTGCTCGTGGCTCTGGCCATACTCATTCTGGGCATAGATTTCCTCAAAGGCGTCAACGTATTCAAGCCGACAAACTACTATTACGCCTCGTTTGAAAACGTCGAAGGCCTGGCCGTGTCGTCGCCCGTAATGCTCAACGGTTTCAAGGTGGGGCAGGTGCGCGAGATGGAATATGAGTTTGACAATCCCGGCCATGTGCTGGTAGAAATGTCGCTCGACAGCCGTCTTAAAGTGCCTCAGGGTTCAAAAGCCGTGCTTGGCACCGATATCCTCGGCACAGCGTCGATTGTGCTTCATCTGTCGAAGTCGGCGACCGACCACAGTGTCGGCGACCGTCTTATCGGCGAAAACTCTTCATCGCTCCTGGCATCTGCCGGCGATATGCTTCCTGCCGTGCAGCAGATATTTCCCAAAATAGACACTCTGCTCACCAACCTTAATGCCGTGGTGGCCGACCCGGCCCTCACTGCATCGGTGAAACGTCTCGACGCAATATCCGCCAATTTGCAGACAACAACTCAGCGACTTGCCGCCGCTACGGCACAACTCGGCCCCATCGCTGCCGATGTGAAGCAGATTACAGGCAACACCTCCAACATAACATCGGATCTTGCCCAACTGTCCGGACAGATGAAAAACCTGCCCCTCGACTCGCTCGTGGCCGACCTTCAAACCACTACCGCCAACTTGCGCGCCCTTTCCGACGAACTTGGCAAACCCAATTCAACCCTCGGCCGCCTTATCAACGACCCCTCGCTCTACGACAACCTCAACACCACCATATCCTCGCTCGACTCGCTGTTTGTCGACATTAAGAAAAATCCCAAGCGCTACATTTCCATTAAGTTGCTCTAAGTGTTCGAAAGTTGATTAGTGATTAGTGATTAGTCATTAGTCATTAGTAATTGGTCATTAGTCATTAGTCTTTGGTCATTAGTCATTAGTCATTAGTCATTGATAGTAACCTATAATATCTCTATAAATGTCAGAAGTAAGAGTGCGTTTCGCCCCCTCTCCCACGGGGCCGCTCCATATCGGAGGTGTCCGCACAGCCCTTTATAACTACCTTTTCGCGCGCCAGCATGGCGGCAAGATGATTCTCCGTATTGAAGACACCGACTCCCAGCGTTTCGTGCCCGGAGCCGAAGATTATATCAACGAGGCACTCGCATGGCTCGGTATTGAAATAGACGAAGGCGTCCGTGAAGGAGGCCCTTACGGCCCTTACAAGCAGAGCGAACGCCGCGACATCTATCGCGAGCACACCCGCATGCTTCTCGATGCCGGAAAGGCTTATATTGCGTTCGACACTCCTGCCGAACTCGAAGCCGCCCGTGCCGCCACTCCTAATTTCCAGTACGATGCGTCGACGCGTATGTCGATGCGCAACTCCCTTTCGTTGCCCGCCGACGAAGTGAAACGCCTTCTCGACGAAGGCGCCCAGTATGTGGTGCGCTTCCGCATCGAACCGGGCCGAAATGTCGAGGTCAACGACCTTATCCGTGGCAAAGTAGTGATCAAGAGCGATATTCTCGACGACAAGGTGCTGTATAAATCGGCCGATGACCTGCCAACCTACCATCTTGCAAATATCGTCGACGACCACCTGATGAAAGTGTCGCATGTAATCCGCGGCGAAGAATGGCTTCCCTCGGCTCCTCTACACGTGCTGCTCTACGAAGCATTCGGCTGGGCCGATACTATGCCGGCATTTGTCCACCTGCCGCTCCTGCTCAAGCCCGACGGCAAAGGCAAACTCTCCAAGCGCGACGGCGACCGTCTCGGATTCCCTGTTTTCCCCCTCGAATGGCACGACCCCAAATCCGGCGATATATCCTCGGGCTATCGTGAAAGCGGCTACCTCCCGCATGCTGTTGTCAACTTCCTCGCTCTTCTTGGCTGGAACCCGGGCGACGACACGGAAATAATGTCGATGGATGAGCTTATTCAAAAATTCTCGCTCGACCATTGCTCGAAAGCCGGAGCAAAATTCGCTTTCGAAAAAGGCAAATGGTTCAATCATACCTATTTGCAGGCGATGGACGATGCCGAGCTTGCCATGCTGTTCAAGCCGGTGCTTGAAGCCAATGGCGTGAACACTGCCAACTTCTCCGACGAATATATCACACGCGCCGTATCTCTTGTGAAAGGCCGCATCAACTTTGTGAAAGACCTTTGGGACCAGGCTCGCTTCTTCTTCACTGCCCCCGATTCATATGCAGAAAAGGATGTGAAAAAACGTTGGAAACCGGAAACGCCGGCTCAACTCACAGAACTGGCCGCTCTTCTGGAAAGCCTCGATGATTTTGCCGGAGCCGGTACCGAACCCGCAGTGTTGGCATGGATTGCCGACAAAGGCTACCATCTTGGCAATGTGATGAACGCTTTCCGCCTTACAGTGGTGGGCGAGTGCAAGGGCCCGCATATGTTTGACATAACGGCATTGCTCGGACGCGACGAGACATTGGCACGCTTGCGCGCCGGTATAGAACGAATCACCCCGGCGGAATGAATCCACTCTACAACGCCGGAATAGCACTGTACTCTGCCGCGGCGCGCATAGCCGCGCTGCGGCAGGGCAAGGCCCGACGGCTGGTTGACGGTCATAAACAAATTTTTTCGCGAATCGAGCGCTCCGGGTGCAAGCAATTCGACGTGTGGATACATGCGGCCTCCGTGGGTGAGTTTGAACAGGCGCGGCCTCTGATTGAACGAATCCGAGCCGAGCACCCGCAGTGGAAAATACTCCTGTCATTCTTCTCGCCGTCGGGCTTCGAGCTGCGCAAGAACTACGACAAGGCAGACTGTGTCGTGTATCTGCCGTTTGACACGCCGGCAAATGCCCGGCGGTTTATCGACGCTGTAAACCCGCGCGTGGCCATTTTCGTGAAATACGAATTTTGGGGCAACTATCTGTCGGAACTGAAACGCAGAAATATCCCCACATATATTATATCTGCGATATTCCGTCCCGGCCAACGCTTTTTCAAACGTTGGGGCGGAATGTGGCGTCGACTGTTGCAGTGTTTCACACACCTCTATGTGCAAGACCGGGCTTCGGCCGAACTGTTGCGCGGCATCGGCATAGAGAATGTGACAGTGGCCGGCGACACGCGTTTCGACCGAGTGTCGGCCGTGCGCTCGCAGCGGCTCGATATGCCTTATCTCGAACGTTGGGCCACTCCTGTCACCATCGTGGCCGGCAGCTCGTGGGAAGCCGACGAAGAAATATACTTACGTTGGCTTGCCGCACATCCCGATGTGAAAATAATAATTGCGCCCCATGAATTCGACGACCGGCGCATCGAGGCAATCCGCCAGGCAGTTCCAGGAAAGTCGGCGTTGATCACCGACATAATTCGGGAAGGAAAGGTCGACGATGATGTCCGTGCGGTGATTGTAAACTGTTTCGGTAAACTGTCGGCTCTCTATCGCTGCGGGCATGTGGCTCTGATCGGCGGTGGATTCGGCGCGGGAATTCATAATATCAACGAGGCAGCCGTCTATGGCATGCCCGTGATTTTTGGCCCGAAACATAATAAATTTAAGGAGGCGGCCGATTTGATAGAGCTTGGCGGCGGTTTCGAATATCACGATTTGGACTCGCTTTCGGCTGTAATGTCGCGGCTCTGTTCTTCGCAAAAATCCCTGTCCGATGCCTCCTCGATATGCGAGAAATATATCGCGGGCAATATCGGGGCCACAGAAAAAATATATAGTCTCATCTTCTCTGAAAATAATACCGAAAAATGATAAAAGCCGGAATATATGCCGCCGAATCGGCTGTCGCGGGTGAAATTGTCCGTATTCTAATCAATCATCCCGATGTGGAGATATCCTGGCTGTATGCCGAGCCGCATGCAGGGCGCGCGCTCGTCGACATTCACCACGGCTTGATAGGGGAAACCGACTTGCGATTTGTCAACCGTCCTCGCCCGGAAGAAGCCAACATGCTCTTTGTGTGTGGCGACGCCGAAGCCGCTCTCGATTTTGCATCGGCTGAGCCGGATATGAAGATAGTGAGCCTTGTGCCCGTCCAATCGCAGGATATGGTCTACGGCTTGCCGGAGCTAAACCGCAAAGCCATGGTGCGTGGCGCGTTGCGGGCTGCCGTGCCGTCGGCCGAGGCAAATATTATCCTTCTGTCGCTTCTCCCTTTGGCCAAGGAAGGGCTCCTGACCTCCGATATCGACGTGAGCATCACGCTTCCGTCGTGTCTTGTGTCCGACTCGTCCCACGGCATTTCCCAAAAAGAAATCTCGGATGCGTTGTGCAGCCTCCAGCCCGGCTTTGCATCAAAAATCAGAATTGAAGCGGACGCCTCCGGGCAGGCCCGTGTGCTCACGGCGACAGTTTCGGTGGATACCGACCTCAATATCGGAGAGCTTGTCCGCCTTTATGAGGAGTTTTACGACGACCATAATTTCACCTTTGTAGTCGACCGCATCCCGTCGCCGCGAGAAGTGGAAGGAACAAACAAATGCCTTCTTTATCTCGATAAGGCCGACGGACGCGTTACCGTGTCGGCCGCCTTCGACGCCCCCTTGAAAGGAGCCGCCGGCACAGCCGTTCATTGCATGAACCTCCTCTTTGGCCTTGCCGAACGCATAGGTCTCTCGCTTAAAGCCTCCGCGCTTTAACAGGAACACTCATCGCGGAGCGCTTGCCACAAGCAAAGAACCCTCCGGCTTGTGATTTAAACATAATACCATGAAAATGAATAAAATCTTATTCTGCGGGATGGTTGCCATGGCTGCTGTCTCGCCATTTTCGGCTTTGGCCGACGCCTCATTCCCGTTGATAACAAATATGCCGGCTCGCCAGCAGCAGTCGCTAAACGGGCAATGGCGCACGATTGTCGACCCTTTCGAAAACGGATATTACGATTACCGGCTTAACCCTACCGACAATGGATATGCGCAGGACCTTGACTATTCAGACCCTACGGAATTGCAGGAATACGATTTTGGCAAGGATAAGTTCTTGCAGGTGCCGGGTGACTGGAACACACAGCGTCCGGAACTGTATTATTATGAAGGCACCGTATGGTACCGCAACCGTTTTACGCCCGAGATAACTCCCGGGCACAGACAGTTCTTGTATTTTGGAGCATCAAATTATGAAACGATTGTCTGGCTCAACGGAAAGCGTCTCGGCGAGCATGTGGGAGGCTTCACTCCGTTCAATTTTGAGGTTACCGGGCTGCTCAATGAAGGTGAGAACTCGCTTGTTGTAAAGGTCGACAACAAGCGTCGGCCCGAAGGTGTGCCGACTGTCAACGCCGATTGGTGGAACTATGGAGGCTTGACACGTCCGGTATCTATCGTTGAGACTCCGGCGGCTTTTGTGAGAGATTACTGCGTGCAACTTTCTCCGACGCAAAAAAACACAGTCAACGCCGAGTTTGAAGTCGAGGGCGACGGCATTGGGGAAGTCACTCTTTATATCCCCGAACTGAAAATCAATAAAAAAGTGGCCATAGGGCAGGATAGGCGAGGAAGCGTTTCGCTGAAATGCGCCCCTCAGCTGTGGAGCCCGGAGAATCCGAAACTATATGATATATGTATCATAGCCGCCGGCGACACAATCCGCGACGAAATCGGTTTCCGCACAATCTCAACCGATGGCACGCGCATTCTTCTCAACGGAAAGGAAATATTCTGCCGCGGCGTCAGCATCCATGAAGAGGCGCCTTACAATAGCGGCCGCTCATGGAGCCGCGAACATGCCCACACGCTTCTCAACTGGGCCAGGGAAATGAATTGTAATTTCGTAAGGCTTGCGCATTACCCCCACAACGAGGAGATGGTTCGGGAGGCCGAAAGAATGGGGCTTCTCGTGTGGTCGGAAATCCCTGTGTATTGGACAATACATTGGGATAACCCCGGCACATATGCCAATGCCTCGCGCCAGCTCAACGATATGATTACACGCGACAAAAACCGTTGCAACATAATCATATGGTCAATAGCAAACGAAACGCCACGCTCCGATGCGCGCAATCAATTTCTCACGCGCCTTGCTGCCGAGGCCCGCGCTCTCGACGGGGGCACCCGTCTTATTGGAGCGGCCATGGAAAAGGACGAGATTCGTCCGGGCGTTATGTCGGTCGACGACCCGCTAAGCGATGTCCTTGATATTATTTCTTTCAACGAATATATCGGATGGTACGATGGCAAGCCGGAAAAATGCGATACTTCCAACTGGGAATTCTCCATCGACAAGCCGGTGTTTATCAGTGAATTTGGCGGAGGGGCGCTGGCCGGACTGCATGGCGACCCGGCACATCGTTTCACGGAAGAGCATCAGGAAGACCTCTATCGCAGACACACGGCCATGCTCGACCGTATTCCCGGTCTGGCCGGATGCACCCCATGGATTCTTAAAGATTTCCGCTCACCCCGGCGCCATCTTCCCGGAATTCAGGACGATTTCAACCGCAAGGGACTCATCAGCGACAAGGGCGACCGCAAAAAAGCATTCTATGTGATGAAAAACTGGTATGCCAAAAAGTTGCCCCAATCCTCGGCTAAAAAGTAAATAACAATTATTTAAGCGTCACAGACGGCATTTCAACGCAATCGGTTGAAATGCCGTTTTTTTTCTGAAAAGAAAAAAAGAGACCGCAGTTGCGGTCGAATACGGTAGGCACGGGCAATTGCCCGTGTTTAGTTGGTTTAGGCAAGTTCGACTGCGGCCGCAGTCGAATATCAACTATTCATCATAACATGGGCTTTCGCCCATGCCTGCCATATTAAGCGACTCTGCCGCTTTGTGCACCTGAATTCCGGCTTGCGCATAAGGGGTTTGCAATTTTTACAGGATACCAAATTTTTTTTGATGATTTCTTGTAAATTATTTGCATTTTTAATTAAATAAAGTTAAATTTGTGGCGTATTTTTATCCTATAATTTTTTTTTATACCATCGTTAAACTATTTATGTCAACCGCATCCGGAGGGATGTGATGTTGAAAAGTTAATCCTTACAAAATGTTTAAAAAATTGATTTCAGGCTTTGGAGCCTTGACCCTTGGCGCATTGTGCGCATGGGCCGATCTGCCGTTGGAACTGGTAAACAGTTCTGCCGGAGCGTATGCCGACAGCGATATCTATGTCGCTATTATCGGTAAAACAAAAGAAAGAGATATCTATTACGACCTCGGCGCCACCTCGCGTAACAAGTCTGCTGTGCTCAAGCCGCTTACTCCGAGTGTCAACAATCTGCACCATGATGCAGGCGACTGGGGATATGCCGACATATTCACCCGCCTGTCCGACATTAAGGACAACACTATCTACATTGGCGACACTTTTGCTTGCCGCCTGTTCATTTCGTTCAAGTCGCCTATGTATCTCCATGCTTTCGACGCAGGTTATGCAGGTGCCGACATGAATAACCCCGGCGACCCCAATGCCGATATCCGTTGGGAACTTATCGAGTTCACCAACTCCCCGAACGAACCCGGACAGCCTATATGGATCAACACCACACGTGTCGATGCCTTCCAGTATCCGATGGGACTCGAACTGTATTCCGCCAGCCCCGCTTACATTAAGCGTGGCGAGAAACTTTCTTACGGCGATATCATCAAAAGCTGGAACAACGCTTACGGCAACACCGTATATAAGGACTGTTACAGCAACCCCATTAGAAAAGACAATCTTGGCGGCATCATCAAGCAGCCCTCGAAGGTGCAGAGCGTGAAGGCATCGAACCTTTTCGGCGACTACATCAACCGCGTGTGGGACTATTTCCGCTATAACACGGCAAATATCTCGATGGGTGTGCTCGGTCGTTGGGAAGGCCGCGTCTACGGCGACCAGTTTGTGCTCACCTGCAAGGAAGGCACGTATTGGGCCGTCGGTTCGCAAGGCCATGTCAACAAACCCACAACCGAAGATGCCATCGAAGGCGCAGGCCCGTTCGCTGCCGGCTCCGACATCGACAAGACCGTGCAGGCCATGTTCTGCGCTGCTTTCAACCGCGGCCAGTTCCGCCTCACCACAGCCCATCAGGACTGGAACCCCGAAACCGGTGTCCGTGCTTTCACCGGCGGCTCGGAGTATCCTTGCAACGAATATGTGAAATTCTTCCACGATACAAACATTACAGTGTCTAACGGCTACACATATGCTTTCGCTTACGACGACACATTCGACCAAAGCGCCACCTGCCATGCCTCGGCTCCGTACCGTGCGGTAGTTACAATCGGTGGATTTGTCAATCGCGGCGACGACTCGGGCAATACCGGCAATCCTTCTGCTATGCCTGCCGCTCCTGCTCCCTCGCGCAATGCCGCCGATGTCAAGAGCTTCTTCAGCGGCGCCTACGGCTCTGTCGTTCCCGGCATGTTTGTCGGCGACTGGGGCCAGGCCACAGCCTCATCTGTCGTGAAATGCGGCAATGACGATGCTTATAAGTTTGACAACTTCAACTATTTCGGATTCCAATTCCCCGGCGACGCGCTTGTCGATGCTTCCGACATGCAGTATCTCCATGTAGATCTCTATGCTCCCGAGGCTATGGACGTCAACATCGTGCCCATCTCGCTTTTCCCCACCTACGATAAGGACGGAGCAAAACGCCACCTCGAGGGCGGCAAGTGGAACTCGTTCGACATCGCCCTTTCCGAATTCCCCAACGTCAATTTCAGCAAACTTGGCCAGTTCAAGTTCGACGGCGGCAACGGCAAGACCTTCTATCTCGACAACCTCTATATGTGGAAAGAATCGGCCCGTGGCGGTATGCCCGCAGCTCCGGCGCCGCGTCAGGCAGCCGGCGATGTGAAAAGTTTTTACAGCGGCTCGTATGCTTCGGTCGTTCCCGGCATGTTTGTAGGCAGCTGGGGCCAGTCGACAGTCGCATCTAAGGAAAACTGCGGCGGCAACGAGGCTTACAAATTCGAAAACTTCAATTACCTTGGCTTCCAGTTCCCGGGCGATGCCGTGGTTGATGTCACCGACATGCAGTTCCTCCATATCGACCTTTATGCCCCCGAGGCCATGGACGTAAATATCGTGCCCATCTCGCTTTACCCGACTTACGACCGTTCCGGCGTGTCGGTTCATCTCGAAGGCGGCCGTTGGAATTCGTTCGACATCGCTCTTTCCGTATTCTCCAACGTCAATTTCAGCAAACTTGGCCAGTTCAAGTTCGACGGCGGCAACGGCAAGACCTTCTATCTCGACAATCTCTATATGTGGAAAGAAGCCGGCAGCACAGTTTATGAATCTATATGCCGCTTCAACGCAAGCGATTGCCAGCAGGGCGTGTTCTATGCTCCTTATACCGTGAAGTTCACATACGACAAAAATGCGCGTACCCTCGAGGTAAAAGCCCAATTCTCCGATGAGTCGAAATATGCCGGATGGGCCTCGCCTATGCTCTGGCACTATGGCGGCAACCCCTTCGAAAGAGTAATGGCCGGTTCGTTTGCCGACGGTTACACCGCGACATTCTCCAATGTCAACCCCGGCGAGAAATACGAAGTGGCAGTGAAAGCGATCTTCGCCAACCTCGACGGCCGTGGCGGCATGGGCGTTACACCCGTCATGTCGTACACCGTTCCCGGTAGCCCCATGCGCATCGGCATGGCAGGCGTCGACGACATCGAAGCCGCCGAAGTAGCCGAAGTGTCGGTATGGACAATCTCCGGCATGCCCGTAAGCGACGCAAATGTTGAAGACGGTCTCGCTCCCGGTGTCTATGTGCGCCGCACCGTCTACACCGACGGCAAAGTCAAATCCGAGAAATTCATCGTCCGCTGACGCGACGCATAAACCAAATATCAACGGAGCCGTGCCACCCTTCTGCACGGCTCCGTTTTTTACGTTAATCCCCGTAAGCGACCGTTAATTACGTGGATTATCACGATTACGTAAAAAAGATTTTTGCATTAATTCCCGCAAATTATTCATTAATACAAATTACGCAAGTTCGGCACGGCGAAGCCGTGATTCCTTGGGTAACCGGGTTTGGAGGCTGTATGCCGACAAGCCCGGTCGGCAACGACAATAAAAAAAGCACTGCGAGGCAGTGCCTCGTGGCAGGTTTGGCCTCGCCGAACGCTCCGGCCGGCCTCCGCTCCAACACCACGATTGGTTCGCTTTTCCCGTACCCCGCATGTCGGCGGTGCCGGCCATACGGGGTTAACATCAAGCGT